>CALYAO010000001.1 GCA_944393605.1 uncultured Clostridia bacterium
AGTATGGGAACCCGGTGTTGGGCAAGAACGGGGTAGACACGGTGATGGACGTCCCGCCGCAGATGGTGAATGGCTATGCGATGGTGCAGCTGGAGGCGGTTGCTGTGGCGATGGATGTTGCGGTGGAGTGGGTGCCTGAACTGGATGCTGTGATGGTGGGATAAGCAGTTGCAATCATTGGAAAAATAAGGCCTCGCCTGGATGAGTGAGGCCTTATTTTGGTGATCGCTGATGGACCAGCACAATGAATCTTGTATTGTGGAGAAACTGAATGAGCGATACAAGATAGAAACAGTTGATTCTGTTCGACAACGACTCAAACAAATCCTCAATCGTCGATAAGGTTTGTATATCAACAATGGAAGGAATGACTTGTTTCAGGTTGTTTTCGGAATATACCCCCTATCCCGTTTGGGAAGGGGGCTTTCTCTTCTAGCAGGCAAGTAAATAACCTTGCGATAGAATGTGGCCTGTACAGATGAAACGCTGGTGGTGGACCAGAACGGAGAACAAACAGCGGCCATTTCCAGTAATACAAGAACCGGCAGCTGCACAGGCAGTGGTGCATTGCATACCTGAGGGTAAAGGCTTGGCGAGCGGCTACATTATCATGCTTTGCAGGCATTAAGATATATGTATTATAAGTATTTGAACTTACAGATCTGTAGATATATAATAGAAGCAAAGAATGATTTACAAATATATTTTTAAAGGAGGTATAAAAATTGGAAAGATCAGCGAACGGAAAAAGAGGCTTGCTATTTGCTGCCACCATTGTCGCGGTTTGTTTGATATTTGCGGCAGTGGCGTTGTTAAGCGGCGGTATGAAAACCGTTACATCAGCGGATGAAGAAACCGTGCTTACATTGCAAATCGGCAATCCGGAAATGACAGTAAACGGGATGTCGCAGGAGATCGACCCCGGTCGCGGTACGGCGCCTTTGCTTTGGTCAGGCAGAACGCTCGTGCCCATTCGGGCAATCATGGAGGCAGTCGGCGGAACCGTGGATTGGGACGGGGCAAGTCAAACAGTGACGCTTACCTATCAGGAGGATGTCATCCGACTTGTCATAAACAGTACGGAAGCGTATTTGAATGATACCGTCAGCACGTTGGATGTTGCCCCCATGACTGTCAATGACCGTTCTATGATGCCCATCCGGTTTATTGCCGAAGGATTTCATTTTACGGTGGAATGGGACCAAGCTACACAAACCGTTACCATTTATGCGCCGGCAGGCGGCCAGCCAGACCAAACGCCCACTGCAGCGCCGTCCGAAACGGAGACGCCGGCTGACGCAGCTGATCCCACGGTTTATATGACAACGGAAATTACGCCCGAAGCACTTGTAAAAATTTACAATCAGCTTGGATTCCAAGCCGAGGGGAATGTGGCGGTGAAAATGTCGACCGGCGAGCCGCCCAACAGCAATTATTTACGGCCGGAGCTCATTAAAGACCTGGTACAGAGCGTGGACGGAACCATTGTTGAGTGTAATACTGCCTACGGCGGCAGCCGCGCCAATACGGCTATGCATTATCAGGTCGCGGAGGACCACGGCTTTACTGAAATTGCGGATGTGGATATCATGGATGAAAACGGCTCTTTGGAAATCCCCATTGCAAATGGTACGACAATTCACGAAAACTATGTGGGCGCAAATCTTGCCAATTATGATTCTCTGATTTCTTTGGCCCATTTTAAAGGACATGCCATGGCTGGCTTTGGCGGAGCAATCAAGAATATGTCCATCGGGATTGCTTCCAGTGAGGGGAAAAACTATATCCATACCGGCGGCAACAGCATGACATCATTTATGGGCGGCGACCAGGATGCGTTCTGCGAAGCCATGGCTGAGGCCACCTCTGGGGTCGTCGATTATCTTGAAGGCAAGGTCGTCTACATTAACGTCATGAACAATATTTCCATTGACTGCGACTGTGACGGCAATCCGGCGGAGCCGGATATGCATGACGTCGGCATTCTCGCTTCCACCGACCCGGTGGCGCTGGACCAGGCTTGCATTGATATTGTTTACAATACCGACAGGAGCCAGAGCGGAACGCTGATTGACCGGATTGAGTCAAGAAATGGTCTGCACACACTGGAACATGCGGAGGAAATTGGTTTGGGAAGCCGGACCTACCATTTGGTCAGCATTGACGAATGATCCAGAAAAATTGAAAAAATTGGAAATCAAAGAGGATAAAAAAGGAGGATACCAGAATGGCTTGTTTATTAGTACCCGCAGCAGAAGCGGTTGTAACAACGGTTATCAAGAAAAAAGTGGATAAGTCAGCAAGACAGGAAAAAACAGAGGTAAAAAACCCGTTTCTGAAAAAGATGGGTTGGCTGAACAACATGCTTTGGGGCGGTAGTGCGCTGCTTGCTTTTGAGCATGTATGGCACGGCGAGATCACACCATGGTTCCCATTTCTGACCAATGCGGCAAATCCCGCAGATGCAGCTATCATGCTCCGGGAAATGGCAACTTCGGGTGTCGGCATGGCGCTTCTCGTCACAGCCGTTTGGGCAGTTATGGTTGCGGTTACCAATGCAATGGAGAAACAGCCGAATCCGGCTGGAGCAGCGGTAAATGGAGGAAAACAGGCATGACATTACTCATCACAGTGTTTGCCGCGATCATTGCTACAGTGGTATGGTATATAAGCCCCAAAAACGACATGAATGTTGGTACGCTTTGCCTCATGTACTGGGGTGCGGCGCTGATGTGGCTGGTGGACGCCATTGCTGAATACATAGAGCTTGGCGCAGCATATTTTATGCCTGCGGGCGCAGATGTGTTAAACGACACATATCTTGGGTTCTCGGTTGTGGCGTTGGGGCTTGTCATCTGGCTTGCTGTCTTGCTCATCAAGGATCCGCAGGGCAGGGTCAAAGCAGCGCTTATGAAAAATAGTACGAAATAACCAGCAAAGTGCGGGCGGCTTTGCCGCAGAGATGCGGCGGGCCGCTTTTTTGCCAGAGGTGAATCGAATGGAACAATGGGATATACGGCATTTGTTACAGCGTGTAGCAGACGGCAGCGTTTCGATTGATGAGGCATTGCTGCGCATAAAGACCGAACCTTTTGCTGAATTGGGGTATGCAAAACCCGACTATCACAGAGGGATCCGACAGGGGATCGCAGAAGTCATTTATGGTCAGGGAAAGACTGCGGAACAGATTATTGGTATTATAAACGCATTGCAGGCACACGGGCAGCAAACGGTTTTGATTACGCGGCTTGACACAGAAAAGGCGGAAGCCGTAAACAAGGAAATCCCCCTCACTTATCATGAAATGGGACGGATCGGTATCGCCGGAAAAATGCCGGAGGAACGGAAGGGCAAGATTATCGTTGCCACAGGCGGCACCAGCGATATGCCGGTGGCCGAGGAAGCGGCGCTGACTGCTGAGGTGTTGGGCAACAACGTGGTGCGGCTTTACGATGTGGGAGTGGCTGGCATTCACCGCCTGCTTTCCCACACGGAAGAAATTATGAGCGCGAGAGCTATCATCGCCATTGCCGGCATGGAGGGAGCGCTGGCAAGCGTAATTGGTGGTCTTGCAGACTGCCCCGTCATTGCCGTGCCGACAAGTGTCGGCTACGGCGCGGCATTTGGCGGCTTGGCAGCGCTTTTGTCCATGCTCAATTCCTGCGCCAGCGGGGTGAGTGTGGTGAATATCGACAACGGTTTCGGCGCGGCGTATCAGGCAAGTATGATCAACCAGATGGGAGAAAAGTAAGATGAAAACATTATACATAGAGTGCAATATGGGCGCGGCGGGTGATATGCTGCTGTCTGCCTTGCTGGAGCTGCATCCCGCGCCCGATGAGTTTATCAAAAGGCTCAATGGTCTTGGGATACCAGGCGTGCAAGTAGAAAAGAAAACCGCCGTCCGGTGCGGTATCACGGGCACACATGTGAAAGTTACGGTAAATGGCCAACAGGAAGATGAACATATGCATGATCACCATCACGCACATGGTCACGAACATCACCACGGACACCACCACACTGGTATGCACGAAATTGAGCATATCATTGGCCATTTTGCTTTGCCTGAACCGGTGCGCAGCGATATTCTGGCCGTTTATCACTTGATAGCAGAGGCAGAAAGCCATGCGCACGGTAGAGAGATTGACCAAATCCATTTTCATGAGGTGGGAACGATGGATGCGGTCGCGGATATCACCGGCGTCTGTATGCTGGTTCATGAGCTGGCGCCGGAACAGATTGTCGCTTCCCCGGTGCATGTGGGATGCGGGCAGGTAAGATGTGCGCACGGGATTCTTCCCGTCCCGGCGCCGGCTACTGCATATCTGTTAAAGGACATCCCCATATACGGCGGCGCGGTGCAGGGCGAATTATGCACTCCAACTGGCGCTGCGTTGCTGAAACACTTTGTCCATACCTTTGGCAATATGCCGATGATGAAAGTGAATAAAATCGGCTACGGCATGGGGACCAAGGAGTTCGAAACAGCAAACTGCCTGCGCGTCATGCTTGGCGAAACAGAGGACACACCCGATCAGGTGTTGGAGCTATGCTGCAACATCGACGATATGACCGCGGAGGAAATCGGCTTTGCAACCGGGCAGATTTTGGAAGCTGGTGCTTTGGAGGTCTTCACAACCCCGGCCGGCATGAAGAAAAACCGCCCGGGTGTCCTGCTCTCCTGCATGTGCAGGCCAGAGGAAAAAGAGGCGGTGCTGGCGGCTGTCTTTCGCTATACTTCCACCATTGGAATCCGGGAGCACCGCTGTGTCCGGCATGTATTAAGCCGGACGGAGGAGACAGCTGAAACGCCGTATGGACCTGTACGCATCAAGCGGTCCGCCGGATACGGTGTCGAGCGCATCAAGACAGAGTATGACGATGTGGCGCGGATTGCGGCGGAACAAAACGTTTCGATTTGTGAAATTCGAAGCCGGTTGGATAAGGAGCTTACATAGATGGAATCAAATGCAAAATATGATCGCTTAAAAGCCAATCTCTGCTCTTTGGGAAGTGTGGCGGTCGCCTTTTCCGGCGGTGTGGATTCCGCTTTTTTGTTAAAGGCCGCAAAGGAGGCGCTTGGTGATATGGCTGTTGCTGTAACAGCGCGCTCTTTGCTGATGCCCTGCCGGGAGCTTGAAGAGGCCGAACGCTTTTGCAGGCAGGCGCAGATACGCCATATTGTTTGTGAGGTTGATCCGTTTCGCGTTGATGGTTTTGCGGACAACCCGCCCAACCGATGCTATTTATGCAAAAAGAGAATCTTTGAAACCATTCAGAAAATTGCTCTTAAAAACGGTCTTGCTGCGGTGGTGGAGGGCTCCAATCTTGACGATACCGGGGACTACCGACCCGGTATTGCCGCAATCCGTGAGCTTGGCGTCAAAAGTCCGTTGCAGGAAGCAGGCTTTACCAAGCGGGAAATCCGTGAGATGTCTCAAAGGCTGGGGCTGTCCACGTGGAACAAGCCTTCTTTTGCCTGTCTTGCCTCCCGGTTCGCATATGGTGAGCGGATAACGCCCGAACGGTTAAAAAGGGTGGAGCGCGCAGAACAGATATTGGCGGAGTTCGGTTTTTCTCAGTTTCGCGTGCGTGTGCATGGCGATCTGGCAAGGCTTGAGGTTTTGCCGGAGGAGTTTGCAAAACTGTTAAAATGCAGAGAACAGCTGAATCGGGAATTGAAGGAACTCGGATTTATCTATATTTCGATGGATCTGACGGGTTACCGTACGGGCAGCATGAACGAGATGCTCTGCGGTTCGCAGAAAGCGGCGATACATCCTGCGGGATAATGCGGGGAGGGGCGGTGAAGCATTATGACTGGCATCATGGAAATCATCCAGAGAGAGGCGGTCTACCTCTGGTACTATTTTGACCTCCAGCTCCGGCAAATTTTGCCCTACTGGGTGCTGGGAATCGTGATTGGTTCGGTTGTATCCGTTTTTGGAAAGGAAAAAATTCACCGTCTGCTTACGGTCATTCAGGATAAACATTTGGGAATCATTGGGATCATTCCGGCGAGCCTCTTGGGAATTGCTTCACCTTTGTGTATGTATGGAACAATTCCCATTGCGGCGTCTTTCTCCCAAAAGGGCCTGCGGGACGACTATCTGGCGGCATTTATGATGAGTTCGGTGCTGCTGAATCCGCAGCTTTTGATATACAGCGCCGCACTTGGCCCCATGATGCTCACGATTCGGTTTGTTTCCTGTTTTCTGTGCGGCGTGATGGCAGGTGTGCTGATTCGAATATTCTATCAGAACAAAAGCTTTTTCAACTTTACCAAGTTTGAGGAACGTGCCGGCCGGGATACCGACCCAAACATGGTGATGCGGCTGATCAAAAATATCGGCAGAAATATCAAGGCCACGGGGCCATGGTTTCTCGTCGGCGTTATCCTCTCTGTTTTGTTCCAGCGGTATGTCCCGGCGGAAGGTTTTGCAAGCCTTTTTAATCACGAGGGCTTTGGCCTGCTGATGGCGGCGACCATCGGCGTCCCGCTCTATATGTGCGGCGGTGGGACCATCCCGCTTTTGCAGCAGTGGCTCGCCAGCGGAATGAGTATGGGCGCCGCGACGTCTTTTATGATCACCGGGCCGTCTACCAAAATTACGAACCTCGGTGCGCTGAAAATTGTGCTTGGTATCAAGCACTTTGTATTGTACCTTGTATTTGTGATCGTATTCTCTCTTTTGTCTGGAGCGATCGTTGACTTGGTTTGTATGGTGTAAACGCTGTTGTACAGATTGCAAAGTCTCTCAAAATATACAACCTGATGCTGTTTCAAGGGAGACGCGCCTTTGCTTTCACGTAGTATCCGAAAAACCAGGGGTCCTTAAGGCGTTTTCGTGCAAGCGCGGCCTTTAATAGAATATCTGAAGATCGCTTTCCATCTTATGGATTTTGCCCTATAAAGCCAGGTTGATGTGATCCCGGTCACAGAGGAACGGCAATGTGAGAAAATCAAAATTGGCAAAAAAAACGGACAGAAAAATCTGTCCGTTTCCCATATTGTCCTATCCCCAGATACCATGATACGATTCCGCTCTCCCTATAGCGTATCGTACAATCCCCACTTTTTATTATAGCATTCCCATCAGGGGATGTCAAGGCCTATTTTTTCGTTACGTTGCTTTATAATGATCACAACATGCATCGGCCGCAATCCCGTTTAAGCAACGCGCTTATTTGCCTCCTTCAGCCCCCTTTGTTCCAATACATTTTTACAGACATCCAGCCGTATTCACCCATGGTCCCATGTTTTTTCTGAAAAGAATTGTCATCTTTTGCTTGACAAGCCTGTACGCACGTGGTATAATCGTTATCGTTGCAAAAATCATGGTATGCGCCCGTAGCGCAGATGGATAGCGCGTGTGACTCCGACTCACAAGGTCGCTGGTTCGAATCCAGTCGGGCGTACCACGTCGCGGCGAGCCTTTTGGTTCGCCGTGTTTTTTTATGCAAAAACACGGCTCCCCCTTATCGGCTGCCGCTCCTTATTCGCACGCGTGCCCTTCGGGTAAAAGGTCACGTTCGCGCAGGCTTCGCTTGCAAGCGCGCTCATAACGCCTTCGGCTCACGACCAACCTTTTGCGATTGTGCGCCTGCGGCGCGGGGTATCTTTTTGGATGGTTCACCACGTCGGAGCAAAGTCCGCTTTGCTCCAACGTTTTTTTATTTCTTCTGTAAAAAAGACGTCATCCGCCCGCTCCCTTTCTCCTCTTTTTTCCCAAAAAATCTTTGGATTTTTGGGAGCCATGGCGTGGGCTGAGAGATCCCGTATCATTTTTGGACGGTGGAGCCACGCCGGAGCAAACGGCGCTGCGCATTCAAAATGCCCACGCAAAAACGTGGGCATTTTTCATACGCTTCGTTGCGGCGCCTCTTTCGCAAACGGGCACGCCTGTCTTTGTAAGCGCACACACGATGGCTCGCTGCCGCTATCACCTTTTTTGCGACTGTGCGCCTGTGGCGCGGCTGCTATCTTTTTTTGAAAGTTTCCATGAGGTCATACAATAGAAAATATTGCGAATGGCTGTGGAATCTGTCTGGGAATAAAAAAATGCTGGTTTCAAGATTTCTGCAAATCTTGAAACCAGCATCACTACTGCGTTTCTCAGCAAAATATTTGGCGCGCCTGGAGAGATTCGAACTCCCGACCTACTGGTTCGTAGCCAGGCACTCTATCCAGCTGAGCTACAGGCGCATGTGTTGCACTTATGAGAAAACTCACTGAGAAACGCAAACAAAGGATTTCATTTGTAGCTGCATACCTTCCCAATATAAGGTCGCAACTCAGACAACGAAAAATATTATAGCATAGCTTGGACAAAAAGGCAATAGTTTTTTTCGTGTTTCTTACATTTTTTTTCTTGAAGGCAAGGTTTGAGGCAATAGCCCCTGGTATAAAAGCCGCCCATAACGCTGCAGCGTGTCATTCAGGCCAAAGGTTTTGGAATCCCACGGATGTATTCCAGCGCCCCATTGGACAACGGCATTCAGTGCATTTTAATATTTCTTCTTCTTTGCTTGCATGCGTGCATCTCTCATTTGCATCATGATCAAAAGCCGAGCGCGTCCAGAATGAGGCTGAGCAAACTGAGCTGACAATCAAATGCAAACAATAACATTAGCAGTTCCGCGGACGGTGCCGATACGCTTGCCTGATCGGGCTGGTGATGCACCAGATAGGGTGCGGTGGCGGCGGCTTTTTATTTCCTTTTTTAGGTACATTTATGAACAAGCTTAAAACTTTTGCAAACCACATGAAAAAGACCTGGACAAAGCCAAGACGGTATGATATTATAGACACGGAAAAGAAATCCAGTGGTAAAAGCTGGCGGTTGGTATCCTTTAAATCGGTACAGTGAGACTGGTAAGGAGCCCAGAGAAAGCGAGCATCCAGATGCTTGTTTTGGTCTGCCTTGCCCGTTTGCGGGTACTGGCGGGCTTTTTTTGTAATCTGGATCAATAGGAGGCGATCACCATGGCAGATGAACGAAGGTCCCAGATTTTAGACAGCGACGGCATGGGACGTGCCATCAAGCGGATTTCGTATGAAATCATTGAGAAGAACAAGGGCGCCGGTCAGTTGGCGTTTATCGGCATACAGCGGCGAGGCGTTTTGCTCGCAAACCGGTTGGCGAAGCAGGTCGGCGAATTGGAACATGCCGAGCTGCCCGTCGGTATTCTGGATATCACGCTTTACCGGGATGACTTGTCCCTGCTTGCGGAGCACCCGGTCATCAACAGCACCAGCATTGAGTTTGTCGTGGAAGGGAAGACCATCATCCTGGTGGATGACGTGCTGTTTACAGGGCGAACGGTGCGGGCTGCGATCGATGCGATTATGGAGCTGGGCCGCCCCGCCCGGATTGAGCTGGCGGTCATGGTGGACCGTGGGCACCGGGAGCTGCCCATCCGTGCGGACTATGTGGGCAAGAATGTCCCAACCGCCCGCAGCGAGCTCATCGACGTAAATTTCGTGGAGCTGGACGGAGAGGACAGCGTTGCAGTGGTCAAGCGGTAAACGCGGCATGTATGCCAAAGAGATAGGGGGAATATCCAGATGCAGTTTGGTCATAAAGATCTGCTGGGGCTAAAGGAGCTGACCGCAGATGAGATTCGGTATATTTTGCACAGTGCGGAGACCATGAAGTACATCCTCATGCAGAACGCAAAAAAAACACCCCATTTGCAAGGGAAATCCATTGTCACACTCTTTTATGAAAACAGCACCAGGACGCGGATGTCCTTTGAACTGGCATCCAAGTATATGAGCGCGAGTGCTGCAAATATCACAGCATCGGGCTCCTCGGTGCAAAAAGGGGAGTCCCTTCTGGACACGGTGCGGACGCTGGACCGCATGGGTACCGATGTCATCATCATGCGGCACCCCATGTCGGGCGCGCCCCATTTGGCGGCAAAACATGCAAAATCCGCCATTGTAAACGCCGGGGACGGCATGAACGAACATCCCACCCAGGCGCTGTTGGACCTGTTCACCATCCAGGAGAAAAAGGGCAGGATCGAGGGCCTCAAGGTCGCCATCTGCGGGGACATCAAGCACAGCCGGGTCGCCCGCTCCAACATCTATGGGCTCACCAAGCTGGGAGCAGAGGTAGCCGTCGGCGGGCCGTCCACGCTCATGCCCGCAGAGATCGAGCAGCTTGGCTGTAAAGCGTACAACAGCGTGCAGGAGGCGCTCATTGACGCGGACGTTGTGATGGGGCTGCGCATGCAGCTGGAGCGGCAGAAGAAGGGGCTCATTCCGAGCGCACGGGAGTATGCGCGCTTCTTTGGCATTGACGAGCGGCGCATGAAGTATGCCAAACCCGATGCGATTCTGCTCCATCCGGGCCCTGTCAACCGCGGCATGGAACTGACGACGGGTGTCATGGAGCACGATGGCTGCTTCATCGATGAACAGGTCACCAATGGCGTTGCGGTGCGGATGGCGGTGCTCAATATTTTAACCAGAAAGGGTGGTCAGGTTGAATATTCTCATTAAACAGGGACGGGTGCTCAATCCTGCGACGAACCTCGACCAGGTGATGGATCTATACATTGCGGATGGCGTGGTGCAGAAAATGGGAGAGAACCTGGATGCCAGCGCGCTGTCTGACAGCAAAGAGCTTACTGTGATTGATGCGGCGGGCAAAGTGGTGTCTCCCGGCTTGGTGGACATGCATTGTCACCTGCGGGACCCGGGTTTTGAGTACAAAGAAGATATTGAAAGCGGCACCAGGAGCGCCGCCATGGGCGGCTTCACCTCGGTTGCATGCATGCCCAATACCAACCCTGTGATTGACAATGCGCCGCTGGTGGAATACATTCTCAATCGTGCTGCGCAGGTGGGGTCGGTCAATGTGTATCCCATTGGTGCGGTGTCCCGCGGTCTGAAGGGGGAGCTGCTTGCGGACATCGGAGAGATGAAGTTCGCGGGCGTGGTTGCGATTTCGGACGACGGCAGGCCGGTGGAGAATCCGTCGCTCATGCGGCGCGCGCTGGAATACGCATCCATGTTTGATACGACGGTGATCTCCCACTGTGAGGAGCTTTCCCTGCTGGATGAGGGGGTCATAAACGAGGGCTATACCTCGACGCACTTGGGGCTTAAGGGGATCTCCAATGCAGTGGAGGATGTCATGATTGCGCGGGATATCATCCTGGCGGAGACGGTTGGTGCGCCGCTCCATATCGCGCATGTCAGCACCCGCGGCGGCGTTGAGCTGGTCCGGCAGGCAAAGAGACGCGGCGTCCGCGTGACGTGCGAGACCTGCCCGCATTATTTCTCGCTGGACGATTCTGCGGTGGAGGGGTTTAACACCAATGCAAAGATGAATCCGCCGCTGCGCACCAAGGCGGATGTGGCGGCGGTGATAGAAGGGCTAAAGGATGGCACGATTGACGCCATTGCGACCGATCATGCGCCCCACCACGTGGATGAGAAAAATGTGGAGTTTGCGCAGGCGCTCAACGGTATTGTGGGCTTTGAAACAGCGCTGGGGCTTGGGATTGCCTATTTGGTGAAGCCGGGCCATCTGACGCTGATGGAGCTGCTGCGGAAGATGACGGTGAACCCGGCGGGTATCCTGAGTTTAGGCAAGGGCATGCTGGCGGAACACAAGCCGGCGGATATTGTGATCTTTGATCCCGAGGAGGCCTATACGGTGGACGTCGCCTCGTTCGTGTCCCGGTCCAAAAATTCCCCGTATGACGGCTATACGCTGTACGGCAAGCCGCTGTATACCATTGTGGGCGGAAGGCTCGTGGTGGACCATGGCGTTTTGGTTTAAAATCATTTGGAGAAAGGCGATGAACAACCATGTCTATGGACAGACTGATCAAGAAAATCATTGCGACCAATAACCCGACGGTGGTTGGGCTGGACCCGCGCATGGAATACATCCCGCAATTTATCAAAAAGAAGTGCTTTGACGAATTCGGTGTGACCACGGAGGGCATCCGGTCGGCCATCTTCGCGTTCAACAAGGGGCTGATTGACAGCCTGTGGGACATTGTGCCCGCTGTGAAGCCCCAGTCGGCATATTATGAGATGTATGGCCTGGGCGGCATGATCGCCCTGCGGGATACCATTGCATACGCGCGGGATAAGGGCATGTATGTCATTTTAGACGTCAAGCGCAACGACATCGGCAGCACGGCGGAGGCATACTCTGCGGCGTATCTGGGAGAGTGCATCGTGGAGGGGACGCCCGTGGAGGCTGAATTCCGGGCGGACAGCGTGACGGTCAACCCTTACTTGGGAACGGACGGCATTGCGCCCTTTGTGAAGGACTGCCAGGCACATAAAAAAAGCATCTTCACGCTGGTCAAGACCTCCAACCAGTCATCGGGCGAGCTGCAGGACCTGCTGGTGGAAGGGGTTCCGCTGTATGAGCGGGTTGCGGACCTGGTCACCAAGTGGGGGAGCGATTGCATCGGAACATATGGGTATTCCAACGTGGGTGCTGTGGTGGGGGCGACTTACCCTGAGCAGGCGGAGCAGCTCCGCAAGCGCATGCCCCAGACCTATTTCTTGGTGCCGGGGTACGGCGCGCAGGGCGGGACGGCGGCAGATGTTGCCAAGTCCTTTAACCCCGATGGGCTGGGTGCCATTGTGAACTCCTCCCGGGGGATCATGTGTGCATACAAGCTGTATCACTATGAAGAGCAGGACTTTGCGGCGGCAGCGCGGGAAGAGGCCATCCGCATGCGGGACGACATCAACAGTTACCTGTAAAACGCAGGGGAACACACGTGATGTGAAACAATAGTCGGTAAACGTACAAACGGTATCGCAATACAGCGATACCGTTTTTTGTTGGACATTTGGCAGTATGAGTTGGGAGTAAAGCAGGGTGTATGTGAGGTATGTTGCATAAAAAAACGGATACCTGATGCGCAATAGAGGGTCAGATACATGGAATCGTTCAAAAAATCTAAACATTGTACAATAATAGGACGGATGATATGTAGTATACTGATTTTCAGAGATGAGAACTTTATATCAAAGAATGGTTTAGGAGGAACGTGTCATGAAAGAGCTATTATTTAGAACCCTGCGCCATGAGGAAACCGAGCGCGCACCTTGGGTGCCCTTTGCTGGCGTGCATGCAGGCAAGCTGAAGAGGTATGATGCCATCGAGATGCTGACGGATGCGGACAAGGCATTTGAATCCCTGATGGAAGTCAACCGTCTGTATAAACCCGATGGGCAGCCCGTGATTTTTGATCTGCAGATTGAAGCGGAGTGTCTTGGGTGTGATTTGACGTGGGCCAAAGACTGCCCGCCGTCCGTTTCGGGTCACCCGCTGGACGGCAGTGATGAAGAGCCGCCTGAGACGCCTTGTGACTGCAAGATTCCGACCAAGGAGTCGGGCCGTATTCCCTATGTGCTGGAGGTCATGAAGCGCCTCAAAGAGGCGATCGGCGAAACCACGGCGCTGTATGGGCTGATCTGCGGTCCTTTCACGCTGGCATCCCATCTGCGCGGCAACAATCTGTTTACCGACATGTTTGACTTTGAGGACGAGGTCGCCAGTCTGTTTGCGTTTTGTAACCGCGTGTGCATGAAGATGGCAGACTATTACATAGAGGCCGGCATGGATGTCATCGCCATTGTGGATCCCTTGATTTCCCAGATTTCCACGGCGCACTTTGAGCAGTATATGACCGAGCCCTATACCGAGCTGTTCCGTCACATCCGCGAGAAGGGCGCTTTCTCTTCCTTCTTTGTGTGCGGCGATGCGACCCGGAACATTGAAGTGATGTGCCAGACCAACCCCGATTCCATTTCGGTGGATGAAAACGTTGACCTGTTGGCTGCAAAGGAGATTACAGACAGATACAATGTGGTCATCGGCGGCAACATCCCGCTGACCTCTATCATGCTGCTGGGCAATCAGCAGGACAACATGAAATTTGCGGTGGATCTGCTGGATTCTATCCCGGTTAAGAAGAACTTTATCCTTGCGCCGGGCTGCGACATGCCGTATGATGTGCCCATTGAAAACTGCATCGGCGTTGCCCAGGCTGCCATTGAGACGGATATGGTGCGCGAGATGGTGAAAAACTATCAGGCGGAGGATATTGATACCTCGGGCGTTGTCATTCCGGATTATGCGAACCTGAAAAAGCCGCTGATTGAAGTGTTTACCCTCGATTCGGCGCAGTGTGCTGCCTGCAGCTATATGATGAATGCGGCCAACCAGGCGGTTGAGACGTTTGGCGATGCCATTGACATGGTCGAGTATAAGTTTATCTATAAGGAAAACGTTGCGCGCTGCGCCAAGATGGGGGTTCCCAACCTGCCGTCTATGTACATCAATGGTGAGTTGAAATACCGCTCCATCATTCCAACGAAGGCGGAGCTGGAGCAGGCAATCCGGGATGCGATTGAAGCGTGCAATAAGAGAGCGTAAGCGGTGTGATGAGCAAGCTTTATTTGATAACCGGCTTTCTGGGCGCTGGGAAGACCACGTTTCTTCGGAACTTCATCCGCCTGTTTGCCGGGCAGAAGATTCAGCTCATCGTCAATGAGTTTGGCCAGGAAGGGGTTGACGGCGCCCTCCTGGCTGACCTTGGCGCATACCTCAACGAGATTTCGGGCGGCTCCGTCTTTTGTTCCTGCCGCCTGGATCAGTTTGAGAAGGTATTAAATGAGTCAGCGGATCTTCAGGCGGATGTGATCCTGGTGGAGGCTTCCGGCCTGTCCGACCCGACCGGCGTCCGTAGGCTGTTTGCCAAGACCGACCGGTTTTCGCACATCGACTACCAGGGCGCAGTCTGCCTGGTGGATGCTGTCCGGTTCCCCAAGCTGTATGCGACGGCGCGCACCTGTATAAAGCAGCTTGCTTCCAGCGATGTGGCGGTGGTGAACAAGGTGGATCGGGCGAGCGCAGAACAGCTCAAGCAGACGCTGGACCTGATCCGCGGCCAGCGCCCCGACATCGCGATTTTGCAGACCACCTTTGGCGCAGTGGACGCGAGCATCTTGGATGTTTTGTCCCGCGCACAGGAGGCGCCACAGCAGGACATGCCGCTGACGGCGGACGTGTCCCTGCGAAAAGTGATGGTCTCCATTGCGCCGACCATCTCGCCGTATGAGCTGCAGAAGTTTATTGAGATGTTTGCCGAATATGCCTTTCGCATCAAAGGCTTCATCCAAACCACCGAAGGGCTTCGTTTGGCAGATTGTGTGGGGAATGTGGTAAATGTGACCCCATGTGACGGGCTAAACGTGCCGCCCGAGCGCGTTGGCTGGCTAAACGTCTTGTCGGGCGCCGGGATGCCGGTGCGCAAGGCAGTCCGCGAGGCCTGCGAGTGGTATCAAAGCTATATTATTGAGATTGTATGAGGGATGATGACATGTTGAATACGATTTTAGCCAAAGCGGAGGCGGGAGGTACGCTAACCAGGGAGGATGCGGTCCGGTTGCTTGCCATTGAAAACGGCAGTCAGGCGTATTATACGTTGCTGGGTATTGCCAACCGAGATGCCAGAACGCGATTTTCAGGCAGGGGGAAAATCTTTGCGCAAATTGGCATCGAAGCCTCTCCTTGTCCGGCAAACTGCGCGTTTTGCTCGCTGGCGAAGGACGTGTTTGCGGAACAAAACAGCTTTGTGCTGCCCATCGGTGACGCCGAAAAGACCGCTGACCAGCTGGTGGCGGATGGGGTGGACGAGCTGTTCTTGATGACGACGGCCAATTACAGCAGAGAGGACTTTCTGCGTTATGGCGCTGCGATAAAAAAGCATTTGCCTGATGATATGCGGTTTGTGGCCAATGTCGGAGATTTCGATGAAGCGTATGCGCAGAGGCTGAAACAGGTTGGGTTTACGGGTGTTTATCACATTCGCCGCCTGGGCGAAGGCGTGGATACCCAGCTGGATCCGGCGCAGCGAATCGCCACGCTGGATGCGGTGAAACAGGCGGGACTGGAGCTTTATTACTGTGTGGAGCCCATCGGGCCGGAGCATACCCCTGAGGAAATTGTCGACGAGATCTTCCGTGCAACCGAATACCCGGTTGAAGTGATGGCCGTAATGAAGCGCGTCTGTGTCCCCGGTACCAAACTGTATGCCCGCGGGGAGATTTCGGCGGCGGAGCTGGCGAAAATCTGTGCGATTACGGAGCTGTGTGTGCGGCCCAAACGTGCGATGGGTGTCCATGAGCCGGATGAACTCTGTCTGATGGCGGGTGCCAATCAGATTTATGCCGAAGTGAGCGTCAATCCCAGGGACCGCAGCTTACAGACCGAGCAAAGCCGCGGCGCCTCCATTGCGCGCACAAAGCAGCTGCTTGGTACGGCGGAGTGGCAGGTTTCATGAAACGATCCTGCATCTTGTATGCTGTGTGATTGACTGTTAACATTGAATTTGGGCTTGCCTGGAAATGGGAAGCGTTGTTTTTTGGGTGAAGTGAGAGGTATCTTCTGGCAGGAGCCGATGGGCCGAATTCTGCGGTCTGCTGGATGTTCGTGCCAGCCATCTGCCGAGGCTTTTCCAATGAAAACAACGGGTTCTGTTTTGGGTGAGCCTGTTTTTTTGCGCTTTTTTCAAACATGCTGTAGCAAACGATGCAGATGGCTTGTGTATCCCAATGCCCTTGGTTGCGCATTATACCATGGCAAGGGCCGGAAAGTTGTAACACAATTGTGCGCCCGGCATATACTGTACTATCAAAATGCGTAAGGAGGCGATTCCCATGTGGTGCCGTTTTAAGCTGTGGGGTCTTTTGGCCGCGGCATTCTCGGTCGGCATCTTGGTTGGGATTATCTTTCCGGCGGGGTTTCTGGTAGTGGTGGAATGCCTTCTGATCATCTTTATTGTATTTTGCTGGATGTGTGGCTAGCAGATCGGGATTCTGGGCGCATATGTGCCTTGAAAATAAAACAAGCCAAAGGGTGGTGAGCATGCATGAAGGTCGTCGTATGGCGGTTTCCGAAGTTTATCAATGGCATTCTAAAGTCGATCCTCAAAATGAAGTAGAAAAGATACATAGCGAAGAAAAACGGCCTTTTGCGGGCCGTTTTTATTGTGTACGGATCTTTTTGTTGCATCGGTATTTTTTCTGCTGTATCCAAATTGGGAAGAACACAGCCACGTTTTGCATGGCATGGCTGTGTCTCGGTGAGGACAATCAGCGGCCCGCTTGGGCCGTTTTTTTATGCATGAAAGCGGCATGCGTTTTTTGGGCGTGATAGGACAAGACGCACGGGCATAGACTGGTACAAACAGACAAAAAAGGAAGAGATTGCTATGATGAATGTCATTTGGGCGGGCATGATTGTAGTCGCTGTCATCGCAGGCCTATGTACGGGGCGGTTGGAGAGTGTCACACAGGCGGGGCTGGACGGCGCTGCGGGTGCGGTGGAGATGGTGCTCGGGCTGCTGGGCATGATGTGCCTGTGGACAGGGCTGATGAATATTGCACAAAAGTCGGGCCTGGTTGCAAAGTTCAGCCGGATGCTTCGGCCAATCATACGCATATTGTTCCCAGATATTTCCACCGATGGGAAGGCGGCAGGTGCCATTGTCTCCAACATGGTCGCCAATATCTTTGGGCTGTCCAATGCAGCGACCCCACTGGGGCTCAAGGCCATGGATGAGCTGGACCGGCTCAATGGAGGCAGCAAAACAGCCTCGGACGCCATGTGCACCTTTGTGGTGCTCAACACAGCCTCCATCCAGCTGGTGCCCTCTACGGTCATTGCCATCCGTGCGGCGGCGGGTTCGGCCGACCCGTTTGGCATCATTGTGCCCGTCTGGATTTCTTCGGTGTGCGGGGTGCTCGTTGGCGTTTTTGCCATCAAATTTACGCAGCGGCATGGTGTGCGGCGGTTGCCGGGTAGGAGGTAGGCCCGTGGGAATTCTAAAAGCCATATCGGTGGGTGTGATTCCCGTCTTGTTTGTGATCGTGCTGGGGTATGGGCTGGCGAAAAAAGTGAATGTGTTTGAGTGCTTTGTGGAAGGCGCGGCGGAAGGCATAAAGGTCACGATTCGCATCATACCGCCGCTGGTGGGTCTTCTGGCTGCCATCGGCATGCTTCGTGCGAGTGGGGCATTGGATTTTCTCATCGGCCTGCTTTCTCCTGTCACGGGCTTTTTGGGCATCCCGTCTGAGGTCATGCCCCTTGCGATGCTGCGCCCGGTTTCGGGGAGCGGCTCCCTTGCCCTGGTGACCGATTTGGTGACGCGGTATGGCGCGGATTCCTTTGTGGGGCGTGTTGCCTCCACCATGATGGGATCCACGGAGACCACGTTTTACACGCTGGCCGTCTATTTCGGGTCGGTGGGCATCAAAGACGCACGGCATACGGTCAAGTGTGCGCTGCTGGCAGACCTGGCAGGAATGCTGGCAAGCGTCTGGGTGTGGCGTCTGCTGGGGCAATTCTTGTGATGGCTTGACAGGCGCATCCCGCTGGAGTATAATAGTCGCATCGAATACCATCAATCATGCAACGACTGCACCGTGATTTTTCGAAAAGAATTGGAAAACCATGGTATGGTGGCGGAGAGGACAAATACGAAAAGAGGACATACCAATGAAAAATTATACGTTTGAGGAATTTGTAGAGATCATTGAGATGCTGCGGGGAGAGAACGGGTGCCCGTGGGACCGGGTGCAGACGCATGAATCCATCCGCCGTAACCTGGTGGAGGAGACCTATGAGGCGCTGGAGGCGCTGGATGGGGGAGACAAGGACAAGTTTGCGGATGAGCTTGGGGACATCCTGCTCCAAATCGTGTTCCATGCCAGCATCGGCAAGTCGGAGGGGACATTTGACATCCAGGATGTGCTCAACCATGTCTGCAATAAGATGATCTCCCGCCATACCCACATCTTTGGCAAGGACAGCTTTGACACGCCCGATGAGGTGCTGTCCAACTGGGACAAGATCAAGGTCAAAGAAAAAGGCCTCCGGTCCCATACCGATGAGATGCGGGACGTCTGCGCGTACCTGCCTGCGCTGCTGCGTGCGGACAAGGTGCAGAAGAAGGCCGCCAAGGTTGGGTTTGATTGGGAGAACGCCATGGACGCCTTTGCCAAGGTGGAAGAGGAGCTGGGGGAGTGGAAGGACGCGCTGCAGGAGGACAACATGGCGCACATCAAGGAGGAGCTGGGCGACCTGTTGTTCTCCATTGTCAATGTTGCGCGGTTTTATAAGCTGGATGCGGAGGAGGCGCTGTCTGCTACCACGCGCAAATTTATTGACCGGTTCTCCCACGTGGAGCAGCGTGCAACCGAGCAGGGCAGGCAGTTAGAAGAGATGTCTCTTGCGGAAATGGATGCGCTTTGGGAGGAGGCCAAAGAGGGGGGCAGATAAGCACGTGTTCGGCCGGACAAAGTCAGGAAAATCGTTATAAAACTGCATATTTTGTACAAGATAAAATCGCTTCTTTTGGCGTATACTGGTATCAGATAGCAACCAAAAGGAGCGGTTTTGTGATGCATATGAAAGCTTGGATGAATGAACTGCGGGATGCGCCGGTCAAAAAGGCAATGCCCGTGTTATCCTTCCCGTCGGTGAGTCTGATGGGCATTACGGTCCGGGAGCTCATTGGAAGCAGTGATCTGCAGGCAAAGGGTATGAAGATGGTGGCGGACCGGATCGATTCTGCTGCATCGGTCAGCATGATGGACTTGTCGGTGGAAGCGGAGGCGTTTGGCTCAGAAATCCGCATTTCGGATGATGAAGTGCCGACAGTGACGGGCGCGATCGTAACCTGTGAAGAGGATGCGGATACCCTCAAGGTGCCCGAGGTGGGCGCCGGACGGACGGGATTGTATGTGGAAGCCATTGGCAAGGCGTGCAAGCTGATTTCTGACCGGCCCGTGTTTGCGGGTGTTATCGGCCCCTTCTCGTTGGCCGGGCGCCTCATGGACGTCACTGAGGCGCTGATGAATTGCTACACTGAGCCCGACATGGTACACAAGACCATGCGCAAGTGTACGGATTTTGCGATCGCATACATCAAGGCATACAAAGCGGTGGGCGCGAATGGGGTTGTGATCGCGGAGCCGTTGACGGGGCTGCTGTCTCCTGATATGGCCGCGGAATTTTCCGAGCCGTATGTGCGGGAGATTGTGGAAGCGGTGCAGGATGACGACTTCATCGTTATTTACCACAACTGCGGCGACAATACCATCCTCATGATTGACTCTATTCTGCGTACAGGCTGTGCGGCGTATCATTTCGGCAACTCCATCGACATGGCAGAAATGATGTCCCATATTCCGCCGGATACCGTTGCGATGGGCAATGTGGACCCGGCAGTTCAGTTCCGCAATGGGACGCCCGAATCCATCAAGGCAGAGACCAAACGCATTATGGAAGCGTGCTGTGAGAAGTATCCCAATTTTGTGATCTCGTCGGGCTGTGATATTCCGCCCGCCAGCAGCTGGGATAACATCGATGCCTTCTTTGAAGCAGTCAAAGAGTTCTATGCAAAATAAAAGAGAGTCCTTCCGTGCGTGCAGCCAGCCAGCATCTTGGGATGCCGGCTGGCTTTATATGGTGTCTTCAGATGTGAAAATAATCCCCCAGTTCTACTGGGGGAAGAAAAAAGAGCGGAGCTGCAATAAAAAGCGGCGAGCTTCATGCAAGGCGCAAAATGTAAGAAACGGTTTGAAAATTTATTTCAAAGTAAAAAAATAGCGAGTTTTTACCCGTTTACGGGTGGTCTTGACTTTTAGAAAAATCAATCAATAATGATCCCCCCGTAAAACGGGGGGTATTTCATTTTCGGGCATAGCCCTATCCTTTACTGGCTACGCACAAGTGCGTTTTAGATTGGCCTGCCAGCCATGCAGACTGTTACTTACTACCCATA
>CALYAO010000002.1 GCA_944393605.1 uncultured Clostridia bacterium
AACACGGGTATTCAGCGGTCTTCCGCAACCCCCAAGTATGCGGATACCACCACCTCTCCGGCCGGTTCGGTGCAGCCGGGTAAATCTCAGGTGCGCAAGGACCTGACCATGATCATGGCGAACCATCATCTGCCCTATGTGGCGCAGACCGCGCCGCTGGGTTCCAAGCATGGTGGCTTTAAGGATCTGTATGAGAAGGCCGAGAAGGCGATTTATACGCCGGGCGCGAACTTCCTGAACGTCTTGGCTCCCTGTCCGCGTGGCTGGCGGTATGACACCCCCAACCTCCTCGAGATCTGCGACCTGGCGGTTGATACCTGCCTGTGGCCGCTGTACGAGGTTGTGGATGGCAAGGTGCACATCACCTACGAGCCCAAGACCAAGCTGCCCATCGAGGATTACCTCAAGCCCCAGGGCCGTTTCCGTCACCTGTTTAAAAAGGGCAATGAGGGCCTCATCGCGGAGATCCAGGCGGATGTTGACCGTGCTTGGGAAGACCTCAAGAAATTGGCGGAGTAATCAAACCGTATACCAAAAGAGGGCCAGATGGCCCTCTTTTTTTGTGCCTGCTTGCCAGATATGCGATGCATACGTGGCCGCATCGCGCTTTTGGGGGCCGTTTGGCAAGTCCGCTCCCCCGCGTTCGCGTCATCGCCCTCCATTATGAGGTACAAATAAAAGGAGGCCCATGGCCTCCTTTTATTTGTATAAAAATCGCAACATCCAACAATTACCACACCCGATGCGCTACAAAAGCAGGCACCACCTATGCCCACCACATCTCACCGGGTGCTTCGTAAATCAATACTTCTTTGAGGAATTCAATGGCCTTGCACAGCCCCTCCATCGGAGACATGAGCCCGTCCTCATGTTCAATGCTGACGGCACCGTCATAGCCCACTGTCCGCAGCATGCTGATCATATCATGCCACAGTTTGCGGTCGGAGCCATATCCAACCGTACGGAACGACCAACTACGATGCTCGATATCCGCATAATTCTTGGTATCCAGCACGCCGTTTTTCGCACAGTTCGCCGGGTCCACCCGGGTATCCTTCGCGTGGAAGTGATAGATGGCGCCCTTTAGCGCGCGGATGGCCTCCACAGGGTCCATCCCCTGCCAGATCAGATGGCTGGGATCAAAGTTGGCGCCCAGCGTCGGCCCGACGGCCTCCCGAATGCGCAGCATGGTCTCCGGATTGTAGACGCAGAAGCCCGGATGCATCTCAAACGCGACCTTGTGAATCCCATGATCCTCCGCAAATTTGGCGGCCTTCTGCCAATAAGGGATGAGCTTCTCATTCCACTGATAGTCCAAAATCTTCCCAAAATCCTCGGGCCATGCGCTGGTCACCCAGTTGGGATATTTGGCGCCATCATGGTCACCGGGGCATCCTGAGAAGGTCACGACCGTCTCAACCCCCAGCTTCTCCGCCAGCACCACCGTGTTCTCATAGATCGCATTGTCGCGGTTTGCCACATCCACATTGGGGTGCACGGGGTTGCCATGACAGCTCAGCGCAGAGATCTCCATGTCATACCGCTCCAGCAGGTCCTTGAGCTTTGCAATATTGCCATTGTCCTCCAGAAGCATGGCCGGCTGCAAATGCTTGTCGCTCGTATAGCCGCCCGCGCCCAGCTCCACCTGCTGAACCCCCCGCTCATGCAGGAATTTTAATGTATCCTCTAGACTGAGGCTGTTGAGTACCACCGTCAAAACACTCAGTTTCATCTGATTTCCTCCTTCCGCAAACTTCCGTTCGCGTCCCTCTGTTTTTAATCACACTTACAGCGAAAAGATATGGTCCACATCCAGCTTCGCACATTCCAGCGAGGTGCGTGTGCCGTAGTTTTCCTGTTCTACGATAAACTGCGTTGCGCCCAGTGCCTGTGCTTCGGGGATGAGCTTGGCAAAATCCAGCTCCCCTTCTCCCAGCACCACATTGAACTTCTCGCCGTTCTCCCGTTTGATCTGCTTGAGATGTACCAGCGGCAGCCGGCCCGCATACAGCTTCATATAGTCGCTCGCGTCCGCCCCGCCATAGGTTACCCAGTATAGGTCCAATTCAAACACAAAGCTGTCAGGCGTGTTCTCCCGGAGCACGTCCAGCGCATACTTGCCGTTCTCCATCACGAACTCATGCGCATGGTTGTGATACCCTGCCACAAAGCCGTCCTTTTGGCACCGCTCATTCACCTTGCACAAAAACTCCGCGATCTCCTTGGCCTTTTCGGTGCTCGTGACATCCGCCCAGGGGCAGATGATGTATTTGTTGCCCACCTCCGCATTGTAAGCAAGCTCCTCTTCCAGGTTGTCCCGCAGACGGTCCAGGCTGATATGCGACCCAACGGCTTTCAGGCCCAGATCATCCAGCGCCTTTCTCATCTCCTTGGCCGGGATGTCCCCATAGCCAGCAAACTCCACCCCGGTGTATCCTTGTTCTGCCAGTGTTTTGAGCGTCCCCAAAAAGTCTTTTTCGGTGTAGTCCCGAACGCTGTACAGCTGCAATGCCAGATCCTTTAGCATGATGTCTCCTCCTTAAAACTCGATGGTCTTGCCCGTTTTGGCAGATTCGTAGATGGCCTCTAAAATCTCCGTCACGACCAGCGCCTCTTCGGGCTTGGTCACGACCTCTTTGTCGTTGATGACCGCGTCGATCCAACGATATGCCTCCACGTCCTGCGCATTCTCGCTCTTGCCCGTATAGAACGCGACGCCGCCGTTCCCCAGCTCGGGCACGGTGGTGGTCAGCTTGCCGAAATCATAGCCATTGAACGTGAGGCCCTGAGGCGTATGCGTGCTCGCGCCCGCCTTGGTGCCGCACAGCGTGGTCTGTGCCTCCCCGATGTCCAAGGTGTTGAGCGCCCAGCTGGACTCTAGGATGATGGTCGCGCCGTTTTCCATGGTGATAAAGCCAAACGCGGAATCCTCCACCGTATATTCTTCGGGATTCCACGGTCCAAACGCATTGCCGCAGTCGGGCTGATCCCCCAGCTTTTTATACACCGCGCCGCGCACGCTCTTGGGCTTGTAGTTGTTCATCATCCACAGCGTCAGATCCAGTGCATGCGTCCCGATGTCGATGAGGGGGCCGCCGCCCTGCTCCTCTTCGTTCAAAAACACGCCCCAAGTCGGCACCGCACGGCGGCGAATGGCATGCGCTTTCGCAAAGTAGATGTCACCCAAATCGCCGCGCTCACACGCCTTCTTCAAGAATTGGTGCTCCGGCGAAAACCGGTTTTGATACCCAATGGTCAGCTTCTTGCCCGTACGCCTAGCGGCATCCAGCATCATCCGCGCATCCGCCGCGGTCTTGGCCATGGGCTTTTCGCACATGACGTGCTTGCCTGCCTCCAACGCCGCCACCGTGATCTCACAGTGCTCCCGGTTGGGGGTCAAAACATGCACCACCGCGATGGTGTCGTCCGCCAGCAGGTCCCGGTAGTCGGTATACACCCCGGCCCGGTCCACGCCATACTCCGCGGCGGCCCGCTCCGCGCGCTCCCGCACGATGTCGCAGAAGCCCACCATCAGAACGTTCCCCAGTGAACGGAGTGCCGGCATATGTTTGCCGTTTGCAATTCCACCGCAGCCAATGATTCCCACTTTGATTTCTCTCATGTTGTTGCCTCCTTCTCTTTCAGATGATATAAAATAGTATGCTTTTTCTTGGTATAACAGTCACCAAAGTGACACCTTTGATATTGACGAGTTCGCGCGAATCGACCAAACAAGAAAGCAGCCTTATCGCCGTCATCCATATATTATGGCGCCGACTGCCGCACGATGAGCTTATGCGGGATGGTAACACTCTGCGGAACAGGACGGCCCGCAATGCGGTCCAGCAGCAGCCCCATGCCCGTCGCGCCCATTTCATACTGGGATTGGGAAATGGTCGTAATGGCCGGTTCAACCATATACGAAATGTCCACGTTGTCAAAGCCAACCACCGCCACGTCCTCGGGCACCCGGCGCCCCGCCAGGCGGCATGCCGCAGCGGCCCCCGCCGCCATCCGGTCGGACACGGCAAACAGACCATCGACCTGCCTGCCCGTCTCCAAAAATGCCGACATGATGCGGCTGGCATTGCGATACCCGTAATTGCCCGTCAGCACCAGGGCAGGATCAAACGGAATCCCGCTGTCCGCCAGTGCGCGCCGGTACCCATGCAGCCGGGCGGCCGACGTGCTCGAGGCCGCATCCGCCGTCATGTGGACAATGGCCCGCCGCCCACTCTGGATCAGATGCCGGGTCGCAGCATATCCCGCAAGTTCGTTGTCAATGGAGACAAAGGGCACCCGCGCCCCTTCCACATACTCGTTGCACTGCACGATGGGATAGCTCTCCCCCAGCCGGTTGATGTCTTCCGCGGTGAGCGCGGTGGTCAAAAACAGCGCCCCATCCACCAGCCGATTGACCAGCATCCCCAAATAGGACAGCTCCCGCTCTCGCTCCCCATACGTGGTGCAAATCAGGATGTGATATCCGTTTTTTTCTGCAACGTCTTCCATCCCTTTGATCACTTTGGCAAAAAAGCTGTTGACAATGGTACCCAGAAACACCAAAATCATATGGGTCTCTTGCTTGCGCAGGTTACGCCCCACCAGGTTGGGCCGATACCCCAGCCGCTCCACCGCCGCCATCACACGTGCCTTGGTTTCCGCGCGAACCTGCGCGCTGCCTGTCAGCACACGGGACACCGTCGCCGACGAGACACCCGCTTCCCGCGCTACCTCATGGATCGTTGCCACATCACACCTCCCAAGTATGCATCCCGTTTTTGAAATCGATTACATAATAACATTTTCTGGTGTTTCTGTCAAGGGTATCTTGTGTCTTTTTTTCGCTTTTTATGCTCTCGCAAACCCCGTAAGCTGTCATAAGCCGCCAGACAAGCTCATATACATAAAACACAAAGATTGAAAAGCCAAACGGGCGTCCGATCTCCCCATCCCTGTCACATGGGGCGCCATCGGATCATGTACCAAAATTTGGGACAAGAAGGGACGGAAGGAACATGTATAGACGAGATTTTCAGCGCCGCACGCGGCCGAGCGGCGCCACAGATGGCATGAACGGGTTCCGCGCCACCGTGCTCAAGCAAACGGGAGTCTGTGTCGTGGCGCTTGTGCTGCTCATCGGCCTCAAGGCCTATGATACGCCCGAAACCAAATTTATCCAGAACACCGTGGTGCAGGCAGTTAGCACGACCACCGACGTGCCGGGACTGTGGGATCGGATCAAATCGTTTTTTTCAGGCCTTCCCAGTGGACCGGACGCTGCGCCCGACGGCGACCCGCTCGCAAATATGACCGCGCCGCTGCCCGGGGCCGTCACCTCTCCCTTTGGCATGCGCATAGACCCCGTGGACAACCAGGAGAAGTTTCACTATGGCGTGGATTTGGACGGCAAGACAGGGGACAAGATCCGTGCCGCTGCGGCGGGAGAGGTCGCAGAAGTCGGAAGCGATGACCAAAACGGCAATTTCGTCCTCATCCAGCACAGCGACAAGCTCTATACGTTTTATGCACATTGCGAAAAGACCCTCCCCGTACAGGGGGATCAGGTGAAAGCGGGGCAGGTCATCGCAACGGTGGGCAGCACGGGCAAAACCACCGGCCCCCACCTGCATTTTGAGATCCGCGAAGGGGACAACTCCCTGGATCCACAGGCCTTCATCCAATTTGAGGAAACAGCGCAATAAACGCGAAACACATCCGAAACGCAGGAGATGCCAATGATTAAAATCACTCGTTTTTTCTACATCCATATTGCAACTCTGCCCCTGTTTGTGGTGGCATACTTTGTGCAGGCACTCGACACCATGCTCATGGCATACTGCGTGGTGGCGGTGCATGAGCTGTGCCATCTGTTCATGGCGCTGCTGCTTCACATCCGCGTGGGCAGCATCATTGTGATGCCGTTTGGGATCACGCTGCGTCTGCAAAATGGGTACATCCGGCAGCCCTATAAGGAAATCCTCGTGAGCCTTGCCGGCCCGCTGTCCAACCTCGTGATGGCGCAGGTCGGGGTCCTGCTGCGCACGTGCTACCCTTGGGCGGAACAGAGCCTCTTTCTGTTCATCGGCCTCAACTATGCGGTCATGGCGGTCAATCTGCTTCCCGTCCTCCCGCTGGACGGCGGCCGTATTTTAAAGGCCACTCTCACCCACTTTTGGGGATTTCTCAACGCCTTTAACTTTCTGCGGCGCTTTACCCGTGTCCTGTCCGTCCTGCTGCTGGTGCTGGGCGCCGTGCTGCTGGTGGTGACCCGCATGAATGCCACGCTGCTGCTCATCGCCGGCTTTCTGCTGTTTAACATCGTCGAAGAGGGCAAGCACAACGAACTGGTGTTAATGCGGGAGATCCTGTACAGCAAAGATAAGCTGGCAAAGCGCGGCATCATGGTCTCCCGCACCATCTCCGCCATGGAACACGTATCCGCCCGCCGGCTCATTCGCATGTTCAGCTACAACAATTTTTATATCATCCACGTGATCGGCCCCGACCTCAAAGAGGCCGGCACCCTGACCGAGGCACAGGTGGTCGCCGCCATCATCGCCTCCCACAGCAACGCCACGCTGGGGGACATCCTGCACATGCAGGCGGGGACATAAAAAAAAGAGCCGCCTTGGAGGAAGGCGGCCGCAGCGCCCGCGGCCCAGCCATGCCAGCTGCTGCCTGGGGCACGGTCAAGCGAAAACGCGGGCTTTTGCCCATTGATCTGTGTCAGATGACGCCTCGGCGCGGCGTCTTTTTTTCGTTAGATATACTTGCGTACATGCGCCAGCGCGGATTTCTCCAAGCGGGACACCTGTGCCTGGGAGATGCCAATCTCCTCCGCCACCTCAATCTGAGTCCGTCCCGCAAAAAAGCGGAGGTTCAAAATGAGCTTTTCCCGCTCCCCCAACCGCTTCATGGCCTCCCGCAGTGCGATCTCCTCCAGCCAGTTTTCATCTGTGTTCTTGCGGTCCGCCACCTGGTCCATCACGAAGATGGCATCGCCGCCGTCGTTGTATGCCGGCTCAAACAGAGAGACCGGATCCTGAATGGCCTCCAATGCAAAGACGATGTCCTCCTTGGGCATCTTAAGGAACCGCGCGATGTCGTCGATGGTGGGTTCCTGACCCGTCTTGCCCACCAGCTCTTCCTTGGCTTTGAGCGCTTTATACGCCGTATCCCGCAGGGAACGGCTCACCCGGATGGGGTTGTAGTCCCGCAG
>CALYAO010000003.1 GCA_944393605.1 uncultured Clostridia bacterium
GAAATGGAATTGCAAATATCATATAGTGTTTGCGCCGAAATATAGAAGGAAGGTGTTTTTCGAAGAAAAACGCCTTGAGATAAGGGAAATATTAAGGCAGCTATGTCAATGGAAAGGTGTTGAAATAATAGAAGGAGAAATATGCCCAGATCATATACACATATTGGTGAGTATCCCGCCCAAAATGAGCGTTTCGGGATTTATGGGATATCTGAAAGGAAAAAGTGCCCTGTTAATATTTCAAAGATGGGGAAACATGAAGTTTGCATACCGAAATCGCGAATTTTGGTGCAAGGGATATTACGTTGACACCGTGGGGAAGAACACAAAGGCAATCAAAGAGTACATATCAGAACAATTAAAACGGGATAAGGAAAGTGAGCAAATCAGTCTGTTCGACCCACGGGACCCATTTATGGGTAGTAAGTAACAGTCTGCATGGCTGGCAGGCCAATCTAAAACGCACTTGTGCGTAGCCAGTAGTGGATAGGGCTATGCCCGAAAATGAAATACCCCCCGTTTTACGGGGGGATATTTATTTGTGAAAACGCAGGATTTTCAATTTTCACAAAATTATCATAAACCTACCATGCCGCTGTCATGCGCCTATTCTATACTAGTGGCAATGGAAAACACAAGGAGGGTAATCCCATGCTCACAAGGATCAAGCAAACAGCTCGTGCCATGTGGCACCGGACGGACAAAACACAAAAAAAGCAAAGGAAAAAACGCCCCAAGTGGGTGCGCAATACCATCATTGTGGCGCTGATCGTCGCCGTGGGCGGCGGCGGGACGCTGGCGTGGTTTCAAAGCTTGGCAAAGCCCGTGAGCGCAACGCAGCAGACGGCGCTCGTGACGCGGGGAAGCATCACCAAGTCCATCGAGGGCAGCGGCACCATTGAGGCCATCGAACAGTATGAGGTGACGTCCCTGGTCAAGGGGGAGATCTTGGCGGACTATTTTGAGGAAGGCCAGGAGATTGAGCAGGGCGCGCTCATGTATGAGATTGATACCACCGACCTGACCAATTCCATCCAGCAGGCCAATGCCAATTTGGAAAAGGCACAGCTGTCCTATGAAGAGAGCGTAAAAGCGCTGGAAAACCTCACCGTGACGGCGCCCGTGACGGGCGTTGTGCAGGAGCTATACATAAAAGAGGGGGACAATGTGCAGAGCGGTGCACAGGTCGCGGAAATCATCAATACGGAGCAAATGCTGCTCACCATTGACTTCCTTGCGGCTGACGCCCAGCATCTCTATGTGGGTGCACCAGCGGAGGTGACGCTGGAGAATTCCTTTACCACACTGACGGGCTCGGTCAGCAAGGTGGCGTCGGGCGCTTTGGCCAACAGCGAAGGCGTCCAGGTGAGCAGTGTGGAAATCTTGGTTGATAATCCGGGCGGCATTTTACCCGACAGCCGGGCGACGGCAGTGGTTGCGGGATATGCATGCAACAGTGCGGGCACGTTCTCCTATTCGGAGCAGCAGACAGTGCTCACCAAGGCGTCGGGGGAAGTGACGGGTCTTACCATCACCAAGGGGGACCAGGTAAACCGGGGGGATGTGCTTTTGCAGCTGGACAGCGAGAGCACGGTTAACAGCGTGCGGCAAAATGAGCTCTCGCTGGAACAGTCCCGCTTGAGCCTCCAAAACACCAATGACCAGCTGGATGACTACCGGATTACCGCCCCCATCTCGGGCAAGGTGATTCAAAAAACCTCCAAAACCGGGGATAAGCTGGACAACACCAATTCCAATACCGTCATGGCGATCATTGCAGACCTGTCAACCCTGGTCTTTGAGATCAGTGTGGATGAGCTGGATATCGCGAGCATCCAAGAAGGCCAGACCGTGCAGGTGACGGCGGATGCGCTGGAGGGCCAGGTGTTTACGGGCTACGTGGATAACGTCAGCATTGTGGGAACCTCCACCAACGGCGTCACCTCCTACCCCGTCAAAGTGGTGTTGGATCAGGCCAACAGCGAGGGGCTCATCCCTGGCATGAACGTAAGTGCCAGCATTGTGATTGACTCCCGGGAGGATGTGCTGCGTGTGCCGCTGTCGGCCGTGCGGCGCGGGAATTTGGTAATTGCCAAGACGGATGCCGCATCGTCAGACGAGGCACAGGCGGACGATACGACTGCCCGCCAGGATGGTGCATGGATGGCAGGCGGACCGTCGGGCGGGGATATGCAGTTGGGTGAGATGCCCGAGGGCGCGCCCGAAGGCATGCCAGAAGGCGGTATGCTGCCCGCGGGAGACGCGGGTGACACGGCGCCGGCAGGGGAATCGCAGGAAGCGCCGTCCGCACAGGAGAGCATGGCGCCGTCGGATGCTGCATCCTCTTCGGATGCGTCTGCGGACACTGGCACATCGGGTGCAGCGAGTGACGCTGCCAGGGAGCGGCTAACCGACGAAGTTCCCAGCGGCTATACGGTGGTCCAGGTGGAAACGGGTCTGTCAGACGACAACTTCATTGAGATCACCAGCGGGCTGTCCGAAGGGGACACCGTGCTCCTGCCCGACGTTTCGGCATCTGCTACCAGCGAAGAAGGCATGCAGGGTGGCATGATGGGCATGGGCGGCGGTATGCCTGGCGGTGGTATGCCCGGCGGCGGAGGCGGCGGTATGCCTGGCGGCGGAGGCGGCGGTATGCCTGGCGGCGGGGGCGGTGCACCTGCCGGCAGATAGCACAGCTACATACCGCACAAGGAGGCTTCTATGATCGAATTGACGGATATCTATAAAATCTATACCGACGGCGACAGTGAAATCCATGCGTTAGATGGCATCTCGCTTCGGGTGGAGCGGGGGGAGTTTGTCGCCATCGTGGGCGCTTCGGGCTCGGGCAAATCCACCTGTATGAACATTGTTGGGTGCCTGGACGTTCCCACTTCAGGACGGTATTGCTTAAACGGCACCGATGTGAGCACCATGGGGGAATATGAGCTGGCGCACATCCGCAACAAGGAGCTGGGGTTCGTGTTCCAGCAGTATAACCTGATTCCCAAACTGACCGTCCAGGAAAACGTCGAACTTCCATTGGTATACCGGGGGATCAAGCCTGCGAAGCGGCAGGAGCTGGCCATGGCCGCCTTGGAACGGGTGGGCCTTGGGGATCGAAGCAACAAGCTCCCCAGCCAGCTGTCGGGCGGGCAGCAGCAGCGGGTGTCCATCGCACGTGCGCTGGCGGGGCAGCCGCCCGTCATCCTGGCGGATGAGCCCACGGGAGCATTGGACTCCCATACGGGCCGGGAGGTGCTCACCTTCCTCAAAAAGCTTAACAGAGAGGGGACCACCATCGTGCTGATCACCCACGACAACAGCATTGCGGCGGAGCTTCCGCGCGTGGTGCGTATTCAGGACGGGAAGATCCTGTCCGACACGCCCAACCCGGCCGCGACAGGCCTTGGGGAGGTGGCGGGCTGATGGATATCAAACAGGCATTCCGCTTGGCGGTGAAAAGCCTTTTGGGGAGCAAGATGCGCTCCTTTCTCACCATGCTGGGCATCATTATCGGGGTCGGGTCGGTCATCGTATTGGTGAGCCTGGTCAACGGCATGAGCCAGGACATGGTATCCACGTTTGAGAGCATGGGGACCAACCTCATCAGCGTGACCGTCATGGGCCGGGGGGGCAACCGGACGGTCACGCCCGACGAGATGCAGACGCTGGTGGACGAGAATCCGGATACCATTGGCGCCATGTCCCCGAGCATCAGCATTTCGGGCGCCACGGTAAAATATAGCAGCGATAATGTGACGGCGAGCTGTGTGGGCGTCAATGAGTTCTATGGCGAGGTCAACAATGCCGCTGTGGCTGAGGGCCGTGCTATCGCCTATATGGACGTGGAACAGCGGGCACGCAACTGTGTGATCGGCACCTATTTGGTCAACGAGCTGTTTGCGGGCGCTGACCCGCTGGGGGAAACCATCCGTATCAACGGGGAAAGCTTCCAGGTGGTAGGCGTGCTGGAGGAGACACAAGGGGGCGAAGAGGGGTCGGAGGATGCCACTGTCCTGATCCCATACACCGTAGCGCAGCGGCTGTCTCAGACCTTTATGGTGTCCAGCTACAGCTTTTCGGCCAAAAACAAGGACACCGTGGATGCTGCTATGGATATCATTGACAGCTTTTTGCTTCAAAAATTCAGCAGCTCGGATGCATACCGCGTATTCAATCAGGCGGATGCACTCACACAGGTGAATGAACTGACGGGCACCATGACCTTGGTGCTGGTGGGTGTCGCGGGCATCTCGCTTCTGGTGGGCGGCATTGGCATTATGAACATCATGCTGGTATCCGTGACTGAGCGGACGCGGGAGATCGGGGTTCGCAAATCCCTGGGTGCAACGCCGTGGGATATCTTAAGCCAGTTTGTCGTGGAGGCCATCACGACCAGCTCGGTGGGCGGCATCATTGGGATTCTATTTGGCATCGCTGCCGCCTATCTCGCGGCAGCCCTCATGCAGATGAGTGTTGCAATCTCTCTGCCGGCCATTCTCATTGCATTTTCGGTGTCGGCAATCATTGGCGTCACGTTTGGATTCTTTCCCGCACGCAAGGCGTCAAAGCTCAATCCCATTGAGGCGCTGCGGTATGATTAAGAGGCAAATCGGAGAGAAAGGAAGGAAGCTTACAATGGCAAAACGAATGCTTATATGCATGCTTGCATGCCTGATGATCGGCCTTTGGGCACCCAATGTGGGTGCGGAGGCGGCGGATACCGATGCGATGGTGCAATTGGTGTCCGCGCTGGGTATCATGGAGGGGGACGGGGATGGCAATTTCCGGCTGGAGGACAACGTTACCCGGGCGGAATTCACCAAAGTGGCCATTGCGGCCTCTGAGTACCGCAATGCGGTCCCGGCAGGGCTGATGGTTTCCCCCTTCGCGGATGTGTCTTACACCCACTGGGCGGCACCCTATATCAAGCTGGCTTCCGCAAATGGGCTGGTGACGGGGTATGTGGATTCCACTTTCCGACCCGATGCGGATGTGACCTATGCGGAGGCGGTGACCGTCGTGCTGCGGCTGCTTGGGTACACGGATGACGATTTCGGGGATTCGTGGCCCTATGGGCAGGTTGGGCTGGCAAGCGGTCTGGGTCTGTCCGACGGGATTTACAAGACCGCCGGCGAGACTATGACGCGCGGAGACGTGCTGCAGCTCATATACAACCTGCTTGACACCAAGCCAAAGGGCGCTACGACGGAGTATATCTCGGAGTTTGACTGCATCGTCACGGAGAATGTCATCCTGATTGCGACTGCTGCGGAGGATGCTTCTGTGGGGAGCGGCAAGGTCTATACCTCCGCCGGCACCTACAAGATCGGAGATGGCTTTGACAGTTCGGATATCGGCCGTACGGGGGATTTGGTGCTCATCAATGGGGATGAGGTGCTCTACTTCCGGCCCGATGACCAGACCATCACCTCCTATACGGTGGATACGGTCTTGGGAGCGGATTTGGTGCTGGACGGCAAGATGCCCGGCTTCGATGAGAATCTGACCGTATACTATAAGACGGAAAAAACCACGTATAGCAATATGGCGAGTGTTGCCAATGAAGGCGCGCGGTTTGTGACCTATGCGGACAGCAATGGCGTCCTGGATTATGCCTTTTTGCTGGAGAATGACGGGGAATCGGTGGATGTCACCGACCTGGAGCGGTATGTGGTATACACGCACCTTGGCAATGCCATTTTGGCCTATTCGGACGGGGCGCTCATCGAGCTGCCCGTGACGGACAGCACACCCGCCTATCAGGATTCACAGCGGTCGACGTACAGTGCCGTCAAGGATTCCCTTGTGATGGGAGATATTGTCTATGTGAAGCGGGACGGCAAGGGCGACATTGACTACATCAGCGTGGAAGAGGGCAGTGTGGAAGGGCCCATCACGGTGACAGACAGCAATTGGTATGCCTCCTTTGGGGATATCACCAACATGACAATCCTGCGGGATGGTCAAAAGGTGGCCGCGGATGCACTGCAGGTGAATGACATCGCTTACTACTCTGCGGATCTTGGCATGATACTGGCATATTCCAAGAAGGTCACGGGCATTTATACCGGCGCATCCCCCAATAAAGACCTGCCTGAGAGCGTTACAGTATCGGGTACGGAGTACGCCATTGAGGGCATAGAGGCCTATAGCAAGCTGTGTTCGGGCGGCACGTTTGCCTTTGGGGACACGGTCACACTGCTTCTGGGCCGGGATGGGGGAGTCGCAGATGTGATTTCTCCGGGAAGCAGCGGCAGCAGTGAGGTGGTCTATGGCTACCTCACGGATGCAGGCAAAAAGACCTTCACGGATGCCTATGGTGAGCCCTACAGCGCCTACTATGTGACGGTGGTGCAGCCTGACGGCAGCAGCTATGAATATATCGCGAAGACGGACTACAGCACGCATCTGTCCCGGGTGGTGAAGGTGGCCTTTACGGACGGTGTGGCGCAGGTGACCTGGCAAAATCAGACAAAGGCACTGTCGGGTTTGGTGGATGCTGCGGGCCGGAGCATTGGCAGCACAGCAGTTGCGGATACGATACAGATTCTCGACGTCGGTACACAGGATAGTACCGAAACGCCCATCTATGCGACGACGTATCTCCAGCGGCTGGATGGGGTTACCTTAAGCAGTGACTCTGTATTGTTTTACACCCAAAACAGTGAGGGTGAAGTGGATACCCTATTTTTGAACAATGTGACGGGGGATGCCTTCTCCTATGGACTGGTGACTGCGGCGTCCAGCCGGTCAAGCGACATGTCAGCCAGTGGGAGCTACACCATTGACGTGGGCGGGACGGTCCAATCCATCTCCACCAATGCCGCCTATTCGGTGTACCGGGGCAATGCCGTGCAGCTCAGCATCCAGGGCGGGCAGGTGGACACCTTGCTGGCCCTCACGGAGCTCTCCGAAAAGGTGACAAACCTCACCGAAACTTACCTGGAGACCAGCGAAGACACATATTTGCTCAGTGATTCCGTGGCGGTGTATGAAAGAACAGCAGATTATAAATACCTATATACGCCCCTCAGCGAAATCATCGGTACGCTGGACACGGGTCGGCTTACGGCCTACTATGACAAACCCCAATCGCGGGGTGGGCGGATTCGGATCCTTGTTTATACCGAATCGTAAAAACGATTGCTTTCCTTTTCTAAATAGAATTCCCCCCAAAAAAACGCCATGCGACTGCATGGCGTTTTTTTTGTATTTGGTGTACCACGGCGGCTGGCAAACAATGCGCTGTTCATGCAAGGCCGCTGCTGAAACCGTGCACAACCATCTAAACGGCACTGTGCTCCAGCCATTTCCGGCAGTCTAATCCTCCCGTTCGGCGGTTAACTGGGAGGCCGTCCCAGCTGGCATTGCTGCGGCCTGTGCCGCGGCCAGCGCATCCTCTTTCCGGTACAGAAGCTTGAGGAAGATGGGGGTCACCATGGAGGAGACGATCACCATTAAGATCACCGCTGTAAAGTAAGCTGGATTCATGAGCCCGGCGGCAAAGCCCTTTTGCGCCACAATCAGCGCAACCTCACCTCGCGACATCATGCCGACACCTACGATAAGGGATTCGTGCATGGTAAATCGACACAGCTTCGCACCCAATCCACATCCGACAATTTTTGCAAGCAGCGCAACGAGAATGTAAACAGCAGTAAAGGCAAACAGGGTGGCAGTTAGGCCATTCACCTGCGTTTTGAGTCCGATGCTGGTAAAGAAAATGGGGCTGAAAATCATATAGGAATTGATGTCGATCTTTTGCACGATATAGTCAGAGGAACGCGCATTGCACATGACAATTCCTGCGACATAAGCGCCTGTGATGTCTGCAATGCCAAAGAACTGTTCCGCCACATATGCCATCAGCAGGCAAAGTGCAAAGCCGTAAATGGGAACCCGGCGTTTGTGGGGATATTTTTTGTCAAAATATTTGAACAACCGATTGATCACAAAGCCCACAACCGTAAATACCGCAAAGAATGCAACGGTGGACAGAATGACCTGCACGGGGCTGCTGGAGGGGTCTTTGAACCCGATCACAAATGTCAGCAGCACAATGCCGATGATGTCGTCGATGATGGCGGCGCTTAAGATCGCCGTTCCCACCTTGCCGCGCAGATGCCCCAGTTCACGAAGCGTTTCAACCGTGATGCTGACGGAGGTTGCCGTAATAATCACGCCCATAAAGATGGCCTGCATGGACCCTTCGGTTCCTAGGGGTGCAAATCCTCCTTCAAACAAGGAAAATACAACATACCCGCCAATGAGGGGCACAATCACGCCCAATGTTGCGATGAGCAACGCGGCTGGCCCGGTACTTTTGAGCTCCTTGATGTCCGTTTCCAGGCCTGCAGTGAACATCAGCATGATGACGCCAATTTCCGCCATCTTTGTTAAAAATTCACTTTCCTCAACGAGCCCCAACAAGTTGGGGCCGATGATAAGCCCGGCAACCAGCATACCGACAACCTGTGGCAGCCGTATCTTGCGAAAAAGAAGACCGAACAGCTTGGCCGCAATCAAGATAATTGCGAGATCCAGAAAAAAATGATAGGATTCCATGGGATTGTGTCACCTCGTCTTAAAAATGTGGGCCAGAGCCCGATGAACAATCCGTGGCTTTATTTGATGAAAGTCACAGAACTAACAAATTATGATACTTTTGCAAAAAAAGCACTAAACTTTATTATATCATTTATGCAGTACCATTGCAAGAGGTGATTGAAAAAATTATGGGGTATTGTCGTTTTCGCGATAGGCGCGCGGGGATATGCCAAACCGTTTTTTGAACAGCTTGGAAAATCCAAGCTGGTCGTCATAGCCCACCGACCGCGCAATGTCTCCCACCGGCAGGTCGGTCTCAGCAAGCATGTTGCGCGCGTGGGACAGCTTTTGGCGGATGACAAATTCCTGGGGAGAAACCTTCAGCCGTTCTTTGCAGAGTTTATAGAGATAGCTGCGGTCCAGCCCGACAAAATCTGCCAGGTCGGATACGGTGATGCGCTCCCACAGGTGGACATCCACATAGCGCACCAGCTTTTGGAGATACGCCTCCTGCACCGAGGCGGTCCGGGCGGGACGCGCCGTGCTGTGGGCTGCTAGCTCGGACAAAAACAGGTATAAATAGCCCATGAGGCGCAGCTCGGAGTATCCCGGTGTCCGCGTGTAATCTACCATGGTGAGCAGCGCATCCCAAACGGGGGCGGCGTCGTCTGCGGTGTAAACGGGTGACTTGCGTGACAGACCGGCCTGCTTGAGGTAATTTTCCACTTGGATGCCATCCATGGCGAGCCACGCATAGACCCAGGGCGTTTGGGCATCTGCACTGTAATAACATACCTGGCCCGGGCAGATGAGGAATGCATTGCCGGCGGACAGGCGGTGTGTGATGCCCCCTGTCTGGAAAATGCCCGCCCCTTTGGTTACGAAATGAAGCAGGTAATAGCGGCGGGCGGCAGGGCCGTTGCTATGCCCCGGCGCACAGGTCTGCACGCCGCATTCATACAGGTTGAGGTCCGATTGGTTGGTCTCCAATTTGTATTGATATTTTTCCATGCCATCCGCCACCTTTCTCCTGCCTATCATACCACATCGGGCAATATAAATGCAACATAAAACCATATCTTTTTTTGGACCGCATGATATAATGAAAAGGAATAGAACGGATGGTATGCAAGTGAGTTTCCGTTTCAAAACGCAACAAAGAATAACGGCAAAATGGATGCGTACAATCGCATCCTGTACATAACGAATATCAATCGGCTCAGATGGCCGCAAAAGACATGGAGGAGAGAGCAAGATGGCTGAACTAAGGTATAACCCGCTGATCAAGGACTGGGTCATGATCGCATCCCACCGGCAGAACCGGCCGCAGATGCCCAAGGACTGGTGCCCCTTCTGCCCGGGGTCAGGCAAGGTGCCGGACCATTTCGACGTGTATGAGTATGACAACGACTTTCCGGCGCTGTCTCAGACGCCGCCCGTGCCAGATGACGTCAAAACGGATTTTTACCAGATGAAGGAGGCCTACGGCAAGTGTGAGGTGATCCTGTATTCTCCCAACCACACCATCACGCTGCCCGAGCTTTCGAAACCACACGTGCGCAAGCTGGTGGACCTGTGGGTGGAGCGGTTCTGTGCGATGAAAGCGGACGAGAAGATCAAGTATGTGTTTATCTTTGAGAACCGCGGCGAGGTGGTCGGCGTCACCATGCCCCATCCGCACGGGCAGATCTATGGCTATTCGGTGGTGCCCAAGAAGCTGGAGCTGGAGCTTGCGGCTTGTAAGGAATACCAGGAGGAAAAGGGCCGCTGCATGATCTGTGACATGATTGCGGACGAAGCAAAGTATGGCGACCGTATCATCATTGAAAATGACGATTTTTATGCGTTTATCCCCTTCTTCTGCGAGTATCCCTACGGTATCTACATCGCAGCAAAATCCCATAAGCAGACCATCGACCAGTTTGATGAGCGGGAGAAGGACAACTTGGCCGAAATCATCCGTGCGGTGGCGGGGACATATGACAACCTCTTTGACTACCACTTCCCCTACATGATGTGCATGCACCAGTCGCCGGTGAACACAGGGGAGGATACCAGCGCATATTATCATTTCCACATTGAATTCTTCCCGCCCATGCGTTCGGCGGACAAACAGAAGTTTAACGCCTCCTCCGAGACGGGCGCATGGGCGCACTGTAACCCCACCTGCCCCGAGGAAAAAGCGGTGGAGCTGCGTGCGGCATATGAGAAATTTTTGAAGGGGGATCAGGCATGACGGTACAGGAGTGTAAGCAGCAATTTATCGAGATTTACGGCGGGAGCATGGACGACCTGCGGGTGTTCGCGTCCCCCGGACGTGTGAACCTCATCGGCGAGCACACCGACTACAACGGCGGTTTTGTGTTCCCGGCGGCGCTGTCCATGCGCACCACCATCGTGGCGCGCAAGCGGACGGACAACGTGGTGCGGTTGGCGGCAACCGACCTGCCCGACCGCGTGACGCTGGATTTATCCGACCTCTCCCAGTACAAGGACTTAAAATGGGGAGATTACCAGGCGGGCGTTCTGGACGAGATGGCAAAGGCGGGATATACGCTGGTGGGCTGTGACCTGCTGTATGACGACACCACGCCGCATGGAGGCGGCCTGTCCTCCTCCGCGGCCATCGAGGTGGCGACGGCGCTGCTGGCAGCGACCTTCTCCCATGAGGCAAACGGCATCACGGAGCCGGTGGACATGGTGGAGATGGCCAAGATCGGCCAGAAGGCGGAGAACAACTATGTGGGCGTCAACTGCGGGATCATGGACCAGTTTGCGTCCGCCATGGGCAAGGAGAACCATGCCATTTTCCTAGATTGTAAGGATTTGTCCTACCAGCTGGTGCCTATACAGATGGCGGGGTATAAGCTGGTGATTGCCAACACCAACAAGAAGCGCGGTTTGGCGGATTCCAAATACAACGAGCGGCGGGCGGAATGTGAGAAGGGGCTGGCCCAGCTCCAGACGGCCCTGCCCGATAAGTCCTGCCTTGGCGTCATCTCAGCAGAGGAGTTTGAAGCCAATCGGCATCTTATTTCGGATGAGACCGTGTGTAAACGCGTCACCCACGTCATCTATGAGGACGAGCGGGTCAAGGCGTCGGTGCGTGCGCTCACAGATGGTGATCTTGCAGAGTTTGGCCGGCTCATGACCCAGTCCCATGCGTCCCTGCGGGATCTGTATGAGGTGACGGGCGTGGAGCTGGATACGCTGCAAGAGGCGGCTATGCAGGTGGAAGGCGTCCTGGGCTCCCGTATGACGGGCGCTGGCTTTGGCGGCTGCACTGTGAGCTTGGTGGCGGAGGACCGCGTGGAGCAGTTCATCCGCGAGTGCGGCAAGACGTATGAGGAAAAAATTGGATATTCCGCCTCCTTCTATGTGTCAGAGATCGGGGATGGCGGCAGAGAGATATGCGATATGTGAGCTCCGCCGAGCCGCAGGCGACGGCGGAGCGCCATAGCGCAATCGTTCCGAAGGAGCGGGAGCGAAGCGACAGCGACGGAGGAACCAGAGATAGCAAATTCGCAGGAAGCGAAAGGAAGCGAGGAGCGCCATAGCGCAATCGTTCCGCAGGAGCGGGAGCGAAGCGACAGCGACGGAGGAACCAGAGGCAGCAAATTCGCAGGAAGAGCGAGGAAGCGAGGAGCGCCATAGTGCAATCGTTCCGCAGGAGCGGGAGCGAAGCGACAGCGACGAAGGAACTAGAGGCAGCAAATCCGCAGGGCGCGGGAGCTAACATGCTGAGCGCAATGACGATGGCACCCGGCTCTGCGGTGCTGCATACACATGATATGGAAGGTGCATGACGGCACAATGGATTTCGAGTCGGGTGCGTTATGACCACTTGGATATCCCGCCAAGCGCGGGAGAAGATAGGGGGAATACATATGGCAATTTTAGTAACGGGCGGCGCGGGCTACATCGGCAGCCACACGGTGCGGGAACTGTTGGACCACGGCGAGGAGGTCGTGGTGGTGGATAACCTGCAAAAGGGGCACCGTGGCGCGCTGTCGGGCGGCAAATTTTACGAGTGTGACCTGCGGGATGAAGCGGGTCTCGCGAAGGTCTTTGCAGAAAATGACATCAGCGCGGTGGTGCATTTTGCGGCGGATTCACTGGTGGGGGAAAGCGTGACCGATCCGCTGAAGTATTACAACAACAACATGGTTTCCGCTCTGCGTCTGGTGGGGCAGATGGTAAAAAGTGGGGTCAAAAAGATTGTGTTTTCTTCCACGGCGGCCACCTATGGCGAGCCCGAAAATACGCCCATTTTGGAATCGGACCGGACCCTGCCCACCAACCCATATGGGGAGACCAAACTTGCGATTGAGCGCATGCTGAAGTGGGCTGACGGCGCGTATGGCGTGAAGTTTGTGGCGCTGCGGTATTTCAATGCGGCGGGTGCGCATGTGGATGGCACCATCGGGGAGGATCATACCCCGGAGAGTCACCTCATCCCCATCGTGCTGCAGACGGCATTGGGGCAGCGGGAAGCCATCTCCATCTTTGGCGGGGACTATCCAACCCCAGATGGCACCTGCATCCGGGACTATATCCACGTGACCGACCTCGCGGATGCACATTTATGCGCTCTGCGCTACCTGGACGGGGGCGGGATGAGCGATGTGTTTAACCTCGGCAATGGGACGGGGTTTTCGGTAAAACAGGTGGTAGAGACCGCGCGGCGCGTCACCGGGCGGGAGATCAAAGAGGTTGTGTCGGACCGGCGTGCGGGCGATCCGGCGGTGCTGGTTGCGTCCTCTGAAAAGGCGCGCAAGGTGCTCGGCTGGCAGCCCCAGTATGACAGTTTGGATACCATCATTGAGACGGCATGGCGATGGCATGAAGCGCATCCAAACGGCTATCAGGCATAAAAGATATGGAAAAGCGGCGCCATCAGGGCGCCGCTTTGATTTTGCAATGCCTGTGCATATCCCGAAAATGGTGTTGACACATGGCGTAAAAAGAACGATACAAAACAGCGGCATGCCAAGCTTGGCATGCCGCTGTTTTGTATGTATGATTTTTTTAGTGCAGAATCTTGATTTTGCCGATGATGGGCAGTTCTTTTGCTTTGTCCGTCGCAGCATTTACGATCCCCATAATACTCAATATGATAAATGCAATGGATAGGAAAAAGCCGAGCAGTGTAAATAAGATGCCAAACAGGAAGAAGATTGCACCCGCAATCGCACCGAGGATTGCAACCACAATCATCGCGGCGATCTCACCAAGAAACAACACCAGCCCTTGGTTTGCGTGAAACCGAGCATACCGGGAATGGGGCGCAGCAAAGATAGGAATCAGCACCAATATGCCAATGTAAGAAAGCACCGCCATGACCTTGTTCTGCCGAATATCCGCCATGTCGTATTCCGCGGTGTGATCTTCCATGTGCATCACGTTCGCGGTTGCGTTGGCTGCCCCTGGATTCGTATGATAGCCGGCGCCTGCACCGGCGTCTGCCGCGTTTGTCTGCGCACCGCAGTTGGTGCAAAACCGGGCGTCATCCGCTAGCTGTGTACCGCATTTACTACAAAATTTCATAAATAATCCCTCCTTTTTGATAGTTTGATTATATGGGATGTGATGGCATTTGTCAAGGGGGAAGTACGGATTTTTGATATGGAAAACAAACACGGCTTGCAAGGAAATTGCTGCTTGTCGTACAATGGAGATCCAAACAAAAAAGGAGGGAAAGTTTATGAAGGCCTATGGATACGTGCGGGTGTCTACCCGCGAACAAAAGGAAGACCGGCAGGTATATGCAATGCGGGCGTTTGGCGTTGCAGATGGGGATATCTATGTGGACAAGCAATCGGGCAAGGATTTTGACCGTCCCAATTATGTGAAACTGCTGCGCAAGCTGCGGGAAGGGGATACGGTGGTGGTCAAAAGCATCGACCGGCTGGGGCGGAATTACCAGGAGATCCTGGAGCAATGGCGGCATATTACCAAGGGGAAGGGAGCGGCGGTCGTGGTGCTGGATATGCCGCTGTTGGACACGCGGCGGGACCGGGACCTCACCGGGACGCTGATTGCGGACATCGTGCTGCAGCTGCTTTCTTACGTGGCACAGACAGAGCGGGAGTATATCCGGCAGCGGCAGGCGGAGGGCATTGCACTCGCCAAGGCGCGGGGTGTTCGGTTTGGACGACCGCCGCGCCCTGTGCCCGCGGCATTTTCATCCGTGCTGGCATGTTGGCGAAACGGCGGATGCAATTCTCGTGTGGCAGCATTGACGTTGGGGGTGTCACAATATACCTTTCTCAAATGGGCCCGAGAGGCAAGCCGACTGCTGGAATGGAAAAAAATCTACTTTTTTTGCATCAATAGGGTAGACCTTTTTGATATCTTTTTTCTCTGCAATTTCCATTTTTAAGAGTGCAGGCCATCCGACTCGCGGAGGCATCCCGCCTGGATACGAAACAGATCATGCAGTGTTACCGCATGGGGCAGCGGTTTGCCAAAGTGCGCTATCTCTATAAAAAATCCCGCATTGCGTGGCGGGGCAAGCGGGGCTACTTCGGGGCGCCAAAGATGATGGGCAGGGAAAGGGAAAAAGGGGCGGAGAACAAATCAATGCCGTAATGCGCGGATTCAATACTGCGGATCAGGGGTGGTAGGTCAAGCGAGCAACGGTAGTTTGTGGAAGCGGTATGTTGTAGATTGTTTACAAAAAAAAGAAACCGGAGAAAGAGGGAGCTTTTCGGGCGTGTTTTGGTTGGATAGGGTAATTGGGGCGGGATACGTCTAATGTTTTGTATTTTAACTTGCATTTATTCAATTTTTTGCGTGTTTTTGCGCTTGTTTATAAAATGAACAAAAAAAGAAAACCCTGCACAAATCAGCTATATAGCGGGCTTTGCGGGGTTTTCTTGTGGTAGAGATAGTAGGACTTGAACCTACGACCTCTCGCATGTGAAGCGAGCGCTCTAACCAACTGAGCTATACCTCCACGTGAGAACCAACGAATGTTATTGTACCACTTGGGGTGCAAATAGTCAAGCCTTTTTTGTAAAAAATGTTTTTTTCCTCGCGGTTTATGCGGACCGCACAAGAAACGATGACCACTTTTTCGTGCTATTTGGCGTTGGCCTTGACGAGCCCCTGGGAAGCATGGTATACTGGGGATGCCGACAGTACGGCAATATCATGGAAATGGACGGATGACGATGTTACAATTGGTGATTTTTGACTGGGATGGGACGATTGCGGACACGCTGCCGCTGTGTATGGCGGCGTTCCGCGCGTCCATTCAGCCCTATCTGACCCATACACTGACAGACCGGGAGATCATTGACACCTTCGGTCCGGCGGAAGGGGGCACCATCCAGGCGCTCATCCCCGACCACTACGAAGAGGGCCTCGCAGCCTATTTGACGCACTATCGGGCGCTGCACGGCATGTGTGAGAAGCCGTTTGACGGGATGGATGATGTGTTTTCCCTGCTCAAAGAAAAAGGGGTACATATCGCATTGGTGACGGGAAAGGGGAAAGAAAGCGCGGATATCACGCTGGAGCGGTTCGGGCTTTCCGCCTTGTTTGAGGTGGTGGAGACGGGCTCGCCCGTGCGCGTTCAGAAGATGGAGGGGATGCAGTCGGTGCTTCAGAAGCTGGACATCCCGGCGTCGGATGCCGTCTACGTGGGAGACACGGTAAGTGACATTCGAGAAGCGCGGCGAGCGGGGCTTACGGCGTTGGCCGCGGCATGGGCGGAGACGGCAGACATCCCGGCGCTGGAGGCAGCGCACCCCGATGCACTCTTTCGCACGGTGGCGGATTTTGCCGCCTACCTGCGTACGCAGCTGGCAACGCCTGTCGACGCTGCCAGAAATTGAGGGTTGCGATTCTCCTGCGGCCATGGTAGCATAGATGTCGTTGGATATATACGTGGCAAGCAGGAGGGATGGATATGAGACGAATTGTTGGCATGCTGGTGGCATTGATGCTGCTGGCGGGTTTGCAGGTTGGTTTATTGGGGACGGTGCATGCGGAAGAGGCAATCTGGGTCACTGTGAACGGACAGATGCTCTCGTTTGACCAGCCCCCTATCATAGAACAGGACCGGGTGCTGGTGCCGGTGCGCGCCATTTTTGAGGCGCTTTCCGCCCGGGTGGACTGGGATGCGGAAAATCGGCGGGTGACGGCCCAGAAGGGAAGCGATGTCGTGACGCTCACCATTGGCCGGTATGTCATGTATCGCAATGGTAACGCTGTGGCGTTGGACGCTGTGCCCAAAATTGTGGGGGACCGGACGCTGGTGCCCATCCGTGCGGTGAGCGAGAGCTTTGGCGCCCAGGTGACGTGGGCGGCATCCGAGCGGCTGGTAACCGTGACGACAGACGGCGGCGCTGCGACACCTGAGACGCCCCAGACGGGCCATGCTTACGAACGGCGGGTGCTGGAGCTGGTCAATGAGGAGCGTGCGAAGCAGGGGCTTTCCCCTCTCACGTGGCATGAGGGCCTGGCAAATGTCGCGCGGGCGCACAGCCAGGACATGAACGACCGCCGCTTCTTCTCCCATGACAACCCCGACGGGCAGTCTCCCTTTGACCGAATCAAAGCTGCGGGCATCGCATACACCCGTGCGGCGGAGAATGTTGCCGCGGGGCAAAAGACGCCCGAAGAGGTCATGCAGGGGTGGATGAACTCGGCGGGGCACCGTGCGAACATCTTAAACCCCAATCTGACGGCACTTGGCGTTGGGTACTATGCGGGTGACGGCCCATATACGCACTATTGGACGCAGTGTTTCATCACCCAGTAAAAAGCAAACAAGGCTCGCTCTGCACATGGCAGGGCGGGCCTTGTGGTTTCATGGGATGCTGTGCGGCGCCGCTTGTCAGGCGGCATGGGGCCAATGGTTACCGACCGTAAAAACGCCCGCTGCCAGCAGATTACTGGCAGCGGGCGTTTTTTATGTTTCTATGACATTGCCGCCCGCGCTTTTTCGGATGCGGTTGCGGACGGCGGGGGCCAGCCCGTCTTCCCCAAAGGGCAGCTCCGCCACAATGAGCTCCACACCGTGGGCCTCCATGTCCCGGAGGGCCGCAAACAGCGCATGTGCATATGCCTCGGGCGTGCCTCCGCCATCCACGGTATATGCAGCATTGGCATATTGGTGCGGCCCCGCGGTGAGCACGCCGATGCGCTTCCCTGTATTTTCTTCCAACAGGGCTGTGACGCCCTCTTGGATATGTGCGCCCGTCACCACCGCCATTTCGCAGCGCGGCGCATAGTGCTTGTACTTCATGCCGGGGCTTTTGGGTACGGCATCGGGCTTGGTGAGGCCTGGGTCGGTACCGACGGCCATGCCGCAGGCCGCTTCCAGCGCCTCTTTGGGGACACCGCCCGGGCGCAGGATGACGGGTCGTTCGCCCGTCACGTCCACCACAGTGGATTCCAGCCCCACGTCGCATGCGCCGCCGTCTACGATGTAGTCCACCTTACCCCATAGGTCATCTGCGACATGCTGTGCCGTGGTTGGGCTGGGGCGAGTGGAGGTGTTGGCGGAGGGGGCCGCAACGGGTATGTTTGCCAGCCGCAGCAGCGCCTGGGCCACGGGGTGGGAAGGCATGCGCACCGCGACGGTTGCCAGCCCCGCCGTCACCACGTCGGGCACCGCGCCCGAGCGGGGCAGCACCAACGTGAGCGGCCCGGGCCATAGGGCATCCATGAGCCGCTGTGCCATGGGTGGGATGGCGGAAACCAGCCCATCCAGCTGGCGGACGTCATGAATATGTACGATGAGCGGGTTGTCGGAGGGGCGGCCCTTGGCGGCAAAGATGCTTCGTACGGCGGCCTCGTCCAGCGCGTTGGCGCCCAGGCCGTATACCGTCTCGGTGGGGAACACCACCAGTCCGCCGCCCGCAAGGCATCTTGCGGCATCTGCGAGCGCTGTGGGCTCATCCGCCCGGATCAGTTTGGTTTGCATGGCAATCGTCTCTTTTCGTCACTGCGCGATGGTTGCCGCGCGCACGGTGTTCTTCATCAGGGTCGCGATGGTCATGGGCCCCACGCCGCCCGGCACGGGGGTAATCGCGCCTGCGACCTCCTTGGCGGCCTCGAAATCCACATCCCCCACCAGCTTCTTGTCAGGCAGGCGGTTCATGCCGACGTCGATGACCACGGCGCCCGGCTTGATCATATCGCCCTTGATGAGTTCGGGAACGCCCACCGCGGCGACCAGGATATCCGCCCGGCGGCACACCTCCGCGAGATTTTTGGTGCGGGAATGGCAGATGGTGACGGTGCCGTGCTGGTGCAACAGCAGCATGGCCTGCGGCTTGCCGACGATGTTGCTCCGCCCCACTACGACGCACTCCTTGCCCGCGATTTCAATGCCCGCCTCGGCGATGAGCTCCATGACACCCGCCGGCGTACAGGGCAGGAAGTCGAAGTTGCCGATCATGATCTTGCCGACGTTGACGGGGTGGAACGCATCCACATCCTTTTTGGGGGAGATGGCCGCGATGACCGCTTCCTCATCCAGATGTTTTGGCAGGGGCAGCTGGCACAGGATGCCGTGGATGTCGGCCTTGTGGTTGAGCTTGTCCACCAGCGCGAGCAGCTCCTCCTGTGTGGTTTCTGCGGGGAGCGCATATTCCTCCGAGTGGATGCCGATGTACTCGCATGCCTTCTTTTTGTTGTTGACATAGATGCGGGACGCGGGGTCATCTCCCACAATGATGACCGCGAGGCCGGGCTGGATGCCCTGTTGTTTGAGGGTTGCCACCTCTTCTTTTAGTTCGTCTTTGAGCCGGGCCGAAACGGCCTTGCCGTCTAAGATTTTTGCACTCATGTGTGTTTCCTCCCTGTTTTTCCGGATTTTTTGCGGGGTTCTGATATGGTTTTCCCCTTGCCCTGTGGCTTTGCGCCGCGGGTGGGGGATTGGTGTGCGTGACTTGCTTGGCGGCCCTGGCTGGACTTGGCGCCCTTGCTGGGCCGTTTTTGCTGTGACGCGCCGCTCGGCTTTCCGGGAGCTTGTCCGCGCATGCCCTTGCCGCCTTTCTGCCCCGGCCGCATGTCCCTGCGCGGGCGGAGGAGGCAATCTTCGCCGTAGCCAATGAGGTCCTGCCGCCCCGCCTGCATGAGCGCCCGATACACCAAATCGTAGTTTTTGGGATTGCCGAATTGGAGCAGGGCCCGCTGCATGGCCTTTTCCTGCGGGCTGCGCGGCACATAGACCGGCGCCATGGTGCGCGGGTCTAGGCCGGTGTAAAACATGGCGGTGGACAGCGTCCCGGGCGTGGGATAGAAGTCCTGCACCTGCTGGGGGGACAGCTTGTGGCGCTTTAGGTACACCGCCAGCTCAATCGCGTCAGAGAGGGTGCTGCCCGGATGGCTGGACATGAGGTAGGGTACGAGGTACTGCTCTTTGCCCAGCTTTTTATTGATGGCATAGAACTTGTCCACAAACCGGTCATACACGTTCCGCCCCGGCTTGCCCATGTACTTTAGCACGTTGGGACTCACGTGCTCCGGTGCGACCTTGAGCTGCCCGCTCACGTGGTGCTCACACAGCGCGGTAAAAAAGGCATCGTCCGGGTCGGCCATGAGGTAGTCATAGCGGATGCCCGAGCGGATAAACACTTTTTTGACACGGTCCAGCGAACGGAGCTGGGTCAGAAGCGCCAGATATTCGCTGTGGTCAGCCCAAATAGCGGGGCAGGGCGCAGGGTACAGACACTGCCGCTCCGCACATGCGCCTTCCTTTAGCTGCTTGCTACAGGCGGGGGCGCGGAAGTTGGCGGTGGGGCCGCCCACATCGTGGATGTATCCCTTGAAGTCGGGGTCCCACGTCATGGCCTCGGCTTCCCGCAGGATGGACTGCTGGCTGCGGCTCTGTACGATGCGGCCCTGGTGAAACGTGAGCGCGCAGAAGCTGCAGGATCCAAAGCAACCGCGGGAGGAGGTGATGGAGAATTTGACCTCTGCAAGCGCGGGAATGCCGCCATGCTTGTCGTAATAGGGATGCCATGTCCGCGTATAGGGCAGGGCATAGACCGCATCCAGCTCCTTGCGGGACAGCGGCATGGCAGGCGGGTTTTGCACGAGCATCCGGTTTCCATGGGGCTGGAGCAGCGTCCTGCCCCGGATGGGGTCCTGCTCCGCCAGCTGCAGGCGGGTGGCCTCCGCATAGGCGCGCTTGTCCGCGCGCACGGCCTCAAACGAAGGGCACAGCACCCCATCGGTTGGCGCTTCTGCGTCCCGGGCGAGGTAGCACGTGCCCCGCACGTGCCGGAGGGCGGAGATGGGCGTCCCATGCGCGAGCGCATCCGCCACCTCCACGATGGAGCGTTCTCCCATGCCGTATAGCAACAGATCGGCGCGGCTGTCCGCCAAAATGGACCGCCGCACCGAATCACTCCAGTAGTCATAGTGCGCGAAGCGGCGGAGACTGGCCTCCACGCCGCCGATGAGGAGCGGGATGTCCCCAAATGCCTCCCGCACGCGGTTACAGTACACGATGACGGCGCGGTCGGGCCGCTTGCCCGGCTTGCCGCCTGGGGAGTATAGCTCCTGGCTGCGCGGCTTTTTGGCCGCGGTGTAGTGGTTCACCATGGAATCGATGTTGCCGGAGGATACCAAAACGCCCAGTTTTGGGCGCCCCAGTTGCAAGAAATCGGTGGTATCCCGCCAGTTGGGCTGCGCCAGGATGGCCACACGGTACCCGTTTGCAGTCAGGACGCGGGAAATGATGGCCGTTCCGAAGCTGGGATGGTCCACATAGGCGTCCCCCGTGACGTAGAGAAAATCGGGGGCATCCCACCCCAGATCGTCCATATCCGCTTTGGTGACGGGCAGAAAGCCCTGTTTGATGGGGTATGACATAGCCTCTCCTTTGTATGTATGCCGGCGTTATGCCAGCAGCAGATCGCCCACGCGGTATACGTCGCCCGCGCCCAGTGTCAGCACCAGGTCGCCCGGCTGCATGTGTTCTTTGAGGTAGGCTGCGGCCTGGGGAAACCCCTTGATGTAGACCGCGTTGCCCGACTGGGCGTTGATGGCATCCGCAAGCTCGGAGGCATGAATGAGGCCGGTATCCTTCTCCCGCGCCGCGTAAATGTCTGTCACGATCACCCGCTCACATCCGCCAAAGCATTTTGCAAACGCATCCTTTAGCATGTAGGCGCGCGTATAAGTATGCGGCTGAAAGACACACCAGATTCTGCCGCTGTTCATCTTCTTGGCAGCCTCCAGCGTTGCGGCAATCTCGGTGGGATGGTGCGCATAGTCGTCAATGACGCGAACGCCGTCCACCTCCCCTTTGAGTTGAAACCGCCGGTCGGTTCCCGTGAAGTCCAACAGCCCTTCCCGCATCGCGTCGGGCGCAACCCCCAGCATGGCGCTGGCTGCGATGGCGGCGACGGCGTTGCTGACGTTGTGGATGCCCGTCACACTGAGGGCGATGTGTTCGGCATATTTGCCGTTGTGGTATAGGTCAAACCGCCCCTGTCCATTGGTATTGAAGGAGATGTTGCGGGCGGTGTATTCCGCGTCCTGCGTCTCAATGCCATAGGTGATGACGGCACATTTGGCATCCCGCACGGCCCGCATGGCATTCGCGTTGTCCGCATTGACCACGATGCACCCCTCTTTGGGCACCACCTGGGCAAACTTTGCAAAGCAGTCCACAATGTCATCCAAATTTTGGAAATAATCCAAGTGATCTTCTTCCACATTTAAGATGATGGCGAGCTTGGGGCGGAAATGCAAGAAGCTGCCGTGATATTCACAGGCCTCGGTCACCATGTATTCTTTGCGGCCCTCCCGCAGGTTGCCGCCGATGGCGGGCAGGTTGCCGCCGACCATGACCGTTGGGTCAAAGCCGCCCCGCATGAGGATGTGTGCCAGCATGGAGGTGGTGGTGGTCTTGCCGTGCGTGCCCGATACTGCCACGGGATACTGGAAGCGCTCCATCATGGCGCCCAGGAGCACGGGGCGCTCCACGACGGGGAGCCCCAGCGAGCGCGCCCGCATGAGCTCGGGGTTGTCCTCTCCGATGGCGGCGGTGTAGACCACCAGCGCCGCATCTCCGATGTTCGCCGCACTGTGTCCGATGGCGACAGGGATACCTGCGCTCTTTAGGCGGTCCAGGTGTCTTCCGTCTTTGAAATCCGAACCCGTCACGGTATAGCCATGATGCACCATCACCAGCGCGAGCGCGCTCATGCTGACGCCGCCGATGCCGATAAAGTGCACAGGGCGGGTCTTATCAATGGCAGAAAGCTGTAATGTATCCAAAAGGAGCCCTCCTAACTGCATATCAGGCTGCTTGCAAATCGGATCAGCGGTCTTACGTTGACCCGGTCAAATTGTTGTTTGGTTCAGTTCTTGCAAGGCAGCGTTGTTGCGCGCAAAGGCGCACAACCTTCTTTTTTATATTATATTGCAATTCCCAGGAAATTAAAAGCCCTTTTTCAAAAAAAGCGGTATAATCCGCAAAAAAGTACAGAAAATAGAGCCATACAACGCAAGGAAGGTAGGTCGCATACAATGGAGATTACAGATATCCGGGTGCGGAAGATCAGCATGGACAGCAAGATGAAGGCGGTGGTGTCGGTGACGTTTGACAACTGTTTTGTGGTCCATGATATCAAAGTCATCGAGGGGCAGGACAAGTTGTTCGTTGCCATGCCAAGCCGCAAGACACCCGAAGGGGAGTTTAAAGACATCGCGCATCCCATCAATATGGAGATGCGGGAGCGCCTTGAAAAAAGCATTTTGGACAAATACCAAACAGCGGTCATTGAGGAATCAAGCCTTATGGAAGAAACATAAAGTCAAGTTGCGCGCGGGTGAACCGTCTATCCAGGGTGGGGAAGGCTAGGAAACGGAGGCTTGCATGCGTAAAAAAGGCGGCCAAAAGGCCGCCTTTTTTACGGTGTATTTTTTACAATTCGCTTGAGGTATGCCAAAAACGCATCCCGCAGGTCTTCCCGTTTGAGCGCGAATTCCACGGTCGCTTCCAAAAAGCCCAGCTTGTTCCCGACGTCATACCGCCGCCCCACAAAGTCATATGCGTACATCGCCTGTTCCTGCGCGAGGGATTGAAGCGCATCGGTGAGCTGGATCTCGCCGCCCGCACCCGGCGGGGTGTTTTTGATGTGATCAAAGATCTCGGGCGTGATGATATACCGGCCCAAGACTGCCACGCGGGAAGGGGCATCTGCGAGCTTTGGCTTTTCCACCATCTTATGTACCCGGTATACCCGGTCGGAAATCTGTTCTCCCGCGATGATGCCGTATTTGGACACATCCGCCTCGGGCACCGTCTGAACCCCCAGGACGCTGGCGCCATACTCTTCATAGACCTCCAGCATCTGCTTGAGGCAGGGCTTTTCGGCATCCACAATGTCGTCCCCCAGCAGCACGGCAAAGTGCTCGTCCCCCACAAAGGACTTGGCGCAGTAGATGGCATCTCCCAGTCCGCGCGCCTCGTGCTGGCGAACGTAATGCAGGTTGATCATGCGGGAGATCTTTTGCACCTCCTGCAGCATCTCATATTTTCCGCTTTTTTCCAATTCGGTTTCTAGTTCGTAGGACTTGTCAAAGTGGTCCTCGATGGCTTTTTTGCCCCGCCCTGTAATGATGAGGACGTCCTCGATGCCGGAGCCGATGACCTCCTCGATGATGTACTGCAAGGTTGGGGTATCCACAATGGGGAGCATCTCCTTGGGCATGGCTTTGGTAGCGGGCAGAAACCGGGTGCCCAGGCCCGCTGCGGGGATGACTGCTTTGGTAACTTTTTTCATGGTTTCCTCTCCTTTGTTGTTCACGAATCCACGATTTCAATCTGATCCAGCTGCGCTTTGAGGCTCTTGCGGATGCCCGCGAGGTATTCCTGCCGGAGCGCCGCCTGCTCCATTCGCTCCAAATCGGTGAGCCCTTCTTCCCGGCTCTTTTTGGCGAGCGCATTGATGCGCGCAATTTTAGCTCGTTCCATGGTTTCCACCTTCTTTTTCATGCGGACGCCAGTCGGGGAGCGCACCCCGGAGCGCGGTAAAAAACCGCTCTTTGGCGCCGCGGTTTTCATAGTCCAGTTTTCCGATGAGCTCTTTGATATACTGGCGCTTGGTGTGCCCGTCCGCAGGGCACGGGTTGTGCACCACCGGAAGTTCCGCCCGGCGCGCATAGCCCACAATTTCCCGCTCGGGGACGTATACCATGGGGCGGATGGCGTAAATGTCCGTACGGGACAGGTAGGTCACGGGGGAAAAACACCCGATGCGCCCCTCGTACAGCAGGTTGAGCAGGAAGGTTTCCACCACGTCGTCGTGGTGGTGCCCCAGCGCCACCTTGTTGCACCCGTGCTCCTTGGCGGTCCGATTGAGTGCGCCTCGCCGGAGGTTGGCGCACAGCGCACAAGGGTTGGGCTCTTTTCGGATGTCAAACACAATCTCCTTGATTTGGGTGGGATGAATGGTATAAGGAATTTCCAGGGAATCGCACAGCGCACGCACACCAGAGAAGTCCATGCCCTCCATGCCCATATCCAGCGTGATGGCCTCCAGCGTAAAGGGGGCGGGATAGAAGCGGCGGAGCGCCGCCAGCGCGCACAGCAGCACCAGGCTGTCCTTCCCGCCTGACACCCCGACGGCAATGCGGTCTCCCGCCGCGATCATGTCGTAATCATCGGCGGCGCGTCGGATATAACTGAGCAGACGTTTCATAGGTCCCTCCCGGAGATGGTATGCGTCCGCGCCTGCTTGTGGGGCGCGGTTTTTTCTGGTAAGTTGGATGATGCCTTTCATTATACTATATCCTGTTCCACTTTTCAATACCCATTTCGCTCGGCTTGGATTGGCGGAAAAAAAGTGTCACACATGCATGCGGCGCGACATACAATAGTGGTATCTATTGCGACCGGGCAGGAGGGATGGGCGGATGCGGCTGGGCGGAAAACGATGTCACGCACCGGGCTGGTGGCGGCGAAAGCACAAAAGCGTGTCGGGCGGCCTTGTGCTGCTGCTGATCGTGACGCTGCTCGCGGGCGGAACCGCCTGCGTGCTCAGCTCCCTGCGGCCCGTTCTGGCCGCGGTGGCGGAGTCCCAGGCGCAGCATATTGCCACCATGATCGCCAATGAGACCATCCGGGACGTTCTGGCGGAGCAGGGGATCACATACCAGGATTTGGTAACCCTGCAAACGGGGACGGACGGAAAGATCTCCGCCATCCAATCCAATGTCGTCGCAATCAATGCACTCAAGGCGGATGTCGCCATCGGTATCCAAGAGCGGATCACCGCGGAACCCAACAACACCGTTTCCATCCCGCTTGGATCCCTGTTGGGGACAGACATTCTGGCGGGCATGGGCCCAAACATCCATGTGGAACTGATGCCCGTCGGCGCGGTGACGGTAGAACTGCGCGATTCCTTTACAGAAGCGGGCATCAACCAAACGCGGCATGCCATCTCCATGGAGGTCGCGGTACAAATGATGCTGTTTATGCCCACCATCCAAAAGGATGTCACAATTGTGACGCAGGCACCCATCGCGCAGACCATCATTGTGGGAGAGACGCCGGGCAGCTATGTCAATGTCGGCGAAGGGTTAGATGAACAGACAGAAGAACGGGTGCTGCAGATGGCGCCCAACGGCACGGGCGGGCAATAGCGTTAGGCGCGTGCCCTGTGAAATCAAAGCACAGCGGGGGTTGCCGATATCCCGCAAAAAGCTGCCAGTTTGGCGCGGAAAATCGGCACCATGGATCATTCAGATTTGCTAGTTGAGAATGCTTTTTTGCATCGTTCAAAAAACCGGCGGCAGACCAAAATGGACTGCCGCCGGTTTTATTAGGTTTTTCGTTCAAATTTGGTCTGACATTTCGCACAGGTGATGCGGATTTTTCCCTTTCCGCGCGGCACCCGCAGCTTTTGCCCACAGTTGGGACAGGTGAAATGTTTATAGTATTTGTGCTCCGCATGGCGCTGCTTCTGCCTGTCAAACCAACCGCGCGCACCATTCCAAATCTGCAGGAATTTGGCGTTTTCCGCATTGCGCCGCACATGGTTGCGGGAGAGAATGCGGAATAGGCAAAGCGCGATCAGCAGAATGGCGAGCAGTGTCAGCGGGTAAAAAAACAGCCGGCCGATGAGCGTCAGCGCCATGGACAGGACAAAGAGCGCAAGCGTGAGCTGGTCAGGCCCGTGCCTGCCGGCCAGAAATTGATAAAGCCAGTTCATAGGATCCCATCTCTTTCTTCAAAACATGTTTTCCATTCATAGTATACCATGCCTTCTGCCAAAACACAAATGAACAATTTGAAAATTTTTGCAAGCGGACCGTCATTTTTTCCAAAATTTTTTTCAATTTATCGTTGACATCTTGCAAAGTGTGTGATAACATATAAAATTGTATCGTTAGTTTCAAAATGGGGTTATTATGCACAAAACGGTGCGTTGACTTGTGCAATTTGCCCCATGGCAAGGCGTTTTTCTTGTCTACTTTGTATACTTTACGGTATGTGATGAAACTTGATATAGAGGTTACGGTTGTAACAACAGACCAATTGGAAGAGGAAACACAGAAACTGGCTGGTTGATCGCATCTGCCGGACGTTTGCCCCAAGTCGTGCGGGCAATAACGCGGGCAGGAAAAACCCTGTGTTTTCTTTGCGTGTTCTAAAAAACATGGGATTGGTACAAAAAATTTGAGGTGATTGCGTAAATGGTACATCCGATTCAACTGGGCAAAAACGAGAGAATGAGCTTTGCCAAAATTGATGAAGTCTTGGAAATGCCCAACCTCATCGAGGTACAGAAAAACTCCTATGACTGGTTCCTCCAGGAGGGGTTAAAGGAGGTGTTCCACGACATCTCCCCCATCACGGACTACACCGGCAATTTGATCCTAGAGTTCATTGACTACAAGCTGGAGGAAGATAAGATCAAGTATCCGGTGGAGGAGTGCAAGGAGCGGGACGTGAACTATGCCGCGCCGCTGAAAGCCCGCGTTCGCCTCATTAATAAGGAGACGGGTGAGGTCAAAGAGCAGGAGATCTTCATGGGTGACTTCCCGCTCATGACGGAGCAAGGAACATTTATCATCAACGGGGCCGAGCGTGTCGTCGTATCCCAGTTGGTGCGTTCTCCGGGCATCTACTTTGGCATGGAATATGACAAAGTGGGTAAAAAGCTGTTCTCCGCGACGGTGATTCCTTACCGCGGCGCATGGCTGGAGTATGAGAATGACTCCAACGATGTGTTCTCGGCGCGTATTGACCGCACCAGAAAGCTGCCCATCACAGTGCTGATCCGCGCGCTGGGCGTGGAGACGGATGCGGAGATTTTGGATATGTTCGGCGAGAGCGAGCTCATGCTGGCAACGCTGGACAAGAGCCCGGTTAAGACGCAGGATGAGGCCTTGATTGAGATCTATAAAAAACTCCGCCCGGGTGAGCCGCCGACGGTGGAAAATGCAAAATCGCTGCTGTTTGGGCTGCTGTTTGACCCCAAACGGTATGATTTGGCGCGCGTTGGCCGGTATAAGTTTAACAAGAAGCTTGCCATCGGGCCTCGGATCGCCGGTTTTGTGGCAAACGCCGACATCGTAAACCCCTTAACAGGTGAAATCCTGGTGAGCAAGGGGGAATCCATCAGCAAACAGAAGGCGCGCGAGGTGGAAGCGTGCGGCGTCAACGAGGTACATCTCGACATCGAGGGGCATGACCTCAAGGTGTTCTCCAACGGCATGGTGGACATCCATAACTATGTGGATTTTGATATCTCCAGCCTGCATATTCGCGAGAAGGTCAAATATGACGTTCTGATGGATATTTTGGAGAACAACAAGACGGATGAGGACCGGCTCATGCAGCTGCGCTACCGCATCGACGAACTGATCCCCAAGCATATCGTGATGGAGGACATCATGGCTTCCATCAATTACCATATCTGCCTGTGCTATGGCAACGGCACAACGGATGACATCGACCATCTGGGCAACCGCCGCGTGCGGTGCGTGGGTGAGCTGCTCCAGAACCAGTTCCGGATTGGCCTGTCCCGCATGGAGCGCGTGGTGCGGGAGCGCATGACCATCCAGGATCTGGATATTGTGACGCCCCAGGCGCTCATCAACATCCGGCCCGTGGTGGCGACCATCGAGGCGTTCTTCGGCTCCTCCCAGCTGTCCCAGTTTATGGACCACTTAAATCCGCTGTCCGAGCTGACGCATAAGCGGCGTCTGTCCGCGCTGGGGCCGGGCGGCCTGTCCCGTGACCGTGCGGGCTTTGAGGTGCGCGACGTGCACCATTCGCACTATTCGCGCATGTGTCCCATTGAGACGCCGGAAGGCCCGAACATCGGTCTGATTTCCTCCCTGTCCACCTATGCGCGCGTGAACGAGCATGGCTTCATCGAAGCGCCCTACCGCCGCGTGGACAAGGAAACGGGCGTTGTGACGGACGAGGTCACCTATATGACGGCCGACGTGGAGGATGAGTACATCATCGCGCAGGCCAATGAGCCGCTGGACGAGAGCAGACGCTTCAAAAATAAGAAGATCACGGCGCGGTATAAGGATGAGATCCTGGAAGTGGAAGCCGACCGCATTGACTATATGGACGTTTCGCCCAAACAGATGGTATCCGTTGCGACGGCCATGATCCCCTTCCTGGAAAATGACGACGCAAACCGAGCCCTGATGGGCGCGAACATGCAGCGGCAGGCGGTGCCGCTGTTGGTGACCGATTCTCCCATCGTCGGGACGGGCATCGAGTACAAGGCCGCCAAGGATTCGGGCGTCGTGGTGCTGGCCAAAGAAGATGGTATTGTGGAGAAGGTCGCGGCGGACGAGATCGTGATCAAAACCAACAGCGGCGAGCACCAAAAGTATAAGCTGATCAAGTTTGTGCGTTCCAACCAGGGGACGTGTATCAACCAGAAGCCCACTGTTTCGCAGGGTGAGATCGTGAAAAAAGGAGACATCATTGCGGATGGTCCTGCGACCTGCAACGGTGAGATTGCGCTGGGCAAGAACATCCTGATTGGGTTCATGACCTGGGAGGGCTATAACTACGAGGACGCTGTGCTCATTAACGAGAAACTGGTGCGCAACGACGTGTACACCTCCATCCACATTGAGGAATACGAGTGTGAGGCGCGGGATACCAAGCTGGGCAGCGAGGAGATCACGCGCGACATCCCCAACGTGGGGGAGGATGCGCTAAAGGACCTCGATGAGCGCGGGATCATCCGCGTGGGCGCCGAGGTGCGCTCGGGGGATATCCTGGTGGGGAAGGTGACGCCCAAGGGCGAGACGGAACTCACCGCGGAAGAGCGCCTGCTCCGCGCCATCTTTGGCGAGAAGGCGCGTGAGGTGCGGGACACCTCCCTGCGTGTGCCGCATGGCGAAGCGGGCATCATTGTGGACGTGATTGTATTCGATCGGGAGAAGGGAGACGAGCTGCCGCCCGGCGTCAACCAGCTGGTGCGGTGTTACATCGCGCAGAAGCGCAAGATCTCGGTGGGCGATAAGATGGCGGGCCGGCACGGGAACAAGGGTGTTATTTCCCGCATCCTGCCTGAGGAGGATATGCCCTTCCTGCCTGACGGGACGCCGCTGGAAATCGTGCTGAACCCCTTGGGCGTGCCTTCGCGTATGAACATCGGGCAGGTCCTAGAGGTGCACTTGGGCCGTGCTGCGAAGAAGCTGGGCTGGAAGATTGCAACACCCGTCTTTGACGGCGCGAATGAAAACGACATCATGGATACGCTGGAGCAGGCCGGCTTTGACCGGGATGGCAAGACGGTGCTCTATGACGGGCGCACGGGTGAGCCGTTTGACAACCGCGTAACCGTAGGATATATGTACTACCTCAAGCTGGCGCATCTGGTGGATGACAAGATTCACGCGCGTTCCACTGGGCCGTACTCGCTGGTGACCCAGCAGCCGCTGGGCGGTAAGGCGCAGTTCGGCGGGCAGCGGTTCGGTGAGATGGAAGTGTGGGCGCTGGAGGCATATGGCGCGGCATACACGCTCCAGGAGATTCTGACCGTCAAGTCGGATGATATCATTGGGCGCGTCAAGACCTATGAGTCCATCGTAAAGGGCGAAAGCGTGCCGCGGCCTGGGATTCCGGAATCCTTTAAGGTGCTCATCAAAGAGCTCCAGAGCTTGGCGCTGGATGTGAAGGTGTTGGGTGCTGACCTCGAGGAGGTCGTCTTAAAAGACACCTCAGAGGAAGAGGATTATGCCAAGAACATGTCCATCCGGGATGACGGCACCGCGTTCATCAACCTGGACCTCGAGGAGGAGGACGAGGAGGATGAGATTGCGGGCGAGGATGAAGTGGTAGACGACATGGATGAGGACATCCTGGCGGATGCCATTGAGCAGGAAAATCAGCTGGCAGACGTGGATGACGAAGAAGATGAATTTGAAGATGACAGCGATTTCCTGGACGATGACGACCTGGATTTCTAAAGGCAGGCATGGAAACTGGCAGGAAGGATGAATCCTGTTTGATTACGCGAGAATGGAGATGGAGCCGTTGGTAGAATTTAATACATTTGAGGCGATCAAGATCGGCCTCGCGTCCCCCGAGAAAATCCGGGAATGGTCACATGGCGAGGTCAAAAAGCCAGAGACCATCAATTATAGAACCCTAAAGCCAGAGCGGGATGGTCTGTTCTGTGAGCGGATTTTTGGGCCCACCAAGGACTGGGAGTGTCACTGCGGCAAGTACAAGCGCATCCGCTACAAGGGCGTCGTCTGTGACCGCTGCGGAGTGGAAGTGACGCGTGCGCGCGTCCGCCGGGAGCGCATGGGGCACATTGAGCTGGCCGCCCCCGTGTCCCATATCTGGTATTTTAAGGGCATTCCGTCCCGCATGGGGCTGCTGCTGGATATTTCCCCCCGGGTGCTGGAGAAGGTGCTGTATTTTGCATCCTACATCGTGATTGATCCCGGAACGCGGACGGAGCTGGAGAAGAAGCAGATTTTAAGTGAGAAGGAATACCGCGATTATCTGGAAAAATACGGAAATCGCTTTAAGGCGGCCATGGGCGCCGAGGCCATCAAAGAGCTGCTCATGGAGATTGACCTGGAGCAGGAATCCCAGGAGCTGAAGGCCGAGCTGGAGACTGCAAACGGGCAGAAAAAGGTCAAGCTCATTAAGCGCCTAGAGGTTGTGGAGGCCTTCCGGCAGTCGGGCAACCGGCCCGAGTGGATGATTATGGATGTCATCCCCGTAATCCCCCCCGACTTGCGCCCCATGGTGCAGCTGGACGGCGGGCGGTTTGCGACGAGTGATTTAAATGACCTGTACCGCCGCGTCATCAACCGCAACAATCGCTTAAAGCGCCTGTTGGATCTCGGTGCACCCGACATTATCGTGCGCAATGAGAAGCGTATGCTGCAGGAAGCGGTGGATGCACTGATCGACAACGGCCGCTGCGGACGGCCCGTGACGGGGCCGGGCAACCGCGCTTTAAAGTCGTTGTCCGATATGCTAAAAGGCAAGCAGGGCCGCTTTCGTCAGAACCTCTTGGGTAAGCGCGTGGACTACTCGGGCCGTTCGGTTATCGTGGTGGGCCCTGAGCTCAAGATTTATCAGTGCGGCCTGCCCAAGGAGATGGCCATTGAGCTGTTCAAGCCCTTTGTCATGAAAAAGCTGGTCAACGATGGCCATGCACATAATATCAAGAGCGCCAAGCGCATGGTGGAACGTCTGCGTCCGGAGGTATGGGACGTGCTGGAGGATGTCATCAAGGAGCATCCGGTGCTCTTAAACCGTGCGCCGACGCTGCACCGTCTGGGCATCCAGGCGTTTGAGCCCATCTTGGTGGAGGGCCGCGCGCTCAAGCTGCATCCGCTGGTGTGTACCGCGTACAATGCGGACTTTGACGGCGACCAAATGGCGGTGCACGTGCCGCTGTCCCCCGAGGCACAGGCGGAAGCCCGGTTCCTCATGCTGTCTGCCAACAACCTGCTCAAGCCGCAGGATGGCCGGCCGGTTGCCGTGCCGACGCAGGACATGGTGCTGGGTGCGTATTACCTGACCATGATCAACGACAAAGAGCCCGGCGTGGGTAAGGTCTTTGCCACCCCCAATGAGGCGCTTTTGGCATACACCAACGGCGTGGTGGGAATCCATGCACCCATCCGTGTGCGGATGACCAAGGAAGTGAATGGGAAAACCATTTCGGGCCTGATTGATGCGACGGTTGGCCGCCTCCTGTTTAATGAGAAAATCCCGCAGGACCTCGGCTTTGTGGATCGCAGCGACCCTGAGAAGGCGCTGAATTTGGAGATTGACTTCCTCTGCACCAAGGGGAAATTGGGTAAAATCATTGACAAGAGCATCCGGGTGCATGGTCTGACCGATACGGCGGGCGTGCTGGATGATATCAAGCGCATGGGCTTTAAGTATTCCACCCAGGGCGCGATCACGGTCAGTGTTTCGGATATGGAAGTGCCTGAAGCCAAACAGCAGTATCTGGCGGATGCGGAAAAGGCCGTTGATAAGATCACTGCGCAGTTCCGGCGCGGTCTCATTTCGGAGGAAGAGCGCTATAATCTCGTCATTGCGACGTGGACCGAAACCATCGACAAGGTCACCAAGGCGCTGATGGATAATCTCGATCAGTTTAACCCCATCTTCATGATGGCGGACTCTGGTGCGCGAGGCAGCCAGAACCAGATTCGTCAGCTGGCCGGTATGCGCGGCCTGATGGCGGATACGTCGGGTAAAACGCTGGAAATCCCAATCCGTGCGAACTTCCGCGAGGGCTTAAATGTTCTGGAGTATTTCATCTCCAGCCACGGTGCGCGCAAAGGTCTGGCGGATACAGCGCTGCGTACGGCGGACTCTGGATACCTCACCCGCCGCCTGGTGGATGTCAGCCAGGATGTCATCATCCGGGAGCATGACTGCGGCGATCATGAGGGCATCGAGGTCTTTGATATCAAGGACGGCAACGAGCTCATTGAGGGCATCTTTGACCGGTTGAACGGCCGGTATACCATTGATCCGATTTGTCACCCCGAAACGGGCGAGGTGCTGGTGCCGGCGGATACGCTCATTACCGAGAAACTCGCACATTTGTGCGCAGATGCCGGCGTGAAGCGCGCGCGAATTCGCAGCGTTCTGACCTGTAAGGCAAAGGTGGGGATTTGTGCGAAGTGCTATGGCTCCAACCTGGCCAGCGGGGATGAGATTCCTGTCGGGGAAGCGGTTGGCATCATCGCGGCCCAGTCCATCGGTGAACCGGGCACGCAGCTCACCATGCGTACCTTCCATACGGGCGGTGTCGCAGGGGATGATATCACACAGGGTCTGCCCCGTGTGGAAGAGCTGTTTGAGGCGAGAAAACCCAAGGGTCTTGCCATCATCTCGGATATTGACGGGACGGTGCGCATTGAGGAGACCAAGAAGAAACGCGAGATTATCGTGACCAACAATGAGACGGGCGAGGCTGTGCCTTACCTGATTCCATACGGTTCGCGCATCAAGGTGTCGGATGGGGATGTCCTGTCCGCGGGCGACGAGCTGACGGAGGGTTCCATCAATCCGCACGACATTCTTCGCATCAAGGGTGTGACGGCGGTTCAGCAGTATCTGACCCAGGAGGTCCAGCGTGTGTACCGGCTGCAGGGTGTGGATATCAATGACCGGCATATTGAAGTCATTGTGCGCCAGATGCTCAAGCGTGTACGTGTTGAGGAGCCGGGAGACACCGATATGCTGGCAGGCAGCTTGGTGGATGTGCATGAATTTGAGAAAAAGAATCAGATGGCGGAGGAAGCGGGTCAGACGCCTGCAACCTGCAACCGTGTGATTCTGGGAATCACCAAAGCGGCCCTTACAACGGACAGCTTCCTGTCCGCCGCCTCCTTCCAGGAGACCACCCGCGTACTCACTGAAGCGGCCATCAAGGGCAAGATCGATCCGTTGGTTGGCCTCAAGGAAAATGTCATCATCGGGAAATTGATTCCGGCTGGTACGGGGATGTCCATCTACAAGAACACGGAGGTGGAAGTGGAAGCCCCACAGTATGACTGGAATCTGGGGGATGAGGAAGATGCGGTCATCGACCCTGTGAACCCATACAAAGATGAGTTCGAAAACACAGAGGATTATATTGAGATGGGCAGCTTTGTAGGAGAGCTGGAGGAGAAGTAACCCCCGAGAGGCGCTGCCATGCGGCTCAAAGAAGGCAAATGTCAATGAAATAGTCAAAAGGGCAGGCGGCATCGGTCGCTTGCCCTTTTTGATGGATAGGACACCGGGCAAGGAACTCGATAGAGTGCGCAGGTATATTTGACAGCATTGACAAAATTTGATATGATAGCGATAAGTAAGAGAAGGAGGCGGACATATGAAACAATGTATGGATGCGGACAATCTGCACAGAAGGCTCAGCAAGATTGTCGGACAGGTGCAGGCTGTGGATCGCATGGTGGATGAGGATGTCCCATGTGAGGATATCTTGGCGCAGATCAATGCGGCGAAGTCAGCGCTGCATAAGGTGGGGCAGGTGGTCTTGGAAGGTCACATCAAGCATTGTGTTCGGGACGGGATTGCACATGGCGATGCGGATAAGACGGTGGAAAGTTTTACAAAGGCCGTCGAGCGGTTTGCCAATATGACTTGAGGATCCAAAGGATACGGCAATCGTCGTTTTGTCGTTTTATCAGAAGGCGGCAAACGCTTGCATAAAAAATTTTACCCCCTTGACAACCCATACCCCTATTGGTATAATATACCCATACCCGTGTGGGTATAAGGAGGTGTCTGTATGAAGAATGCGATGCGGAAACTGGAAAGCCTGCTCGAGCTGGGTGGCATGAAAAAGGACATTGTGCTGCTGATTCTCTCGGGAGCTGCGCTTTTGCTGAGTGTGCTGGATGTGCTCCCCCTGCCGTTTGATATGGCATGGGTCGCGATTGTGCTGTGCGGCATTCCGATCATTTTGGAAGCGGTGATTGGTCTGGTGACGGAATTTGATATCAAAGCGGATGTTTTGGTGTCCATTGCTCTGATCGCTTCGGTTGTCATCGGAGAGGATTTTGCGGCGGGGGAAGTCGCCTTTATTATGCAGCTGGGTGCGCTGCTGGAGGATCTGACGGTCGCCAGGGCACGGGCCGGCATTGAAAAACTGGTGCATTTGACGCCGCAGACCGCAAGGGTTGTTTTGGACGGCGAAGAGCGAATCCTGCCGGCCGAACAGGTGCAGGTGGGGGATGTGCTGCGGGTTTTGCCGGGGGAAAGCGTGCCGGTGGACGGCGTCATTGTTGCGGGCCAAACCTCTGTAAACCAAGCTGTGATGACGGGGGAATCCTTGCCAGTTGACAAGACGGTTGGAGACGAAGTGTCCAGCGGTACCGTCAATCAGTTTGGTTCGTTTGACATGCGGGCGACCAAGGTGGGGGAGGACAGCTCCATCCAGCGCATGATCCGCCTGGTGCAGTCGGCAGACGCGGGAAAGGCCAAGATTGTTGGCGTTGCGGACCGGTGGGCGACGTGGATTGTGGCCATTGCGCTTTCGGCTGCGGCTTTGACGTGGCTTGTCACGGGTGAGCCCATTCGGGCGGTCACCATATTGGTGGTATTCTGCCCCTGTGCGTTGGTGCTGGCGACGCCTACTGCAATCTTGGCTGCGATCGGCGATGCGACGAAGCATGGCTTTTTGGTCCGTGAGGGGGATGCGCTGGAACGTTTGGCACAGGTTCGCAAGATCGCCTTTGACAAAACCGGAACGCTGACCTATGGAATGCCTGAGGTGACGGCGGTTGTAAGTGCCCAGCCGGACTGCCCCGAGGCAGCGCTGTATGCCTTGGCCGCATCGGCGGAGGTTCGTTCGGAACATCCGTTGGGCAAAGCGGTTGTTCGCTGTTATCAGCAGCAGTATGGTACTACTGCCCCGCAGCCCGAGACGTTTGAGATGATGCCCGGGCGCGGCGTATCTGCTGCGGCGGATGGGAAGGCCATTCTGGCGGGAAATCAGGCGCTCATGAGCGCATATGGGGTTGAAATCCCCGCACAAACCGCAGCGGAAGCGGACCGCCATGTGGCCATGGGCTGTACCCTCATCTATGTGGCGGTGGATGGTGTGATGGCGGGATTTTTGGCGCTGGCGGACGTTGTGCGCAAGGAGAGCAAGGCCATGATCGGGCGCTTGGCAGCGCTTGGCGTCCAGCCGGTTTTGCTGACGGGCGACCATGATGAAGCGGCGCGTACCATCGCTCAAGAACTGCAGATTGGGGAGGTGCATGCCAACTGCTTGCCCGAGGACAAATTGGCCTGGATTGATGCATACCAGGCGCAAAAACAGCCTGTTTGCATGATTGGGGACGGCATTAACGATGCCCCCGCACTCAAAACCGCGATGGTTGGCATCGCGATGGGCGGCGTTGGAAGCGACATCGCCGTGGACGCGGCAGACATTGCGCTGGTGGACGATGAAGTGAAGGAACTGCCCCATCTGCTGGCGCTGGCCAAGCGCATGATGTTTACCATTCGATGCAACCTCTCTTTTTCGATGGCTTTGAACTTCCTTGCCATCGCTCTGGCGATTGCGGGAGTTCTGAACCCGGTGGTTGGCGCGCTGGTGCATAACGCCGGCTCGGTTGTTGTGATTGTCAATTCGGCGTTGCTCCTCAAATGGAAGAAGCGCGGGGGCGATTTGGCATGAGCCATTTTTTCGCTGGCATCTCGAAGGGTGATGGCGGCGGGAGATGGCTGCCGATGGGAAGGAAAGCAAATGGGCGCGCTATTGCGGAAGATGGGTGACAAGGAGGGGAAAAAAATGATCAAAACGACACTTATCATTCAGGGCATGTCCTGCGGCATGTGTGAGGCGCATATAAACGATGTCATCCGCAGAAATTTTGTAGTCAAAAAAGTTGCTTCCTCTCACAAGAAGAAGCGGGCGGAAATTATCAGCGAGCAGGAGCTGGATGCGCAGAAGCTGAAGGAAGTCATCGGTGCGACGGGGTATGCGGTGGAGTCCATCTCAACCGAATCGTATGAGAAAAAGCACTGGTTTGGAAAATAGTGAGCCAATGCGGCAAACCGCGGCCATCAAACAGGGGCCGCGGTTTTTGTATGTCGCTCTCGCGAAAAGAGCTGGGGCCGCATGAGAAGAGTAATTTATTGGGGACTGTTGCGCCATGGCGGCATCAAAAAGGAGGACATCGCTCTTGCGATGTCCTCCTTGGGAAGGCAAGCCAGAAGCCATTGGCTTTTCTTGTGCGTCGATTTGTTTATTGGGCGGGAGATGCGCTGGGGCTGGCGCTTGGCGCAGCCGTATCCGCGCTCGCACTCGCGCCATCCACTGTACCTACCACCTGCTCCAGTGTTCCGTCCTTGGTCATGAGCTGGAAGCTGCCCGTTTCGTTATTGAGGCAATAGAGGTAGTTTTCCGTGACATTGAATGCAATGATGATGGGATCAATGAGCTGCGCTTCGCCTGTGCCATCAAAGTCCATCCGCTTGATGGGAAGCATGTTGGACATGTCCGCAAAGTAGATGCCGTCATCCGTCGCGTCAAAGCAGTATACTTGGATGTCATCCCGCACAGCGGTCGGATTGCTCCCATCCAGCCCCATCTGCATGAGGGGCAGCTTGGGCGTTCCGCTCACCTGGTCGGCAACACTGCCATCGACGTAATACAGGGTATCGTCATAGGCATCCAGGAAGATGGCGTTGGCCTCCTGCAGCAGGGTCTCCTCCTTGCCGCTGCTCGTCACACGGTACACGCCGCCCGAAGTGCCGACATAATAGATGTATTCTTTGTATAAGATAAACCGGGCGGCCCCGTTGGTGCTCAGCTGCTTTTTGCCTGACCCGTCGGCCTTCATGGTAAACACCTGCGTCATGTTGGCGTTTTGTTCGTCGAGGGAAATGAAATACAGGTCATCCGCCACCACATACAGGTTCACGGCGGGATCGTCGGATATCTTGGTTTTTTCGGATCCGTCCTTTTGCATCCGGAAGATCTTGTTGTAGTCGTCCGGCGTGGTATCATCCATATTGATGTAATACACCCAATCTCCTACCACGTTGAGATACATGCCTTTGATCCCCAAAGATTCCTTTTCGCCGCCTGTCAAAGGCTGCCGGTAGATGGTAAAACTGTCATCCAGGGCATATAAGTAGGTATCATCTTCTGTCGCAAACCCGTATGACAGGATGTTTGCGGCGCTGTTTCCGGCTGCCCCTTCCTGCACGTCATACATCTTACGGCTGCCGGCGAGCTGGTAATAGCGGTATGCGGCCAAATCGTCCTCCTTGGCGGCGCTGCTGTTGCCCAGAAGCAGGCAAATCCCTCGAAAACCTAGGAAACCGGCAATTGCGACCGCAATCACAATGACAGCCACGGTCAGGAAGAGCCGCAGACGCTTCTTGTTGCGCTGCTTGCGGCGCATGGCCTCTTCTGCTGCCGCCTGGCGGGCACGTGCTTCGGCCTCCGCTGCCTCTTGCTCCATTACTGCCGCTGCAGCCTCGACCGATTCCGGGGAGGTGTACCGGGACAGCACGACATCCCGGGATAGTCCGCATCGAACACAGGTCTCCGCTTCGGGCAGATTGGCACGGCCGCAGACGCACAGCCAGTATGCTTCGTGCTGTTGTGCCAGACAGCGTGCTTCCTGGAAGGTGAGCTGTTTGAGGCGCGCCAGGGTTTGCGGGTCAGGCTCGGTAATCGGCACGTCAAATGTGTTATTGGCCGTGACGGTTTCGCCGTCTTGGAAGGTGACTTCATGGAACTCAATGACGGCCCGCTTGGTGTTGGGATAGCTGACGATGGATACCGCCTTGTTTTCCGCAAAAACCGTATGCGGCGCAGCCTCCGCCCCAGTCATGAAGACGGGTACATGTGCAATTTCGCCGCCATAGGCATCATAGCAGATGAGGTCAAATTTGACGCTTTCGATCATTCGGTCGCTTAAGTTGAGCAGTTTAAACATCACAAAGATATCCCCTGAAGTGGAGCTGGTTTTGACAATGCAGCCCAGACTTTCGACCGGGAAGTTTAGGTCTATTTTCACTGGATACAGCCTCCTTTGGTTGTTCGATTTTCTTCTTAAAGTATAGCATGTCTCGGGAAAAACTACAAGCAATATCTGATAGATTCGAACAGAATCTAAAGTATATTTACAATTTGAGTATTTGGCAGGAAAATGAGGATATATCCATGAAAAACAAAGATTGTATGTATATAATACAATGTATTGGTGAAATATAGAAGATGGATACCCTTTACAACCTGCGCATGACGATGTATAATAGACAAGTCGCGTGAGAGCGCGGCGAGCGGACACCTCTTGCGGAGTGTGCGGGAGGTGGTATTTTATGCTCAAAAGGTACATTGAGAAATGAACAGTGCGGGGGATTGCGCTGGCGAGGAGCCGGCGCGATTCGGAAAGAACTTTGAGTGCTC
>CALYAO010000004.1 GCA_944393605.1 uncultured Clostridia bacterium
ACCACCTGCATGGGGGATTCAAACAGGTCGGTTACACAGGTGCCCAGCGAGAAATACAGGTTGCCCGCCGGGGAAACCAACACCGTTTTCTCACCCTTGGGCGCCAGGCTCTGGTCGATGGTCTCCACATGGAAGAACCCCGTCTCAGTCAGGCCATACTTCTCCTTGGAGCCCAGCATGCCGCCCCATTCATCCCGCGCGGGCGGGTTTAGGGAGCCGAAATATTCGGCATCCCGCGCCACATCACCCTTTAAATCCTCATCGCTGGTGACTTTGCCTTCATACTGTTTATCCACGAACTGCCCCCAGCGGTCCCACGTGGGTGCAGCAAATACGGGGAGCGCCGCCGCGCTCAAAAGCGCGGCGGTGGTCAGCACCCCAACACAACGTTTCAGCAATTTCATCTCAGAGGCCTCCTATTTTAAGGTTCCAGATAGTCATACCGCACCGCACACTGGATATTAAAGTCGTTGCTGATGCGCATAACCAGTTTATCGCCGACATTGAGTTCATTGATGGTTGTCGTGCGCAGCTGGTTGGATGGGCGCTCCTCGTCCACAATTACAACCGCCGGGGATTTGAAGGTGATCTTGTAAATCTCCCCTCCAATATCAAACTGCACCTTGGTCTTGTCTGCGCTCATCCTGATGATCTCACCGTAAGTAACGATGTCATTTTTGCCACCGTCAAAACCAAAGGACATAACAGACGTGATCGGCTCGCCGTTGGACACATATACCTTAAATGCACCCACAAGGCCCTCTTTTGTCGTACCGACCCAGATGACATCCCCCCGGCGCAGATCGCCAAGGGTTATCTCGCTGCCGTCTGCTTTCAGGTTCAGATCCTCTGCGTAGTACTCCTTCGGATTCCCGTTGTCCAGCACACTCAGCTTGATGCGGGGCTCGCCGTCTACCACAGCCTCCGAAATGGTGTCAATGATCTTAATGGACTGGTTGTTAATCTCTACCGATCCACTTCCGCCCCCTGCCTGATACCGCACAATGGCGCCTGCAACGCTGTCAATATCCTCGTCGTATACCTCCACTTGGAATCCGCCGCCATTCCACAGGGAACCCTGGCCAAACACCCAATACTGCGATTCATCCAGCAAGACACTGAGATTCCCATTGGCATCATAAGGCGCCCGGAAGAAAGGCGTGCTGTCCGAATAGTAGAAGAAGATTTTGGAGTTGTAATTCTTCTCCAGGAAAGCCTTATACCCTGTCCGGCAATACAGGCCCTCTTCATTTGTCGAGGTCATCAACCCATCTGCATTTCTCGGCTGGGAGTAAGACCGGCGGAACACACCGCTCTTAATGATGGTCTCCTGTTGCTCGTTTGTCATGCCATCCATCACATTTTGCGCCTGCACCGTTTGGATCTCCGCCAGCTGGCCGCTCCCGTTGAGCCGGTACCGCACCAGCTGCGGCAAGGGCTGCAGTTCGCCGCCGATCATGCGCATGAGGCCTGCGCCGGCAAGCGTATCATCCGACAGCTCCCTTACAGTTGCCTCATTCATGATGATTTTGTTGGCGCCTTCTAGGATGAGCCAGGTGCCGTCTGCTGCCAAAATCTTAACCTTGGCTTCCTCGCCCATGGTGTCATAATCCCCCGGCATGAGATAGTACCCATACTGCAACGTGCCCATCTCATCCGTCCGAACGAACACGACATTGCCATAGGTATCCAGCAACAAGGAGACACTGTCCCCCGGACGGTAGGAGGACACGCTCAGGTTGTCAGACTCCACCGCGCGCAGGTAAGGCGATGCCAGTTTGTAGCGGGTTCCATCCACAACCAGCTCATCTTCGCCCGATATGATCTCTTCCACCGTGCCGTCCACCGTTTCGCTGCTGACCAGCAGGCGGAGCAGACGCTCGCCGCGGTTCTTGGATTCCACAACCGAAACCACATCCCACTCACGCAGCGCGGTCAGCTCAATTTCTTCGCCGTCCTTTAGGATTTCCAGCTCATATTCATCCGAATCTCTATCCGCCTCAATGTAGGGCACAACGCCCTCGCCGCCCGCCGGCGTGTTGAGTTTGTTGTAGAGAATATTCTCCTGCGAGGAGACGCGGTCTACAACAAATGTAATGGCAGAGTTGACAAACACCACATCAATACTGCCGTCGTTGTCACGATCCACCAGCGTCACATCGCCGATTTCAGGCTTTAGGTCCGCCGCGGTATAATCCACGCCCACCTTGCCATTGTAGATGACATCCATAACGGGGGACAAGATCAGACGTTCGGGCTCGCTGTCGTCCTCCGATGCCATATAGGAAAATTCGGTGAGGGACACGTCTTCAATGTCCTCAGCCAGTACGTAATAGATGTCGTTTGCGTTCCGCTTCAAAGAAATGTATACGATGGTGGAATCATCGGTCGCACTCTCGCGCACCGTCGCATAATAGGTGACGGTATAGCCCAGGTAATCCGCCGCATTGGTGGAACCGACAAAATACCGCTCGCTGTGGTCCATCTCAATGATCGTTTCTTTGAGGTTACTCTCCCGCGTCAGGCCCGTGAGGTGATTGGCGGTCACAACGCCGTCTGCCTTGAACACCTTATGCCGTTCGGTCAGGATGGTTTCCCCGCGGATGGTGGTATACTCCACATAAGAGCCAATCCCAACCTCCTGCATGAGGTCAACCTCCAGCGCATTGTACAGCATGCGGACCAAATCGCCAAATGTCGCCGGCTGGCCCACCTGTACGTTGATGCCCGTGACCAGCTTTTCGCGGCTCGCCAGCGACACATGGCCAAAATAGTATCCGCCGAGCTGTTCCGCCATATCGTTATAGCCCAGCGCCGTCATGATGAGCTTGATCGCCTGTTCGTAGGTGATGTTCTCATCGGGCGCAAACGTCGTTTCAGACGTCCCGTTTACCAGGCCCAATTCCTTGGCCTTTTGGATGGACGCCGCATACGCATGGCTTTCAGGCACATCCGTAAACTGGGTCTTTGTCGCCGTCAGCTCCACCGGGTAATTGTACAGCCCACAAAGGATGGCCGTAAACGCGCCACGGGTCATGTTGCCCGCCTGATCGGTGCCCGCCAGTGTCTCAGGGACAATCCCCAACGCCTGCAGCGTGTCCAGCATATCCTGGTAGGGTTCCTTCTCCACAACCGCGCCCTCAACCACAGGGGCCGGGGTCGGGGTTGCCGTTGCGGTCGGCTGGGCGCTTGCGGTCGGCGTATCGCCCTCCACCGGGCCGGCCGCCCCATAGACCTTCACGTTGTCAATCACGACGGTCGCATTGAGCCACTGCCGTGCGTTGATCAAAAACTTATCCACCGGCAGGCCCGCGCCCGCGCTGTTGACAGGGATGTCCTTAATGATCTCTTTGTCCCCGACCGAGACGCTCGCCGTCTTGGCCGCAATGTCCACCGTCCACTTGATGGTGACATACGCCCCATACGCGGCCGCATCCACCCAGGTGCCTTCTTCTCTGAGCGTCAGCTGGAGACGGTCATCCTTGGTGATAAATGCCAGCTCAGATACCACCTTATCCCCCGCATAGAGGATGAAGCTGTTGTAATTGGTCGAGTAAGACGCACTGCTAAAGTCAAACTCCGCCGTCACAACATCGCTAATGGGCGAAAATGTTCGCGATAGCTGCATGAGCCGCCCTTGTGCCTCATTCTCATACCGGGTGATCTTAATCCCCTTGCTGCTCTTGCCTGCAACGTTGTATTTGCCGAATACCGTGTTGTTCTTCTCGGAATCCGCTTCGGGGAAGTCGTTCCGATATTCCCACGGTGCGGAGGGCGCCCCTTCCGCATAGCTCTCAAAATCGTCGGTAAAACCGGCCTTGTCGCCTGTCTGCGCCGGCGTGGATGCCGTTGGCTGCGCCGAAGCAGCGGGCGCCTGCGTTGCAGTGGACCCCTCGGCCGGGCCCTTGCTGCCATAGACCTTTATGTTGTCAATCACGACGGTCGCATTGAGCCACTGCCGCGCGTTGATCAAAAACTTATCCACCGGCTGGCCCGCACCTGCGCTGTTCACTGTCCCGTCCTTTATGATCTCTTTGTCCCCGACCGAGACGCTCACCGTCTTGGCCGCAATGTCCACCGCCCACTTGATGGTGACATACCCCCCATCCGCGGCCGCATCCACCCAGTTGCCGTCATCCTCTCTGAGACACAGCTGCAAGCGGTTATCCTTTGTGGCAAACATTAGCTCGGATACCGCCTTATGCCCCGCGTAGAGGATGAAGCTGTTGTAATTGGGGGAATTGGACGCACTGCTGAAATCAAACTCCGCCGTCACAACATCGCTGATGGGCGAAAACGTCCGGGACATCTGCATGAGCCGGCCCTGTGCCTCGTTCTCATACCGGGTGATCTTAATCCCCTTGCCGCTCTTGCCTGCGACGTTGTATTTGCCAATCACCGTGTTGTTCTTCTCAAAATCCGCTTCGGTGAAGTCGGTCCGATACTCCCACGGTGCGGAAGGTTCCCCTTCCGCATAGCTCTCAAAATCGTCGGTAAACCCCTCGGTCGTATCCGCCGCAAAAACCGGTGTCAGGCCCGTAAACAGGCTGGCAACCATGGCGATCGTCACGAGGATACACCAGAATTTTTTCAATCGCATTCGATCTCCTCCTTATTGCTTCTGCTGAAGCAGCCCATAAATCACCTTTGCTGCCTCCGCCCTCGAAGCATTAGCCGCCGGGATAAAGCGGCCGTCTCCATAGCCATTGATAATGCCTGCACGTGCCATCGCGTCAACGCTTTCTACCGCATAGCTGCTGATGGCATCCTGGTCGGTAAACACAGGCGCCGCTACATCCGTCTTAAGGGTCACGCCGCACTTGTCAGCCGCGCGGTATACCATAGTGGCCATCTCTTCCCGCGTAATGAGCCGCCCAACGCCAAATGAACCGTCTCCCATGCCGTTGGTGATCCCCAGCGACTGCGCTGATGCAACCGCCGTATAATACCATGCCGCACGGTTAACATCTACAAAGCGCGCCGTTGCAGACTCATCCAAAAGCCCAAATGCGCCAACTAGCATCTTGATAAATTCTTCCCGCGTCACATTGCCCTGCGGGTTAAATTCCGTTTCGTTCACGCCATTGATCGCGCCCAAGTCATATAGTGCAAGGATGGGTTCCTTGGCCCAGTCGTAGGCTTCGCAGTCCACAAACGGGAATTCCCGCTCGTCGGTCTCCGGCGTGGTAGAACCGCCGTTGGGCAGCCGCACCGTTGTGCCACCGCCGGTTGACGTGCTGGGTCTGCTTCCGCCGCCGCCCGTCGATGGCGAGCTGCCGTCTTCCTCCGGCTCGTCGTCAGACGGGTCATACCCGTTGACGGCCGACTGGAACACCGATGCGACATGGGAGGTATCGGTCTCCTCGCCGGACAGGCTCAGCATGATCTCTTCCGCAATGGCCAGCAAAGCATCTTCATCCTGCGCTTCGATATAGTCCACATAGGTCTCCCAGGCATCCTCATTGAGCCCCAGCGCATCCTTCATATAAACAGGGCTAAGCACGTCGGCCAATATGTTCTTATTGGCCTGGTTGACCAGGTACAACGCATGCGCCGAATGGTACAGCTCTTCAATGTCCGGGCCGTTTTCAAATTCGCCGCTCTTGGTCATGATCTGATCCAATACCCAATTGTATGCCGTCTGATTGGATGCCTCTTTGAGCGCCGCAAAGGATTTCCCCGATTCCGCATCCAACACGAGATCCAACGCGTTGTAGAGCAGGCTGTCTTCCTGCGCATACTGGAGCATCATATCGCTCACGTCCTCAGCCGACGTCAGCTCGTTGATCTTAGCCGTCGCAACGGAGGCATTGAACGCCCGCGCAACAGAACTGGTGGCTGCATCCTTGCGGTTGGGGTCGGATACAAAGCTCTTGCGAACCGCCGCTTGCTGATTCCCCGTGAGCGCTTCATACTCCTCCATCAGGAGACCCGATGCCGCCAGCTGATCTGCTTTTTCAGGATCTTCCAGGATGGCAGCAACCTCGCTTTCATCCGCCGCATTCCGCAGGGCGTCAATGGTTTCGCTAAGCGCATTATCGTCATAATACGCAAATGGGAAACCAGCTGATTTTGTTAGGTTCGTCCCGCTGAAATAGATGAGATAGGTGTCCGTCTCGATATCCGGGTGCATGTCAAACGAGTAGCTAATGGTCCCGTCCGTCGTGGTGATTTCCTTGACGTACGCGACGTCATCCACTGTGATATTGCCCACAGCCGACTCTTTGACAATGGTCATGGCCACACGGGTCGGTTCGGTGATCGCGTCGTTTGACGCGGTCACCTGCACCGTATAGCCCGCAAGCGCCACACTGATATTCTCGTTTTCATATGCCGGAATAGAAGCAGCCGCCGCAGTCCATGCAAAAGATGCAACCATACTGACGGTCAGGAAAAGTGCCAGGGCTGCCTTTCCAAATCGTTTGAAAGTATTCAAATTCAACGCCCCCTCCCTTACTGACCAAACGTGAAGCTGTCATAGTATGGCAGCATCTGCTCCAGCGTGGTCCAGGCAAACGTTTCAATATAGTAGTTCTCCGCATCGGGCACACTAACCGTCACCGTCTTGGTGGTGGGTTCCATGTCGTCGACCTCACCGACGCGTTTGTCATACACATCCTCAATTGCTTTGAGTTCAACCAGTGCATTGGTGCGTTTGTCATACACGCCCGTCAGCAGGGTCAGCGAAGCGTCTTCCTTATCTGACAGGTTACGGATGTCGTACTGCACCGTAATTTCGCCAGACTGGATGCCCGTTTCGGTGATGTCCGTGCTGCCCTTCAGGTAGGTGGTCACCACTTCGAACTGGCTGGGCAGGGCTTTGCGGATTTCAAAGTTGTCAAAATAAATATTTGCCCCTTCATACCCCTCGTTGGAAACACCGCCCTGTAGGTAGGTCTTATGATACACCTCAATGCTTGTAAAGCCCAGCGACGGATCATAATAACTGTTGTCGAAGCTAACAGCTGCACCTTGCTGTACCCCATTGATGTACAAAAGCGCGGTCTTGGTCTCGGTATCAATATCAACCTTAAAGTGGTTCCAGCCTGCAGGCGTCGTTAAATTCCCCGAAGTAGCAGCATCGGTCGATCCGCTTCCCAGGCGGGTCTTGTTGTTTGTCCCAAACCCGACCTGCAGGGCCGAGTTGTCCATGCCTACCGTATTCCCCGAATTCAGCTTGACCCAAGCAAAGCCACTGGTACCGCTTGATGAAGTGTTGTACATATCAAATTCAAAGCTCAACTTGCCATCCACAATGCCTGACGGAGATGTGATGTCACGATAGACGTACATCGCAGGAGCCTGGCCATCTTTTGAACGGTTCGCCCGCAGAACGTTACCAGTGATCCGGTCTGCTGCTGCACCTATTGGCTCGGCCACCATATCCTCCACTGCCTCAATATAGAAGCTCTGGCTCCCCGTCAGCGTTTGACCGCCACCGATGGGCCTGGTAAGCAACCACCCAGTGTTTTCTCCACCCACAACCGGGAATGACTTGCCGCCAAACGAGTCGTCATATATGGTAGGATCAGGCGTCATTGCATTGAAATCTTCCTTAATAAACCCAACGTACTGCGCTTCTGTCGGATGGACGGTCACGGTAAATGTCCGAGTTGCAGTTGCGGTGACCCCATCCAGCGTGACACTGACCGTCGCAACCAGCTCTGCGGTCGCAGTGCCGCTCTGGGGCGGGGTCACGCTGCCGACATCCGAAACCACGTCGGGATTGTTGCTCTTCCACGTGATGGTGGAATTGTGCGCGCCCGTGCTTGGCAGCGGGATGGACACACCATACACATCCGTCGCAATGACAAGCTGCGAGGCAGCCGCATCCGCAAGCCCTTGCGCATCGGTCACCTGCTTGACCGTCACATCAATCTGCACCGGGAACTGCAGCTCGCCATAGCTAACTGTTGCAGTCAAACGGACAGCTTCATCCCCCTCCAGCGACGGTTTCACCACAGCGGTGACGGTCGTCGCACCTGCGGCAGGCGTCGGGATTTCTATGATATCCGCATTGGCAGATTCCCAAGTGATGGTAGAGCCATAGGTGCCTTTCACAGGCAGGATGATGTTCTTGGTCACAGCATCCATCGGCTCATCGTTGCCCTCAATCGCTTCCAACGCCTCCGCGCTGATGTTCGCGCTGTCTGCCAAAACACGTTCCTCGTCGGTCGGATCTATGGGCAGGACTTTAACGGTAAAGGCCTTCTCCGCAGTACCAACCTCCGGTTCTTCCCCATAGGTCGCAGTTAGCGTCAGCGTTACCTCAGTTGCCTGGCCATATTCCGAGCCACTTGTAAATGGCGGGCGGGTCACCGTCGCTTCGCCTGTCACAGGGTCAATGGCGATTGCGGCATTGTCGGATTCCCAGGCGAGGGTAGATCCAAACTTGGAGCCTTCAAGCGGCAATGTGATATCCCCCGTTAGCTCCGCCGGAATGGTCACCGCATCCGCATCAATTTGCGCAAGAGAGTCGGGGGTGCCGTCGCTCAAAAGCGCCGTAAAGGTAAACGTATCATCCAGGACATCCCCTTTGGACACTTTGACGCGCACCGGGATATCCATCGCTGTAACTTCAGCACCCGCTTTTACCTGGAGCGTGTAGGTGCCGTCAGCACCCGGGACGATTTCCGCAACATCCGCCGCAGCGTTGCCGACGGTGTATTCGAGCGTCGTACCCAGCGCATGCGTCCCCGGCAGGCCCGTCTTGGGTGTATCCGCCGTGATCAGGACGTCGTCAAAGCTGCCATCCAGCGCCTCCACCGTCTTTGCAACCAGGTTGGCATCCGTGAGATGGTATCTAGAAACGTTATCAAACGAATAAATAATTGGTATAGTACTACCATCATTGATCCGCCATGCCAATGCATAGATTTCTTTATTGTAGGAGCCCGCCGGATCAGTCGGCAGACGCCAACGGTCGGGATACTCCGTACCCGTAACAGTCCCTACACCAGAGCCGCCCACGCCCGGCGTAGACGTCACTGGAACATCATTTACAAAGATCTGATAATACTTATCTTTGCCGTCACTACCATCCAAGTAGAAGTACAACTTGATGTTATTCCATTCACCAGGAATCAGCTCGCTGTTTTGCGCACCGTCGTTTCTGGCGGAAGCGCGCCAATCAGAGCCGCCATGATAGAAATAGAAGGGCCGGATCTTATTGGTCTGAATTTTAAACAGGTTTACCTGCTCGCCGCCATCAAACCACTTAACAAAGCCATCATAACTGCCTTCTGACTCAAATTTGAAATCAAATTCTACACCTAAGGTCTTGTCGTCATCATCAACAAGTTCAAGTGTGTTTAAAATGACCCGTTCAGTAGGCTTAGTCGCTTCAAATTGCAGGCCTTGACTTCCCTCTGGCCCATTATAATCTGCGGAAGTAGCCAACGTCGGTATTGACGCGCCACTATACCCCCACTCCTTTTCCAGTCTATTGCTCTGACTGTAGTTCTGGGCATCCAACTGATACCCCGCATCAAAGCCTTCAGGGCCATACGCATACGTCATCTCCGCTGCTGTCCCAGGCTCCTCCGGATCGGGATCTTCCGGCTCACCCGGATCGGGATCCTCGCCAGAGCCCTCGCCTTCCGCTGTCGCCACAAAGGACAGGGAGGTGTCATCAGTCGCGGTACCATTGGTAACCGTGACGCTCACAGGGACGCTCATCGAGGTTACCTCAGCATCCGCTTTCAGCTGCAGCGTATAGGTACCGTCCCCAGCGGATACGATCTCCGCAACATCTGCCGCTTCGCTGCCTACGGTGTAGGTAAGCGTCGTCCCCAGCAGATACGACCCCGGAAGGCCCGTCTTGGGCGCATCCGCCGAAATGGTGATGTCCTCAAAGCTGCCATCCAGCTCCTCCACCGTCTTTGCGACCAGGTTGGCATCCGTGAGCTGGTATTGGGAGACGTTGTCAATATAGAAATCAATGGTATCGGTATTATTGCTATGCATCCGGAAGCCAAGGATGGGCATCTCACCATCGGCCGGCAGCGCCGGCAGTGCCCACCTGTCCATGGAGCCATCAATCCCCGTGGAAGCCCCGTTGCTTGCAACCGGGACATTGTCCACCAGGATCTGGAAATAAGACTCGGATGCCTCCGTGCTGGGATGGAATACCAGCTTGATGTTATACCACTTGTCCGTTTCAATCAATCCGGTCGTATTGTCTACACGGGTAGCCTGCGGCGTTTTACCGCTCTCAAACGTCAGCCCTCCAAAATGGAACGGCATAATCTTCCCATTGTTAATCTTAAACAAATTGCCTTCGATGCCGCCGCCGACCCATTTGTAAATAGAATCATAACCAGACTTTGACGGCACATGGCGGAAATCAAACTCCAGGACGGAAGTTTTATTCTCCGCCTTGCTGTTGTCCACCATCTGTATCAGCAGCTTGTTTTTGTCCGTTGCAACATGCTTGAGCGCGCCGCTGCCCGCTGCCCCGTCACAGTCCGCCGCCATATCCACACTTAAGGTATCTTCCCCCGTATAGGTCCACTGCGCTTTCGGCGTGTTGGGGTCACTCGATGAGCTTGACGCTTTGTTGGAATCCAAATCATACCCGTCATCAAAGCCCTCGGGGCCAAACTGATATGCCACCTCGCCATCCACCGGCGTCACAGGCACGTCGGGATCCTCCGGCTCACCCGGCTCGGGATCCTCCGGCTCTCCGCCAGGGGTTCCGCCAATGCCTTCATAGAACTTGATCTCGTCGACCAATTGGCTCTGGTTTTCGCCATCCCCGTTGTAGCCAAACAGCAGGCCTCTTAAATTGCCGCCAGTAGCTTCAGGCAGCGCCCAATTGTTCTCGCCGTCCGCGTTGAGGATGGCTTCGCCGTCTACAAAGATGGCAAACGCATGCACCTCTTCGGAATAGTCAAATTGCACGACGATGTCATGGTATTCCTTCGCCGCCATCGGCTTGGAATAGGTGTAACTATACGTCATCTGGCTCTTCTCAGCATCCCACCAGTACGGGGCGATGACATAGCTGCCACCACTTTGTGCGACCTTAAACAGCTGGTATTTATCATTCGAGCTGTTCCCCCGGATACCGACAATGGGGGAGCCGCCCGTGAACTGATACTTCATTTCCAGGGTGGCCTGCTCAACGGCAGACACACCATCCACGGGCCCAACCGTCGGGAAGCCCAACATGGCCATCTTGCCGCCCCAGGTTGCACCGACTGTCTGCGTCATTTTCATGCCGCGCGCACCGGGAACTGCCTCCGCCGTCCCATATCGATAATCAGCCTCTTCCAAAACCTGCAGCTCTGTCGTCGCATCTGCACGCGCCCAAAGCGCATTATAAATCCCGTTATCCCGATAATTGAGCGGCAGATTGGTCGCCGCATCATAGTCCTCCGCAGAGTCCATCGTATATGGGAAGTCTTCCCACGTCGCCGTTGCCGGCGCAGCCGAAACGCTTACAGGCACCAGCACGGATACGCACATGGCCGCTGTGAGAATCGCGCCCATAAGCTTTTTCCACACATTTCTCATACCTTTTATCACTCCTTTTGCGAAGTTTCACTTACCCTCTCGGCTCCAGCTCGGCCAGCAGCTCGTCAACCGGGACGGTTGCAAGCGAGATGCAGGTGTCACAGCAGCCATAATATATGTAAAGCAAGCCGTCCCGTACAATCGCCGCCGTCGGGAATACGACGTTGGGGATCACGAGGCCCGCCTTTTCATAGTATTCTTCAGGCTCCATCACAAAACGCTTGGAGCGAGCAATCACCTTGGATGGGTCATCCAAATCCAAAAGCATCGCACCCACACGGTAACACGAGCCGAGATCCACGCCGTGATACAGCAGCAGCCAGCCCTTATCCGTCTTGACAGGGCTCGCGGCCGCACCAATCTTGATGCCCTCCCACTCGGGGTTCTCCGCCGTCGCAACCAAGACGGGGTCATCCCAGTGGATGAGATCGTCCGAATAGGACAGCCAGATGCCGGGCAATTCAGTGCCATATGCGGGCCCCACATAGTCGATGGGGCGGCGCAGGAGCGCATACCGGCCATTGACCTTCTCGGGGAACAGGCACACGTCACGGTCGTCAATCTCCTTGGGGGTCACCCATGCGAGCTGCTCAAAATGCACGCCGTCCTCCGAGACCGCAAGGCCAGACTGTGTGAGCATCTCAGGGATGCCCTCTTCCTTCCACTCGGGGTACTTGTCGCACGGATAATCGGGCAGGCCTGTCCCCGTCGGATAACAGTCGAACTGATAGGGCTGGAACGCATAGGTCATGTAGATCTTGCCATCCAGCATGACGCAACGCGCATCCTGCACGCTCCCCTTGGGCATGCCAAGCATCTCAGGGGTGAACACTGGCTTGTCGGACAGCGGGCGGAAATGTTTTCCATCCTCGCTCTCCCAGCCGCCGATGTAGCACTGGTAGGGACGCAGCGTCCCCGCAGCCCGCTCATAGAGCAAAAAGCGCTTTCCATCATACACCACACCGGGGTTAAACGTGACGCACTTGCGCCAGTCGTATAGCCCGGGGGTTAAGATGGGGTTGTGTTCATATCTCGTAATTTTCATAACACCCTCCTTACACCATGGAGTTGTTCTTCACAAAGTCAGTCAGGATGTCCACCGTGGTGAATGCGATGCCAGTCACCGAATCCGCACCGCCATAGTACACCGCAATGCGGCCTGTGTCCTTATCTGCAAGCATCGCGCAGGGGAAGGTGACATTCTGCACTTCACCCACCTGCTCATACAGCTCCTCAGGGCAGAAGATCCGTGGCGCCGTGCGCGCAAGCACCTTCCACGGCTTGTCACGGTCCAAAAGCGCCGCACCCATGGAGTATACAAAGCCATTGCACGAGGTGGAAACGCCATGGTAGATGAGCAGCCAGCCCTCCTCCGTCTCGACGGGCACGGGGCCTGCGCCGATTTTGGTGGACTGCCAACCGCCCGCCGTCTTCATCACGAGACGGTGCCGGCCCCAGAACTCCATGTCGGGGCTCTCAGAGTAGAACATGTCGCCAAAAGGCGTGTGCCCGTTGTCGCTGGGACGGCTGAGCATGGCGTAGTTGCCGCCGATCTTGCGCGGGAAGAGCACACCGTTCCTATTGAAGGGCAGGAACGCATTTTCCAATTGATAAAATGTTTTAAAATCGTAGGTATACGCAACGCCAATGGTCGGGCAATCCGCATACCCATTGCACCACGTCACATAGTAACGGTCCTCAATGAAGCACACGCGCGGGTCATACCCGAACTCAAACGTGTTAATCTCCTCGTTGTCCGACTGGAACTGGATGCGTTTAGGGTCAATATCCCACTTGAGCCCGTCGGCACTGAAGCCAACATGCAGCTTCATGAGGCCGGATTCGTCATCGATGCGGAACACACCCGCAAAGCCGCCCTCAAAGGGGATGGCCGCCGAATTGTAGATACCGTGCGACCCCGGCATGTCCTTCTTGGACAGGATGGGGTTCCCGCTGAACCGCCATAGGGGCTCCCATGCGCCCGCCGGCCGGTCTTCCCACGGCATGTTCGGGACCGAAACGCCGCCAATGATCTTGTTTGCCATGTCTGTAATCCTCCTATGTATCCCCCGGCTGCACGGCAAACTTGCCGCGCAGCCGCAGGATCTACTGTCTTATTTTCAAAAGTACTGAAGTTCCGCTTTGGCGCTTCTCCCCATTCAATGGGAAGCAAACCCAACTATTGCACCAGTGAATAGATGATCTTAGCCGCCTGCGCACGGGTGGTATTCTCATTGGGTGCAAACCGGCCGTCCTCCATGCCGTTTACAACGTTGGCCGTCTGCATGGCCTGTACAGCCGTGCTCGCCCAATCCGCAATCTCAGACGCATCCGCAAAGGCCTGTGGTTCATTCACCGCATCCAGCGCCACGCCCGCAATATTGGCAGCCCGGTATGCAATGGTCACCATCTCCTGCCGCGTGATGTTCTGGCCCACGCCAAACGTCCCATCGGGATTGCCGTTTACAATGCCCGCAGCCGATGCGCTTGCAATAAAGGGCGCATACCACGCGTCTGCCGCCACATCTGTAAAGCTTGCCGTGGCGCCTTCATCCGTTAGGCCTAAGGCGCCCACGATGATCTTCACAAACGCTTCCCGTGTGATGTTGTCGTTGGGGGCAAACACGCCGTCTGACACGCCGTCTACAATGCCATCTTTTGCCAGTGCCTCAATGGCCTCACGTGCCCATTCGGCCTCCCCGAGGTCGGAGAAGCTGCCCGAAGGCGTGGTGACCTGCGAGGGATCATACGTCGCAACCAGCGTTGCGGTCGCCCAGTCGCTGCGCACCGAGCTCGCATCCGACTTGCTGCTCCAGATGGCCTGCGCCTTTCTGCCCGTTTCCGCCGTGCCATCGTCAAAACCGAAATCGAACCGGACCTCCCGGCCATCCCGGATGTTGTCCACCATGTTGAGCGCCGCCATGGGGATGGCAGCCTCCAGGCAGTAACCGCCGTCTTTGGCCACAACCGCCATTTCAATCTCAGGCTGATCCGCACGGTTGTTGTACCAGCGGTACACCGGCGACATATCGGGGGTCGCCGCCATAATCAGCTGGCTGTCCTTGACCTTTAAGGCGCCGTTCTGCACGACCATGTCCTCCTCAGGGCCAAAGAACAGCTCCACAGCGTCGCCATTCCAGATCTTCTCCCCTTCGTTGGTGTTGGTCAGGGGCGTTGCGTCTGTAATATCTGCAAAGAGATAGAGATTATCGGTATCCCAAGCAAAGCGGAACGTCCCTTCCGCGCCCTGGGATTCGCCCGAAACCACCGAATCTGCACCCAGCTTGTATTCCGGGCCAGCGGGCCAAGAAGCATCCAAAGCACCGTCGATGGTAGGTTTCTCGTTTGCCAAGGGGATTTGGGTCAGCAGGTTGCCTTCTTTTTCATCGGGCAGCCCTTCATACTCAAACGCCGGCTCTTCTCCCAGAAAAACGCTGTAGATGTTCTCATTGGCCTCTTTGACAATGGGTGCGGTGTCAAAGTAAATGGTATCCGTAACGTCCACCATACCAAACGCATAGCTCTCGCCAGCCAGGCCGTCAAAATACCGGCCGGTGGGCGCCTGGTCTACCCATTCAAACCAGTGGGTACCCACGACGCAGCCCAGCGCCGCATGCTGCTCGATGTAATTCTTATACGCCAGACCCTTCGCCTCCGGATCCTTCACGTTGACGCCAAACGGGGTCATACCGTTGTCTGTGTTGGGATAGGACCACTCGGTCAGCATCAAGGGGATGCCCGCCGCTTCATACATGGACTGCACCTTCTCCAGGTCCAGCGTAGAACGGTAGTTGTTATAAGAAAGGATATCGTTGTATTTGCCAGCCGCCGCACACACGATGTCCATGAGCTTGTCATCCTTGGAGATGCTGGTCATGATGCGGTCGCCGCACAGCATATGGTTGGGGTCATATTTGCGGAAGGTCTCGCTGACCGTCCGGTAGTATTGCTCAAAGTATACCTTGAGGTACTCGTCAAAGTCCGCATCCGCCTGGTTGGTGGTGATGGACAGGTCGGTCGCCTCATACATATCATCAAAACTTGCGTAACTCTTCTCCCATGCGGCGTTAAACTTTGCGATGTCCCCGCCATACAGCTCTTTTAAGACGTCCACCAGCTTGCGCTTGGAGCCCACTTCGCTCGCCTTCGCGGTCGGAATGGCAGTCTTCATCTTATCAAAGTTGAGCTCGTTGGCAATGAAATAACCAATGATAAGCTCGTTGTCCACATTGGCTTCCACGCTCTGCTTGATGGAAGCATCGATGTCCGCTTCCCACGTCGGGCCAAATACGTCAAACAAACGCGCCCCACCGATGCGATTGCCCGTCGAGGGCATGGTCAGCATGACCATCTGGGGCATGCCGTAGTCCAGCACGCGGGACCACGCGCCACCCGAGTTGAAGCCCAGCTTCTTGGCGCGCTCAATCTGCTCTTTGGAATACTCTTCCTGGGTCCATGGTTTCCCATGCTTTTTGATATAGTTTGCCAGATGGAAGGAGAAGTGCCCGCCATTGCCATTGCGGAAAGCAGTGTCAAACTCGGTGTCTACCCCATACACGGGCAGCCACTCATACACATTCTCCCGGCCTTTGATCATGGTATACGAATCATCGGGGTACCCAATGCCGCACGAACCCACCGAGAAGAACAGGTTCCCCGCCGGGTCAACCAGCGCAGGTTTGCCGTTCGGCATGGTCTCGGTGTGGAAAAAGCCCGTCGCTTCAAAGCCAAGCGCGTCTTTGGAGCCCAGCACACCGCCATACTCATCAAAGTTATCAGGCGTCGTGAGGGAATCCATATATTCCTTCTCTTTTTCGGTGGTTGCCAGCAGTTCCTCATCCGATGTGATCTTGCGGTCAAAATTTGCGGTGATGAACTGGCCATAGGTATCAATCATCTTGAGAGACGCATCCTCGCCTTCCTCCAAGGTGTCTTCCCCCGTAGCCGTACCCGTTACCACCTCAAAGGCGCCAGTGCTTCCCATTTCCCAGAAACTGATGCCCGCTTCAAAGTTCCCGTTGCGGAGGATATCAACCCCGTCGGGCCCTTTGATGGTGAGGTCGTCCACATACACAACCGATCCCACATTGGAATCGATAAACTGGATGAGCAGCTCGGTATTCTCTCCCGAATTAAACGTCCCCGAATACTCCGTCCACGTATCTGTGGCGGTTGCGGCAATCTTAGCGCCGTCGCCAAACTCCTCTTTCCAATCTGTCGTCTTAACGACAATGGACACGCGGGCGTCCCCTTTGAGCCAAGCCGTTATGGTGTAATCCGTGTTCGGCTGGCAAGACGTTGTCTGATAGGGGCCGCTCCACTTCGGGGTCTCAGAGATGGTCAGGCGCATGGCGCCCTGCCCCGTCCGCGTTTCGTCCTCTGCGAATGCCGGGACCGCCGCAACGGTCATCAGCAGCGCAAAAACGCTTATTAATGCGGTAATTTTGTGCAATAACTTCATGCGTTTCACTCCTCCTCCATATCAAACGCAAAGGCCAGGCGGCTTTCGCCCAAGGCCTTAAAGTCAACGGTCGTGCGTTCTCCGTGATACAGAATATATGCGACGCCTTCCTCCGTCACGGTGGGCGCAACGGGTTTCCCGTCGAAAACCGCCTCTGTCACCGTGAGATGTTTGGGCTCGCTATTGTAATATTCAAACAAAATACGCAAATCTTCCGCTTGGATTTTCCCATCTTTGATACGGTCCAGGCTGGGATGCGTATCCCCGCCCTCTGTTTCAAAGGTGATCACGCCCTGCATCCGGCCCTTGTCCTGCGTCGCATGCAGTGTCGCGGCGCAGTAGTCAAACCCATCATGCAGCACCCGCACCGCACAGTAACTGGGTGCCTTGGCGCTTCCCCAATAGGCAACCATGGGCCGCTTTTGGTTCCAGAAATCGCTGTATCCCGTCGTGCCCAAGGCATATTGGGGCGTGATATACGCATATGCCGTATCCATGCCGTTGACCTTTTCCACCAGCCACCGCGGCGCCTCCGTTTTCTCATAAAAGTGCCGGTACTGTGGCGGGCACTGGATCCCCACCAAGCAACCATCCAGCCCCATCACCGCATCGCCGCAGTCGTAATCCATGCCGTATACGGCACACAGCAGCGAGGCTTTGATGTTGGATGGCAGCAGGGTGGCATAAGAACGCGACACCGGGCCGGCCCACTGCATGGTCTCGGGGTGGAAATGCTCCGCCGCCATCTTCCACGCCTTGTCCAACAGCCGGGTTGCAATCTCATAACACTCCCCATCAGGCACATGTTTCTGCACCCGCGTCAGCTCCTCGATGAGGATAAGCGTATAATTTGGGCTGTTGTATTCGTCAAAGCTGCCATATGCCTCAAAATTCTTAAGGCGCTGCTTGCCATATGCAAAATACTCCTCATTTTCATATACACAGCCCGCTGCCATGGTCACATAGGCGCCCATGGCACAGATGTTGGTATAACTTGGCTGCACATCCCGTTTTTTGATGCAGGCACATGCCGCCAGGATGTGTTTTTTCAGCGTTTCCTTGTCATAGCCTGCATCAATGCACTCCAAAAGTGCCTGCCCACAGAAATCCGCCCAGTTGTAATCAGGCGGGTCCATCTCGGCCAATGATTCCTCCAGGTACCACGGCCACAGCCCATAGGTCAGGCTATTGGGATCCAAATCCTGCATGGGAAGCACCTTGCTTAGAATGCGCTGTGCGCGGCCGGGGAAAACCCCGGCCCGCAATAGCGCCGCTGCATAGACCAAGCTGTCGCACGTCGGATGCACCACGCCAGCACATCTGGAATGATACACGCTGCGGCCGATGTCCCGTGTGAGCATCGCGGCGGCTTCGTCATACTTTGTCCCTGCATTTGCCACAGAGGCAGCCAATTGTCTGTTCATATCCATTCCTCACACCGTCAGCACGAAGACGTTATTTCGTCAAATTCGCCTTATTTGCCTGATACCACTCGTTGACCAGCTTGTCAACTTCATCGCCGCCCAGGCGTTTCCATTCCGCACGGTACTCTTCCAGGCCCTGCTCCGGCGTCTTGTCTCCAGTGATAACATCAATCCGAACCTGCTTCTCAATGGGTGCAAAATCCGACTTCAGCTTTGTGAGTTCCTCCATCGCGGGCTCATAGGGCAGGTCGCGGCGGAAGGGATAAAGCAGGGTGGATTCCAGGCTCTGCGCCTTGAGCTCCGCCAGATGCTGCGACGTCTCGTCCTTGGCCGCCATTTTGGGAATCCACTCAGGCTGCAAATCCCACTGGCGCAGGATGTGGTAGTCAACCGAATATTTGAGCTCCACATCGTTCTTCTCCGCATCGATTACCTGCGGCACCCCGTCTTCCATCTGATAGTGCTCGCCTTCCAGGCCAAATTGCAGCGTGAACCAGCCATCCTCAATCATCCAATCCAGGAACTCCATCGCAACCTCAGGATCCTCTAGCGTATTGGTCAGCACACTATACCGCTCCGCCTCGGTCTCCTGCCAATACCCATTGCGGCCATACTGGCTTTCAACAGGGGCCAGCGGGACAGGTTTCGCATTGGGATCGTTCTTGAGCAGGTCGCCGCACAGCGTCTCCTGCCACGTATTAAAGAGGATCCCCGCTTTGCCCGTTACCCAGAACTGCTTCTGGCGGCTGTAATCCTTATCGGTGATGAACTCGGGGTCAATCAGCTTTTCCGTATACAGCGTCTTGGCAAACGCCAGCGCATCAGCAAACCGGTCAGTCAAGGGGCCGTATACCAGCTGGCCGTCTTCCTCATACCACAGGGTGTTCGCCTGGAACATGGCAGCCGTAATGGCCTCCCAGTTCATAAAGGAAATCCCGTATGTATCATTCTGGCCATTGCCATCGGGGTCTTTGTCGCGGAACGCCTTGGCCACCTCGATCAGCTCATCGGTGGTCTGCGGCATATCCATCCCAACCTTGTCCAGCCAGTCCTGCCGGATCCAGGTGCTGTGGTTCGCAACCGAATCCTGCGAACGCACATTTGTAAAGGCATACATCTTGCCATCATCAAACGTCACATACGGCAGCAGCTCGGGATGGGCCTCCAGATAGGCCTTATAAGACGTGCTGCTGTTCGCGACAAGGTCATCGATGGGCTGTAGGATGCCCTGGGAATACAGCGTCCGGATAAAGTTTTGATCATATTCTGTAATGATGTTGGGCGCTTCGCCAGACGCCACCAAAAGGCTCAGCTTCTTGGTCGCATCATTGCGCGGCACCGGCACCCACTCCACATCGATGCCCGTCTGTTCTTTGATCCACCGCGTCCACCGGTTGTCCGAATAGGTCCCCTCCGACGTCGGTACCATGCCGCGGTCATACACTGAAATGGTCAGTTTCTTTGTGGTCTCACCATTCGCTGCTTCATCCTTTCCACAACCGCTCAGCATCGCTGTGGCACAGAGCATCAAAGCCGCCATGCCAAACGCCACGCCTCTTTTCCACTTGTTCATACTTCTTCCTCCTTTTAACCATAAGTTTTATATCGCAACGATTACCCCTTGACAGAGCCAATCATAACGCCTTTCACGAAATACTTCTGCAAGAACGGGAATACGCACATAATTGGAATAGCGGTGATGACAATTGCCGCGGACTTGACCGCCTCCGGCACCATGTCTTCCTGCAAGCCTGCACCCTCCCCGCTTTGTAGCAGCGTGTCGTTAAAGTTGTTGATCATCTGCATCAGCTTGACCGGAAGCGACAGCTTCTCGCTCGAATTGATGTAAATCATGACATTAAAATAGTTGTTCCACCAGCCCACAGCATAAAACAGTGTCAGCGTTGCAAGCACTGGCAGCGACAGCGGAAGCACAATGCGCACCAGCACATAGATGTCGTTTGCCCCGTCAATCTGCGCCGCTTCAATCAGGCTGTCTGGAATATTTTCAAAGAAGCTCTTCATAATGATCATGTTGTACACGCTCACGATCCCCGGGAGCCATAGCGCCCAGTAGGTATCCATAAGGCCCAACGTCTTGACCAGAATGAAATTGGGAATCATGCCGCCCGAAAACAGCATGGTAAATACAATGAGCGACATGATGGGCTTCCGCCCAATTAGGGTACGCTTCGCAAGCGGATACGCCACCATGATGGTTCCCACCATATTGATCAGCGTCCCTACCACAGTGATAATCACCGTGTTTTTCATCGCCACTAACAATTGCCCGTCCTCGATGAGGTTTTGATATGCCCCAAAATTAAACTCAACCGGAAGCAGGTAAACCTCACCCGACACGATCGCACGGCTGGAAGACAGCGAAAGCGAAATGACATTGAAAAACGGGAAAATCGCTACAAAAGCACATAGCGTCAAAAAAATGTAGTTAGCAATATAAAAAACACGTTCACCGACTGAAATTCGTTTGTTCATTTGCTTTCACCTCCTTACCACAAGCCGCTATTGCCCATTTTTTTCACAACCCAGTTGGTGCCTGTAACCAGAATCAGGCCCACAATACCCTTAAACAGGCCCAACGCTGTCGTATAACTATACTGCATCCCTTCCAAACCCACACGATACTCATAGGTGCTGATAATCTCCGAAATACCTAACACCGCATCGTTCTGCATCATATAGACATGTTCAAACCCCAGGTCCAGCGCATGCCCCATCTTGAGAATCAGCATAATCGCAATGGTGCCCGAAATGCTCGGCAACGTGATGTTCCATATCTGCTGCCACTTATTGGCGCCGTCTATAATCGCCGCTTCATATTGTTCCATATCGATGGATGTAATGGCCGCTAGGTACACAATGGTCCCCCAACCAGCCGACTGCCACACCGACGAGCCCACGTATGCCACAACCCACCATGCATTGGATTTCATGAAGTAGATCGGTTCAACGCCGAATAGACCTAAGATCTGGTTGACAACACCCGAAGTCGGAGAAAGCATGTTGATAACAATGCCGCCGAGAACAACCCATGAAATAAAATACGGAATGTAGAGCAGGCTCTGCACCGTCCGCTTAAATACGCGGTTGTGCACCTCGTTGAGTAGAATCGCCAAAATGATCGGGGCAGGGAACGTCGCCAGAATATCACACAGGCTCAAAAAGAGCGTATTGCGAAAGATCTTGTAAAAATCCTGGCTGGTGAACAGGCGGATAAAATGTTCCAGCCCCACCCATTCGCTTCCATTGATTCCATCCACAAATTTGAAATCTTTGAATGCAATGATCGCGCCATACATCGGGATGTACTTAAAAATAAAAAAGTAGACCAAAATCGGCAACATGAGCATATACATGTACCGGTCTTTGAACATCCTTTTCCAAATGGAACGGTTTTCCCGGCCCAGAACCAAACGGTTTGAGATTGGTTTTGTTGTGTTCATCTCTTTCACCTCCCCTTTGAACAATTTTTATTATAAGGGATGCACAAATCCACCGCAACTTCACATTTTTCAAATCACTATCCATTCTTAATCAAATAGCAGAAAGTGCCTAAAATGGCGCGCGGAGGCAGTTATCCATTTTTACAAAAACTATTCATTTTTATGATTTGACGTATTTGCCGCCCATACAAAAGGCGACATCTTGTATAGCCAAAGATGTCGCCTTTTATAGAGTTTTGGTATCTATTCTCCAATCCAACGGAAGACGCTCATTCCCACATTCCCTACCGCTACATGGGAACCAAGCGTATGCCCAAACCGGCCCTTTGTCTTCTACCCCTTGAGAACACTGGTCACAACAAGCCCACCCCCCCATTTTGGTATAGGGATAGTTTGCCGTACGAGTGCCATAAACACCACCGTACAGCCCGTTTGTTAGCACCTTATAAACACATTCATCCAAAACGTTACATTTCCTTTGTAAACAAGCGATACAGATTTTGTCCTATGCGCCGGCATGCCGAAAACAGCAGTCAGCTAACCTTTTGGAGCTTTGCTGTAGAAATACGGGCCCCGCATATATGTAAAGGTAAATACCGTTACAGATAATTGTTTTACGGCTGCGCACTGACACGCATTCAAACGCCTCTTCCCTGGCTATTACAGGAAATCACTGGAGATTAAACCAAATGGCAATGCTGATGATATTGACAACGAACCTGCTTTTGCATATAATAAAGCCAACATTGAGAGGTTGCTGATGTCAGTTTTGAATAAAGAAGTACGTTTTAAGGAGTAAGCAGCAAAACAGTCTGTGTCTTTATATCGCTGTTGCACAGTGTTGTGGGTAACAGGAGCAAAAAGTCCCCCTGCAAAGAGTGCCATCGCAACGCGGCGGTAGGACGCGGCAATGGTAGACCGTGAAAAAAGCCCATTGCACCCCAAAATGCGGAGTTGACAACGGCAGATGGGCAGACGCCGTCGCCGGTATGTTTCATCACAAAGAGACCAGGGCAGTCATTGGTTTCGGCGAGGCTGAGATTGCTGCAACATGCCAATACGATCAAAAAAAGGAGGGCTCATGATGCGGGTTTTGAATTTTGGCTCTTGTAACATCGATTATGTCTACCAACTGGACCACATGGTCACCGAAGGGGAGACAGAGCGCAGCGACAGTATGGCCATCTTTGCCGGCGGCAAAGGGCTTAACCAATCCATCGCCGCCGCCCGCGCCGGTATCAAAATATGCCATGCAGGCTATATAGGGGCAGACGGGGATTTCTTACTAGATGCGTTGACCAAGGACGGCGTTGACACCACTTTTGTCCGGCGTGTAGCAGAAAAAAACGGGCATGCTATCATCCAGGTAAACCGATTTGGAGAGAATGCCATTGTTGTCCATCCCGGTACCAACGCGATGCTAGACGAGCCCTACGTAGACGATGTGCTGTCACATTTTAGCGCAGGCGATCTAGTAATCCTGCAAAATGAAACGAACTTGCTGCCCTACATTATCCGGCAAGCATATCAACGGAAAATGGCCATCCTCCTAAACCCCTCCCCTATCAATCAAGCTCTACAGAATGTGCCGCTTTCCATGCTATCCTATCTCGTCCTCAACGAGATAGAAGCCGCCAGCCTGTTTCACGGCAAGGACACCGATACCTGCCTGACAAACGCCGCAGCACAATATCCTACCCTCCGTATCGTGTTGACCCGTGGCAAACAGGGGGCGATATATTGGGATGAGGACGGGACTCTATATCAGCATGCATTTTTGGTAGACGCAGTGGACACTACAGCGGCCGGGGATACATTCACAGGCTATTTTGTGTCGGGGCTTGCCCGAGATATCTCCATCCAAGCAAACTTACGGACGGCATCGGCCGCCTCTGCCATCGCCGTTTCCCGGCATGGCGCTTCCCCTTCCATCCCAACAATGGATGAAGTAACGCGCCAGATTGGGCACATGCAGGCAATTGCATGTAGCTTTGACGCGCCAAATTGAAATGGATGCCCATTTTTTCTGCCCCTTATGTCCGACATTTCAATTTCCATGCAGCCGCCACTGGCATAGGGTTTAAAACAGGATAAGCTGCTCATTTTCCTCCTCTACCACAAAAAACAGCCAGCCAATCGCCCGCGCCATGATATAAATCTCAAGATTTCACGCACAAGGTGTGCACAAAAAGGCGGATAACAGAAGCGTTAGATGCGTGCTTATCAAAACACTGGTGTAGCAAGTGCACTTTTTCAAAATAGGATGAACGACAGCGCACATGCGCGCATGATGATTTTGATTTTAAACACGGTGTGTGCGCCGCGCCTTGCGATCATGAAATCGCCATAGCGATTGCAAAAAAATTGATCGCCCCAGCCAACCGTCGCGTATGCCCTTGTAAGCAAGCAGGCAAAACGAATATATCTTTATACAGAACATATCTTTATACATAAGAAAACAGATGCAACGTATGAAAAATGCCCGTGCTTTGCACGGCATTTTAAACGTAGCACCGTTCGCCGCGACGTATCTAAACCGTCCAAAAATGATACCCGTCACGCCATGAGGCGCACAGTCGCAAAAAGGGGATAGCGACAGCGAACCGCCAAAGAGGGCGCCGAGAGCCAAGAGCCGAGCGTGCCTTTTTGTGAAAAAGGAGGAACAACGACGCGGGCGGAGGTTTTCTTACCAAAGAAAAACGGAGCAAAGCGAACTTTGCTCCGACGTGGAGCTGATAACCAGATTCGAACTGGTGACCTCTTCCTTACCAAGGAAGTGCTCTGCCTACTGAGCTATATCAGCATTTGCTTGTCCTGAAACGTACTAAAATAGTCTACCACAAGACAAGCGATTTGTAAAGAGTTTTTTTAAAATTTTTTCAAAAAACCGAAATCATCCAAAACAGATATCTAGCAGCACACACCACACGTCAAATATCCGTTTTAACCACTTCGTTGTTCTCGGCGGACTGGAACGCCGCATCGATCACCCGCATGACACGGAGCGCTTCTTCCGGCTTCACCCACAGCTCACCTGTCCCGGAGATGGCATCCACCAAACCGTCATACACAACCAACAGGTTGTCCCGAACGTCCTCGGGATAGTGCAGGTCGATGGTCTCCACCGATGCCGCATTGCGCGGCGCCATAGTTTTGGTGGGGCCCGCTTTGGTCATAACGATCTCATTTGCCCATGCCTTTTCATCATACAGCGAACGAATCACCTTGCCGTTGCAGTCCCAATCTGCAATCTCAAGGGTTCCATTCTTGCCCATGACATGCCACCGGGGATGGGTGATAAAATCATTGGTGCCAACCCGGACACACCCTGTCGGCCCGTCCTGGAAGGTCATGACCAACTCAAAATTGTCATCAATCTCCGGATAATGGACGCTTTCCATGCGGCAATACACACTGGTCACCTTTTTGTCCGCATACATATACATCAGCTGGTCAATGAGGTGCACGCCCCAATCCAGCAGCATGCCGCCTCCCAGGGATTTGATATTCCGCCAGCCATCCGGCATCCCGCGGGAGCCTTCTACGGCGGATTCCAACTGATAGACCTCTCCCAGCAGGCCTGCTTCCACCTGTCGGCGCATGAGCACAAAATCGCAGTTTGTCCTGCGGTTTTGGTTCACGGTAAACACCTTCCCCGTCCGCTTTGCCACCGCGATGATCTCCTCCAGTTCGGCGGCATCCATGGTGACGGGTTTTTCGCAGATGACGTGCTTGCCATGCTCCAGCGCATCAATGCAGATCTCTTTATGCACCTCATTGGTGGTCGCAACCAGCACGATATCAATGGCAGGATCCTCCAGCAAGGCCTCCCGTGATTCATACACGACCAGCCCTTCCCGGGCCGCGTCCGCTTCCCGCGCGGGGTCGATGTCATAGATACCTTTGACGGAAACCCGATCATACCCCTTCAGCTCCCGGTGGTGCTCACCGGCCATGCCGCCAAATCCAATGATACCCAACTGCAACATATTCACTCGCTTCCTTTCAAATGCGCTTTGTTCCCGCTCCAGGGCACTGGCACTGCGGCCCCAGTCCGCGTCCCATGCGGCTCGCACGATGCTCCATCCCACAAAGAACAGCCCCGCCAGGCCAAACGGAATGGAGACAACCGCCGAGTTGCTTTTTGCCAGGCACACCGCCCCAGCAGCAAGCCATGCCACGCCAAGCAGTACAAACAATCTGCCTCGGTTCATCCCGCATCCGCCGATTTTCAGCAAGCTGCGTTTTTCCCCGATGCCGCACTATATTGTACTACAACATTTGCCAAAATGCAACCTTTTTCTATGGCATTCTTTCCCCATTCCCGCAAGCAGGCCATGCGTTTTATAGTATCTGCGGTTTTTGCCCATCTATGCGAAAAGGAGCGTCTCCGCTCCTTTTTCAGTGTGCTGCTGTTTGGTGCATGTGCTGCGCCCCCATATCCTGCGGGCGAAGCATGCCATATTTTACTTTAATGCGTTCTAATTTCTCAATCATGGGATCGGCAGCCACAAACAGAAACACCGCCGTCGCCGCCGCGTGGATGAGATCAAAGGGGAGGCCGTTTAAATAGGCAACCGCAAACATCTCCCAGGTCGGCTGGGATTGGTAGGTAAGCACCGACGAGGGATTCATAATGCCCCCGAATAGGAAAAAAGCGGCAAATGCGCCAAAGATTGCGAGCGACACCTTGTTGCGCCGCAGCAGGCCCTTGGCAAACAGGACCCCCGCCAAGAAGCCGATCACGCCGTATGCGAACATCTGCCAGGGTGTCCATGGGCCCTGCCCAAAAAAGAAGTTGGACACGAATCCCGTCACCGCACCCACCAAAAAGCCCGCTTCTCCGCCAAAACACACCCCTGTGATAATGACCAGCGCCACCACCGGCTTGACCTGCGGCACCATGAAAAAGGCCGCGCGGCCCGCCACCGCGATGGCGCACAGCACCGAGAGCACAACGAGCTCCCGCGCCTCGGGCTTTCGGCCCTCAAACACCAAAAAGAAGGGCAGCATGGTCTCTAGGATAATCAGCAGGCTGATGAAGTAGTATTTCCGGTCTCCCAGGTAGGCCACACCCACCCAGATGGTCAAGGGGATAAACAGCAATATCATGAGCGCGGATGCCACCGTTCTGGCGGGCAGCTTCCGCTTCCCCACCGGCACCTGGTAGTCAGACATGGCGCGTTTTTTGGGAGGCGGCGGCAGCGGATCCAGCTCCTCCGCCGGCATGTCCCAATCCGCCGGCCCCTCGGGGCAGACGGGCTCCTCTGGCACGCCGCCGCACGCCGCAATCACATCCGCCACCGTGACCGCATTCGCAATGCGATGCCGCGCCATGCGGTTGGATGAGGTGGTATAGAAACTGTTGCCCGAGAAAAAGGCCCGCGGCGGGCCCTCGGTCACAATCCCGCCGTCAAAGAACATGGCGCACCGGTCGGCGTGGGCCGCGCAGAATCCCACATCGTGGGACACCATGATGATGGTGGTGCCCGCCTTTTGGAGGCGGGACAGGATGGCCGCAAACTTCTGCCCAAAGTGCGCATCCATGCCCTTGGTGGGCTCGTCTAGCAGGAGGATGCGGGGCGCAAGCAGAAGCACCTTGGCAAGCCCAACGCGCTGCTGTTCCCCGCCCGACAGGTCAAACGGATGGGCATCTAAAAGCCCTTCCAGCTCACACAGCCGCACCATGGCCGCCACCTTGCGGTCCTGCACGTCCTTTGGCACCTTTCGCCCGCCAAACATCTCATACAGGTCCTCCCGCACCGTCTTTTTGACAAAGAGAGACTGCGGGTTCTGCGGCAGCATGCCAATCAGGCTGCCCAACCGCTCCGCATCAGGCCGTTTGGACACATCCTCCCCCGCCAGCGTCACCCGCCCGCGGTAGGGGGTGCGGAGGCCCATCATGAGGGACAGCGTGGTGGACTTCCCCGTCCCGTTGCCGCCCACAATGGCATACAGTTCCCCGGGGTATACCGAAAGCGAGAGCCCCTTTACGACATCCGGCGCCTCCCGCTCATACCGGAACCAGACGTCCTTCATGGTCAGGATGGGCGCCTCGGTATGTTCGCTCTGGGGCTCCTCGCGCAGCCGCTCGGATATCGAATGGGTCCTTGCCCAGTCATCCAACCACTCCCGGCCCTCCCGCACCGTGAGGGAGGAGGCCCCGTCTCCCGCCACCGCCGCGCGGATGCGCATGGGGGCGGGCATGGCGCGGAACATGGGATGGTGTGCCGCGTGCAGCATGCCCCCCACCTCCCGGGGCGCGCCGTCTGCAATGACCTTGCCGCCGTCCATGACCACCACGCGGTCGGACAGGGGCATGACCTCCTCCAGCCGGTGCTCCGAGATCAGAATGGTGGTGCCCAGTTCCCGGTTGATCTTGGCCAGGGTCTCCAAAAAGTCGGATGCCGCGATGGGATCCAGCTGGCTGGTGGGCTCATCGAGGAGCAGCACCTCGGGCTGCATGGTCATGACGGCGGCCAAATTCAGCATCTGTTTCTGCCCGCCCGACAGCTCGGTCACGCTCTTGTGGAACCAGGTCTGGATGCCGAAAAAGCTGGCCATTTCCGCGACCCGCAGCCGGATGTCCGCCGTCCGGTACCCCAGGCTTTCCAGGCCAAACGCCAGCTCATGCCACACCTTGTCCGTTACAATCTGGTTGTCGGGGGACTGGAGCACAAAGCCGATGCGCGCCGCCTGTGCGCGGGCATCCAGCGCATACAGGGGCTCTCCGAAAAACCGGATGTCCCCCTCCCGCTTTCCATGGGGCGCAAGCGGCGGCTTTAGCTGGCGCAGCAGGGTGGATTTCCCGCATCCCGACTGTCCAATGAGCGTCACAAACTCCCCTTTGCGGATGGAAAGAGAGATATCGGACAGGGCAGGCACATCCCGGCCGGAATAGGCAAACGTCAAATGTTCGATTGTAAACGCTTCCATTTCTGTGCCTCCCATCCATTGAACATCAGCGGCAATCCACATAGGACGCCATATGCCACAAATACCAAGGCCGCCCAAACCGACGGCTCGCCGCCCGCAAGGGACGGAAAATATTGATACGTCGTCACACCGCATACCCCGCCCGCCAGCATCACGGCGCCCAGCAGCAGGATCACGGCCAGGGCCGCCCCGTCCCGCCGGTCAAAACGGAACAGCGCAAACGCTGTCCGCCCTTTGAGGCCATAGCCCCGGCTTTTCATGGAGTCCGCCGTATCAATGGCGTTCTCCAACGACCACGTCACCAAGATGGACAGGATGCGGATACCATGCCGCATGCGCTGGAACACACTGCCATTTGAGACGTCCCGCCCGATGCACCGCTGCGCCGCCGACACCTCCCGCAGCTGCACCCCAAAGCGGGGCACAAACCGCAGAACCATAGAGAGCATCAGAGACAGCGCCGGGACGATGCGCCCAAAGAGATACACCAGTTTGTCCGCGGTCATGACCTCACTGAGGCAAGCACACCAGCACAGCACCGCCGCCAGCATACAGGCGGTCGCGAGTCCAAACAGGATGGATTCCAGCGTGAGCGGGTTGCCGCTCCACAGGTAGGTCAGGATGGTGACGCCCCGGTGGTTAAAGGCCGGATTCATAATGGCCGTTATGAGAAGCACGGGCAGCATAAATTTCAGGCCAAAGCCCAGCGCCTTCCTGCCCTTGCAGACCGCCATGTAGGAAAAGCCTCCCACCAAAGACAGCGCCAGGCAAACCGGGTGCATAAAAAACATGCCGCACCCCAAAGCCAGCACAAAATAGCACAAGTTCACAAAGGGGTGATAGGAGGAAAAGACATCCTTCATCGCTGCCACCCTCCGTCTGCGCCAATATCCCGGCCCAGGTCACAGGTGTAGATCCATTCCACCACATCCCCGTCCTTTAGCGCATACCGGCTGCAGCCATAGGACGGAAACCAGCCGTTCACCTTGTACATCCAGCCCGACAACTCCCCGCAGTCAAACTCATACAGGTTGCCGATGCCCTCGATATAGGCCGAATTGAAAACGGGGGTATTGACAAACTCCAAATGAATCTTATTCTGCTTGGTTTCCCGCCGCAGGACATTGAACGCGGACTCTCCCTCATGGAAGGTCACCGTCCGTTCCGCAAGCAGCACCCCATCTGCCGGCACCAATGCCCGTTTTTCGGGCGCCAAAGAATCCATATTCGCCAGCAGGGTGTCACAGCGGATGGAGATGGTGCAGGTGAGCTCGTTATCTGTGACCTCCACCTCCTGTGGCTCCACGGGGACGGGCTGCCCCTCGGGCACAGGCTCGGTCTGATACGCATCCTTGCCCGTTTCGGGCGAGATGGACTGTCTGGGCGCCTCGGTTGCCGCTGCGGACGGCTTTGCGGAGACCGCCGCTGCGGCGGATGCCGAAGGCGAAGCAGAGGGGGAAACCGAAGGGGATGCCGAAGGAGATGCGGACGCGCTTGCTGTCGGGGAGATCTCCGCAGAGGCGGAGGGAGAGGACGTGCCGCTCAGCACCTCCGTATCTTTACTTGCAAAATCCCCGCCCCATACAAAGGCGACTACCAGCACGCACAACACCACCGCGCCCGCAATCCCCCACTTGATTTTTTGATTCATACCTTCCACCTACCATCTAAAATCCATTCCACGGTCTTACAGCAGTTCTGCACAGTCCAGCAAGCCATACAGCATCTGCGCAACCTCACACCGCAAAATCGCATCCTGCGGGCGAATCTCACTGTCCGCCTGGGATAATATGTCATATTGGTAACAAAATGCCAGCGCCTCGGATGCCCATGCCGCACAGCCCGTGTAGTCAGGGAACTGGGAGAGCACATCCCGCACCGCGGTCTCCCCCATGGCGGTCTCCAGGCCGCACAGCCCAGCCACCCGCGCGGTCATAACGGCCGCTTCCTCCCGGGTGATGGTGGCCTCGGGCGCAAACCGCGTCTCCGTGACGCCTTTGATGATGCCATAGGTATAGGCCGTCCCCACATAGCCCGCGTACCACGCATCCGCCGCGACGTCCGAAAACACATCCGCAGCCGCCGGGACAAGCCCCAGGCCGCGCGTGATAATGGCTGCAAACTCCGCACGGGTCATGGTGGCATCGGGCGCAAAGCTGTCTTCCGTCTGCCCGCTGATCATCCCACGGGATGCCAGCGCTTCAATGGCCGCCTGGTTGGGGTGCCCCGCGATGTCCCCAAAGGTTTTGCCCGGCTGGGTGACCGGCAGTGCCTGAATCTCTTCCAATTTACCGGGCAAACCGGCCGGTTCCTCCGTCGGAGTTGGCGGAAGCTGACTCACATGCTCCCCCGCCTGCATGGTATACAGGCTGTCCTTGCCGGCCTGCCGCCGCTGGTAGTTCGCCAGCGTATACAGCCCCTGCTCGGTGGACATGCCGCTGCTGCTCTGGCCTTCCGATGCATGCCGAAAGCCGGCGCCCGGCTCGTAGTAACGCAGCAGGTCATCCAGCACCGTATTGCCGTTTTTGATGAACCGGCTGTCCGCCGTCGGGTCGATATTCAGCTCACACAGCGCGTTTAGCACCTGTGCGCTGCTCTCCAGGTTGTCCACGCCCCAGCTCCCATAGCCACCCTGGTCGTTTTGCAGCGCCGACAGGCAGGAGAGCGCCTGCTCGGTCGCCGCCGCCACGTCGGGCCGGTCCTGGTATTTGGCAAATGCCTGCAGCACCATGCCCGTGATGTCGGGGTCTGACGCATCGCCCGTCAGCGAAAATCCGCCATCTGCCAGCTGCCGCTCCAGGATGTATTCTATGTACAGCTCCCGTGTCGCCTGCACAGCGGCCCCTTCGCACACCGGCACCTCGTAATTGCCGCTGTCCAGGGCCAAAAGCGCAAAGATGGGGCCGTTGATGCCCTGCCATACCACCTTTTCAAAGTCCCCCAGCGGCGCCAGCACGTCGTATCCTGCGACATCCCGCGGGTCCTCACCAATCGCCGTGAGTGCCAGTACCACGCGGGAATACTCGGTATACTTCCGTTCGTGCAGCACCCCGTCCTGTTGCCGCAGGTAATTCTCCAAATTTTGGCAGTACCCCTCGAAGTATCCATCGGGTACCTGCGCTTCCGCACGTGCCAGGCCAATCACCGACCACTCGCCGCCCACCGAACTCACCTGCGGCGAAGGCACCTGTGTCACCAGATAGGCCGCCGTGTCCGCCACGATGTCCGTGACATCCCGGTCCCATGCGGCATGAGCCGGCAGGGTACACAGGAGCGCCAGCAAAACCGCTGTGCCCAGCGATATGATTCGTTTTCTTACTCCCACAATGATTCCTCCCGTCATTTTCTCATACGTCCCCGTTTTATCATCTTCATCCATGTATGAAAACCACAAAAAAAGTGCCCGTCCGGAACCGGATGGGCACACGCAACCATGTACGCTCCATTCCCCAACCCAAGAATTTCCGAGCTCTGCCAAAAGTGAGCATTCTGACTCATGCCGTCTGTCCTATAGCGGATCAAACGACACATACAGTAGGGGTAAGCCTGTGGCGGCATGGGACCGCACTTCCCTCACTTTTGCAGCAACCATATCTCATTTTTGTGTAAAAACAGGATGCAGTCACCCATAAACTGGGCAGCATGCAACGTAATCCCGACTGCTATCCGAAACGGACAGAGCAAACAACATCCGCCAAAGCCGGGCACAGCCCAGCACACCGGCACGCTCGCTTATTGCTCCTCGTCCTCTTCGCCGTCCTCAATCTCAAAATCCACTTCAATTTCCTTGTTGCAGTTGGGGCAAACCAAACTGTCTTTGTCCAACATGTCGTCGTCAAAATAGACGACCTGATGACAATGGGGGCAGGTGAGCTGATAGAAGCCATCCTCGTCATCCCCGGTATAATCATACCCATCCTCATCATGATCATGGCCGCAGCTGCAGCTGCACTCGCCGTCCAACTCGTCAAACACGGTGTCCATATCCTCTTCCAAATCGGTGATCGCATTGGCATTTTCCAGGATGCTCTCTTCCAGCTCGTCGATGTATTCCGCCATCTCCTGCATGGTGTCAATGAGCTTGGCAATCACCTTTGCCTCGTCGCTCCCCTGGTCCAGCTTGACGCCTTCTGCATATCCCTTTAAATAGGCCACCTGCTCTGTAATATAACTCATCTTTCGCACCTCCATTACCTGGTCATTGAAATTGGTTAATAAATGAAGGAAGGGTACATAAGGCTATGCACCCTCCAAACTGTTTCATTAATTGACACGCTCCATATAGGTCCCCGTCCGGGTATCCACACGAATGATCTCGCCGTTGTCCACAAACAGCGGCACATTGATGGTGGCACCCGTTTCCAGCTTCGCGGGCTTGGTTGCCCCCGTCGCGGTGTCACCCTTGAAGCCCGGCTCGGTCTCCACAATCTGGAGCTCCACAAACGTCGGCGGTTCTACGCCAAACACGTTCCCCTTATAGGACAGCACCTTAACGGTCATGTTCTCCTTGAGGAAGGTGAGCGCATCCCCCAGCTGATCTTTGGACAGCGGGGTCATCTCAAACGTCTCATTGTCCATGAAGTAATACAAATCCCCATCGTTATAGGAATAATCCATTTCCTTGCGCTCAATGTGCGCCTTGGGCATCTTCTCGGTGGGACGGAAGGTCTTTTCTACCACGCCGCCCGTGATCACGTTCTTGAGCTTGGTGCGCACGAATGCGGCGCCCTTGCCCGGCTTCACGTGCTGAAATTCCACCACCTGATATACATTTCCATCAAATTCAAACGTCACACCGTTCCGAAATTCGCCTGCTGATATCATATGTCGACCTCCAAACAATTTACTCTTTTTTATTTTACTGGATTATTGCCAAAAAAGCAATAGTTTTTTCAAGGTTTCGTGAAAAACTTTCCTACGGCAGCAACCGGCCCGCCTGTCATATGCCGCACCGGGTGCACGCATGGTGTCACGGGCGGCACCATGGGGATGCCTGCTGCTTTCCAAAATACATGATTTCCTGTTCCTACGGTCCATTTTACGGTTGCATCTGCCGCGATGATTTGGTATAATATAGAATGCGAAAAAATTGGCAACCCCAATGCAGGAAGGAAGTTGATGACAATGGCAACCAAGGTGGTAATCGGCGCCCAGTGGGGCGATGAAGGCAAGGGCAAGATCATAGATATCCTGGCGCAGCGCGCGGAGGTGGTTGTGCGTTCCCAGGGCGGCAACAACGCGGGGCACACCGTGGAGGCGGACGGCGTGGAATACAAGCTGCACCTCACCCCGTCGGGCATTTTAAACCCCAACACCCTCTGTATCATCGGAAACGGTGTGGTGGTGGATCCCGGCGTCCTGCTCGATGAGCTCGACATGCTGCGCGCGCAAGGCGTTTCGACAGATAACCTGCGCATTGACCTGCGTGCACACCTCATCCTGCCCTACCACATTGTGCTGGATGGGCTGATGGAGGCTGCGCGGGGCGCCGGCGATATCGGCACCACCAAAAAGGGCATCGGCCCCGCGTATATGGACAAGGCGGAGCGCATCGGCATCCGCATGTGTGACCTGCTGGATGCGGACGTGTTCGCGGCGCGGGTCAAGGAGAATGTGGCGCTCAAAAACAAGCTCATCACCGCGGTATATGGCGGAGAGGCGGTGGATGCGGACGCCATCATCGCCGAATACCTGGGCTATGCGGAGCGGCTTCGCCCCTATGCGGCGGACACCACCGTGCTGCTGTATGAAGCCATTCAGGCGGGCAAAGAGGTGCTGTTTGAGGGGGCACAGGGAACACTTTTAGACCTCGACCTCGGCACCTATCCGTATGTCACCTCCTCCCACCCCATCTCGGGCGGCGTGTGCGTGGGGACTGGCATCGGGCCGACGCTCATCGACGAGTGCATCGGCGTTGTGAAGGCCTATACCACGCGCGTTGGCAAAGGCCCCTTCCCCACCGAGCTGTTTGACGAGCTGGGGGACAAGATCCGCAACGTCGGCAATGAATTTGGCGCGACCACAGGCCGTCCCCGGCGGTGCGGCTGGTTTGATGCCGTGATTGTGCGGTATGGGGTCCGTACCAGCGGCCTCACGGGGATTGCCCTCAACAAGCTGGACACCCTCAGCGGCCTGGGGACCTTAAAGATCTGCACCGGATACAAAAAAGGAGACGAAATCCTGACCGAATTCCCCGCCAGCCTGACCGAGCTGGCCCAGTGTGAGCCGGTGTATGAGGAAATCGCGGGATGGGACGAGGACATCACGGGCGCCAAGACCTATGACGAGCTGCCCGAAGCCGTCCGCGCATACATCGCGCGCATCGAAGAGCTGGTTGGATGCCGCGTGTGCATGGTAGGTGTCGGCCCCAACCGGACACAGAATATCGAACGATAAATTACAAACGTGCAAAGCCGGTCATGGGCAGCATGTCCCATGGCCGGCTTTTTCACTCTATTTCGGAAGTTATAAGGAGATCCGTTCCATGAATCACGCAATCGCACAACAGTTTACCGCCCGGTCGCTCATCCAGTTTGCCCTGCCCACCACCATCATGATGATCTTCGTCTCGCTGTACACCATTGTGGACGGCATGTTTGTGTCGCGCTTTGTAGGGCCAGATGCGCTGTCGGCGCTCAACATCGTCTATCCGTTCACCAGCGTCCTGCTCGCCGTCTCCATCATGTTCGGCACAGGCGGCAGCGCCATCGTCGCAAAGCGCATGGGGGAAGGGGACTATGACAGCGCATGCCGCATCTTCACCTGGCTCACGCTGTGCCTGCTCGCGATGGGCACAGTGCTGGCCCTCTGCGGCCTCCTCTGGATCGGGCCGCTGGTGCGCCTCCTGGGGGCGGATGAGGCCCTCGCGCCCATGTGTATCCAGTATCTGGGAACGCTATTGCTGTTCACGCCGGCCTACGTCCTCCAGCTGCTGTTTCAGACCTATTTTGTGACGGCAGGCAAGCCCAAGCTGGGGCTGACACTCACCGTGCTGGCAGGTGTGACCAACGCCGTGCTGGACTATGTGTTCATGGTCCCCTGCGGCATGGGGGTGCTGGGTGCGGCGCTCGCCACCGCGATCGGCTATCTGATCCCTTCCGTCTCGGGCATTCTTTTCTTCTGCCAGAAGCGCCATGTCCTGCACTTTGCAAGGCCCGCCTTGGACTGGCGGGCGCTTGGACAGGCCTGCGCCAACGGCTCATCCGAGATGGTGACCAACCTGTCCACCAGCGTCACCACGCTGCTGTTTAACCTCATGATGATGCGCTACCTCGGCACCAGCGGCGTCGCGGCCATCACGGCCGTGATGTACTGCCAATTTCTGCTCACGTCCCTGTACATGGGGTTCTCCATTGGCACCGCCCCGGTGGTCAGCTACAACTATGGCAGCCAGGACACCGCACAGCTCCGCCGCCTGTTCCGCATCTGCATCCGCTGCATCCTGGTCTCCTCCTGCCTCATCTTTGCGGCAGCTCTGCTGCTTGCGCCCGCCATTTCCGCCCTGTTCATGCGGCGAGGCACCGAGGCGTATGCCTTCATGCTGCGGGGGTTCTACCTCTGTGCGCCCTTCTTCCTCTGTGCGGGAGTCAACATCTATGCCTCCGCCTATTTCACCGCGCTGGGAAACGGCCTGGTATCTGCCCTCATCTCCTTTTCCCGGACCTTTCTGTTCCTCGTCCCCGGCATCCTGCTCCTGCCCTATGCCCTCGGGGCAGACGGCATCTGGTGCGCCATTCCGGCGGCGGAGGTGGTGTCGCTCGTGGTCTCCATTTCCTTCCTGCTGTGGGGCCGCAGGCGATATGGCTACTAGGCCGGCAACAAGGCCCGCTACGAACACACGGCAGTCCAAGGCGTCTCAATCGCACAATGACGGGATGGTTGGCCGCCACATGATAGCCGCCCCAACCCGAATTCGCGGCACACAACACTTTCACGTGCACACCAAAAAAGGCCCTCCGCTTGGTAGGGCCTTTTTCACATCCTTTAGTTGTCCTTCTTGTCGTCGTCCACGACCTCATAGTCGGTATCCACAACATTGTCGCCGCCCGGCGCGCTGCTGCCCGCCGCATTCGGATCAGCACCCGCCGCACCTGCATCCGCGCCCGGCGCACCCGCACCCGGATTTGCCTGCTGATACAGCTTGGAACTCACTTCATAAAACTTCTTAGACAGCGCCTCGGTGGCATTCTTGATGGCCTCGGTGTCGGTCCCTTTGAGGGCCTCCTTGACCTTGGCCAGCTCCGCCTCCACCGCTGACTTATCCGCCGCGTCGATCTTATCGCCCAGCTCCTGCAGGGACTTTTCGGTCTGATAGACCAGCGAATCCGCGTTGTTGCGGACATCCACGCTTTCCTTGTTCTTCTTATCCTCTTCTGCAAACCGCTCGGCCTCTTTGACCGCCTTGTCAATCTCCTCATCGCTCAAGTTAGTCGAAGCGGTGATGGTGATCTGCTGTTCGTTGCCCGTTCCAAGGTCTTTGGCAGACACATGCACGATGCCGTTGGCGTCGATATCAAACGTGACCTCAATCTGCGGCACGCCGCGTGGCGCAGCCGGGATCCCCGTCAGCTGGAACTTGCCCAGCGTCTTGTTGTATGCCGCCATCTCCCGCTCGCCCTGGAGCACGTGCACCTCAACACTGGTCTGGCCGTCCGCCGCCGTGGAGAACACCTGCGACTTCTTGGCCGGGATGGTGGTGTTGCGCTCAATCAGCTTGGTGAACACGCCGCCCAGGGTCTCAATCCCCAGCGACAGCGGCGTGACATCCAAAAGCACCAGGCCGCTCACATCGCCGCCCAGGACACCCGCCTGGATGGCAGCACCGATGGCCACACACTCGTCGGGATTGATGCCCTTGTGGGGCTCTTTGCCAATCAGCTTCTTGACCGCCTCCTGCACCGCCGGGATACGGGAAGAACCGCCCACCAGCAGCACCTTATCCACCTGACTTGCGGACAGCCCCGCGTCAGACAGCGCCTGCCGCGCCGGCCCCATGGTCGCTTCCACCAGGTCATGCGTGAGCTCGTCAAACTTCGCACGGGTCAGCGTGATATCCAGATGTTTGGGGCCCGAAGCGTCCGCCGTGATAAACGGCAGATTGATGTTGGAGGTGGTGACACCCGAAAGTTCGATCTTGGCCTTCTCCGCCGCTTCTTTGAGCCGCTGGAGCGCCATCTTGTCCTGTCTTAAGTCAATGCCGTTTTCCTTCTGGAATTCGTCCGCCAGGTAGCCGATGATGCGCTCGTCAAAGTCATCGCCGCCCAGACGGTTGTTCCCGCTGGTCGCCAGCACTTCCACCACGCCGTCCCCAATCTCCAGGATGGAGACATCAAACGTACCGCCGCCCAGGTCATATACCATGATCTTCTGATCCGAGTCTTTATCCATCCCATATGCCAGCGCCGCCGCCGTGGGCTCGTTGATGATCCGCAGGACTTCCAGCCCCGCGATCTTGCCCGCGTCCTTGGTGGCCTGCCGCTGCGCATCCGAGAAATAGGCAGGAACGGTGATGACCGCCTGGGTCACCTGCTCACCCAGGTACGCTTCCGCATCCGCCTTGAGCTTCTGCAAAATCATGGCAGAGATCTCCTGCGGGGAATACTCCTTCCCGCCGATGGCCACCTTCTTGTTGGTTCCCATATCCCGCTTGATGGAGCTCACGGTGTCGGGGTTGGTGATGGCCTGCCGCTTTGCAACCTGACCCACCAGGCGCTCGCCGCCTTTGGTGAATGCCACGACCGACGGCGTCGTCCGTGCGCCTTCCGCATTGGTGATAACCGTCGCCTCGCCGCCTTCCATCACAGCGACACAGGAGTTTGTCGTCCCCAAATCAATGCCAATTATTTTTCCCATATGAATTACCTCCTAACAATGTCAGTTCATCTATATAAAATCACTATCATGATTGCCATTAATTGGCCACTTTAACCATGCTGTAACGAATAACCTTGCCCTTGTATTGGTATCCGCGCATCAGCTCTTCCACCACTGTGTTCTCCCCAACAGAGTCATCCTCCACATGCATCACCGCATTGTGCAGATTGGGATCAAACGGTTCCCCAACCGCCGGAATGGGCGTCACGCCCATGGCCTCAAAAATCTCCGCACACTGCTTGAGCACCATGCTCACCCCATCGTACATCGGGGTGCCCTTATCCGCCTCGCAGGAGGCCAGCGCACGCTCCAAATTGTCCATCACAGGCAGGATTTTCGCGATGGTATCCCCTGCCACATAGAGCGAGAGCTCATCCTTTTCTTTCTGTGTCCGCTTCTTATAGTTATCAAACTCCGCCGCCAGGCGCAGGTATTTGTCATGATTTTCATCCGCCAGTTTCTTGATTTCCTCCACAGCGTCCTGCTCGCTGACCGCTTCGTCGGCCAAGGTCTCTTCGGTTTCTTCCGCCTGTTCCACTTCCACGGACTCTTCCACAAGCTCCTGCTCGGGTATATCCCCCTTCTTTTTGCTCATCGTCACGCTTCCTTTCTCCCGCGGGGGCATCCCCCGCATCGTATATTAATTGCTGTCATCGAAATACAAATCATGCAAGAGCTGATTGATGCTTTCTGTCACACGCTTGAGTTTCGCGACCGTCTTGGCATAATCCATGCGCGTGGGCCCAATGATGCCCAGCCGGCCCATCACCTTGTCCCCGACGTAGTAGTTGGTGGTGATCACACTGCAATCCCGCATCACATCCAGCTTGTTCTCCGTCCCGATCTTAATGTCGATATCGTCCGACGTGCCTTTGGACGCGATGGCCTCCCGCACCGAATCGGGGTCAGACAGAAAATCAAAGAACTCCCGCGCTTTGCCAACATCGCTGTATTCGGGGAAATTTAAAATATTCGCCTCCCCGCGCACATACAGTTCGCCGTCTTCCATGTCACAGAGCAGCTCCGAGATGAAATCCAGAACCGGGAACAGCAGCTCATAGTTGGTTTCCATTGCCTGCTTGATCTGACTGATCGTCTGGACATTGATATCGCCAATCACCGCGCCGCTCAAGTGTTCCTTTAGCACCTGAGAAAACTTCATGATAAACATCTCATCCACATTGTCGGGGATCTTGACCCGTTTGTGGTTCACGACGCCCTCATTGGTCACCACAATAACCAGCATATTGCCCTTGTCAATGGGAACCAGCTCAATGCTCTTGATGGTGCCCCGCCGCATCTCGGGAGATACCAGAACGGTGGTATAATTGGTGAAGCGGGAGATCATGGCAGAGATCTGCCCGATGAGCTTGTCAAACTGCTCCACCCGCAGCTCCAGCATATGGCGCAGGGCATCCAGCTCCTGCAGGGTGAGCTGATACCCTGTCATGAGCTCATTGACATAAAACCGATACCCCTTTACAGACGGCACCCGGCCCGCCGACGTATGCGGCTGCTCTAGGTACCCCATTTCCTCCAGGTCGGCCATTTCATTGCGGATGGTCGCCGGGGACAGCCCCAACCCATAGTTCTTCGCGATATGCCGCGAGCCAACCGGCTCCGCACCCACGATATACTCATTGACGATGGAGCTTAAAATCTTGCGTTTACGTTCCCCCAAATCCATATTCCTCACCGCCTATTGGGAAACCACAGAAATGTTAGCACTCAACTCTCTCGAGTGCTAACATTAAGATACCACGATATGGCAGCCCTGTCAATAGTTTATTTGTGAACAATTTATAAATTCCCCATAAAAAAACTCCATTTCCCCTCTTGCAAACCATCCATACAAATGGTATCATGATAGGGAAAGTTATCGAAGAAAGAAGGAATCAGTCTATCATGATGTACATCATTGACAGCGCCAACCTGGATGCCATCCGCCGGTGCGTGGAGCTTTTCCCGGTGGACGGCGTCACCACCAATCCGACCATCATCTCCCGGGAGCATACCTCCTTTCCCGAGCTCATCCGCAGCATCCGGGAAATCATCGGAGATGAGCGCATGTTCCACATTCAGACCACCGGCGTTACGGCCGCCGAAATCGTCCGGGAAGCGGAACTTTTGAAGGACTTCGTGCGCGGCAATTTCTATATCAAGATCCCCATCACGGATGAGGGCCTAAAGGCGACCGCCGAGCTCAAACGGCGGGGCATCAAGGTGACCGAAACCGCCATCTTCACCCAGCAGCAGGCCATGTTTGCTGCCAAGGCGGGCGCGGACTTTGTGGCGCCCTATGTGAACCGCCTGGACAACATCGTGTCAGACGGTGTAAACGTGGTAACCGAGATTGTTGAGATGTTCGAAAAACACAACATTTCCTCCTGCAAGGTGCTGGCCGCCAGCTTCAAAACGGTGGAACAGATTCACAAAATCGCTATGGCAGGCTGCCACGCGGTGACCATCAACCCCGAGCTGTTTGATACCTTGATCTATCACCCCATGACGCAGTACGCCATTGACGATTTCAATGCGGACTGGGAGAGCGTGTACGGCAAGGAGAGTATCCTGGATATCTTCGAAAAAGACAAGTAAACGCCGTGCGGTGACCCAAGCCGCATACCTGCGTGAATCCCGAGAATACAAACAGCAAAACCGCTATGGGAAAGACCTTCCCATAGCGGTTTTTCAATATGGAATCCAACATCCACAGCAAAAATAGACGGCATCATTCGTCTTTCCCCGGCGAATACGATTCGGATTTTTGATACATCCGGCGGTATTCCGTCGGCAAAAGCTGGGTATGCTCTTTAAACGCCTTGGTAAACTTGCCTTGGGACTCATAGCCCACCTGTTCGGCAATGGCCGCAATGCTCTGATCGGTCTGCCGCAAAAGCTGCATCGCCTGCTGCATCCGATATCCTTTGACATAGGAGGCAATGGGAAGGCCGTAAACCGCTTTAAACACCGATTTTAGGGCGGATGTGTTGATTAAATACCGCTTGGACAGCTCTTCGATGGTAAACCGCTGTTCCAAGTGGTGCACCAAGAAATCACGGATTTCCCGAATCAGCTCGGTCTGGCCCGAGACATATTGCGCGAGTGCCGCCTCCCCCTCGGGGGCCATCTGCCCCAGGTACAGGAGCGCCTCCTGTGCCTTGAGCTTGTAATACGGAAGGCGAAGGGACTCGGGCAGCCCATACAGCGGGGAAAAGATCTGGTCGATTGCCGTGCTGGCCGGAATCGCCAGCGGTTTGCCGTTTGCGCAAAACTTTTCATAAAAGTCCCTGGCCTCCATGCCTGCCTCCGTCAGGATATCCGGTCGGTTGGCCTCCAGTTGTCTGCAGTCAACCGTGACAGCGATGCCCTCATAGTACCCCAGCGGCAGTGTCATCTCCGAATCCGCACAGCAGTCCAGCGCGTGCAGGCACAAATCGCCCGGCCCGAGGTACACCGCGGCGCCGCACCGCATGTTCCAGCCAATCCGGCCCATATGGCAGTGGTTGATTTCCAGTATGAACCGATTGGGTTCATGTTGGAATTGCACCTGGTCTGCCAAATACTGATGATAGGAAACCGCAATGCCGGGCAGCACCAAAAAGGTTTCAATCCTCCCCTTGCCGGTCGTCTGAGCGGTCACTTGCGCGGCGTGCACAGATGGATGATGCTGTTTCATCGCAATGGTGCCATCGGGCACCGCTTGCAGCGATTGGGCGATCGACGCCCGATAGGATTCTTTCATACGCAACGTCCCCCTTCACGCGCCCCTCATGTCCCCGGGCAGGAAATCTCCACCATCTTTTCAATCATGTGGTGTAGCAGCTGCGCCTGCTGGGTGTCGGCGGCCTTATAGTACACCTCTTTGCCGTCCCGCCGGCTTACGATCAAGCCGCTGCTTTTGAGCTGGCGCAGGTGATGGGAAACCGCCGGGCTGCTCATGCCAACGATGGAGGACAGGTTGATCACACACTCCTCACAGTGACAAAGCAGCCAAAAAATTCGGATGCGGCTTCCGTCACAGAGCAGCTTAAACAGGTCCGAAACGGTCTTGAAGTCCGACTCCTCGGGCATGTTCTCCAGTTCCTTTTCAATCCGTTGCCCATGGTCATGGGGCAGTTGGGTCTTTTGCATGAAAATTCCCCCTTTTCCTATATTGTACCACAAATGGGACAAAAAAGATACCCCATAGCAAACGCCGAAACATAAGCAGGCCAACGCAGGGCGCCGCGATGCATGCGAAAGCGTCTTATGTTGTCTTCGCAAACGCTTGCACCCAGGCGGCCTTTTTGGCTGGCGCACACTGCAGCAGCCGGCCTTGTTCGCCAGCCGGCTCCTGCACATCTCCCTTGGCCACTGGCAGCAAAAAGCCGACAGCGAAGGTCCCTGCTGCCGGCTTCTATTCGGCTATCCAATCAATTTTTCCAAAAGCTGCAGCGCCTCTTCCAGCTTGGGATTGGGCTCCTCCGTCTGCAGCCCTTCCCGGACACAGTTGCGGATGTGAGCATGAAGGATTTCCTGGTTGGCTTTCTTCAGGATGGCCATTGTCGCAAGCAGTTGGTTGGATATATCCACACAATATCGGTCCTCCTCGATCATCCGGAGGACGCCGTCCAGCTGCCCGCGGGCAATCTTGATGGAACGCGAAACCCGCGTCTTGTCAGCTTTCATAGCTCTTAATCTCCGTCACTTCGTAACCCGCATCCGTGACGGCGGCCTTCAGCACATCGTCACCCACGGTTTCGGGCACGCAAACCGTCGCTTTCTTTTCCTCCAGCACGACGCTGACCTCCGTGGCGCCCGGAATCTGCTCCAGCGCTCGCGTCACATGCTTCACACAGTTCTGGCACATCATGCCTTCCACCATCAGTTCTTTCTTCATCATAAAACCTCCATCTGTATGATTGATTTGTCTCTGTGCCGGCTCCGATACGGTTGCGGGCACAGGAGAAGACGTATTGACAGGGGCGGGCGCTTGGGCCTGCACCGCGGCAGAGCTATGCTTGGGCCGGAAGAAACGCAGCCGCAGCGCATTGGATACCACAAACACAGAGCTGAAGCTCATCGCCAGCGCGGCCACCATGGGGCTCATCTTGAGGTGAAATGCGGCATAGAAACAGCCCGCCGCAATCGGAATCCCGATCACGTTATAACAAAAAGCCCAAAACAGGTTCTCTTTGATGTTGCGGATGGTCGCTTTGCTCAGCTCAATGGCGCCAGCCACATCCAATAGATCGTTCTTCATGAGGACAATGTCCGCCGACTCCATGGCGACATCCGTCCCGGCCCCAATGGCAATGCCCACGTCCGCACGGGCCAGCGCCGGGGCATCGTTGATGCCATCGCCCACCATGGCAACCTTCCGGCCGGCCTCCTGCAGCTTGCGGACTTCCCGCTCCTTATCCTGGGGCAGCACCTCCGCAATCACGTGATCCACGCCCACCTGTGCGCCGATGGCCTCGGCGGTCTTCTGGTGATCCCCCGTCAGCATGACCACCTGGATGCCCATCTGTTTGAGCGCCGCGATGGCCGCTTTGCTGGTGGGTTTGACCACGTCCGCAACCGCGATCATCCCCATCAGCTTGCCGTCTGCGGCGAAAAACAGCGGCGTCTTTCCTTCGCGCGCCATCTGATCTTGCAGCGCATGCATCCCCGCATCCTCCACCGAAGCAGCCTCCATCATCCTGTGGTTACCCGCCAGATAGGATACGCCGCCGATGGTGCCCCGGATGCCCTGCCCCGGCACCTGTGCAAAGTCCGAAACAGGCAGAAAAGCAATCTGCCGCTTTTGTGCTTCGGCCACAATCGCGGCCCCCAGCGGGTGCTCCGAAAGGCGCTCGAGGGACGCCGCCATCTGCAGCAGCACATGCTCTTGTATGCCGTCTTGGCAAACCATGTCGGTGACAACCGGCTGCCCCTGCGTGATGGTCCCCGTTTTGTCCATCACAACCGTCCCGACCGCATGCGCCGTCTCCAGGGCTTCTGCCGATTTGATCAGGATGCCATGCGTCGCGCCGCGCCCGGTTCCCACCATGATGGCGGTGGGTGTGGCAAGGCCCAATGCGCAGGGGCAGGAGACCACCAGCACCGAAACCGCGATGGTCAGGGCAAACTCAAAGGTCGCGCCGCAGAAAAGCCAGACCACGGCGGCAACCAACGCAATCCCAATGACGATGGGAACAAATACGCCCGCAACCTTGTCCGCCAGCTTGGCGATGGGTGCTTTGGAGCTGGTTGCATCGTCCACCAGGCGGACGATCTGCGCCAGGGCGGTCTCATCCCCCACCTTGGTCGCCTCCATCTTAAAATAGCCGCTTTTGCTGACGGTGGCACCGATCACCTGATCGCCCGCCTGCTTGTCCACCGGGATGGACTCCCCGGTGATGGCGGATTCGTCCACCGAGGCAGCTCCCTCCACAAGGACGCCATCCACCGGGATGGATTCCCCGGCTTTTACCAGCAGGATATCCCCCTTTGCCACCTCTTCCACCGGCACGATGCGCTCTGCCCCATCCCGCAAGACGGTCGCCGTCTTGGGCGCCAGATTCAGCAGCTGATTGATGGCATCAGAGGTCTTGCCCTTGGCGCGGGCTTCCAAAAATTTCCCGAGGGTAATTAAGGTAAGAATGGTCCCTGCGCCCTCAAAGTACAGATCATGGGAAAATTGGGCGACCATCCCCAGGTCCCCATGCCCCAGACCAAACGCAATCTTATACAGCGCATACACTCCATACAAAACCGACGCACCCGAGCCCAGCGCAATGAGGGAATCCATGTTGGGAGACCCGTGCAGCAAGGTCTGAAAGCCTGTGCGGTAGTACTTTGCATTGAGAAACACGACTGGAATCAACAGCAAAAATTGGGTCATGGCATAGATCATGGCGTTTTCCGTCCCCAGAAAGAAGCCCGGCAGCGGCCACCCCATCATATGCCCCATGGAAAGATAAAACAGCGGCACGGTAAACACAAAGGACCAGATGACCCGGCGTTTCATGGCCGCATACTCCGTTTTGGCGTCACGGGACGGGTCCTTTGTCACCGCTTTTCCCTTTTCGCCTTGCAGGGATGCGCCATACCCGGCAGCGGTCACCGCATCCACGATGTCCTCGCTGCGCAGCACGTCGTGATCATAGGAAACCACCATACTATTTTTTAGCAGGTTGACTGAAACCTCCGAAACGCCCGGCAGCGCGGACACGCTTTTCTCCACGCGGGCAGAGCAGGCCGCACACGTCATACCCGTCACACAATATCGTTCCTCCATGGTACATACCTCCTTTTGCACCGAATACCCATACGGGGTATGGGTGTATCCGCTATCTATCAGTATACCCAAGAAACGCTGCCCTGTATCGCCCTTTTGGAACAGTTTTTTGCCCAAATGGAAGTACCTACGTGATCGCGGTTGACATCTGCGCCCAATGTGGGTATCATATAGATAAACGATTAAACAATCTTTGAATCGTATGAAACAGATCAAAGGAAGGGAGCCGATTGCTATGAAAAAGACCTACAAAATCGAAGTGGACTGCGCCAACTGTGCCAACAAGATGGAGGCGGCCGCCAAGCGCACACCTGGCGTTTTAGACGCAACCGTCAACTTCATGACCTTAAAAATGAACGTGGAATTTGAAGAGGGGCAAGACCACAAGGCCGTCATGCAGCAGGTGCGCAAAAACTGCAAAAAAGTGGAAGATGACTGCGAGATTTACCTGTAACCCTAAAAACCCGCCCCATGCTCGTTGCAAAAAGGAGGAAACGCCATGAGCAAGAAGCAGAAAAAGATGCTGATCCGCATCCTCATCTCCGCCGTCATGCTGGTTGCCTTCTCCTATGTGCCGGTGACCGGCATGGTGCGGTTTGGGCTGTACCTGATCCCCTACCTGATCATTGGATACGATATCCTGATCAAAGCGGCCAAGGGCATCAAAAACCGGCAGATTTTTGACGAGAATTTTCTGATGGCCATTGCCACCATTGGCGCTTTCGCCCTGGCGGTTTCCCAACAGAGCGGCGAGTATACCGAGGCCATCGCCGTCATGCTGTTTTACCAGATTGGGGAGCTGTTCCAGAGCTATGCGGTGGGCAAAAGCCGCCGCAACATCAGCGAGCTGATGGACATCCGCCCCGACTATGCCAACATAGAGCGGGACGGCAAGCTGGAGCGGGTGGACCCGGATGAGGTGGACATCGGCAGCGTGATTGTGGTACAGCCGGGGGAAAAAGTGCCCATCGACGGCATCGTCCTAGAGGGAACGTCCAGCCTGAACACCAGCGCCCTCACGGGGGAAAGCCTGCCGCGGAACATCCGAGCCGGGGATGAGATTTTGAGCGGCTGTATCAACATGACCGGTCTTCTCCGGATTCAGACCACCAAGGCATTCGGGGAATCCACCGTCTCTCAGATCTTGGACCTGGTGGAAAACGCCAGCTCCCGCAAATCCAAATCGGAGGATTTTATTTCCAAATTTGCCAGGGTATACACCCCCGCCGTCTGTATCGCCGCACTGGCGCTGGCCATCCTGCCGCCCCTTGTCCGCATGCTGGGGATGGGGATGGCCGCACAGTGGGACGTCTGGATTTACCGTGCGCTGACCTTCTTGGTGATCAGCTGCCCCTGCGCGCTGGTGATCAGCATACCGCTGGGCTTTTTTGCGGGCATCGGCGGCGCCAGCAACTCAGGTGTTTTGGTCAAGGGATCCAACTATTTGGAAACCCTGTCCAAAACCAAAACGGTCGTATTTGACAAAACCGGCACCCTCACACAGGGCGTCTTTGAGGTCAACGGCATCCACCACAACGCACTGGAGGATGCCAGGCTGCTGGAATATGCGGCATTGGTGGAGAGCTCTTCCTCCCACCCCATCAGCAAGAGCCTCCAGCGCGCCTACGGCCAAGAAATTGACCGCTCGCGGGTGACAGATATCCAGGAAATTGGCGGCAACGGCATCATCGCCAAGGTGGACGGCATGGAGGTCGCCGCAGGCAATGCCAAGCTGATGGAGCGCCTGCATATCCCCCATATCGACTGCCACAAGGTTGGCACCATCATCCACATGGCCATCGACGGTCAATATGCCGGGCACATTGTCATCTCGGATCGGATCAAGCCAAGTGCGAAAGCGGCCATGGCGGCGCTCAAAAAAGCGGGTGTTCAGCAGACCGTCATGCTGACGGGGGACGCCGAGGCCGTGGCAAACCAGGTGGCAGACACGCTGGGGGTGGATCAAGTATACAGCGAGCTGCTTCCGGCTCAGAAGGTGGAACGGGTGGAGGCGCTGCTTGCGCACAAGCCCAGCGGCGCCAAGCTGGCATTCGTCGGGGACGGCATCAACGATGCGCCCGTCCTGCGGCGCGCCGACATCGGCATCGCCATGGGCGCCATGGGCTCGGATGCAGCCATTGAAGCGGCGGATGTCGTCCTGATGGATGACGACCCCATGAAGATTGCCAAGGCCATCCGCATCTCCCGCAAGTGCCTTCGCATCGTCTACCAGAACATCGTGTTTGCCATTGGCATCAAACTGGTCTGCCTGGCATTGGGGGCGCTGGGGATTGCGAACATGTGGCTTGCGATCTTTGCGGATGTCGGCGTGATGGTCTTGGCCGTGCTCAACGCCATCCGGGCGCTGTTTGTCAAAAAACTGTGATGTGTCGTTTTCATAACCATGCCACCCGTCTGATTTGCCTAAACAAATAACATCCACACAAAAAGCCGATGTGACGAACGTCACATCGGCTTTGTTATTCGCTTTACGTAGATATTATTTGTTCTTGAGGTTGAACCACGCGTTCAGGCCGAGATACTCTGCAGAATCCCCCAGCTCCTCCTCGATGCGCAGCAGCTGGTTGTACTTCGCAACACGGTCGGTCCGGGACGGCGCACCCGTCTTGATCTGGCCCGCATTGGTCGCAACCGCGATGTCCGCAATGGTGGTATCCTCTGTCTCACCCGAACGATGGGAGGTCACAGCGGTATACCCAGCGCGGTTTGCAGTCTGAATGGCCTCCAGCGTTTCAGTCAGAGAACCGATCTGGTTGACCTTGATGAGGATGGCATTCGCCACGCCCAGGTCGATGCCCTTCTTCAGGCGCTCGGTGTTGGTGACAAACAGGTCGTCTCCAACCAGCTGCACCTTGTCGCCCAAGCGCTCGGTCAGCATCTTCCAGCCTTCCCAGTCCTCTTCTGCCATACCGTCCTCGATGGAGATGATGGGGTACTTCTCGCACCAATCCGCCCAGAATTCCACCATCTCTTCCCGGGTCTTCATCACATCCGTCTTCCAGAAGTAATACTTGCCTTCCTGACCCTTTTCTTTCGCCGCTTCGTACATCTCGGTGGAAGCGGGATCCAGCGCAATGCGGAAGTCTTCGCCCGGCTTGAAGCCCGCCTTCTCGATGGCTTCCAGGATCACAACAACCGCTTCCTCATCGCTCTTGAGGTTAGGCGCAAAACCACCCTCGTCACCAACCGCGGTGGAGTATCCCTTGGATGCCAGCACCTTCTTCAGATTGTGGAACACCTCAGCACAGTTGCGCAGCGCCTCCGAGAAGGACTTCGCACCAACCGGCATGATCATGAATTCCTGGCAGCTCACGCTGTTGTCCGAATGCTTACCGCCGTTGATGATGTTCATCATGGGAACAGGCAGCGTCCGCGCATTGCAGCCGCCAATGTAGTTATACAGGGAAACGCCCAGGGACTCTGCGGCCGCCTTGGCAACCGCCAGCGAAACGCCCAGGATGGCGTTGGCGCCCAGACGGGACTTGTTGGGGGTACCATCCAGCGCGATCATGGTGCGGTCGATGTCAATCTGATCCAAAACGTTCATGCCGATGATGGCTTCTGCGATCTCGTTGTTGACCGCGTCAACCGCCTTTAAGACACCCTTGCCCATGTAGCGCGACTTGTCCTCGTCCCGCAGCTCGCAGGCCTCAAACGCACCGGTGGAAGCGCCCGACGGCACCGCCGCACGGCCCACATAGCCATCCTCGGTGTATACCTCTACCTCCACGGTGGGGTTGCCGCGGGAATCCAAAATCTCGCGCGCAATGACGTCAGAAATCTCGATGTACTGTTTCATGCTCTCGTTCTCCTTTCAACTGTGTGGGCGGCCAGGCCGCCAGTTTATGTGAATGTTTTTTCTAACCATGTAACGGTGCATGCATCCCGCATGCGCCTGTTGTTTGAGGGCCTAATTAGCCAAGCAGGCTCTCGCCCGTCATCTCAGCGGGCTTGGGCAGGCCCAGCAGCGCCAGCATGGTGGGCGCCAGGTCGGCCAGGCGACCGGGCCGGAGCGTCGCCTCTCTGCCAATCAGAATGAGCGGCACCGGGAAGGTGGTATGCGCGGTGAACGCACCTCCCGTCTCGGGGTCAATCATCTGGTCCGCATTGCCATGGTCCGCGGTGATCAGCATAGTGCCGCCCTTTTCCTGCACCTTGCGCACCACCTGGCCCACGCAGTCGTCCACCGCTTCGACGGCCGCAACCGCCGCCTCGATGACGCCCGTGTGACCCACCATGTCACAGTTGGCAAAGTTTAAAATCACCACGTCATACTGGTCCGAATCTAACCGTTTAAGCAGCTCGTCCTTGACCTCATAGGCCGACATCTCGGGCTTTAGATCATAGGTTGCGACCTTGGGGGACGGGATGAGCGCCCGGTCCTCCCCTTCGGACACCTTCTCCACGCCGCCGTTAAAGAAGAAGGTGACATGGGCATACTTTTCGGTCTCCGCGATGCGGAGCTGTGTGAGGCCATTTTGGCTGATATATTCGCCAAACGTGTTGGTGAGGCGCTCAGGCTTAAACGCGACCTCAACGCCCGGCATGGTCGCATCGTACTGCGTCATGCACACGAAGAACACGGGCTTATACTCCCGATGGAATCCGTCAAACGCCGGGTCCACCAGCGTCCGCGTGATCTCCCGCGCACGGTCGGGCCGGAAGTTGGCAAACACAACCGAATCCCCTTCCGCAATGGTGCCCACGGGTTTGCCGTCTTCCATCACAACCGACGGCACGACAAATTCATCCGTGACGTCCCGCGCATAGGACTGCTCCACGGCCGAAACCGCGCTCTCGGCGGGTTCGCCCACGCCAAGCGTCATGGCCTCATAGGCCTTCTGCACACGGTCCCAGCGGTTGTCGCGGTCCATGGCATAGTACCGGCCCATGACGGTCGCAATCTTGCCGACACCCAGCTTGGCCAGCGCAGCCTCCAGCTCCGAAACATACTCCTTGCCCGACGACGGCGGAACATCCCGCCCGTCCAAAAAGCAGTGCACAAAGACCTTGGAGAGCCCCGCACGTTTAGCAAACTCCACCAGCGCGATCATATGCGAAAGATGGCTGTGGACGCCGCCCGGCGACGTGAGCCCCATCACGTGAAACGCCGCATTGCGATCCTTGCAGTTTTGCACCGCAGCCGAAAGCGCCTCATTTTGGTAAAAATCACCATCCTGGATGGACTTGGTGATGCGCGTCAGCTCCTGGTACACGATGCGGCCCGCGCCGATATTGGTGTGTCCCACCTCAGAATTGCCCATCTGCCCATCGGGCAGGCCCACGTCCATGCCGCTGGCAGAGAGCGTGGTATTGGGATACTGGGCAAAGTAGCTGTCCAGATTGGGGGTCTTGGCCATCTTGATCGCATTGCCCGTGCTGTCGGGATTGAGGCCATACCCATCCATGATACATAAAACCAAGGGTTGTTTCATCGTCTTTGCTCCTATCAAATTCCGCCTTTGTATTACGCGTTTACGCTGTTTGCGATGACCGCAAAATCCTTTGCCTTGAGGCTTGCGCCGCCCACCAGGCCACCGTCGATGTCATCCTGGCCGAAGAGCTCCGCCGCATTGCCCGCATTCACGCTGCCGCCGTACTGCACAATGATGCGCTCCGCAACGTCCTCACCATACAGCTCACACACGCAATCCCGGATGGTCTTGCAAACCTCTTGCGCCTGTTCGGCGGTCGCGGTCTTGCCCGTCCCGATGGCCCAGATGGGCTCATAGGCGATGATCGCAGTCTGTGCCTGCTCTGCCGCCACATCCTTTAAGGCAATCTTGGTCTGCATGCGGACCAGGTCGTTTGTGATGCCCTGCTCCCGCTGCTCTAGCGACTCGCCCACGCAAATGATGGGGGTGAGGCCCTTTTCAAACGCCTTCTTGACCTTGCGGTTCACCGTGCAATCGGTCTCCGCAAAATACTGCCGGCGCTCCGAATGCCCGATGATGACGTACTTGACGCCCAGGTCCGTCAGCATGTCCGCGCTGATTTCCCCCGTGAACGCGCCCTTGTCCTCAAAATAGAGGTTCTGCGCCCCCACTGCGATGTTGCTGCCTTCGCATGCCGCCACCGCAGCGGGCAGGCACACCGCCGGCGGGCACACGATGACTTCCGCCGCGCTGCCTTCCACCAGAGGCCGCAGCTCCTCGATCAGCTTGGTGGTCTCCGAGGGGGTCATATTCATCTTCCAGTTGCCGGCCACCACCGTCTTACGGGTATTCTTCGGCAGCAGGCACGCGATACCCGGCAGGACCTTACCCTCTAAAAACTCGAGGGATGCGCCGCCACCCGTGGAGATATGGGTCATCTTGTCCGCATACCCCAGCTGCTCCACCGCAGCCGCGCTGTCGCCGCCGCCAATGATGGAAACCGCGTCGCTGTTCTCCGCAATGGCTTCTGCGATGGCCTTGGTGCCCTTCGCAAAGCGCGGGAACTCAAACACGCCCATGGGCCCGTTCCAGATGATGGTCTTGGCCTTTTTGATGGCCTTGGAGAAGGTCTCAATGGTGATGGAGCCGATGTCCACGCCCATCCAGCCGTCAGGCATCGCGTCAGAGGGCACATACTTGGCCTCTGCATCGGGCGAAAATTCCTTCGCGACAATGTTGCCGGCGGGGAGCAGCAGCTCCACATGGTTCTTCTCCGCCTTCTCCATCAGCTGCTTGGCCAGCGGGATCTTTTCGGTCTCACACAGCGAATCCCCCACGCTGTACCCCTTGGCCGCCAGGAAGGTATACGCCATGCCGCCGCCGATGATGAGGGTATCCACCTTGTCCAGCAGATTCTCGATGACACCGATCTTATCCGACACCTTCGCGCCGCCTAGGATGGCCACAAACGGCCGCTTGGGGTCAGACAGGGCATTGCCCATGACCTCGATCTCTTTTTCAATGAGGAAGCCGGCCACCGCGGGCAGGTAATCCGCAACACCAGCCGTGGATGCATGCGCACGGTGCGCCGTTCCGAATGCGTCATTGACAAAAATCTCAGCGAGCGACGCCAACTGTTTTGCGAATTCGGGGTCGTTTTTGGTCTCTTCTTTGTGGAACCGCACATTCTCCAAAAGAACCACGTCGCCCTCATTCATGTTTGCCGTTGCCGCCTTGGCACTCTCTCCAATCACGTCTTCTGCCATGACAACCGGCTTGCCCAACTTCTCAGACAGGCGCTTGGCAACAGGCTTTAAGCTATACTTGGGGTTAAATTCTCCTTTGGGACGGCCCATGTGGGAACAAAGAATCACCTTCGCCCCATGGTCAATCAGGTATTGGATGGTGGGCAGGGCACCCACGATACGGTTTTCATCCGTGATATTGCCCGCGTCGTCCATGGGCACGTTGAAGTCGCACCGAACCAGCACCTTCTTGCCTTTGACATCGATGTCCCGTACTGTTTTCTGCTTCATTCTTCCTCACCTCATCTAAAAATTCAAACACAAATATATCCATCATAACCTATCATATTTTATCGTATTTTCCTACAACATGCAAGTAAATGTTGGATAAATTTTTGTCAATTTGGTAAACTTTTTTGCGGCAGGTTGCACACATGCTCCTCCCATGCAGTGTTACCCATATCCGGCAACGCCGCAAACGCCCGGACGAACGGCCTTCATCGCCCAACGTCCCCGCTGCTCCCAAACACAACGTGCCCCACTCGCTCGGGCACGGCGCGGCCCTGCCCATCAAAAAAGGAGCCCGCCGGCTCCTTTTTTCCATCAATAGGATTTGTTTAACACCTCAAAGAATGCCTGCGGATGCGCACAGATGGGGCATACCGCCGGCGGCGCATCCACGCCGCTCACGACGTAGCCGCAATTGCGGCAGATCCACTTCTGGGGCATGGGCTTTTTGAAAACCGACCCATCCTTCATCTGCTGCAAAAATGCTTTGAAGCGTTCTTCGTGTTCCTTTTCGATCTCCGCCACGCCCTCAAAGAGCTTAGCGATGCTCTCAAAGCCCTCTTCCCGCGCCTCTTTGGCAAACGTGGGATACATCTGCGTCCATTCCTCGTTTTCCCCCGCCGCCGCCATGGCCAGGTTGTTCTCCGTGTTGCCGATGCCGCCCAGCAGCTTAAACCAGATCTTGGCATGCTCCTTTTCGTTGTCCGCCGTCAGCTTGAAAATCTCGGCGATTTGCTCATAGCCTTCTTTTTTTGCGGCAGACGAAAAATAGGTGTATTTGTTGCGCGCCTGTGATTCCCCCGCAAAGGCTGCCAGCAGGTTCTTTTCGGTCTTTGACCCCTTTAGATTCATGATACATCCTCCTCAGCATAGGCGGAATGCCGCCCAAATTGATCCTAGGAGGAAGTATTGCCAGATGCGCGCCAATTTATACCAACAGGTTGCGCACTTCGGTCTCCAGCGCCGCAATCTTTGCCATGCCGTCCGCGCTGCTGTCCCCGACAACGCCAAAATACAGCTTGATCTTGGGCTCGGTCCCCGACGGACGAATGACAAAGAACCAGTCGTTTTCCAATTCAAAATACAAGACATTGCTCTTGCCGAGCGCAAGGGGCGCCGTGGTGCCCGCAGCGAAGTCATAGCGCAGCTCCTTGTTGTAATCCCGAAGGGCAACGACACGAACGCCGCCCAGCTGTTTGGGCGGGTTGGCAGCGATAGACGCCATGATGGCCGCCATCTTCTCCATGCCGTCCTTGCCTTCCATGACCACCGACACCAGCTTTTCGGTGTAGTACCCATAGGTCTGGTACAGCGAATCCAAGGCCTCCGCGAAGCCCATGCCCTGCTGTTTGTAGAAGGCCGCCAGCTCACACACCAGAAGCGCCGCCGCCACCGCATCCTTGTCGCGGGCATAGGTGCCGGGCAGGTAGCCATAGCTCTCTTCAAAGCCAAACAGGTAGTTGCCCGCCTGCTTCTGTTCCATCTCCGCAATGACCGCCGCAATAAACTTAAAGCCGGTAAACACCTCATAAAAATCCGCGCCATACCGCTTTGCGACCTGCTGGCCCATCTTGGTGGACACAATGGTGGACACCACATAGTCCCCCGGATGCAGCTTGCCGGCCGCCTTTTTCTGGGACAGGATGTATTCGGTCAGCAAGACGCCCGTCTGGTTGCCCGTAAACACCTGGTATTCCCCATCGGCATTCTTGGCGACCACACCAATGCGGTCCGCATCGGGGTCGGTCCCGATGATGATGTCCGCATCCTGCTCCTTTGCGATCTCAATGGCGCGCGCAAAGCCCTCCTTCTCCTCGGGGTTGGGGGACTTCACAGTGGAAAAATCGGGGTCGGGCAGCGCCTGCTCAGGCACCACGGTGACATGGTGAAACCCCGCGCGGGACAGCACCTCCGTCACCGGCTTATACCCCGTTCCATGGAACGGCGTGTATACAATTTTCAGGCTATCGCGGTCCAGGTCGGGCAGGATGGACTGTGCCAGCACCGCCGCATAAAATGCCTCGTCCAGCTCGGCACCCACCATCTGGATGAGCCCCTTTGCCTTGCCCTCCTCTTCGCTGATGACCTTCACATCGTCAAAAATATCACAGTTGTTCACATACCGGATGACCGTATCCGCGCCCGCCGTCAGCTGAGCGCCGTCCTCGCCATATACCTTGTAGCCGTTATATTTGGCGGGGTTGTGGCTCGCGGTGATCATAATCCCCGCAAACGCTCCCAGCTCGCGCACCGAAAAAGACAGTTCTGGCGTGGGCCGCAGCGCGTCAAACACATAGGCTTTGACGCCGTTGGCCGCCAGCACCCGCGCGCTCTCCATCGCAAACTCCGCGCTGCGGTGCCGGGAGTCATAGGAGATGACGACGCCGCGCGCCGTCGCCTCAGGGCCCATGTCGCAGATGTAGCTGGCAAGACCCTGGGTCGCCTGCCGCACGGTATAGCTGTTCATGCGGTTGGTGCCCGCGCCCAAAATGCCGCGGAGGCCGCCCGTTCCAAACTCCAGGTCCTTATAGAACCGCTCCTCAATGTCATCCGCCGCACGCAGCTCCGCCTTGGTGGCCTCATCCACCGCGGGGCTCGCCAGCCACCGTTCATATTTTTCCTGAAAGGTCATGTATGCTCCTCCTTGTTTTTTTCCATGTTACCAGAATGGGCACCCGTCCACAATCGCGGCACAGCCCACTGACCCTGGTGCTGCATAGGCAGGTTACTCTTCCCCGGACCACCAGCCGCTGTCGTCCTCCTCAGGCGGCACGGTCGCATCCGTTTGGGGCACAGCGCTGCTCGCAGGCGAGTTGGTCGCTGGAGCATCCGATGCCGGCGCGGACGCAGACGGCAAAATGGTCTGTCCCTCTACCGGGGGATTGGTGTGGGTCTCTCCGTTTTCCGGATTCTCCGAAACTGCCGTATCCTCATGCACGATGGTATCATCCACCTTATCGGGATTGTCCTCCGGCGTACTGGTCGCATGAGAATTACAGATGCTGTTTGGTTCCGTACCCGGTTTAAAGTAACAGGTGCGCACATTTTCACAGGAAGCCTGCGCGATCTTCCCGCTCTGCTGGCAGATCACCCGGCTGGACACATTGTCGGGCTGCTGCAGGTCCTTGTCGGGCAGGTCCTCATGGACAATCTCCATCACCTTGTGCCACAGAGTCAGCGCGGGGTTGCCCGAAACGGCCTGGGGCTGGTCAAAACCAAACCACGCCGCACCCACATAGTAGGGCGTAAACCCAACGAACCAGCGGTCATAGTTGTCGTCCGTCGTACCCGTTTTACCCGCCGTGAAGATGCCATTGGACAGGTTGGCCCCCTGGCCCGTTCCGTTCCGCGTAGCGCCGGCCAACATCTGCGCGATGGAATAGGCGGTCACCGCACTCATGGCATTGGAGCTCTCCTGCTTATTCTCCAAAAGGATCTGCCCGCTGGGGTCAATCACCTTGGTATAGGACACCGGCTTGGTATACACACCGCTATTGACAAACGGCTGATAGGCCGCGCACATCTCTTTGACCGAGACACCATCCGTCAGGCCGCCCAGCGCAAGGGAACTCAGATATTTGTCCGAATAGGTCTTGCCATCCTTTCGGATCTCACTGCTGACCATGGTGGTAAAGCCCAAGTTGTTTGTCATAAACTGGAAAGAGCGATCCACCGTCAGCTTGTCTAAAATCTTGATGGCCGGCAGGTTGCTGGACTTCTCCAGCGCGGTCTGCACCGTGATATCCCCCAAGAATCCACTGTAAGAGTTCTTGGGGCTCCAATCCCCAATCTGGATGGGGCCGTCGTTGACAATGGTCGCCGGCGTGATGAGCCCCGCCTCCATCGCGGGCGCATACACCGAAAGCGGCTTGATGGAAGAACCCGGCTGGCGCAGCGTTTGGGTCGCACGATTTAAGACACGGTCGCCCGCCTTTTCGCCGCGGCCACCCACCACGCCTTTGATGTGCCCCGTATAGGGATCCATCACGATCATGGCCGACTGCGGCACAGCCTCCCCAGGATATTTCGGGAAATTTGCGTCATTGGTATACACCTCTTCCAATGCCGCCTGCACCTTGGGATCCTCTGTCGTGTAAATCTTAAGACCGCCCTGGTACACCATCTTGGTGGCCTGGGATTCACTCATCTTTTCCTTCGCCATCAGGTCCCGCACCACGTCGTCGATCACCATATCCACAAAGTAGGACTGAACCACGTCGCCTTCCGTATTGGTGGTGCCCTTCTTGAGCGCGAGCTGCTCCGCCTTTGCGGCGTCACACTCCTCCTGAGAAATATACCCAAGCTCCAGCATTTTATCCAGCACAAGCTCCTGCTTCTTCTTGTGTTCCTCAAAGTTGATCAGCGGATCGTACTTGGAAGGATACTGTGTGATTCCCGCAATGGAGGCACATTCCGCCAAGGTGAGCTCAGAGACGTCTTTGGAAAAATAGACGTTGGACGCCGTCTGCACCCCATGGCACCCCTCCCCCAAGAAGATGGTGTTCATATACATCTCAATGATCTGATCTTTGGACATCTTGCGCTCCAGGTTCAGCGCCCGGATGATCTCCTGAATCTTCCGAATGGGAGAACGCGCATCGTCCCCCGTCACATTTTTGATGAGCTGTTGGGTGATGGTACTGCCCCCATAACTAGAATTCCCCGTTATCCACCCCAAAAATGCACCAAATGTCCGTTTCCAGTCCACGCCACGGTGACTCTCAAACCGCTCGTCCTCAATCGCGATAAAGGCGTTTTTGAGATTCTCCGGTATCTGATTTAAGTCCACCCATTCCCGGTTCTGTTTGGCATACAGACGCTCCATCTCCACAGGCTGGCCCGTTTCCGCGTCTATGTAATAAAGAATGGACGAAAAATCCAAGTTTTTGTCGTTGGCAATCAGCTCTGTGGTATTGTCAATAAATCCCAGCATCGCGCCCCCCACAACCGCCAGCACCATCACAAAGCACAGCAAAAGCGCGGTCAGCGTGATCTTTAAGGCACGGAATCTCTTTTTTGGCTTCTTTTTATTGTCAAGGCGCGCAGCGCCAGTCTCTTCAGGCATTCGTCTGGTATTTCTACTCATGCAATCACTCCCATCTGAAACGGGGCAAACCGCCCCACCCGGTCCACACGGACAAAATGTGCATTCTATCTCTTATTGTACACCAGAACCATTACAAAACTGTTACAAAACCATAAAGTTCATGAAAAAGATGGAAGCAGCTTCCCAAAAACCGCATCAGAACGCGGTTTTTAAGCGCTTTACAATTTATGCCTTTTTTAAATAACAGGGGGGGCAGGATAAATCCGCAGCAAAAAAAGACGGCCAATCGGCCGTCTTTTACCGTCGTTTTTTCTTTGCAGGCGGATAGGGCTCCGAAACATCCGTCCTGCCTGCCAGATAATCCATGCTGGTACCGTACAACTCCGCCAGCTTATACAAAATGCAAAGCGGAATTTCTCGCTTTCCCAACTCATACTTGGAATATAGTGATTGGTCACACATCAGCCGAGCCGCAACATATCGCTGGGTATACGCAAACTCTTCTCTGACTTCTCGGATTCGTAGATGCATCATACTCACCTCGAAGGCATTATAACATAGGACAAAATGTCCTATTGACAAAAAGGACTATTTGTCCTATAATAATTCCAGGAGGTGATCCATTTGAACGAATCGGAAACCTGTGCGACCTGCCGCCGATACCGCCAACACTACATCCGGCGGGGCCGCGGGCAGTATTGCAAAATCGACTGCGGCCACTGTATTTCGCCCCACATCCATTACCGGGGGCCTGATACAGCCAGCTGCCCCAGGTGGTTACCAAAAAAAGACGGCCAATAGGCCGTCTTTTTTCACATTTGAGCAGCAAATGGAATAGTGTGGTAGCGAAGATGCCTGGCACACGCCGCAAACGTTGTGGGCTGCATAGGAGGTACCGGCGCAAAACGCCCCTCCCCACGGGACAACGCAGCGGGCGACCGGCAGATGGGTCTAGCCCCAGCACACAATTGCAGACACACCATGTATATTTCCCAAAAATAGGGAAATACTGACAGAAAAGAGGCCAAACAAACGCCCGCCAGGCAGAAGGGAGGATTCCGATGAAAGGTTGGGTCAAAATCACACTGCTGTTTCTCGTCATGACGGCACTCGGCATGACGGCAGGCTACCTGTCCGTCAGCATGGGCGGCATGCTGATGGGGGATACGGCGGCATCCCCCAGTGCACTGCCCATGGACAGCACAGTAGAAGACATCCCAGATGACCTGCATGCCACCCCAACCCCTTCTCCCCCGCCGGCCGAACCCCAATTCACCGAAGGGTACTTTGTTCAGGAATCGGGGGGCGAGGTGTGCGTCTTTCGCACCACCGAACAAGGGGAACGGGTCTTTAGCCACAAACTGAACGTATCTCTTTCGGGGCTGCGTGCGGAGGATCGGCAGCGGTTTGCCGAAGGGTTTACCGTTGCAAACAAGGAGGAGCTCGCGCGGCTCACGGAGGACTTCACAAGCTGACTATCCTGCTTGCCTTTCATGATGCAGGCGCCAAAACAAACAGCCCCGGCACAATTGCTGCCGGGGCTGTTTCGTATTGTCTTATTTTCGCGTCACCTTCAGCGTCACAATCTCAAAGGGCTTGACAGGCACCGTCACGGCATTGTCCGTCACGGCCAGCGGCGTCTCTTCCCGCTCCATCAGGTCGCACACCGCAACGCTTGCCACGTCAAATCCAAACCGCACCGTCGGCATGGTCCGGCGGTTGTAGCAGTCATACATCCGGAAGATGAGGGCATCCCCCTCCTCTGCCTGCTTCACGGTCTCCAAGATGACGTTGTCACAGTCCACGCTCACCAGCGAGTAGCTCTCAGGCAGGTCGCCGTCCTGCGCCGCTATCCGTTTGCCCCACATGGGCAGGTTCACGTCATATGCCATCTGCACCGTCCCCGCTTCGCGGAAATTGCCCGCATGGGGGAAGAGGGAGTATGTAAAGGTATGCAGGCACTTGTCCGCCTCGGGATAGGGATAGGTCGCACTCTTAAGGAAGGTGATCCGCAGCGTGCTCCCAACGGTATCATACCCATATTTGCAGTCGTTTAGCATGCTGATGCCATAGCCATCCTCCGCGACATCCACAAACTTGTGCGCACACACCTCAAACTTGGCCGCATCCCAGCTGGTGTTGTGGTGCGTTGGCCGCTCCACGTTGCCAAACTGGATGTCATAGGTCGCTTTGTCGGTATGCACATCCAGCGGGAAGGCGCTTTTCAGCAGGATGTGCTCCTGCTTCCAGTCCACGGTGGTATCGAAGTCTACACGCGCCACCTCGTCATACAGCCAGATGTTCTGCGAAATGGTGGAATCTAGGAACCGCTTTGTGATGCGCAGACCCGCGCGGACGCTCTCGCGGATGGGCTCCGCCGACACCACGTCGCTGATCTCCCACATCTTTTCCTTATAGTAACTCGTAATCTCCCAAGCGTCGTACTCGCGCGGGTAATCCTCAAAGGCCTGGAGCACGTTGGCGCGCTCGCCCGGCTTGATGGTCTCGCGCGCATTGCGCTTGTCGTATAGGCTCACGATGTCGTAGTGCTCGTCAAAGGCCACGCGGAAGAACCGGTTCTCTATCACGCGCCCATCCACCGTAACCGCGCTCTCCTGCGGCTGCACCGGCACCACCTTGTACCCCTTGGCGGGGATGTTTTCCACGTAGTACCGCTCGCCATCCGCCTCCACGACGCCGCTGTGGACAAAGGAGTGCGGATTGAATACCAAAAGGCCGCCCTCTGTTTTCACGCGCCCCGCAATGTCATTGCAACGCTCCGCCAGCAGCGCACTAGCGGTCTTCTGAATGGCGGCATGCTGCCGCTCGCTGTCCTCATACACCTCCCGGATGGAAGACCCCGGAATGATGTCATGGAACTGATTTAAAAGGATGATCTCCCAGCCGTCCCGCAGCTGCTGCTTGGGATACGCCATGCCGCCCAGCACCCCGTCCAGCACGGACAGCAGCTCGGTGGTCTGGTATAAGAACTCCGACTTGCGGTTGTTGCGCTTGACCTTCGCGATGGAGGTATAGGTACCGCGGTGGAATTCCAGATACAGCTCCCCGACCCACTTGGGCAGGTGGGCATTCCCCCGCACCCGCTCCTCCAGCCGGTCAATGAAGCTGGTTGCCGTATCAATCTTGGACACGGTGCATCCCGGGATGCCGTGCTTTAAGCGTTCATGCGTCTCCAGCATCTCCGCGGTGGGGCCGCCGCCGCCGTCACCATAGCCAAAGGTGAGGAGCGCCTCATCGGTGAGCTCCTTTTGCTGGAACCGGTCCCACGTCCCTGCGACCATGGCGGGCGAAATGGTGCCCACATAGGTGGCAAAACGGGTGGGCTTCTGGCCCAGCTTGCGGTCCTGCGCCGTCAGGAAGTAGCTAAAGATCTCCGTCCCGTCAATGCCCTCCCACATAAACACGTCGTAGGGCATCTGGTTGGTTTCGTTCCAGCTAATTTTGGAGGTCACAAACCGGTCCACGCCCGATTTCTGCAAAATCTGGGGCAGCGCAGCGGAATACCCAAACACATCGGGCAACCACAGCACGCGGCTCTCCACACCGAATTCCTCCCGGAAGAAGCGCTTGCCGTGCAGCACCTGCCGCACCAGGCTCTCGCCGCTGGAGAGGTTGCAGTCCGCCTCCACCCACATGGCGCCTTCCACTTCCCACCGGCCCGCCTTCACCATCTGCTTGATCTCCTCAAACAGCGCGGGGTCCTCCTCCTTGACATACTGATACAGCTGCGCCTGGGAGGACATGAACTTGTACTCCGGATACTGCTTCATGAGCTTGATGACAGTCGCAAAGGAGCGCTGCGCCTTTTCTCTGGTCTGCGCCAGTGTCCACAGCCATGCGACGTCGATGTGCGTATGTCCGATGCCGATGGTGGTGGCCTCCTGGGGGCCGCAGAACTTGCCGTAAAACTCCCGGTCCAAGTAGTCCGCCGCCTCGCTCAGCGATGCACGGAATGCGGGCGACCCGGGGACGCGCAGGTCAATCCGGTTGACCGCCTCCCACAAGTAGTGCGCAATGTCCGCATAGGTCTTGCTGTCCGGCTCGGTAAAAGCCAGCACGTCCAGCGGCACCTTGAGGTGGTAGTACAGCTTCTCACACACCGGGTCGGGCGTACTGAGCGACGGGATAAATTCGAGGTACCCGCCCTGCATGCCCGCATAGCCATATAAATACAGGTCGAAGCTGTCCTTCCCTTCCAAACGGACGCTGGTGTGGTTGACATCTAACCCCTGCTCCAGCTTTCCGTCCACATACACGCCGATCTGCGGGTTGATGGCATCCCACTCCCCTTCCCGCCCCGTCCGGACGCAAAGGTCCACCGTCTTGCCCCGCATGCTGTCGGGCAGGTCGATGTGTTTATAGAACCAACGGTGTGCATCGGGTGTCTCCCCCCAGCGGTCCCCTTTGTGGAACACCTGCCAGCTGTCATCCACCGCCGGCATCTCGCTGCCCGATTTGTAGCCGCAGTCCTTCCAGACGAAGCCGTCCAGCTCCACCTTGTCAAAATACAAATATTCTTCCAGTTTTTTCAAGATCACATGGATTCGTTCCTGTTCAAACGCCATGTTTTTGCCCCCTTTCCATTTCCTGTTCGGTCATTGTATCATATCGGGCGGCCCGTTGCAATGGACATTTGTCATTTTTTTGCATATTTTTCGTATGGTAAAATCAGGGAATTTGACTGGACATTTCTGGCATGTCGTGTTATACTAAACAAGCGGGAGCAAATCCCGCAAAATTGACCACAGAAGGGAGCGAATCCCCATGGCATGGAAAGAGATTGGGGCAAAGGAACTGACAAACAATGCATTTACCATGATTGGCAGCGATTGGATGCTGGTCACAGCGGAAGCGGACGGCAAGGCCAATACCATGACGGCTTCCTGGGGCGGCATGGGCGTGATGTGGGGCAAGGACGTGGCATTTGTCGTGCTGCGCCCGCAGCGGTATACCAAGGAGTTTGTGGATGCCACAGACCGCCTGTCCCTCACCTTTTTTGATGCGTCTCACCGCAAAACCTTAAGCTATCTGGGCTCGGTCTCGGGCCGCGACGAGGATAAACTCAAACGATCAGGCCTCACACTGGCCCACGACGGAGCGGTCCCCTATTTCGAAGAGGCCAACACGGTCCTCCTGTGCCGCAAGTTATACGCGCAGGAGTTCCAGCCGGGATGCTTTCTGGATCCCGCGCTCATCCAGCAGTGGTATCCCGACCAGGATTTCCACACGCTGTATATTGTCGAGGTAGAAAAGGTGCTGGTCGCGGAGTAACGGACATCAAAAAACACCGATGCCCATCCGTGGCAAAACCGCAGCGTTTCGTTTTTTTTTGAAACGGCATAGTTTTCTATGCCGTTTCTTCATTTCGCTTGAACAACGACTTTGGCAATATCCCCACCAGGTCATAGCAAATAGCAATTTCCTGTGCCCCTTTCCCATCAACCGTTTGCGGCACGGGAACATACTCCCGTTTTTCCATATTGTTTCCAATTTCCAGCGTTCATTCCTGCCAATCAAAAGATTGAGGTTCCCTTGTAATGAACCGTTCCGGATGACCGGATTTCAGCAGTTGGTCTTTCCGTTGTACCTGCAATGTTTCCCGCTCTTTTTCGCAGCTGTCAGACAGCAGTTGGACGCGGGATGGAGGATCATGCCCTTTTGTTTTATCTTCGGACATACACGTAAACGCCTGTCCCCTTCGTTGATACGGTTTTCTGCTTTGGCAAGGAGGTTCTTTTTTTACCGACGACTCTTGCTTCACATCGGGTTCGTGTTTTGCAGCCATTGCTGCCCCGAATTGTTGTTTAAAACCTGCAATATAGCCATTTACACAGCTCCTAGTACGTCTTTTTCACGCAGCAATGCAATCTGTGCAGGCCCATACCCTTGCGGGCAAAGCCGGAAGATCCATTTTACAACTTCCGCTTCCGGTTCGCCCGCAATCCATTGCCTTTTCTCCTCTGAAATTTTCATATCGCCGAAGGGCGATATCGTCTAACGATTTGCCTGATTCGCCCTCTGCTGGCAGCATACCGCTGGTGTCCCTTATACAATTCGTTCGTTCTGTTCGCCGCTCCTCTGTTGCCTATTTGGCTATTTCCATACTTTTGTTGCAGGTTTCCCGCCCTCATATAAGGCGTGCAAAAAAAGCGGTTTTGGCAACCGCTGTAAATCAAACAAAGACAAATGATCAATCTTGACGCAAGCGAAAGTTTGTGAGCTTGCTGGCAGCCCGCGCAATTTCAAAAGGCGCAGCGGCATGGCTTTAGCATGTTATTTTATATGGAGATGGCGTATATTTGCAGGTTGAAATTTCTCTTGTTGTCTTGTATAATAAAAGTGTTCGACATAACGAACAAAAACATTTTAACAAGAATAGATAAAAAAGTATACGGGCTTGCGAACAGTTGATAGCTGTGAAAAAACAGTCTGAGAAAGGGGTACTTGATGGAATACATAACCGTGCGCGATGCGGCGCAAAAATGGAATATATCAGAGCGGTTGGTGCAGAAATACTGTGCGACGGGGCGCATTGCAGGCGCAAAAAAATTTGGGACTTCCTGGGTGATTCCCGCCGGGGCGGTAAAACCCAAAGACCCGCGCAAAGCGCAAAGGGCTCCCGCAATGCGACGGGAAAGGCGTCAGAGCGTTTCTTATCCGGGCCTGATGCCGCTGATGAATACCGCGTTTGAACCGGGCAGATGCCTGGAATTCATTCATGATATGGCAGACGACCCGCAAAAGCAGATTGCGCTGGCGGAATATTATTATTTCAGCGGCCAGCCCGAAAAAGCGGTGCGCGAAACAGAGCTTTTTCTTACCGGCGCGGACAGGGACATCCAGCTTTCCGCCTGCTTGATCTATGCATATGCAAATCTTTCCGTCGGCAAGATTCAACGGGCCAGATACGCGCTGACGGCGGTGCAGGAAATGCTTGCCTCTGTGTCGGAAAAGCAGCCCGAAATGCGTGCGGCGCTGTCCTTTGTTTCATCGGCTGCAGCGGTGCTTCTGCACCTCCCTTTGCCGGAGAGATTGCCGCCTATGCAGGAATTCCTTCCCATGCTTCCCATGGGAATCCGAATGTTTGCATTGTATGTTAACGCACACTATACCTATCTGCAAAAGGAGTACCAAAAGAGCCTTGGCATTGTGGAGACGACCCTCGGTATGCAGACGGAAGAATACCCAATTCCTTCCATTTATCTGCATTTGGTTGCGGTTATGGATTATATGAGCTTGAAACAAAGGGACAAAGCAAAGCAGCATCTGCTTGCGGCGTGGGAACTTGCCAAACCCGATGATCTCATAGAAGGATTCGGCGAACACCACGGGCTTTTGGGCGGAATGCTGGAGGCGGTTATCAAGCCGGAATATCCCGAGGATTTCAAACGGATCATCGCCATCACCTACCGGTTTTCCGCAGGGTGGCGCAGGATACATAATCCCGATACCGGGCATGACGTAGCGGATAACCTGACGACAACGGAGTTTGCCGCGTGTATGCTGGCTGCCCGCGGATGGACCAATCAGGAGATTGGCGATCATATGAACATCTCTGTGAATACGGTAAAATGGCATATCACCAACGCCATGCAAAAACTGGGTATCGGAAGCAGGCAGGATTTAAAAAACTATATGCTGCTGTAAAGAAAAAGGATTCGGTTATTCGGCCGGGTCCTTTTTTTATTACCCACCCATTTTTCCCCCTCGGGCGGGTGGTCTCAAACAGATGATTCCATGGTATGATAAAACAAATGATGAGCGAAACGGAAAGGAAGATGTGCGCATGGAAAAGACAAAAAAGTATCATGTCGAAGGCGCAACGCTAACGATCCCGCTTCGGTATGATGAAACATCCGGCAGATATATGGAAGTATACCCTGACTTCATTGAAAATCCGATATATACGCCGGAGGGTCACCCGATTATGCTGACGCTGGAAGATGCCTGTGCTTTCGGCGAAAAGAAGGACGCAAATGAAGGGCTGGTCGATTGCGGCTCCTGCCGGTTTTACCGGCAAGTGCAGAACACGTTGATCGGCGTGTGTGGGTGCGAAAAGAAACGAATAAATATCGTTGAATAAGGAGGAGAGAAAACATGAAAAGGCGCATTTTAACGTTGGTGCTGTGTGCTTGTATGGCATTTCAGCTAATGCCCGCTGTCGGCACAGTATATGCAGCGGGCGGGTATAACCCGAAACGCAATGATGATTTTGTGATTCCGGCGGCTCTCAGGAGCAACAGGGATTTTATGCTGGGTTCGACGCTCAGAGGTACGCAGGCGAATTTCATTAACAAAATGGGCTTAAACGGCAACAGTATGTATAAGGATTTTGGTACAGACAAAAAAATAGAAATAAGCGAGGTGTCGAAGGAACTGAAAAATGCCGGTCAGCTCACATTTACCTTCGGCGCAAGAGTGCAAGACAGCTATGGCAACCTCTTTGCCGGCGATGTGGTAACAGACGTATCCATCAACAACATACGTTGTTATCCAAAATACCGCGGTCTTAACGATTACGGAATGTATGCAGATGCAAACACCACATACTATATGGGGCGCGATACGTTCCGGTTATATGCGGTGACATCGTCAAACGCAGATTGGCATACAAAGGCCACGCAGACAAAGGATCTGGCGATCTATCTGCTGGACGAAAAAGCGCCGACGGTCGAAAGCTGCGAAATTACGCAAAACGGCGAGAAAACGTCGGTTGTACAGCTCGGCTCCACCATTCAGTTTACGCTCAATTTCTCGGAATATATCCGGTTTGCCGACGACTCGGCTTCCCATGAGCCAGGGCTGGAGTTTGAGATTTTGCCTTACGGCGAGATCGTAAGCGACCCCATCCGATTGAAAGCGGATTTTGTGGAACTGTATGAGAACAAAATGGTGTTTGAATACACGTTTTTAGATGAATACAGCGGTCATGAGGGGATAAAGGAGTTCTATATTTCAAGGATCGAAAAGATAACGCAGCAGGAAGACTTTGACGCAAAATATAATCTTGCCATGGTGCCCAAAGAGATCGCCGACGCAGCAAAGGTTCCGGCTGTTACCGTCAACAACCTTATCACAGACCTTGCGGGAAACGCTGCGGAAGAAATTTTGGCAACGAATGAGAGCGGCGTTTTAGGTGAGATGGAGGTTCCTTTCAACAGCGTTAAGATCGACTCCAAAATGCCGTCTGTCCAAGGCGTCGGCATAGAAAAAATGCGAATGTGGACTGTTGCGGATGAGGATGCTGGCCTGTACGCAAAAGTGGGCGACAAGATGAAGCTGAGCGTTTCCTTTGACGAGCCTGTGTATGCAGACGCGGGAAGCGTAACACTGACCCTTAACATAAAGGACAGTTCGGGTAAAGCGGTCACTGTAAAGAATGATTCGGATATTTCAAATGAGACAATCATGAGTTTTGAAGAGGTCGAGATAACGGAAGGCATGACATATACGGGCGATGCTGCTGCAGAGGGAAAGATAACGCCAGTTTCTATTGACGCATCCGAGGCTTTGGATTCCGCAAAAAACCCGTGCGGAGTACATAATTTGAAAGATGAAGGGATATTTGCCAATCAGGATTTTGCGTTGGATACATTGGGACCCGCGATCGATCTCGGCAGTGAAGAGTTCGTTACGCCGATCCAACCTTTTGATGACAATGCTATTTTCTGTGTGCCGCTGAATATTTATGATGATCAAAGCGATCCAAGCGTGGCCGACAGCGGCATTGATACCATGAGAGGCTATTTTTACCTGACAGGCTTTCCGATCAAGTATTCATATATATCGGGCCGAGGTGATGAAACGTTTTATGAAAAACAGCTCTTTTCGTATTATATATCGAATACCGTTATGACGGAGGAAGAGCTCAAAGACAAGTGGACCGAGGCGACCGTTCAATTTAATACAAGCGCACCGGACGACAGCGCATACTATTTTGATTTATTCAGCGGCGGCGACGGGCAGTACAACACTTACATATACATAAAAATAGGTGATGTTGAGATCACAAATCCCACCATACACCTGATGGCAGAGGATGTTGCCGGAAATAAAAATATTGTGTATAAGCAGGTTGATTTTACCTATGATACGACAAAACCCACATTTGACGGCGTAAGCGAAATAAGCGTATCGGCGAATGCCAACACCCCAGATACCTATGATGTATCGTGCACGATAACGTGCAGCGACGAAAACGGGATCAATCCCGACACATTTAAAGTAACCGCTGACGGATTATTTGAAGATTACGGATTGGGTTCCCACGAAGATGTGAAAGTGGATATCACAAGTGATGGAGGTACAGAGGGTGGAAAAACGTATACGTTCACACTGGTGATGAGGGAGATTGGAAGAGACACAGCAGCGGAATATAACATCACATATACGGTGCAGGACAATCATGAAAATGAAAATCAGATCACACAGCCGTTTTCGTATAACCTCACAAGCTTTCATCTGCTGAAATTTTCGACGGTCAAAAACGAGTACGGATATGTTCCATATATCAGTTTCCAAAAGATAACGGATGACCCGGGTTTTTCAGATAACGCAAAGACGATACTTATGATAAAAGATCCGTATTCGACGGATAACGGGTATGCCGTAACGATAGTAGATAAGGATCTTTTGGCTTCGAATAATATTCTTGAGGATTCTTCGCTTGAGTGGGCTTATTATAAACGGAGCGACAATCCCAATACGGAAAAGGAAATACTCCTCGAGCCGGCTGCAGGCAGCACTGCTTTTATATCGGATCTGCTGTCGTCAGGGCTGGGATCATACTTCGGGGACGTATCCTATGCGCTGATCTCCGGAGACGGCATTGTGATCGAAGATTTTACAAACAGCGATCCGCTGCCGGTGCCTATCTCCATAGCGGAAGAGACCTTAAGGCTCGGCGGCCTGACAGACACCGTACAGGGTATATCGCTCGTCCCGGGCTTTGACCTTGAACCGGTCGATTGGGAATTTCACCCTATCGATGGCTGGGTGATGCCCGAAAGCGGCGAAGAGGGCCTGAAAACGTATAACATAGGTCTGGCGGGGAAATCAATCAGGGTAAAGCTTTCCTTGCCCGAAATAGACGGCCTTTCGTGGTCGGATTACGATACGGCATTGCTGAAACTGCGGTATCCCGTAGAAGGGGGCAATATCGCGTATTATGATGACCCGCTTTGGCAAATACCGCTATCGCTAACGAGCGAGGAACAGATCATTGTCCTCCCCGAAACCCTTGACGAGGACTTCTTCAATGAAAGAAATGCTTTAAGATTTTATATCCAGGTGTTCATGAAGTCCGGAACGAACTTGACTTACGGGCTTTATGCAGAAGACGACGAAACCTTTGGCTGCTATAATACGCATGACGAAGGATATCTCAAAGCGGTTACACAAAATACAAACATAGAGGTAAAGGCGGGTGACGGCACTTCGCAATGGGTATCCCTGCCGCATACGCAGGAATTTACAAGCGCTAAGGAAACATCTCAGAATTACGGTGTGGCAAAGGCGATCCCCGTAACGCGCGGAACGCGCATTACGCTGGACTTTGAGCTTGAAGCGCAGACCGAATGGGTACGCGTATGGAATGAACAGAACGGCGAGACAAAGGACGAGGCGATCTGGACATACAATATATACGACTTTGAAGACCATCTTACGGATGAGGCAGTTAATGTTGTCTATTATCAGACCTTCAGCAACCGTAACGGCCTCGGCGAGGTTCATACGCTGATCTTTAACGTCTATGACGAAGTGCCTACGCTTTCCGTAGGATTTACGCCGAGCGCGGACGAGGGCTATGCGGCAGAACGCAGATTGATTATCAGCGGAATGAGCGGCGGGGCCGGCGAGGAGCTCCCCATCAAGATGATCGATTCTGACGGGAATATCGTCGATTTCTCGCAGGACGAAGATGCGATCATACGGGATGAAAAATACAGGACATTCTATACGGTAAACAGCGCCGGCGGCGTTGCATACACCTCCGTAAAAGCCGAAAAGATAGACGCCGAAGCCCCTGTTGTCACCATTGACAGCCAGGACGGTTCTTCCCTTGGCATATCCGTAACGGATGACGTATTTGAGGAAGACCTGTCGAATATGGAGCTGTATCTCAGGTACGACGATGAGACCTACAGGGCGGCCCTGGAAGAATATGGGCTTTTGACCGATGAAGAAGGGTTCTTTAAGGTCGAAGAGTTTTCACAGTCAGCGTTCGGTGTGCGTCCGGAAAATACCGCTATGGGCATATTGGAATTCAGCGGTTCTATTTTTCCGGTAGAGGAACAGATCAATACATACTTGGCATTTACAGCTCCCACGGGGAGCGGCGGATACACAGGCGCAATATCCATGTATGTTGTGGACCGTGTCGGACATCGGTCGGATACCGTCAAAACTGCACCGATGGATATTCCGGAAATCAAATTTACAGAGAATCGATTTATATACAACAGAGACAATACGCCGTTCGGAGAAGAGGGCAATATTATCATGCCTTATTATTCCGTTGATATGGAGAATCCGGCTGAAGTTACAGAACCGAGGCTCACGGACAGGGGCATCAGAGGCGAAATCCATACGGATAATGTGTTCAGTTCGCTCTATGAGGCAGTGCCTGTCTATAAAGACGGCGAATACGCTCTTACGGTAAAAGACCATTTCGGCGATGAACATGAGGTCACATATACCGTGCCGCCCGAAGCCTTCAGCGGCGACAGGCTGGATATATACGCTGTGAATGCCAAGGATGGAGATAACGATATCGTCAATTTAAGTATCAAATCCATAGACGGCAATCGCTTTAAAGTGGAACTGCCCAGTGAAGCTGACTATAGTTATGAGGCAATGCAGGGAGCGATTATTGATCCTTCGATGAAGGCGGGTGAAGCGACCGTATGGCAGAGCGACGGCAGCGCCGGGGCTTTCGGCGAATTTTATACGGACGTAACGCTCAAAGTGACCAAAAACGGAACATTCAAGGTTCTTGTGCAAAACAACGATGGGCTGCTCACCGAATACTTGGTCAATGTTTACATCAACAGGGAGATTGCGGAGCTTGAAATGGAATGGAGCTTCCCCAACGGAGCATTCACGGACGAGAATGGTGAAACTTACACATATGACTATGCGACATTGGTTGTCAATACCGTTGACCCCGCAAGGTCGTTGCTGGGAGAAAGCAGTTTCAACTTCACATACCATGATCCCATCGGAACAACAAAAACATTTACGGTGACAGATGACTACGGTTTCGTTCAGGAATGCATGGCCACACTCGATTTTGAGATACGGCAGTCCGAGCAGGAATACCTGACGCCTCCCGATATGACAGTATCGCTTTACGCGAATCGGAATAACACATCGCAACTGATCGGAAGCATCAGCGAAAACGGAAGGTATCAGGACCTGGTGGATATGTACGGCGGCGCGATGCAGTACAGTATCACAACGTCAACGCTTTCGCCGAACCGCGTAAAGACGGTGCTTCTGCCTTACGGCGAGGATACGTCGGGGATTACCTACGATACTGCGCAGAACGCGGTGATAGACGGCGTTGAGGTGGTCGGGGATATCTTCTGGATCAATAAGTCGGATGCCAGATTCTCGCTCGTCATGGTGGATGAAAAGAATCTCTTAAGTGAAAGGTTTGACTTTGACGGCGGATTTACCATAGACATAACGCCGCCGGTCATCGGTAATGTGAAGAAAACGGTAAAAGGATACAGTGTCCAGCTTGAGATACCCGTAACCGATGATGTGAGCACCTTTGATGAGTTGACCGTCCTGAGTCCCGGCGGCGTCACAAGAGGGGACGACACATTCCTGTACACCGTTGGTCAGAACGGAAGCGTTGTATTTACGGTAAGTGACAAGTGCGGCAACTTCACGACACGGTCGATCTCCGTAGAGGAAATTGACGATACCAAGCCGGTGGCAAGACTTGTTGCGTATTCGCCGTCCTCCGATACCTCACAGGTTGTATTGCCCGAAATTGCAAATAGGGACATCGAAGCGTTCATTACGTTTAATAAAAATATCATGGATTTGTCGCTAGAGATTTTAAAAGACGGCGCATACACAGCTGTGACAGATGCCGATGGCGTTCGTATATCGAAAAACACCGAAAGCTCTGCCATTGTTACGTTCGCACAGGGTGCATCCGTAAGGGTGCAATACAAATCGCTGAACGGTCAAAGCGGAACGCCGCTTGAGATCAATATTCCAGACGGCATCATAGATAAGAGTGTGCCGCATATTGTAACCGACGTGATATACAACCAGCGCGACGGAGCGAGCAAGCCGACCAGCGCAACGATCCGGGCATATGCCGATAATAAGACCATATTCTACGGCAGAGGCGCATATACAGAGGCAGAGCCGTTTGAGGAAACCGTATATGAAAATAATATTTACGAGTATGCATTCACGGATCATGTCGGAAACGTTGTGGAGGCAAAGGTCGATGTCAATGGGATCGATACCAAAAAGCTGGAGGTTTATGCGTATGATATACCGGAGCAGATCACGCCTTCGGGAGCGGCGTTCAAGCTTTCGGTCAACAAGCCCGCAGCCATCACTTTGCAAGAAGGGCTTACAACCAGCGACAGCCTTACCATAACAGAGACGGAAGGTGCCGTTCTGACGCTGACAGCGCAAAGCGCCGGATTCTATACAATAACAGTGACAGATGAAGCCGGAAACAGGGTGAACTGTTTCGTGTCAATCGCGGTCGGCGATTCCATGCCGCCTGTAATCATGTCCGATTCAGACTATGTATATATACGCCAAGGCAGCGATATTGCAGGCGTTGATGACAGCATGCTCACAAGCGGCCTGCTTGTAACCGATGATCAATCTGACGCGGAACACATCACGCTTATCGTTGACAGATCGAGCTTGCCGACAGATCTAGGCGCTATAGGCAACTACGCATATACGGTAACGGCAACTGACGAAGCCGGAAATACGGCCGACATAAGGCGGTATCTGAGTGTTTACGCAAAGAATGCCACAGCGGTAGAAGTAGACGGTATCTTTACCAAGCACACGGGTGTTGTAACAACATCAAAGGGCGAACATACAATCAGCGTAAGTTTGCCAAACGACTCTGTTTTAGGGACAGCTTTTGAGCCGTATCAGGTATACTGCACAAAGGGTTTCTATACATTCGGTCAGATGAAGCCGTGGATGCTGCCTATGACGGCTGCCGGTGTAAAGGACGGCGTAAATGACGAATATAAGTACAACTTTGAGCAGGAAGGCTGGTATACGGTTTATGTACTGCGTCAGAACAGAGAGGCATTCTTGGTGCATGTACTGATTCAGGAATGAAAAACTGTCCATACGGAGAGGAGGAGTAAATATGAAGAAATGTATATCGCTGATACTGTGCTTGCATCTAATGATGGGCATGATCATTCCTCTGACTGCATATGCAGACGGAGAAAGTGAATACAGCTTGATCAATGAAAATATTGAAGTCTACGTGTCTGCAGAAAACGGCGGTTTTGCAATCAAAACCGCCGAAGGCGACAAACTCAAAAAATCAGATAATAATAAAGATTTATTGTATCATAATGGGGAATACGATACTTCCTTTACATCGTTTGAAGTGGAACGCGACGGAGAAAAGCGGGAGTATATATTCGGCGGGAGCTACGGTTTTTTGGGGTCTAGCAGTTCAGATGTGACGGTAACACAGCTTGCAGACAGCATACAAGCCGTTTGGAGCGTTGACGGTATTACATTCACGCAGACGATAGAAATACCGAATACGGCGAGCAATCAGCACGGCATGGTGGCGATTTCATATAAGGCTGAAGTGAAATCGGGAAGCCCTGCGAAAATCAAATCAAGAATTTTGTTCGATACATCACTTGGGAATCAGGATTATGCGTTTTATAACGCAAACGATAATCTTGGTTACGCTGTCACATATGAACGGGAAACGGAGCTTCTGGGCAGCGATTATTCTTCCGGCTATATTCCGGAGAGTATTTATGCGTCGGATAATGATGGCCTTTCGGGGACCGCGGCATATTCAATCAATACATCGGCGTATAAAGCGGTTTTTGCCCATTGGAACAATCTCGCATCGACGGTATTTGAATACACACCCAATCCGGCGATGACATTTACAAATGCGAACAACATTGAATATCAGACCGCAGACAGTGCTTATGCGATCTACAACGATTTGGGTGAAATCGCATTAAATGCAAGCGGAAGCGTAAGCTGCTACTACGGTGTGTATTCCAACTACAATGTGGATGCTTCGGAGAGTGTGGCACTGAATGTCATCACGCCCAATTCGCTTGAACTTTCAGCGGATAGAAAAAGCTATCTCCCGGCAAGCGGCGCTGTTGGAAATGCGACATTCCCGGTCAATATCAATATGACGAACTTTTCATCCAATGATCTGCCCAAAATTGCAATTGCCGCATACACGACAAACGGGATCACGCCGCTTGATATGGACGGAAATGAATTGGATTTTGAACCAAACAGTATGAATCCGTATTACGTGACATATGAAGGGTTTCAATCGGGCGATGTCCTTGATTATATCTTCCAATTTAAGGCATCTGTCGGCGAATCCGCGACATACAGAAGAGTGGAACTCAGGGTTTACGATATCTCTGACGGGACGATGACCTTCTCAAACGGAAACATGATTGGAAGCAAAAGTTTTAACATATTGTGTCCCGGCGGAGACGGCAACCTGCCTCAGGTGACATTTACGGGAGCAGACCCGGAAGTTCTGTATCACAAAGGCGGGAACCGATACATCATTACCGGAACGAATTTTTCCATGCTGACCAACCCGGCGCATTATTCTATTGTACTTGAGTCGGATGACGGACTGAGCAGCTATACCGTTGATCCGAATGATATTGTGATTGATGCAGAGGTCGGAACCATGACGCTGATTCTGCCGGAAGAATATGTGCCCGGCACGTATCACGTATATATCAACTGGAGGCAGTCGGCCTATGACAATGGGATCATAGATCCAAGCACGCCTTCTTCCTATACCTCCGAAGCACTCCGTCTTATCTTTTCCGAGGATCCGAAATACAAAAATAACGTATACGGGGTCGTTGCGGTTGTACAGGATAAGTCGTCTGCGCCAAATCAGGTGTATACCATCTTGAGCTTTAAAGATGAGGAAGCGTTTAACACATACAAACAGACAGATCAAACTTACAGTGAGATCCTTTTGGAGGTAAGAGGGGAATTTGAGGCTGTAACAGACGGGCACGGGAACATGGTGCATCTTACTGGGACCTCGCAGTCTGGTTCTAGCGATGTGTATACCATCAACCAGTGTCTGGATTTTCAGGATGGGATCATAGAGATCTATTATGAAAATGATGATATCAATGCAGCGAACAGAAAGATCAACGTTGACTTTGACGGGAAACTATATACGTCGGGCGAACGGACACATATCGCATCTGTGCCGGCTGCGCTGACCAGTATTGAAAACGGACAGGAATACGGCCTTTTGGAATACAACCTGCATGGCGAGAGAAAAAATGAGATGAATGTCAACTATATTTCCCTGGTATGGGGCCATACGGGGCTGGATCTCGCACAGCAGATAGCAGGGTCGGTATTCCAGCTCGGGTTTGGGATCCTCGGCGTCATAAAGGACGACAACGGCAAAGCCGTCGGCAAAACCGTTTCGTTCACAGCGTCCTTTGACATCGGGTTTTTGATCCCGAACGGGCAGAAGTACAAGGACAACATGAAGTATGACGATGTATTTGACCGAATTTTAACGGCGTTTGATTTTAACGATTACTACCATCCGCGGGATCTGCGCGATCGCGCAAACGTCCTTTTCGGGAAGAACAACGACCTCACGGACGAGGATCGGTATATACAGTCGCAGCAGGCCGCGACAATGAATATTCTGGTGCGGGACGTTCTGTTTGCGTCTGTTCCGGCACAAAGCGAAGGCGAAGAAGATTTGTGCGGATTCTATGGATTCCGTGCCGGCGCGGATATTGTGCTTCCGTCTTATACGGAAGCGATGCCGCAAATAAAGGCGCGCCTTGAAGTGAACACCATCAGAAATTACAGCTTCACGGTTGAAGGCGGATTGAAATTTGCAAACCTGGATTTCGGCGCTTCCCTTGAAGTGCTGAGCGTGGAGAATGAAATACCCGTCCCGAACAAATTGTTTGTCTATTGCAACCTTCCGGCAGGGGCACTGGGCTTTTTCCTGGATCCGGCAGGGGCTGTGATCATAACAGGCGGTGGCGGCGGATTTGACAACCTGTATGAAACCATTATGGTGCGCGATAAGCTCCCGACATTGCAGCTTATGCTCCGGCTTTACATCAAGGTGATCCAGGTATTGTCATGCCAGGCGGACGGAATGTTTAGCCTGCAGGGGGTAAGCCTCTCCATGTCAGACCTGCGGCTTGACTCTGTCCCCAACTCGCCGCCCGTTATTCCATATGCGGGGCTGAAGCTTCAGTGGCTGCCGACCTGGTATTTCCACGTCGCCATCAACGTAGACCTGTTCCAGATCCTGACAGGCGGAGGCTATATCGTTGTTGATCAAAAGGAGAACGACGATGTATTCTTTGAAGCGTTCGCAAAAGTCATGGTAAGGATCCCGGACTATGTGGGGCTTATCGGCGGAATTGACATTGCGGGTGCTTCGGTAGGAATTAGTACCGATAAGGTATGGGGCAGTGTGGAAGTCATAGGCGTAGGTCTTGGCATTGTCTATTATTGGGGAGATGAAGACAGCTTTGACTTCGGCATTGGCGTCGGCAGTGCGGAACCGACGTATCCGGAATTGGTCCCGTCACTTGCAGGGCTCGAACCCGTGCTTTTAGGATATGATGAAAAAGCGGGCAAGAATGTCTACATGAAGATTGGTACGAATATTCGGCCCGGAGCACAAGCTGAGCTTGTTTCAGATTTGAATGCGGCGCCTGTTCTTTTAGGCGAATCCTCCGTTCAGTCCCTTGACACAAGAATGCAGCACAAGGTGACAATCGGCGGAGATTCAGATGAAATCATGACGTTTGTTTATCCGGCACAGAGCCTGGAGCATGCGCAGGAGCTGTATTCACAGATGAGCGGCCTCCCGGCCATCAAGATGTACCCTGATGCGGATGCAAATGCAAACCTCACATTCAATGAGGAAACGGGGATGGCAACACTGGCTGTCACATCAAGCGAGGGCACAAATGCAACATACAATATCACGACGCCTGTTGCGACAGATATCACCATCTTGAGCGTTGCGCCTATACCCGAGGTAAGTACGGTTACGGCGTCAAGCAGTGATGGCAAGATCAATGTGTCATACAGTGGCACAAACGTAAGCGCGCTTGATAAGATCAGTTTTTATCTGGCAAAAGAGCAGACGGTATCCGAAAACAGCACGGACAGCGATATGCTGTTGGGCGTGTATACGGATCCTTCGGAGATTTCTTCGGGAACGGCATCGTTTGATATCCCGAAAGGGCTGCAAAGCGGAGATTATTATGTGAGAGCCGTATATTCGCAGGAAAATGTCGTAAGCAATGATATTGCTACAACCAATACGCTTTCATATGTCAATCCGAATGAGCCGCAGGCCGCTGATATCCTATCCTATGAAAACGCAGGGGATTATTGCCTGGCGGCGGTTCTGGGCGATATGCCTGACGAGGTGTCGGGATATATTGTAAATGTATACAACGAAGATGGAAGCATAACGGATTTTGTGGGCGTGGAAATTCCAAAGGCAAGCATAGAGGACAACAAACTGATCGTAGGCGGAAGATTTGATACGCCCGTTTATGACGAAGAAGGAAATGTTGTGGAAGGTGAGACTGCCCAGGTTGGCTTGGAGCCTGGCAAAAGATATCAAATCGGCGTAAGCCCATACTATGAAGAGGCCGCAGATGCCGGTTCGTACCGTGTGATTGGAAAAGAAGTCATAGGCGATGCGGTTACGCTGAACGCCCCTACCCCAGCAAACATATCCGTATCATCCGACAAAGGCGGAACGCTTTTGAACGATGGAACTGTCACATTTACAGTCTCAGCGGATGAAAAGCTTACGGGTGTCTGGAGCATAGCCAATGGATACGAAGAAGGCAGAGAAGGTTATTATGGCGAATTTACAGATGCCGACACCATAACGATTCCGCTGACGGATCTTCCGGACAACGATTATGTGCTTGAAATATGGGGCAGCGACGAAACAAATGATTCGTTCTCGCACAATCATACGTTCACGGTCGATACAACCGAACCGCGCCTCATTGTAAGCTCGCCCATCAACGGTTCCCTGTTCGGCGAAGACGGAAAGCTTACTGTAACCGGTATCACGGATCTTGACACATATATCACGGTCGAAATAGACGGCACCGTTACAGCGGATCATGTGCCGTTCAGCGACTTCCATGCAGATATGGATGAGAATGGCTGCTTCCGTTTTGATTTAATGATCGACCAGAGCGTTTCGACCCATGACATAAAAATAACGTCAACGGACGCGGCCGGAAACGCTTCTGTGCATGAGGCAAAGGTAAACCATGCGGGCCTCAGCAAGGTGAATCATGTTGACGTTTATTATAACGGCGTGCTGTATTCAAACAAGAACATCAGTACATTGGGCGATACGAATGAAGGTCAGCTCAGCCTCGTGGCCGAAACGCCCACAGGAAGCTTTACCATTAACGACGATATTGTTCATTGGTCCGTAAATCCTGTAACAGGAAATGCGACGGTTGATGAAAACGGAAAGATCACATTGGATCAGCAAAGCGAAGGTTATGTAGTGGGCCAATTCCAGGTTACAAGCGTTGCACCGATGACAGCGAGCGCAACATTCGGAGCGCTTGAAAACACATCGGGCAATATTGTGGTAGTGGGTTCGACCGTCGGCGGGACGGCGACGGGCGCAGGCGAGTATGCGCCGGGCGATACGGTTACATTAACCGCACAAGCCGAAAACGGATATCAATTCTCCCATTGGGAACTGGACGGTGTGACCGTGGAAGATACGTCAAGTGCCACCATTGAATTTATCATGCCGAATGCCATCGTGCATGCAACCGCGCACTTTAAGACGAGCAACAGCGGCCGTCCGAGCGGCGGCTCAGGCGGCGGCCGCCCGGTGATCACCATAACAGATGCTATCGCAACGATCCATGCAGAGGAAGGCGAACACGTTGAATATCAGCTGACAGAACCCATTGACCATGAAAATCATATCGTTGCACAATACAGCACAGATGGTGGAACCACATACATAACCGTTGCCAAGTCTGCTGTCATAGACGGCGTGTTTCAGTTCATTGCCCCTGTCAGCGCACAGTACAGGATCGTCACTGTCGACGGGACCGGGTTTTATGATGTGACGGAATCAAGTTGGGCATATGACTATGTGGATTTCGCATCCATCAGGGAGATTGTACTCGGCGTGGGAGATAATCTGTTTGAACCGGATGGCAGTCTTACAAGAGCAATGTTTGTCACGATGCTCGGCAGGATGCATGGCAATTTGGGCGCCTATGACAAGCACAGCTTTACTGACGTTGCGGCGGGCTCATGGTATGAGGAATATGTCTCGTGGGCATTACACAATGGTATTGTCGAAGGATATGATGCGGAGCATTTTGCGCCCGACGATCAGATCACCCGGGAACAGATTTGCGCAATGATAGACCGTTATATGAAGTATGAAGGGTATCATGCAGCGGCTGAAACTGTGGACACATTCACGGATGATGCATTGATAAGTGATTGGGCCTATGACGCTGTAGCGGCTGCTCAAACCCTTGGAATCGTAGTCGGATATGCGGATGGAAGTTTCAGGCCGCAGGGTTTTGCGACACGCGCGGAGGCCGCGACAATGTTTACAAGATTGATCTACACGTTGTTGACGAATCGATAAGGATATGAAAAAAATAATCGTCATCATATCGTTGATATTTGTTTTCTTTACAGAGGCGGCATATGCCGCTTCTGTAAAGATCGGCGTGATTGATACCGGTGTAAAAGAAAAGGAAGGCATTTTAGACAGTGAAAAAATACGCAGCGGCAAAAATTATGTTTTGGACAGCAGTGACACCGATGACGAGGTCGGACATGGAACGAGGGTGGCGAGCCTTATTACCGGCACAGTGGACGGCAGCATTGTCTCACCGTGCAGCGAAAGTGTGATCGTGCCACTTGTATATTATACAAAGCTGGCCTCGGGCGTTGCCCTGAACGGAGGGATTGAATCCATCTGTAATGCGATATACGATGCGGTGGATAGATACGATTGCCAAATTATCAATATAAGCAGCGGAATAACGGCAAGTGATGAGCGCTTGAAAAAAGCTGTGGATTACGCGGAGGAACAAGGCGTATTGGTCGTGTCGGCCTGCGGCAACAGCGGTGATGCGGTGTATTATCCTGCCGCGTATGATACGGTGATCGGGGTGGGGAGCCACAACAAGGAATTTGAGCCGTCAGACTTCTCCTGCCAAGGGAGCGGACTGGATATGCTTATGTACGGCGAAGACCTGAAAGTGGTCTCCATAAAAAACGCTGCCGATTACGAACGGATAAGCGGGACCTCCTATTCAACAGCTTTGATCACTGCTCATGCGGCAGCGGCGCTTGAACAATACCCGCATCTTACGCCGTCTCAAATCAGATATCTTATGAGAGTCAGCTGTGACGATATCTGTGCGGCCGGATATGATGAAAAAAGCGGATATGGTGTGTTTAATGCCGACCGGTTTTATGAGAATCTCAGGCTGTTTGATCATGGTGAAATCCTTTGCTTTTATGATGTCAGAGATGGCGACTGGTATTATGACAGCGTGCGGAAAGCATACCATCAAGGGTGGATGAACGGTACAGGCGATGGGATATTCGACCCGGACGGCGATATGACACGCGGGATGTTTGTCACCATACTTTACAGAGCCGAAGGACAGCCGCAGATAAACCATGTATTGCCATTTGATGATGTGGATGAAAACGCGTATTATGCTGAGGCTGTCAGCTGGGCATCGGAGCATGGAATCATTGCAGGGTATTCCGATACGGCATTTTTGCCGGAGCAGAATATCACCCGTGAGGAAATGGCGGCAGTCATGAGCCGCTATGCGGACTCCAAGGGCATCAACACTGACAGCCAAGGGGACCTGACAGCATTTGCCGATGCAAACGCTGTTGCCGGCTGGGCAAGGGAAACGATGAGCTGGGCAGTTGGAGCCGGACTGATTTCCGGCAAAGGCGATGGTATACTCGATCCCTTGGGCAGCACTACCCGTGCCGAGGCCGCGGAGATTTTGCACAGATTTTTAGAAAACTAATATGTTTTCCCAAAGGAAAGCAAGTATGTACGGCAGCTGCCCGGTGAAGGGGATATCCTTTTCGCCGGGCGGCTTTTTTAGCATGAAGTCGTAGGATGCCCTTCCCTATTTTTCCTTTCAATGTCGCTGGTTTTGCAGGCATCGCAAGACTCTTCCATTTGGGTGAAGAAACGTAAGAAAATTAGAAAGCAATGTTTAACGGTTGGAATACATACATTACCATGCGGGGTTTGGCCTTTGAAACCCGCATACAATAAGGGTTTGCATTCCTCTCAATGGTCACGATATCTCCCTTAAAAATTTGTAAATGAAATATCGTTTTCAAACAAAGAAATAAGCATACCACTTCACAAAGCAGGATGCGTATTTCTTTGCACCAACCGCTTTGACAGCCTGTTTCAACCTTACGGCTGTTGCCCAGGGCTGTCTATTGTGGCGTTTTTTTGCAACCAAGCCGACTCCCGGCGATGCTTCCCAGGTGCTCCCTCTCTCGCCCAGAAGGTTGCCGCACGCCCTGTCCCTCCTGCGAAGCATGTGCCCACGGAAGCAGCAAAAGGCCTGCTGCGGGACAGCCAAAGCCCGCGATGTCACCAACCGTATCACACAGATCCAGCAAGCTTGTATATCTCGGCCGCTGCGCATCGCGTCTGCCGGGACCATCCTTGCTTGATCGCCGCATGAACGCCATAACACCTTACGCCAGGGCACCATTGCCGAAAATTGTAAATTTTTGGGATCTGCGCACTGCCCCGTTTTGGGCCATCACTCCTGTGCGGTCACCGCATCCGATTCCCGCGTGAGGCGCCGGATCCACCCAAACCGATTCACCTTCACCACCGCGACAAAACACTTTAAGATCTGGTCGCTTTTGAGACACAGAAACACCCACACGGGCGGGAGCTTGAGCCAAAATGCCGCCGCCAATGAGGACGGAATCACGATGACCCAGATAAAAATGAGGTCGTTTAGCAGGACAAATGTGGTATCCCCGCCGCCCCGCACAATGCCCGTCAGCGCACCCACCTCATACGCGGTGCCGCAGATGGTGACAGACAGCACGGCCATCAACTGGGAGGCAAGGGCCTTGGTTTCGGGGGAGATGGCATACAGCCGCAAAATCCCATCCCGGACGCAAAACAACGCCAGGCCCGTTACAACCCCAATCCCCAAAAAAAGCACCTGCATGGTGACCGCATATTGCTTGACCTCTTCGACGCGGCCCTCGCCCACGGTTTTGCCCGTGATGACCGCCGCGGCGCTGGCCATCCCATACGAGACGACCGACAGCACCTGGAACACGATGGTCGCGATGCTGTTTGCCGCAATCACATCGCCCCCCAGATGGCCCAAAATCCCCGTCTGCACCGCCATCCCAATGCCCCACATCGCATTGGCCAGGATGACAGGCATCCCAACGCGGAGGAAATCCCTGAACAGCCCCCGGTCCCACTGCAGAAAACTGCGGAAGGACAGGTGCAGCTTCTTTTCAAAAAAGGCGAGGTAGCACACCACAACCACCAGCTCCACCACCCGCGCGGTAAGCGTCGCGATGGCCGCTCCTTTCGCACCCAGCCGGGGTGCGCCCAAGTTGCCGTAAATCAGCACATAGTTGAGACACACATTGATGACCAAAGTGACCAGGGGCACCACAAACCCGATGCGGACGGTCTCCACGCTGCGCAGCGAGTTGACAAGGCAGGTGGTCGCGGAGAAAAAGAGATAGGAAAAGCAGATGACGCGCAGATAGCGGACGCCTTCTGCAATCACGGCTGTCTCATCGGTAAACAAGCCCAGGCACTCCGCCGGGAAGCAAAATACCACCCCAAACAGCAGGCCGCCCGCCACCAGCGCCACCCGCAGGCCGATGGACAGGATGCGCCGCACCGCCGCAACATCCCCCTTGCCCCAATACTGGGACGCGATGACCACCACCGCCTCCGCGACGCCCGTAATGAGCATCTGGAGCAAAAACTGAATCTGGTTGCACAGCGCAACGCCCGACAGCGCCTCCTCGCTGTATGCACCCAACATGACGTTGTCCGCCAGCCCCACCGAAAAGATGATCACGTTTTGCAGCGCAATGGACAGCGCCAACCGCAAAAACTGCCGGTAAAACCCCCGGTCCCGTACCAATAGCCGCATAATAGCCCGCTCTCCCCATGTCTGTTTTTCCGCCCCGCACCACCGGGCGCAGCGCTTTGCCATTATATCACAAAACGGGCCGCGCCGCAATGCATCCATAAAAAAACCGGCGGGGCCTTCCCTGCCGGTTTCATGCGTTACATCTTCAGTTTAAAAGACTGACAGTCGGTACATTCCACCACCGTCGGGTTTTGCTCATGGGTACCGACGTTGATCTTGTCCAGCGTGCAGTAGTTGCTCTGCCCGCTGTGGTACTGACATTGCTGCACGGTGCAGCCGATGGATTGGTTCTCTGTTCCTGACATGTTTGTGGGACCTCCTTCGTCGCAATTAGAAATTTGGTACGTCCTTTAGTTTGTCCCACCTGAACAAAAATATGAGGCCAAAGCGCTGAAATTTTGGCGGCAATCCGAGAAATCCCTGTTGTTTTTTGAAAAAAACGGGTGTATAATAAAAAAATAACACATTATAACCGCAACCGGAGGAGGGAGTCATATGAACCGGGAAATCAACGAAATCGCGCACCGGATCAAAGAGCTGCGGGAGGTATGCGGCTGCACCCAGGAGGAGCTGGCCCGCGATCTTGGCATCGAGCTGTCCGTCTATCAGGATTACGAAGAAAATGGCCTCAATATCCCCATCAGTGTCATTTATGAAATCGCAAACAAGTTTGGCGTCGATTTTACCGAGGTGCTGACGGGCGTGGCCGCGAAGCTGGACACCTACCACATCGTAAAACGCGGGGACGGCAAGAGCGTCAGCCGCTACCCCGGATATCGGTATGAGGACCTCGCATTCCGGTACAGCCGCAAGGTCATGCAGCCTCTTTTGGTCACGCTGGACCCGACCGATGAGCCCGCCGAGCTGGTGGCGCATGCGGGGCAGGAGTTTAATATGGTGTTAGAGGGAGCGGTCGCCGTCACCTTTGACGACAAGGAATTCATCCTCACCGCCGGAGATACCATCTACTTTAACGCCACCCATCCGCATGGGCAGCGGTGCGCCGGGGATACCAAGGCCCGGTTTTTGACCGTCATTGCAGAGTAACACACAAGAAGGGAGCTTTCCAGCATGTTGTTAGACCGTTTTTTGCCACGGATTGAATTTGATTCATACGAAGATTTTAAAAAGAACTACAAGGTAAACGTCCCCGAGGACTTTAACTTTGGGTTTGACATTGTGGACGCATGGGCGGAGCAGGAGCCCGATAAGCGGGCGCTGGTCTGGTGCAATGACCACGACGAGGAGCGCACCTTTACCTTCACGGACATCAGCCGCCTGTCCAATCAGGCCGCGCATTTCTTCTCCTCCCTGGGCATCCGCAAGGGGGATGTCGTCATGCTCATCCTGCGCCGCCGGTGGGAATACTGGGTATGTGCCACCGCGCTGCACAAGCTGGGTGCCATCCTCATCCCGGGGTCGCTCCAGCTCACCAAAAAGGACATTGTATACCGGGCCAACGCCGCGAAGATTTCCGCCATTGTGTGCGTCAACGACCCGTTTGTGTATGAGCAGGTGGAGACCTCTCTCCCCGAATCCCCTTCCATCCGGCATTGCATCAGCGTTGCGGAAAAGCGGGACGGCTGGCTTTTCTTCGAGGAAGAAATCGCAAAATTCCCCACCGAGTTTCCCCGCCCCACCGGCGCGGATGCGACCCGTTGGGACGACATCATGCTGGTCTACTTCACCTCGGGCACCACGGGCATGCCCAAGATGGTGCAGCACAATTTCTCCTACCCGCTGGGGCACATCGTGACTGCCAAATACTGGCAGCAGGTGCAGGAAAATAAGCTACATATGAGCGTGTCCGACTCGGGCTGGGCAAAGTTCGGTTGGGGCAAGATCTATGGCCAATGGATCTGCGGCGCGGTGGTCTTTGCCTATGACATGGACAAGTTCATCCCCCTAAAACTGCTCGAAAAGATCACGCACTACGGCGTCACCACCTTCTGTGCGCCGCCCACCATGTTCCGCTTCATGCTGCAGGAGGACGTGACCAAGTTTGACCTGTCCTGCATCAAGCACTGCTGCATCGCGGGCGAACCGCTGAACCCCGAGGTGTTCAAGCGGTGGTATGACCTGACGGGGCTCAAGCTGTGCGAAGGGTTCGGACAGAGCGAATCCTCCGTCATGCTGGCCAACTTCCAGTGGTTCGACCCCATCCCCGGTTCCACCGGGAAGCCGTCGCCGCTGTACAACATCGCGCTGGTGGATGCGGAGGATAACCTCTGTGAGGATGGCGACGAAGGCCGCATCGTGGTGATGGACGTGGCCAAGCACAGCCCAACCGGCCTGTTTACGGGCTACTACGGCGACCCCGAGCTCACCCGGGCCAACCTGGGCGGCGCCTACTATGACACGGGCGACATGGCCTGGCGGGACAGCGACGGGTATTACTGGTTCATCGGCAGGAGCGACGACATCATCAAATGTTCGGGCTACCGCATTGGGCCGTTTGAGGTGGAGAGCGCGCTGCTGACCCACCCGGCCGTGGTGGAATGTGCCATCACGGCGGCGCCCGACCCCATCCGCGGCCAAGTGGTAAAGGCCACCGTCGTGCTGGCTGCGGGATATGAGGCGAGCGACGCGCTCACCAAGGAGCTGCAGAACCACGTCAAGCACGTCACCGCGCCCTATAAATACCCCCGTATCGTGGAGTACGTGGACGAACTGCCCAAGACGCTGGGCGGCAAGATCAAGCGGGCTCAGATTCGGCATCATGATACCCAGAAGCACCAATAAGCATCTGAAAGACACCGGCAAGTGAAAGCCGGTGTCTTTTTTGATATGCCCAACCATACAGTGCAAGTCAAGACCACCAGTAAACTGGTGGCTTGCACTGCCCCTATAAGGGGCTATTACCGGCTTAACCCCTGAAAAGGGGTACTGAATGATAGTATCGCATCACATGCACTGCCACCCGTAAACGGGTAAAAACCCGCTATTTTTTACTTTGAAATAAATTTTCAAACCGTTTCTTACATTTTGCGGCTTGCATGAAGCTCGCTGCTTTTTATTGCAGCTCCGCTCTTTTTTCTTTCCCCAGTAGAACTGAGGGATTATTTTCACATCTGAAGACACCATATCAACAAAGCGCTGGCAACTTGCCAGCGCTTTGTTTGCTGATCACTTGACACCCTGCATGCGAAACGCGCGCGGGGACATGCCACACAGCCGGTGAAAGACATTGGAAAAATAATTGGCATCCGAAAATCCCACCATATAGGCCACCTCACTTACCGAAATCCGGGTCTGGGCAAGCAGGTTCTGCGCCTCTTTGATGCGAAGCCGGTTCTGGTATTCGCGCAGCGTCAGACCGCTGCGGGTGCGGAACAGATGGCTCACATAGGATTTGCTGCAATGACACCGTTCGCTGAGCTCCGAAAGGGGCACCTTGCGCGCAAAGTTGCGATGTAAATAGCTGCATATATGGCTATACACATGGTCCGCATTGGTCTGTGCTACCAGGGGCGCCTCTCCGCCCAGCCGAACCGTCTCCTCATACAGCCGCACCAGCATATGCACCGCCGGCATGACCGCCCCCCGCACCCACGCGGGGTCGGGCATATCCTCCTTCAAGCCTTCCTGATAGGCCCGCCAGGTGGGGCCGGGCGGCAGCCCAAATTTTTCAATGCCATGCGCCAGTTTGCACGCATCCACGCGGGACGCGCGCCGGTACCCGCTCACGCTCAAAAAGCCCAGCGCGGTATCTTGTGCGAAAACGGGCAGAACATACTCTGCCACCCCCAGATGGCATACCCCAAAACAGACCGCATCGGTACACTGCGACAGCACCTTGTCCTGCCGGCGGATGCAGGCATCCCACACCGCCTTTTCGGATTTCACATAGAGACAAAAGGCGTTCTCATGCACGTTGTAGGGGGCCAAACGGGACATATAAGGCTGCAAAAACCCATGTTTGTCATGCACGGTGATGGAAAGGCCATGCTCCTCCTTTAAAAAGGCAAGATATGCAACAAAATCCGTCAGCAGCGCCTCAATCACGCCATTCCCTCCTTCACTTTCCCTTCTTCGTTCCATGATACCCCGTTTCCTGCAAAAATGCAATGCTTTGGCATTCTCATCGTGCATTTTTTTCTAGATTTTTTGCAGTCCCCCACAAGTAATGTCTGTTTATTCGTAGTATAATGCCCATAGAATCGCCACAGATGAAAGGAGTCAATTTCCATGACGTATTATGAAGAACCCGCAAAACGCATCCCAATCCGCTACGAGACGGATGTTTTGGTGGCGGGCGGCGGCCCCGCAGGTGTTGCGGCGGCCATCGCAGCGGCAAGGGCCGGCGCGAAGGTGGTTCTGGTGGAGCAATGCGGCGCAGTTGGCGGCATCGCAACCTCGGGCCTGATGAGTCACTGGGCGGGTCGGTGCGGCAGCAACCTATATGCCGAGATCCTCCGCCGGAGCGCCGCACAAAACGGCCAGAGCGAACCCAGCCCCACCATCCACCCTGCCCATCTCAAGGCGCTTTTGCTCACCATGCTGGAAGAAGCGGGTGTCACGGTGCTTTTGTATACCTTTGTGAGTGGGGTCATCATGGAGGGCAACACCCTCGTGGGCATCATCACCGAGAGCAAGTCGGGCCGGGCCGCTCTGCGGGCCAAGGTGGTGGTGGACGGCACAGGGGACGGCGACGTAGCCGCAAAAGCGGGCGCCGCATACCATAAGGGCCGCGAGACAGACGGCAAGATGCAGCCCGCCACCCTCATGTTCAAGGTGGGGGGCGTGGACATGACGCGCGCCGTGCTGCCCGGTTCCTTTGAGACCACCGTCTCCACCAACAAAGGGGAATTGCAGGCACTGGCACGGGAACACCTGCCCCACCCCGCCGGCCATGTGCTGCTATATCGGTCCACCCTGCCCGGCGTGGTCACCTGCAACATGACCAACTGCATAGACATTGACGGCACCCGCGCGGAGGACCTCACCCGCGCAGAGCGCGTTTGCCGCAGCCAGATCGACCCCATCATCCGCTTCCTGCGGGCGTATGCGCCGGGCTATGAGGCCTGCTATCTCTTGGAAACCGCCTCCCTCATCGGCATCCGGGAAACACGGCATTTCCGGGGATGCTACACCATAACCGGCGAAGACATCCTTGCGGCGCGCCAGTTTCCCGACTGGGTCGTGCGGGACGCACACTTCAACTTTGACGTGCACAACCTAACCGGCGCGGGATTGGACAAAACAGGCATGCAGCACGGTTTTCCCCAGCAAACAGGGTACACCATCCCCTATGGGTGCCTCGTGCCCGAATCGGTGGACGGTCTGCTGCTGTCGGGCCGCAACATCTCAGGTACCCACCAGGCACACTCCAACTTCCGTGTCATGCCCATCTGTGTGGGAATTGGAGAAGCAGGCGGAGTGGCCGCCGCATTATGCTGTAAACACAACGTGCAGCCCCGGCAGCTCCGCGCAGCACAGATACAGGCGCTGCTTTAGCAAAAAAGGACACGGCAAATCTTGCCGTGTCCTTTTTTTATAGCTTCGCCATCTGCACAAACGCCGCAATACCCAGCGCCTGTCCATACAGCGTCGGCTCGATGGGGACGGTTTTATATGCCTGTGCATCGGGCAGAATGGGAGTCCCGGAGGAGACGCCCGTCAGCTCGCCCGCATCGTTGATGGCTGACCCCACCGCCGCCAGGCCTCGCTCACACGCCTCCCGGTATGTGCTGTCCAGCACGCCGGTGCGCATGCCATAGGCCAGCCCCGCTACGATGCCCGCTGTGGCGGACAGTTCACTGTATGCATCCGCATCATTTAAGATGGTGCCAAACGTGCCGTCTGCGCGCTGTACCCCGGCCAATGCGGCGGCGTGTTGCCGCAGTTTCTCTACCATGGCATCCCGGCCGTCAAATGCGCCCAGCGTATCCAAAATCGCCATGCCGCTGTATAACACCCACGCATTGGCTCGGCCCCATTTGATGCCGCTTAAATGGCTTTGTGCCGCCTGGCTCCAGCCGTGATAATACAGATGGTCCTGTTTGTCCTCCAGATAGTTCAGATGGATCGCAAGCTGCTGCCGCGCGAACGCGGCATAGTTCGGATCGGAAACGCATCCCAGCTTGGCCAAAAAAATACACACCATAAACAATGTATCCGCCCAAATCTGCTCCCGGAATCCCGCAACCGCTTCGGTCACTGTATGCTCGAGGCCACCGTTGGCGGTACGCGGCGCATCCGTTACGATGTATTGCGCGATGTCCTCGCACACCCGCAGATAGTCTGCCTTTTTCGTCTTGCCCCAAATGTCCAGCACCGTCATGAGCGGCGCCGTGGAGTTTACGGTGAGCTTCTCGTGCGCCTGGGACAGATAGGTCTCTATCCAATCGACCAGATAGTTTCGATACCGCTCGTCCCCCGTCGCCTCATATGCCAGGTAGATGCCATGCAGCCCGACGCCCGGCACCCAATCAAAACTGCCTAGCCCCATGGCCCACGAGGTGTCCTTTCCCAGTACCATACGGTCTGCCAACTTGCGAATCTCTGTTTCCATCTGTTAATCCTCCCATGTTTCATATTGTTTTCCTGCCCGCATACCGGTTGATGCCTCCCGGATACGGGAAAGCGGAACGGGACAGCTGGTGGTCTCCACGGCAAGCGCTTTCCAAGCTGCACGGACGGTCCCTCCATCCTGCTCCACGTCCACAGGAACCATCTCCCCTTCTGCAGAAAAGGCCAGCACCACATATGCCTGCGCCAGTTCCGACAAACAAATCAGCGTCTCAGGCCCATGGTACAGCACCACGTCCAGACAAGTGACCGCCCCCTCCCGCCGCACCAAAAGGGCAGGCGTATACGGCCCGAAAACCGCCTGCGCAATCTGCACACGGAAGGTTAGGCCCTCACTGTGCCAGGTAATGCCGCCATTCTCCCATCCTGCCGTTTGAACCTCCCCTGCGATCTCAAAGGAAAGGCGGATGTCCGATGCCTTGATGGTCGCATCCCGTACCATATCCAGATTTGGATGGGTATCACCGCCATCGGTGGCAAAATTCACGATGGCAAGCACGTCGCCGCAATCCTGCACACCCTGGAACTTTGCGGAGCAAAAATCATAGCCGTCATGCAGGCACCGCAGCCACAGGGAGCACGGCCGCTCCATCGTGCCCCAATGTACCACAAAATCCTTGGCCTGGTTCCACATACTATTAGAAAAAAACGTACCCACCGCATACCGTGCACCCAGGAAGGTGTTGGCCACCAACGCAGGCGCATCCCGGTTGTCCCGTCCAAACCGAAACAGCACCTCCCGTGTTTCCGCTTTTTGGAAATAGGGCAGGTATTCTGCTGGGCACACCAGATTCGTTCGATACACCTGGAGGTCTGCCTCATAGGGCAGCCCAACCGCGCGGCAGATATAGGGCGCGACCTCTTCATCCATGCAGGTGCCGTATGCCCGCGCATGGGGCCCTGCCCACTGGCCCGAAGGCGCAAAAAAGTGCTCAGCCGCACAGCGCCATGCCGCATCCGCAATGGCTGCAAAAGCCGTACGGCAGGCCCTATCGCGCACAGACCGCAGCGCCGTACTGGTATCTTTGAGCACCACCGTCGTATAGGTCGGGCTGTTGTATTCTGTCAGGCCATGCGCAGCGATGTGCTCCGATACGCGCCGCACCTTGTCCCGCGCAAATATCAGCAGCTTCTGATCCCCCAGCCATTCTCCCGCCATTGCTGTCACCAGGCAATCCATCACCGCAATATTGGTATAAGAGATGGGCGCGTCCCGCTTTACAATGGAATCACACGCGCACCGAACCGCATGCTCCATCCGCGCCACGCGCGGCTGTCCCAGCACCGAATTATAGTCACACAACAGCTCCAGGAGCGTCTTGCCCAGAAAATCCGCCCAGTTCCAGTCGGGCGGTGCCATCTCGGCGAGCGGTTCTTCATAAAACCACGACCAGATGCCGTATGTGTGAGAGGCGGGGTCCGTGTCCTGCAGAGAGAGCACCTGATCAATGATGGACATTGCCCGCTCTCGATAACTTGGGGCTTCGCTGTCCAGCAGCGCCAGCGCATACACCAGAGATTCCCGTGTCCGATGCACGGTGCCTCCCGTCAAACGGGTATGATACCCCGGGGAGGAGAAGGGCTCCGCCAGCATATGTACTGTCTCATCATAGCATGGATCCAGCGCTTCCAGCACCGACCGGAAGCGGACCATTTCCTGTTCTGTCATCTGATTGTCTCCTTCCGGCCTCACATGGCGTTCTCTTTGACAAATGCAATCAGCTCATCCAGGTAGGTATATGCCAGACACACCACGGTATCCGCCGCACCGTAGTAGATGGCGATGCGCCCCGTCTCCCGGTCACACAGCGCAGCACAGGGAAATACCACATTCGGCACATCCCCCACACACTCATACAGCTCCTGCGGCGCCAGAATATACGGTTCGGTCCGATATCGAACCTCCCAGGGCTTCTCCAAATCCAACAGCGCCGCACCAGCGCTGTACGTATATCCATTGCAGGAAAGCAAAACGCCATGGTAGATCATCAGCCAGCCTTCATCGGTCTCAATGGGAACAGGGCCCGCCCCCACCTTCAGCTCTTGCCAGCCGCCCGCCGTCCCCATCACATGCCTGTGACAGCCCCAGTGGACCATATCTGGGCTTTCGCTGTAATAGATATCCCCAAAGGCCGTATGCCCATTGTCACTGGGGCGGCTCAGCATTGCATACTTGCCCCCAATCTTACGCGGAAACAGCACGCCATTGCGGTTAAAGGGCAAAAATGCATTGCCCACATCATAAAAGTCCTGAAAATCAAAGGTATAAGCCACCGCAACCGTGGGCCCATCCTCGCAGTTGCAGTATACGATATAATACCGGTCCTCTAAAAACAGCACTCGCGGATCATAGCCGCGGACAAGATGCCGCGACCCGTCCGCCCGGATGAGGGATAATGGCTCCTCTGACAGTTCCCATGTAAATCCATCGGCGCTTTTTCCGCTGTGCAGCCGGAGCTGGCGCGCCTTATTGTCCACGCGAAACACCCCTGCAAACCCGTCCCCAAACGGCACTACCGCACTGTTCAATACACTGTTGGCACACGGGACAACCTCCCGCGTGATAATGGGATTCTTTGCAGAACGCCATACGATCTCCCGGTTACCTGCCGGACGTTCCTCCCAAGGTATCTGTATCATTTGTCATCTGCCTTTCTGTCACTCCCGCATTTCGGCATCCCCATGTGTCCGCCGGTATTCGCTGGGGGTTTGATCGGTATATTTTTTAAAGATGCGGATAAAACTGGGCATATTTTGATACCCCACACTTTCTGCAATCTGGCTGATCTTTTTATCACTGCCAGCCAACAGAACTTTGGCACGTTCCAGCCGTGTCACAATCAGGTAATCAATAAAATTCATTTCCAGTTTCTCTTTGAATAACTTGCTGAGATAAGACACGCTGATATGGAATTTGTCCGCCAGCATGCCGAGGGACAGGTCGTCTCGCCCATAGTTCGCCTGGATGTATGCAACCACCTGCCCGATGAGTTCATTGTTTCGGGTATCCGCATTTTTCTCCCGGTTGCGCGCCTCCAAAAGCGCTGCAAAACGCAGGAAGATGGTGATCACACACTCCTTCAGCTCAGACATGGTCTCGCAGCCCGTCACCTCTTCATAGAATCCGCCGCCCTCTGTCAATTCCTCCTCCAGCTCCACTCCACGCTCTTGGAGCATACGAATGCCCTGCAGGATGAAATATACACTGAGCTGATTCATCATCTCAGGTGTAAAGCCTTTTTTATACGCATCGGCAAAAATCTCCGTCAGCATCTGAGTCACGCTGTCCGTATCCCCGTTTTTCAAAAAATTGACCAAATTATTGGACAGAGAAGCCGCATGGTAAAATCCTTTTTCATCGGGCGTCCGGATATCCTCGGCAGTAATAACTGCGTTGCTGCCCACCATGGCCTTATAATCCAGCGCTTCCTCCGCATCCATATAGGACCGCGTGATATCCGACAAGGTGTCTGCAATGCTGCCCACCCCAATATAAAACTGGAGGCCCTGATAGCCCTTTAAAAAGGATTCCACCATCTCCACGATAGATAGGCCCACCACCATGTTTTGCTTGCCATTGGTATCCTCAAAGCTGAGCAATATGGCAACCTTGCTGTGGTAAAGCTGGACGGCAACGCCGCAGCCCTCCTCATTGACCCACCGCTCTGCCTCGTTTACCGTCTCAGCCAAAACCGCAGAGAGTTCTTTCCCTCCCGATACAAACAACGCACTTCGCTCACTGATCGCAATGACAAAAACCAGGTAGCTCCCCCGGTACAAGCGGCACCCCAAAAGTGCCAGTTTTTCAGCCGTATCCTCGTAGTCATCACAGCTGCCCATCAGCAGATTCATAACCAACCGCCATTTTACCACCGGCACATAGGACTGAATCTGCTCTTGCATCTTTTCATTGTTGGTCACAATGTCGCCAAATGCACTCTCCAGCGCACCGATTTCTTCCATGTCTCCCCAGCTGTTTGCAGCCGGGCTGTTTTCAATGGTGCGCGCCACGGAACTAAAGAACTGATCCAGCGGATAATAGCTTTTCTTGAGCATATAAATCAAAAAAGCAATGGCAATCAGGCTCATAACGCCTGTCGCGACGAAAAGCATGGTGCGCAGTGTTTGAAAGGACTGCCCCATCTCCGCCATGGGGACAATGCTGACATATTTCCAGCCCGTATAACTTGAAGTGGTATGAAACACATAACAGTTGCAACCGTCCACCCGTGTTGAAATATAGCCCTCCCCTTCACCGTTAAACACCTCTCGCAGGGCCTCTTCCTCTCGCATGCTTTTACCCAGCTTGCTCTTATCACCGTGAGAAATCACCTGTCCGGCAGCATCCAAAATAAAAACAGTGCCGGTATGTTCATTCTGATTTTTTGAAATGATTTTATAGAGCACCATCTCATCCACATTGGCCACGACCGCACCCCGCACCTGGGCTTTGTAATTGGTGATGGGGTAGGCCCGCAGGAGGGAAATCACATTGCGGCTGCCCACCGTTTGCGTACCTGCCTGCTGCAGCTCACGCGGCCCGATGTAGGCATACATCTCCTGCATCGTTTGCAGGGCATCCAACCATCCCATATCCGAAAAATTCTGAATGGGCGTATAAAGCCCCTCCGAGACCAGGCGCCCCTCCTGGGAAGCATAGGTATAGACCGAATCAATGCTGGAATTGACGTACTTTAAGACGCTCATGCTGCTCTGCAGTTCCTGCAGAATTTCCTGTTTGTCCGCCCGCGCCAGGAATCCATTTTCCATAAACCGCCCCACTGCCGGCGTATGCATGTAGTTTAAGATTTCACTGTCGATGGAGCGAAGCACTTGGTCCACGCTCTCCCCCGTCTGGCGCAGAAGCGCGATGTTTGCCGTGGTAGATTCTGCGCGCAATTGCCGCTTCACCCCAATATAGCTAACCATCGCGGTCGCCAGAATCATAAGCAGCAAAATCGCGGCATAGAGTATTATGTTACGTTGCAGGAGCTTTGTAATTCTCACGCCCATACCCTCTTTAGGTTAGAATTCTATATACAGACAAGCGGGCTCAGGCGACCGCTATGCACCAAACTAGAATCCGGTTTGAAAGCACCTTGCCCAACATCCGATGCATTTTTTCTTATGTTTCATTATACTCATTGCGAAGACAAAAAGCAAGGGATATTTAAGCTTCCGCACAGATGAACACCAGTTCCCCGAACAGGTCGGTGTTTTTGGAGGAGCCGATGCCGCTCATAAATTCCATCCAACCTCTGCGCCCCGAGCCATCGCTGTCATTCACCAACATGGAGAAGCCAAGAGAACTGCCGACCGTCGGCGCCTTGCCATCCGCTGTCAGCTCGGTCCATGGGATGGAAAGTTCATAGGTGATTCCATCCGCCGTTCTGACTGCCTGTGCCTCTGCGGCATCCAGACGCCCCGTTGCCAGGCCGTTTGCTGCTGTCCACCGCCAAACCGACATACCGCTGTCTGTCAAGGCAAAGCCCATTTCATGATAATTTGCGCTGCCCTTGCCATCCTTTCGGCTCATATCCAGACCAAACTGCACACTGTCCCCGTTCCATATCTGGTCGTCTACATACCGCTGATCCCAGGTGTTGTCCCGAACCTCCGACAGCATATACAGCCTGTTTTCATCCCATTTGAAGCGCGTGACTGCAGAGAGGTCCTCCACCCCCGCCCAACCTGACAGCTTGGTGGCTTGGTCGGACCATTTGAGGTTGATGGGCGGCGCATCGTCCCACTCGCCGGGGGAAGCCACCCCATCCACAATGGGCACATCATCGTCTTGCACCGAAACGCTCAAATCAAGAGAAATGTTCTCGGTCTTTTGATATCCGTCTGAGAGCCCGACCGTGACCAACACTTCCGCTTTGTTGCGCCACATGACCTGCGCCATCGGAAGCAGCACCGTGCCGCTTTCACCCGGTGCAAGTTCCGCAAAAGGCACGGGCTCCTCCGCCCCCGCCTTGCAATATACACCTGCTTTCGCATTCGCCTGTCCGCTGATGGGCCGCTCAGACTGGTTGGTCAATGTGACCGCCAGCTGCCATCCGTCTTTGTTCGAAAGGTATGGAGAAGCGGCAATCCCGACGGTATCCTTGACCACAACAGGCAAATGCAGTGTCGTAAGAACGCGTCCACTTTCATACACAGGAAGCAACAGCTCCTGCTCCCCCTCCGCCGCATCCTGTGGAATGGAGACTATGAGTGTGGTTTTTGCACGGTCAGCTGCCAAATGGTTCTCGCCCGTAAAATTCCAATTTTTGGGGAGTTCCGCTCAAAGCCTCACCTCCCCGCGTCCCAACGCCGCACGCTGGATGGTAACGGAAAGCGTCTCCCCCCGGAAAGCCTCCGTCCGATCGGCCGACAAGGTAAACGCATCTCCCACACGGCTTACCTGCACCGGCGTATCGGTGTAGACCAGCACCGGCGTCGGTCCGATGCCAATCAATGCTTTATCGTTCTCCACCGGCACCCTCTGCGCACTTCCGTCTATGTTATACAACCGCACTTCGTTTCCCACATCTGTCAACTCCACAGCCCGTTCCTGCACATCCGCCGTCCACAGTGCTGTGACATACTGATTCTTGGTTTCATCCCAGAACTGATACCCATAGTTGGGATTCTCCATCCCCACCACATCCTGCACATATACTGCATGTTTCATGAGGCCGGAGAGGTTGTAGTGCCCGTAGTAGCTTGTTTTTGGCACTCCAAAATAGTCAATCAAGCCAAAACCATGCTCGTTGTAGTTCATGTCCATGCCGTCATCCTGAAAATCGTACCACATGACCTGTTTGATATCCCGTGCCGCGCTGATGAGATAGACACGAGCCAGATAATCCCGCTGTGTGTCCCGCGTCACAAACACACCAGTGTTGCCGTTATAGGAGGTGGTCCACCCGATCTCCGTGAACATGATTGGCTTATCCGCATCCCCAAACTTTGCCATGGTTGCGCGTAGATCATCAATCTTACTCAAAATCATCTCAGGGGATCCAATGGGCACGCCGCCAGGCATGGGTTGGTCCGTCAGGCGAACGTATGGGTGAACATCCATGACGTCAAAGCTGTCCTTCATGATGGCGCCGCCTGCGCCATCCGCCCGGTACAGCGCCTCAATGTACTCCAGCCGACCCGCATCCACGCCCGCCATAGCCGGTTCGACCAAAAGACTCTTGGGGCTGGCGGGCTTGAGCGTTGCATAGTTATTCATAATCATAGGTGCCAGGGTGGTTGCGGGCATGGTTCCTTTGTTTTCGGGTTCGTTCACCGACGAAAACGTCCAAACGCCATGAGAGTTATCCAGCGGCAGATTGTCAGGACCATGGTAATACAGATGGTAGGTCATGCCGTAATCCGCAAACTGCTCATACACCGCTTCTTCATGGTTCCACCAACGATTCCGCACAATGCCGCCATTCTCCCGAACCAGCTCCAATACGGTCTGCAGATTCTGCTCCAGGTATTCCCCGTGCCCTACCTGGAAGCCGCCGCCTTCGTCAGGGTTGTAGTTCATGCCAAAGATGTCTCCCATTTCGCCCGTTCCCAGGACGGGACCCGTTGTCAGGCGAACGGCAGTGACATCTTTGCGCTCCCCTGTTTTGCCAAAGGGCGTCACCGCAAAATAATACGTCTCTTCAGGTTCCAGGCCCAGATAGGACGCAAAACCGCTTTCAAACTCCAGCGAATCTTGATCCCATGTCGCCTTTGGAACCAGACCCGAAACGCTTTCAAAAGGCGCCGTCTCAATGTACAGCGCATAGGCCTCCACGCCGTTGCCGGCTGCATCGTAGCCCGACCAATCAATATGCGCCAAGCTAAACTGCCGCAGCGTCACGCGCGGCACCACCCGTTCGGGCTGCGCTCCCGCAGATGTCCCGCCATGCAGCGGCCAACCCGTGAGCGCCACCTCAGACAGCGCCATCTCATCCGCGCCACAATGGGCCAGCACCTTGACATACCGGGCATGTACCCCGGGAAGCCCCGATGCGGAAATGCCCGACACGTTTTCCTGACTGCTCGCCCCAATGGCACGGCCGCAGGAGGTGTAATTCTTACCATCCACACTGACCTTGAGCTCTACGGTGTCCACCCCGCGGCCCCAAAGCGTCAGGGTGTCCAGCTGATATGTATCGCCCAGATCAAACAGCAGCGCACCATAGGACCCCGCCGCACCCGTACCGCTTTCACACAAGCCCTCCCGGTCTCCGTCCGTCAGCCGGGTGCACGCCGGATCAGCCTGCACCATCTGCGCCGGTGTGACAAACGGCTGCTTTGTCACCCAGCTATAGGATGCCGCCTGCGCGCTGCCCGCTTCTCCAAGTAGCGTCACGGACTCCGTCGCCGCCTGCGTGGTTACCAGCCATTCACAAGTGCCAGCCGGCTTTGCCGGATCCGCACGGTGCAGCACTGCTTTGACCACCCGTGCATACACAGCGGGAGCCACCGCATTTTCCAACATGCCGTCCGTCCCCTGCGCCGTATTTTCCGCATATGCCACCTGATGATACGTTTCGCCGTCCAAACTCGCATAGACATCGAAGGCCGCAATATTGGCATCCGCCGCAGGCATCAGGCGCACCGCCGTGACCCTATGGACGCCGCCCAGCTCCCGTATGACCGACTCGGGCTCCACAAACGTCGCGGACTTCCGCGGCTGTGCAGATGTCGCCGCCTCTTCTGCCTCGATACACGGCGCGACCGACAACAGCAGCAACGCCGGCAGCAGCAACATCAGCAGCCGCGCGGATAACGCACTTCGTATTTGTCTCATCTTCATTCCTCCATTTACCGTCCAAGCGGATCAGCCACCATACACTTCCCACTCCAAAATGGCGTTCCAATCTGAATCCTCGCTGCCTGACCCGGTATACCGAATATACCTGGCACGCACACCCGAAATCGGGAAGCTCTCAAAGCCAGCACCCGCTCTCCCGCTGGACAACGCTTGGGGTTCCGACCAGTTTTTTCCATCCTCCGAATAGGATAGTGTAAATCGGTAGCTCCGCCCCTCTGCCTGCACCCATGCAATATTGACTGCGGAAATGGTCTTGACCGCCCCCAGGTCGTAGGTCAGCCAAGCCGGGCCCTTCGCCGCCCACCGGGTGGTGAGGTCTCCGTCACACGCATGCTCCTTCGCGCCAAACTCCCAATCCTCCGCGCTGGCCGTCACATTAATCGGACGCAGATATGCCCCCAGGCTGGCATCCCCCAGCTGTACGGTTGTGAGATAAGCAATACCCTCCTTCTCATCCCAAACCACTTTGGCGCCCAGCGCCTCCGCCACAAACCGCAGCGGCACCATGGGGGTATCTTCATTCAGATAAGGCGTCGCTTGCAGCAGGGTATAGGTGCCTTCCACCACAGCCGCCGGTACACCCAGCCGCAAAAAGAGAATGGTCTCATTGCGTGTAAATTTCACAAAATCACTGTCCGTGAGATGGTCTGCGCGGGCGTCCAGCCAGTCTGCCAATCCATCTGCCGGCACCATCAAACTGCCATCTACCAGCACAGCCGTATCGGACGCTAGCTGCTCTCCGTTAACCACTACGCGCGGCACAGGCTCCTTTGCATATCCGTAGCCCCCGGCCATACTACATGCGACCAGCATGGCGGCCGTCAAACGACGCCAGGCCATTCGTCTTCTCATTGCAATCCCTCCCCATTACTTGTACACAACGATCGTGCGCGGATCGCCATAGTATGTATACAAGATGATCTGTGAATAGTTGTCAGGCGCATCCTGGTATCCAACCAAACTCTCAAAAGATATCTGTGTCACCGCATTGTCCCGCGTCAGGTCCACCTGATAGATATAGGACGCTTTGTCTGCAGATACCAATTCCAGGTCCGCCGCCGTTTGCACGTCTGCCGGATCTTTGGTCGTGATGCGCATGGTACCATTGTCCACCGAATACACATTGGCACGCTGGAACCGCTTGCCCGCGTAATAATCCGATGTGGTCGGATTGGCTAACACAGGCTGCTTGTCAGTACCCGTATAAAAACGCTGTTCACTGCAGTCATAATTGAGTTCGATAGAAACAATCTGGTTTTTGCCATCCAAAGCAAACCGGATGATGTCCCCGCGTTCAACGCCCATCTCGGTCGCCAGCATGGGATCCTCCGTATTGTAGGATACACGGCTCCCACTCTTTACGCCCGTGATGCGCTGTACCTCGTTCCCGCTGCTGTCAATCGCCTCCGAGATGGTCTCCACCACCATAGCATGCTCCCGGACATCAATGCTGCCCGTCCCCGCACCATAGTTGCCCCGCATGAGCAGCACGTCTGAATAGGGCGCATCCTTCTCATAGCTATACGCCGTCAAACGGCTGTAGCTGTTGTCATTTACAAAGTAGGACAACCGCTTGATGGTATATGCCCTTTCATTCAATACGTCGTCAGGCACACAGAAAACAATAAGGCCGCTCGACACCCTGACCTTCCCGCCAAACATCTGCGGCCCGCTCTTATATTTATAACTGCTCTCTGGCGGGCAATCCATCCGCAGCTCATTTTGCATCCGTGCATCCAGTGCATCGCTATACGGCCTGGGGGTTTCAATGCTGATGAGGGAACCGGCAGAATTGATGGTGTACAAAACCATTTGGCTCACGCCCGTACCCGCACCTGAATACAAAAGAGACAAGATCTTGTCGCGGCCTGTTCCCTGCTGGATCGTGCCCGTTTCGGGGTCCTGCCAGGACACGTTTTCTGTATTTGTTATGGTTTCCCCATTGACCTTGATTTTTTTTGCACCCTCAAAAATGGCAAACTGATTGCCGTCTGTGAAAATTTTAAAGAGCAGTGTTCCATCCAATCCCTGCTGCGGTACAGCGTCCACCAAAAATCCGTACTGTCTGTCCCCCTGCCCGGTACGTTCCACTGCCGCAATCCTGCCCTCTGCATCCAGCCGCAACAACAAGTGTTCCCCCGCCTGTACCTGGCCCTCGTTGCGCGAACACAGGCTATTGAGGGTTTCATAGCTCTGTCCGTTCACCACGGCCTTCCACAGGGTGTCGTTGTTCATATAGACCTCCTCGACAACCCCTTCCACAGTCTCCCGCGAGACTGTCACCTCGGTCTGTTTCTGATCCTGGCTGCGTGCTATCGTCAGCACATCGCCCCGCAGGATATCTGCCACCGTCAGCACATCACCGACGCCCATTTTTATGGTGATGCTCTCGTCCTTTCCGTCAGCTTCCAGATCCAAGCGGTTGCCGTTTTGGTACTTGTCGTAAACCGCTTCCTCAGCCGCATCCACGTAGCCCGCCACCAGCACGGTATACGAACGGATAAACAACACATCATATGCGCCGTCGCCTGTGTTGTCAAGCAGGGTCACGCTCCCATTTTCAGGAAAATACTGGTCAAAAGGCCGCGTGACATACCGGCCGTTGAAGAGCACCATGGCACTCTTTGGGACATCTACATAGGTCTCTCGGACCGACTCCTCCGTCTCATAATACGCATACCGCCCATCCTCAAATTGGTTGATCTGCTTGGCCTGAATGGTGAGTGTCACATTGCGCCGCGTGGGCTGCAGATAAATTAGCTCATGCGGATCTTGGTTGTCATCCATGCGGTAGTAGTACTGCACGGAATAGCCCAGCCACCTATCCGCCTCCAGCGCCCCTGTACCAAACCGTTCGGAGCCAATCATCACCTGACCTGCCGGCAGCGTGCTGCGTCCTGTGAGCAGGGTGTCATGGGTCCCCCGCAGGATACCTTCCCCTTCCGCGATGCGATGCACTTCCGAGAGCAACGTCTTATCGGGGGTGGTCGTCCACTCCTGCTGCGCTCCGAACATGGTCTGTACCGCCACACAGGCGTGCAGCGTCTGATATGCGAGAAGCACCGCATTGGGCAGTGTCAGCGGCGCGTCGCCCGCTGCCTGTATGCCCTTTGTCACCTCTTGGGATGCCGCAACAGCCAGGTATCCGGTCGGATACCCGCCGCGCAGCTCCGCCTGTGCCCCAAATCCAAGCACACAAACCAACACCTTGACTGCTTCGTTATAGGTGATGGGATCATTGGGCCGGAAAAAGCCATTCGACCCGCGCAAATACCCCATATTCTGCAAGGTATAGATCGCATACGCATTGGGCGTATGCGACCCCACATCCGCAAACAGGAGCGCGCCACGATAGGGATCCTCAGGCGGTACACCCAATAGGCGGCAGGCAATGTCCGCAAACGCACCGCGCGTTATCGTTTCCGAATGGCTGAGCTCATCGGGCTGCCGGTCTATGATGTCCAGCACCCGCAAAAGTCGCAGCGCATCTTCCTGTGACTGGGTCACAACCGTTGCTCCATCGTCCGCCGCCAACACTGATATGCCGCTGATCAGGATGGCGCATGCGGTCATCCATGCAATGATACGTCTTATGCCCGTCATACTTCCATCCCTCCTTTACGCCGCTTCAGTGGCCCATGACAGCAGGCCATACAAAATCTTCGCTGCCTCCGCACGGGTCGCGTTACCACGGGCATCAAACCGATTGTCTCCCACACCTTGGATGATTCCGGCGTCCTTCATCCAATAGACCGCTTCCCGCGCATAATCGCTGATCTCATCATCGTCCGTAAACACAAGACCATCGACCGCCACCATCGCTTCCTGGGCTCTGTCGCCCAAAGCACGGTATGCGAGAACCGCCATGTCCTCTCGTGTCACGCGTTCACCAATGCCAAAGGCTCCGTCTGTGCGCCCCTGCGCGATGCCAGTCTGTGCCGCACTCGCCACATAGGACGTGTACCATGCATCCTGCGGCACATCGATAAACGAACAGACGGCCGATTCATCATGCAACCCAAAAGAGAGAACCAGGATTTTAACAAATTCTTCCCGCGTAATGGGATCATCGGGGCAGAATTTGCCCGGCTCTTTTCCATTTACAAAACCAAAAGCCGAAAGCCGCTCAATACTCTCCACCGCCCAAGGAACGGTATCCAAATCGGCAAATTGAGCCTGAGCCGCAGGGGAGGGGGATGCAACCGCCGGCGTATTCACACCAAAGGAGCCTGTGTTGCCACCGCCGCTACCGCGATTTCCGCCCGAACCGCCACCTCCATTTCCGCCCATGTTGCCTGTGCCGCCCTGCCCCCGCTGGGACAACACGTCTTCTACTGCACGGTTAAAAACGTCCCGCAGCTGACTCACCGATGTGATGGTCTCACCCGCAACCGCCGCATCCACCGCCGGTTTCTCCTCTTCGTCCTCCAAGGTGTCATAGGAGGCAAACGCAAAGCCGGTCAGATACGTCCGATTATCCGTCAGGATGGGGCGGACATCCATCCAGTTCTTCGCATGCGAAAGCGCCGTCACAATGGTGCTGTCACAAAATGTTGTACAAAACGCAGATAAGTCGGCATACGACCCTGTCAGCAGGTCCTTTGCAACCTGCTCCCGTCCTGCATCCGTGAGCGTTTCGCAGTAAGTCTTCCCATAGGCGGGCAAACTCCCCAGCCCCAGCACGTCCACGTATTGTGTCAGAAGTGCCATGGCCGCATCTGCATCTGCTGCGCGTTTGATGTGCTGAACCGCGAGTTCCCCCTGAAAAGCCGCCTGATAGGCAGCCAGATCAGCATAAGGCCGTCCTGCCGCCAGCGCGGCATATACCTCTGTCAGGTAAGTTTGCGCCGGGTCCAGCGCATCCAGCGCCGCCTTGATGGGGCCGTTTACCTGCAGCGCACCGTTGTTTTCCACCATATCTCGGACGGCATCTCCACTCGTTCCTTGCTGGTTGAGTGCATCAACCGCACTCTCTGCTCCCTGCTGGGTGACAAAATAGTATCGCCCTTGCTGGGTGCCACTTGGGAACCGAATCAGGATATCATGCCATCCCTCCATGCCCTGCGCCACGTAGGACAGTGCATAGGTGCCATCTGCGCCCACGGTCAGCTCCCCCGCATACTGCAACACGTCTAGCAGCGTCTCCGGCGTGACATCCGCAAGCGCATCGGGTGCTTTGCCAGGCCGGAACACCCGGACCACGCCCGTTTCTCCTGGCGTCGCAGTTCCGGAAATCGTCAGCTGCCCGTTTGCCACATCAAACGACGTCCATACCGTACCATCCGCCCATACGGGCTGGGTGCCGGCTGCCCATACGATTCCCAATATGAGCAGAAGCGCACCCAACCGTTTCCTCGTGTTTTTCACTATGTATCCCCCTTTAATCCAGTTCATAGCCCCACAGCGCAATCTCTCCAACCTGCAGCTGCACGGAATCGGGATCGTTGTGCAGAATCAGCTTCACATACTGTGCCTCTACGCCTTCTGCATCCGTCCACTGAGTGTTGACCATCCGGTTTTCCGAGAAGGGTAAATCATTTGTGACAGAGATGGGGTCGCTATAGTGGATACCATCGCTGCTGAACTGCACCAGGTAGTCCGCCATGCGGCGTTTGTTGGTGTCCGGATTGGTGTCGTTACACATCGCCCAAACGTCAATCTGGCTGATCTTGTAGGGCTTTTTCAGATCAAAGATGACCGGCGCATATTTGCCGTAGGCATTGGCCTTCCAGCCCATGGCGTAATAAAACTCCGGCTTGAAGCTTCGCTCATTGCCATTGAAGATGTTTGCCTCCTTGTCCGCCGAGGATCTGCCCTCCGTGATGACATCATATCCGGCCTCCTCCAGCGGCCAACTGAATGTCACACCCGTATCCAAAACAGGCTGTGTGGACAGATAAGCCGAAGGCGGATTGATGGGCGACTCAAAGGTATCACCGCCCTTATTGGGGGTCAAACGATAGAGGGTGCCCTTGGTTGTAAAAGTCACTGTCTGGCCAAGCGCCGACTCACCGCCGCGGCCAACCGCAATCACGGCCGCATAGTATGTCGTATTGCCCGTCAGGCCCGTCACCACATAGGACCGCTCCGTGGCATCCGCAGTCACATATACCGGCGTGAGGGCCGAGACGTCCGTGATCTCCTCCTGAGACACATATACCTTGTACTGCGTGACGCCGCTTTCACCGCCGTCATAGTCTGACCAGGACAGTTGTGCGCTATTCCCGCTCACCTCCGAAACCGAAACACGAACGGGATCGGGCTCGGGATAGTAAACCGGTCTACTCTCATCCGCCTTCCAGCCCCAGATGGCCACTTCTCCAACAATCAGCTGGACGGAATTTGCCGTATTGTGCATCCGTATTTTCACATATCGCGCCGCCATACCGGGTGCGCCACATCCCACCGTCTCAGAGCAACCTGTCGTGCTGTTGCTGTTGGTGTTGTTCCCGCGGCCGGCAGGCGTATAGTTAACACCGTCCGCACTGAGCAGAATATCAAAGTAATCCATGCACTTCCACTGATTGCCCGCAGAGGGGTCATCGTTATGGAACGACCAAACGTCCACCTGACCGATGTGGTAAAGTGCCTGGAGATCAAATACCACCACGCCGTATCGGTCATACGCGGGATGCGGATTGCCCGCCGAGCCCGTTTTCCAGCCGCCTTGACAGGTATATGCCTTGTCTATGCTGGTCTCATTGCCGTCTGTCAGGTTGTCATTGGGCGCAGCGTTGGGCTGCGGCACCTCTGCCCCCTCTTCCTTTTCGCCATCCGTGTCCGCCATTCCGGTAATAACCTGAATGCCAGGGTCTTCCGTCTTCCACAGATAGGTTGCGCCCGTCTCAATCTTGGGTACGCCGTCATAGGAAGATCCCGCGGTCCCGGCGTTGTCCGTAAGGAGGCTCATCTCTGCCGCCGCGTCTCCAAAAATGGCACTTTCTGCCAGCTGCATACTCGCCGCACCTTCGGCCTTGCGCAACACCAGCTTCACATATCGTGCATAGGCCGCCGCAGCGGGCGCATACGTCACGCGTGCAATGACGTCTTCCGAATTGGGATTTTCCACCTGCTCCAGTTTGTGATACATCGTACCATCCAGGCTGGCATATACTTCCATGGTCTCCATACCGGCATCCGCCCAAACCATGGCACCCATCACCTTCTGTACGGTTCCCAGATCGTACAGCAAAGTCGCAAAAACGTCCCCCGTCCCGGTGGTCGCGGTCGCAGCCTCCGCTCCGTCCACCATGAAGTCAGCGCCTGCAGCCATCAGGGCTGCATCGGTGGGAAAATCGCCGTCCGCGACCCACGACACCGACACGTCGGTCTCCGCCGCAGTTGTGCTGCTCGCAAGCAGGCCGCCCAACGTATTGCCGCTGAGCAGCTTTTGGGACTGAAATGCCTCAGACTTCGCCAACGGACAAACGTCCACCAGATTGTCCCACAAAAACAGCTTCAGCGTATACCCGTTGTCCGTTCCTGCCGGCAGAGCGAAGCCCACTGTTTCCTCCTGTGTTTTTCCAACCGGTACCTGCATCTCTTGAAAATCTACGCAAACCAACGCCCCCGTCTCATCATACAGTGCCGCAATGAGGGTGGCCTGTGGATCGGCTGCCGCTATGTTTGTCACGTTTGCCGTTACATACAGCTCCTCGCTGTTTGCCAAATCCAGCTGGTCCTGTCTGCCCGATGCATCGGTATACCGGAGACCCGTGATCAGAAACTGCCCATCTTCCGCAGCCGCCGGTATCTCCCATAGGCACGATACCGACACAACAACCATCAGCAGCATCCCGCATAGCACACGCCGCATCCCACAACGTATCATCTTCATCCCATCCTTTCTCTTCGTATCCATGGCACTTCTTATTCCACGGCAAACGATGCCTTATTCGCTTGGTACCATTCATTGACCTGCTTTTCCACCTCTTCGCCGCCCAGGCGTTTCCATTCTTCCCGCAGCTCTGCAAGGCCCCACTCGGGCGTCTTTTCGGGCCCGCCCGTAATGACGTTCATGCGAATGGAATCCCGTTTGGGAGAAAATTCACTGGTTATCCGCACAAATTCAGCAACGGGCGGATTATAGGGCAAATCCCGACGGAAGGGCGTTTTGAGTGCCGTTTCCAGGCTGGTTTGCCGCTGGAGTGCCAACTCCTGGGACAGCGCATCCTGGGATGCCATGACAGGGATCCACTCGGGCTTGAGCTCCCATTGGTTCAGCACCGCATAGTCCACGTTATAGCTCAGCTCTGTCTTGTTTTTCTCTGCATCAATGGCCTGCGGAACACCATCCACCATCCGGTGATGGACGCCTTCTTCCCCAAACATCAGGGTAAACCAACCCTCGTCGATCATCCAATCGAGGAACCGAACGCCCGCTTCGGGATTTTCCATCTTGCTGTTGAACACCACATAGCGTTGTGCTGCCGTCTCCTGCCACAGACCATTTTTCCCATATTTGGTGGTCAGCGCCTCCATCTGGACCGGTTTTGCATTGGCATCGTTCTGCATGAGCTCCCGGTTTAAGTCCTCCGTCCAGCTGTTGGTCAGGATGCCCGCCTTGCCGTTTACCCAAAGCTGCTTTTGCACGGTGGACTGCTTGTCTGTGATAAATTCCTGGTCAATGAGCTTTTCATCATACAGCGTCTTCATGAGCGCCAACGCATCCGCAAATCGGTCGGTGAGCGGACCATACACCAATGTGCCCCCCTCATCATACCAGAGAGAAGACGCAAAATACATGGCTTGGGTGATCTCCTGCCACTGCATAAGCGCCAGCCCCAACGTATCATCCACGCCGTTTTTATCGGGGTCATCATATGTAAAGGCACGCGCAACTTGCAGCAGTTCCTCATCGGTCGTGGGCATGGAAAGCCCCAGGTTGTCCAGCCAGTCCTGCCGAATCCAAATCCCGTGGTTGGCAATGGAATCCTCTGACCGCCGGTTGGTAAATGCATACATCTTGCCGTTGTAGGTCACAAACGGTTTCAGATCCTCGTTTTGTTCCAGGTATTCCTTATAGCTGGTGCTATACTGCTCAATGTAGTCATCGAGCGGCTGTGCCACGCCTTGGTTGACCAGGTTTGCAATATAGGTCTGGTCATACTCCACAATAAGGTCAGGCGCTTCTCCCGTTGCAATGAGCATATTGAGTTTCTGCTGCGCCTCGTTGCGGTTGACAGGCACCCAATTGACCGTGAGCCCCGTCTGTTCGTTGATCCACCTTGTCCAACGGTTCTCTTCGTAGTTGCCCTCTGAAGCCGGTACCGAGCCACGGTCAAACACCGAGACCGAAATGGTTGCCGCCTCCTCGCCCGTGGCCGCTTTGTCCGTCTCCCCGCAGCCACTCACCATGGGCGCGAGCAGCGCCACAGCCACCACTGCTGAAATCCACCTGTTTTTCATGTTCTTCTCCCCTTTATAATGTGATTTTATTTTCATCCCTTTAATGAGCCAATCATAACGCCTTTGACAAAGTACTTTTGCAAAAATGGATAGACGCATAAAATGGGGACTGTGGACACCACAATGGCCGCCGCCTTGATGCCCTCGGGCACCATCTTTTCCTGCGCCTGTACCCCTTCCCCGCTGTTTAGCATAGTATCGCTGATGGTATTGATCATCTGCATGAGCTTGACGGTCATGGAGACCTTGTCACTGGACGTGATATAAATCATCACATTGAAATAGTTGTTCCACCACCCCACCGCATAAAAGAGGGTAAGCGTTGCTATGACCGGCATGGAGAGCGGCAGAATGAGTTTGACGAGGATATAAATCTCGTTCGCCCCGTCAATCTGCGCCGCTTCTTCCAGTGAATCTGGAATTCCGCGAAAAAAATTCAGCATGATGGTCATATTGTAGACGCTCACAATGGCAGGGAACCACAGTGCACCATAGGTATTCATGAGTCCTAGCATCTTGACCAAGATAAAATTTGGGATAAGGCCGCCGTTAAACAACATGGTAAATACAATAAATTTTGTGATGATACTCCGCCCCCGCAGCCGCTTTTTGGACAGTGGATATGCAATCATGATGGTACCCACCATGTTGATGGCCGTTCCCACCACTGTGATGATGACAGAGTTTTTCAGCGCCACAAACATCTGTCCGTCTTGCCAGAGCGTACGATATGAGCTCAAATTCCATTCCACCGGCCAGAGGAACACCTCCCCCGACATGATGGCACGTCCGCTGGATAAGGAGGTCGCCAGGATATTGATAAAAGGAAAGATGGTCACAACCGCGCAGAGTGCCAAAAAGAGATAGTTGACCACATAAAAGACCCGTTCCGACATCGATTGCTTGATATGCATATGTTGCCTCCTTACCACAAACCATCTTCGCCCAACAGGTTGACCACCTTATTGGTAGAAGTGATGAGAATCAATCCGATGACGCTTTTAAAGAGGCCCAGCGCCGTGGTGTAGCTATACTGTGCACCGGCTAGACCAATGCGGTATTCGTAGGTGCTGATGACCTCTGAAACGCTGTGCACCGCATCGTTTTGCAGCATGTATACCTGCTCAAAACCGACGTCCAGCATCTGTCCCATGCGAAGAATCAACATGATTGCAATGGTGCTGCGGATACCGGGAAGCGTAATGTGCCAAACCTGCTGCCATTTGTTTGCACCATCAATCAATGCTGCCTCATACTGCTCCGCATCAATGCCCGTGATGGCAGCCATATAGATAATGGTGCCCCAGCCTGCGGACTGCCAAATACTGGATAATACATACACCACCGGCCACCAAAATGTGCTTTTCATAAAATAGATGGGTTCGATATGAAACAGCTTTAAAATCGCATTCACCACGCCAGTGCTGGGGGATAATAATGAAATGATAATTCCGCCAAGCACGACCCATGAGATAAAATAAGGAATATACAAAATACTTTGTACGGTTTTTTTGAACACTCGGTTTTTGACCTCATTGAGGAGCAAGGATAGAATGATGGGAACTGGGAAATAAAACAAAATGCTGTATACGTTCAGCAATAGTGTATTTCGCAAAATCTGATAAAAATCCGGGCTGGAAAACAATCGCTCAAAATGCTTTAGCCCCACCCACGGGCTGTCTATGATGCCCATGGTGAGATTAAAATCTTTAAATGCCATCACCAGTCCCAGCATGGGCAGATATTTGAAGATTACAAAATAGAACAAAATAGGAAGCATCAATAGGTACAAATACCGATCGTATATGAGAGACCGCACGAGGGAACGCCGCCTCGTAAGACGCGCCGGTTTGCGCAGCGATACCGCATTCGGCTGCCCGGCTCCCATTTGTTTCATCGTCGCTGACATCACCATCACCCTTTACGTAAGTTTGTATGCTCAGTATATAGAAAGCCGTTCGGAAGCGCAATGCACCTTTTTTCATTTTGTTTACTCTATTCATTTTTCAGGTTATCCTTTTTTGCAAATCTTCTCTTTTTTTTCTTTGCAATGCACAAACCTTGCAATATAACCCACTTCTGTCAATGCAGTACCGAGCAAGCAGCTATACTCCGCACAAAATATTCTTGGTGTTTCGTACTATATTCCCGTCCGCTGACATACAGTATACTGTGCGGCGGGGATCCCCCGTACGCAAAATATGAAATGGAATTTTGTAAGAGGGGGCCATGGCTTTGAAAGAAGCAATCGAAGAACGTGCAGTGTCTTTAGCCAATTATATTCTAAAGACAAAGTGTACCGTAAGAGAAGCCGCCAAATATTTTGGTATTTCAAAATCTACAGTCCATAAGGACGTGACCGAACGGTTATATTATATCAACCAAAACCTTGCCAAAGAGACCAAAAAAGTTCTGGCCGAAAACAAAGCCACCCGCCACATCCGAGGTGGCATGGCGACCAAAAACAAGTACAACAGCTTAAAAATCAGCTAAAACAGGACAAACCAAGGGTGTCACAAAACGTCATAAGCAAGATAAAAAACTCTATGTGAATGGAAAACAACCATTTGCATGGGGTTTTTCTTTTGCCTGTTTGCAGAGAGCGCCTGCGTGCGGCGATGCCACTCGTTTTAGTGTCCCGCAAACAGAGAGGAAACGGCCGCTTGCTTTTTGCAGCATGGAAAGCATGCATTTTAGACATATCTCGCGATGTCATACAAGTATTAGACAGAACAAACTTTTAGAGGTATGATATAGATATACAAAAAAATGCATCGTTTTCTATCGCACGAACAAGATATCATACATCACAACAAATGCGAAGCATGCATCCGTTTTCGCATTCCCTGTCAAGCTTACCAGAATGTGGAATTGGATGCCTGCGTCGCTGATCAAGAGGATGGGTAACATTGGATCAAAAAGGAGGAAGACAAAATGAGTAAAACACTGGTAGCCTATTTTTCTGCGAGCGGGGTCACAAAGGACGTGGCACAGCGGCTGGCGCAAGTTGCCGGCGCAGACCTGTTTGAGATCAAGCCGCTCGTGCCGTACACGCGCGAAGATCTTGACTGGACCAATCCCAAGAGCCGGAGTTCCATCGAGATGAAGGACCCCGCGTCCCGGCCGCCCATTGCGGAACAACTCCCAACGCTGGACACATATGACACAATATTCATCGGTTTTCCCATTTGGTGGTATGTTGCCCCGACCATCATTGACACATTTCTGGAAAGCTATGACTTTTCAAACAAGACCATCATCCCCTTTGCCACCTCAGGCAGCAGCGGACTGGGAAAAACGGTTGAGGTGCTAAAGCCGCTCTGCTCCAAGGATGCGACATGGCTGCCCGGGAAGCTGCTCAATCATGCTTCGGACGACATGCTGCGCGATTGGGTGAAAGACCTGGGAGGCCGCGTATGAAATACACCAAATTGGGGCATTCTGATCTGACGGTGTCCCGCATCTGCATGGGATGTATGGGGTTTGGAGACGCGTCAAACGGCCAGCACACCTGGACCGTGGATGAAGCGCAGTCCCGCGATATCATCCAGCGGGGGCTGGAGCTGGGGATCAATTTTTTTGACACCGCACCGGCCTATCAGAGCGGCACGAGCGAGCAGTATCTCGGGCGCGCGCTCTGGGACTTTGCCAAACGGGACGAGGTGGTGGTTGCCACCAAATTCTTGCCCCGTACGCAAAAAGAAATCGACGCGGGCGTCACGGGGCAGCAACACATCGAGCACATGCTCAACCTCAGCCTCTCCAATCTCGGGATGGATTACGTGGACCTCTATATCTACCATATGTGGGATTATCAGACGCCGCTGTATGAGATCATGGAGGGACTTGACCGCGTGGTGAAGGCCGGGAAAGTTCGATATATTGGCATCTCAAACTGCTTTGCCTGGCAGCTGGCAAAGGCAAATGCGCTGGCGGAAGCGGAAGGGTTTGCAACGTTCATCTCCATCCAGGGGCACTACAACCTGATTTTCCGCGAGGAGGAGCGAGAGATGGCGCCATTCTGCGCGGAGGAGCACATCGCCATGACGCCATACAGCGCGCTGGCGGGCGGCCGGCTCGCCAAGCACCCCGGCGAAACCTCCAAGCGGCTTCAGGAAGACAGCTACGCCAAACTCAAATATGATGCCACCGCACAGCAGGACCAGGTCATTATCCGCCGGGTGGCCGAGCTGGCCGAGAGACATGGCGTTTCCATGACAGAGGTTGCGCTGGCATGGCTGCTCACAAAGACGGCTGCTCCGGTGGTCGGCGCGACCAAACTCTCCCATATAGAAGGTGCCGCAAAGGCGGTGGACCTCTCGCTGAGCCAGGAAGAGGTGGCCTACCTCGAGGAGCCCTATGTGCCGCATAAGCTCGTCGGCGTGATGGCGCAAAATACCCCGGCATCCGCCAAAGAGAGCCATGTCTGGTCCATCGGGGACCAGGAGATGTAAAATCATCATCCAAAAAGGCCGAGACAAAAACACATGCCCAAGACAGCTACCTCCATCACCAGAGAAAGTTTCTGATGGATGGAAGCGACGGCCAGCTATTTTTATGGGCCGCTCAAGCCGAAGGCCGAATCATAAACTTGTTAACCAAACAGAAGCAACGGAGGGATTTTCCATGAAACGTATAGAAGCAGCAAACAGCAATCAGCCCGATTGGTGGCAGCCTGTGGCTGATAACACCGACCCCGAATTGGAGGAAATTGCCCGCAATTTCCTCTGCGGCGACGTCCTGGCCCACGGGAGCCTATCCAGTCCGCAGCGGGCGCTCCTCATTCTGGCCGCGCTGACGGCCTGCCAGACATGGGAGGCCCTTCCCCGCTATACGCAGGCCGCATTAAACGTCGGCGCCAGTCCTGAGGAGATCAAAGAGACGCTGTATCAGTGTGCCCCATACATTGGATTGGAAAACGTGCGGTGTGCCCTTGGGGCCGTCAATGCGGTGTTTCAAGAGGCGGGCATCACAAGCCCCCTCGCCAGCCAATCCACCGTGACCGAAGAGACCCGTTTTGAGAAGGGGCTGGCCGTCCAGCAGAAGATTTTTGGGGCAGACAATATCAATGCCATGCGCGAGGCGGCCCCGCCAGAGCTCATGCACATACAGGATTACCTCTCCGCCTATTGTTTTGGCGATTTTTATACCCGGGGCACCTTGGACCTGCCCATGCGGGAGCTCATCGTCTTTTGCGCCATTTGTGCGCTTGGCGGATGTGAACCACAGGCAAAAGCCCATGCGGGCGCAAACCTCAGCGTTGGCAACACCCGGGAGACGCTCATTGAGGCCATCACCCAGTGCCTGCCTTTCATTGGCTTCCCGCGCACCTTAAACGCGATTGCATGCATCGATGCGGTGACCAAAGACCAGTAAGAATCGCTCGGTCTGTCCCGCCCATGGGATTGCATGCTGGGTTACATTGGCGTTTGATAGCCGCCTGGCGAAAAGCCGCTTTCTGCAGACTTTCTGAGCAGAAAACGGCGCTTAACCCCGCAATAGCCAAGGGGCAAACATGTCATCGATCAATGCGACAATTCGTTAGACCACCATTGCGGCCCCAGCAATGCTTAAGCAGGGGCTGTACCAAAAAAGAACCCGTTCTTTGCAGAACGGGTTCTTTTTTGGTTTTGGATAATTATTCGATCCCCAGCGTAAAGCGGAAATCAAAGGTTTTTTCGGAAAGCTGATACTGCTCCAGCAAGCCAGGGCCACAGCTCCCAGATCCAATGCCCGACACCTTATAATCAATGCGCAGGATGGTCTCCTCATGCTTCGTGAGCTCATAGTTATGCGCCGTACGGTGCAGATCCTGCGCCGTAAAGTGAGACGCCATGAAGGAAAATCCTGTATCCGACGTAAACACCAGCCGGTTTTTCTCCCCAACCGCCAGCATCTTGGTATCGGTATGATTGCCATACTCCTGCGGCATGATATAGGGAACATACTCCCGGTTGACCGTGGACTCAAACATCCCCATCCGCGCATGCTGCCGCATATCGATGTAGTTTTCATCGGGGCCCATTCCAAAATATTCCAGTTTTTCCTGGCCCGGCGTCAGCACAAACTCCATGCCGAACCGCGGCAGCCAAACCGCGCTTTCCCGCACTTCCACATGCACATCAAACGCAATGGTGCCGTCGGATGTCACGGTATAGCGGGTGCAGATCTGGCAGAGCGGCATCTTGCCGGGGCTTGCGATATTGGTGACCGCGCGCACCACAATCTCCTCCGCACTCACCTTCTCCACCGACGTCTCATAACACATGGACTGCATGTGGTTCATGCCCTCGTTGTCGCGGAAGTTGAGGTCATTTTCCGCCCACTGGAACTTCACATACCGGTCGTTGTCGGTGGGCGCACGGAACACGGTAAACTCCGGCCGCTTCGCCAGCTTCTCCACGCCGTTCACGCTGATGCTGTCCCAGCTGCCATAGAATTTGTTGAAGGTATAGAGGAAACGGTCTCCGACGATGAAGAGCTTTTCCTTCTCCTCCTGGACGTTCATGGCCTTGCCCGTCCGCAGCACACGCGGCCGGATGGCCACAGGCACCGCAAGCTGGTCAGAGCCCTGGACAAACCCCTTGTTTTCCCAGGCCATATCCTGCGCCAGCCGGTAAAACAGGTTGAGGTATGCGCCGTACTGCGCCTCACTCACCAGCGTAATGGGCAGGACGACCACTGCACTCTCATGGGGCGGGATGGCGGGCAGCGCCATCACACCCTCGCAGACAACCGCATCGTCACAGATCAGCTCATAGGACAGCTCATACTGGTCCGCGGTCACGAAATCATGCAGATTGGTGATGCGCACCTCCCCCCGCTGGAGGTCAACCGCCTCCGCACGGAGATATTGATAGACATTCTGCATGCACAGCGCGCCCGTCGACGGGCTGCGGTCGGGGAAGACCAGGCCGTCCACACAGAAATTGCCGTCATGAGGAATCTCCCCAAAGTCCCCGCCATAGGTATACACCACTTGGTTGCCCAGCACCCGTTCCACCGAGTGGTCCGCCCACTCCCAGACACAGCCGCCGATGAGCCGCGGATGCTGCTCAAACAGCGCCCAGTAGTCCGCGAGGTCCCCCGGGCCGTTGCCCATCGCGTGGGAATACTCGCACAGGAAGAAGGGCCGCTTGTCCTGGCTGGATTCGATGTATTTCTGAATATCGGGCACCGACGGATACATCCGGCTGACCACGTCCACCGAAGCCGAATCTTCCTTTCCGCATCCCAGCGGCGTCAGGCAGGACACGCCCTCATAGTGCACCAGGCGGGTACTGTCATGCGCATGCGCATAGTCCGCCATCTTGTCGTGGTTGGGGCCATATGCGCTCTCGTTCCCCAGCGACCACATGATGACACAGGGGTGGTTCTTATCCCGCTGGAGCGTCCGTTCCATCCGGTCCACAAAGGCGGCCTCCCACATGGGGTTGTTACAGGGCCAGATGGTATTCGGCATATCATAATACCCGCAATTTGGATACCGTTCTGCAAAGCCATGGGTTTCCAGATCCGCTTCGTCAATCACATAAAATCCGAACCGGTTGCACAGCTCATAGAATTCTGGGGTATTGGGGTAGTGGGAGGTTCGGATGGTGTTGACATTGAGGCGTTTCATCTGCGTCAGATCCAGCAGGATGTCCTCCTCCGTCACATAGTGCCCCGTCTTGGGATTGGTGTCATGCCGGTTCACGCCTTTGAGCTTCACAGGGACACCGTTGATGAGAAGCGCACCATTGTCCGCCACCGCAACCTCTCTCACACCGATACTCACGGGGATATATTCCCCGGCACAGGCCAGCACAGCGGTGTACAGCTGGGGGGTCTCCGCCGTCCACAGCTCGGGCGCATCCAGCGCGAAGCGCGCCTGATCGGTTCCCTTGCACTGCGCCACCAGCGTCCCCTGCGGGTCATACAGCATCACATCCGCAGGACGGTCCGCCGTCACCGTGATGGTCGCAGCCGAATAGGAATCCGCAAGCGCTGTCTCCACCGAAATGTCCCGCACGTGCCCCGGTGCCCGGAACAGCAGATACACATCCCGGAAGATGCCCGACATGCGGTAAAAATCCTGGTCCTCCAGGTAGCTGGAGGCACCCCACTTTAAGACCACGACGGTCAGGCGGTTTTCCATGCCGCGCCTTACAAACCGGGTGATATCAAACTCGCTCTGCAGATGGGAGCCCTCGCTGTATCCCACCTCTTTGCCGTTCACATAGACATAGAAGCAGGCGTCCACTCCCTCAAACACCAGGTTGACCTCATCGCTGCCCTTCTCCACAAACACGTCCCGCGCATAGACGCCGCACGGATTGTCGTTGGGCACATGCGGCGGATCCACGGGGTATGGGTACTGCACGTTGGTATACTGCGGAACGTCATATCCATACATCTGCCAGCAGGATGGCACGGGAATGGTTCCCATCCGAGTGAGCTCGTAATTTTTGGCTGTGATGTCCTCCGGCAGGTCAAAAAAACGATGAAAATACTGAAACGACCAGGCGCCGTTTAGCAGCTGGTACCGCTCCGATTGGGTTTTTTGCCGTCCCAAAGCACGCTCCAAGTTGGAATACGGGATGTAGTATGCCCGCTGGGGCAGGCGGTTCACCGACAGAATTTCGGGGTCTTGCCATTCATTTTGCATGAGAATCCTCCTATTCTGTTAAAATTTTGTCAATCTTTTCACAGTCCGCCGCAGTCAGCGCCGGCATATTCACAATCGCCAGGTTCTGCATCAGCTGCGCTACGCTGCTCGCACCCATGAGCACGCTGGTCACGCGCCCGCCGCGCAGCACCCACAACAGCGCCAGCTGCGCCATTGCGATTCCCTTTTCGTCCGCGATGCGCTTTAAGGCGCGCACCTTGCCGATGTTTTGTTCCACCGCATCCTGCTTGAGGAAGCCCTCTGGCCGCGCGGCACGCGAATCCGCCGGGATCCCCGAAAGATACCGGTCGGTCAGTTGCCCCTGTGCCAGCGGGGAGAACGCAATGTTGCCGACCCCCTTCTCCTCCAGCACCGAAAACAGCCCGTCCTCGCTCGTCCGGTTGAGCATGGAATAGCTGTGCTGATGGATCAGGCAGTGTACCCCCATGTCCGCCAGGATGTCCACCGCGCGCGCCGTCTGCTCGGGATTGTAGTTGGAGATGCCGACATAGAGCGCCTTGCCTTGCCGCACCATGTCCGCCAGCGCGCCCATGGTCTCCTCCAGCGGCGTCTCGGGATCGGGCCGGTGGGAATAAAAGATGTCAAAGTAGTCCACGCCGCACCGTTTCAGACTCTGGTCCAAGCTCGCCATCAGGTACTTGCGCGAGCCCCACTCCCCATACGGGCCCGCCCACATGCCGTATCCCGCCTTGGAGGACAGGATCAGCTCATCCCGGTAGGGCTTGAGATCTGCCTTGTATAGCTTGCCGAAGTGCTCCTCCGCCGCGCCGGGCGGGGGCCCGTAGTTGTTTGCCATGTCAATGTGCGTCACGCCGTGGTCAAACGCCGTCAGCACAATGTCCCGCATGGTTTCATACTTGTCGCAGTATCCAAAGTTGTGCCAAAGCCCAAGCGACACCAACGGAAGTTTTAGGCCGCTCTTGCCGCACCGTGCATACTGCATGGTGTCATATCGTTTGCTGTCTGCTATGTACATCGGTATCCCCCTTTATCAAGAACAATCCATTGCTACCCCTATTGTACCCAATCCCCTGCCATTACGCAAGCCCTTTTTTCACATTTTCTATCGGATTTCCGCCCAACCCTTCCGCCCCTGCAATCCGCTCGCGGCATGCGCCCGCCCTTCTTTTGCCGGTATGTTACCAAAGCATGAACTTTTTATGATTTTTTTGAAATTGCCTTGCATTTGACACGGCAATCCTGTATACTGAAATTATCAAGAAGGAAGGTGTCACTCATGAATATCAACGAAACACAAAAATTCCAGTTTGGTATGAACCGCGACGACCAAATCCACTCCATTTTGACCGCCGTCTATGCGGCGCTGGAAGAAAAGGGGTATAACCCGGTCAGTCAGATGGTCGGATATCTCCTGTCGGGTGACCCCACATACATCACGAGCCACAACAATGCCCGCGCGCTCATCACCAAGGTGGAGCGGGACGAGCTGCTGGAAGTGCTGGTAAAAAGCTATGTCAAATAGCGCAGGCGGGCAGCATCTATCCGGATAAAACCAAATAAAAAAGGGCGGCCCGATTGCCGTCCTTTTTGTTGGCCCCATCGGCATCCGCACAATCGTGCGGATGCCTGTTTAGTTTCGCTCATCCTTTAAGCCAAGCAAATAATCGGTGGAAACGCCATACAGCTTGGCATATTTAATCAAGGTTTCCTGTTTGACGCCTTTTCTGTCCGCCTCATGGCTGATGATGCTGGCTGTCTGCAGCCCCAAATATTCCGCAACCTGCTTTTGCGTCATACCCTTTTCGCGCCGCAGAGCCCGAATCCGTTCAGAGAAAATACTCATGCCCAATACCTCCCCGCAAATTTTTCCAAAAAAGTGCTTGACATCAACTACTGGGTAAGGTATAATGGAATAAACCTTATCCGGTAGGTAATGTTCCGGTACCTATTGTGTTGTAACGACGACTACAAAAAGAAGGGGCGCAACGCCCCGCAACCCATGTTGTCACCAAAACGGCCATGCGACCAACATCGCCGTTTTTGCCACCGCAGAATCCCCCATGATTGATACGTTGGCACCAGTATACCACAATCCCCCGCGGATTGCAAGCGTTTTTTGTCGTCACAAAATGCATCGGGCCATTGCCAAAGGTAAGGTGGTTGCTGTTCCCACCTCCCCTGCCATGGGGAGGGGCACGGGCTTTGCTGGGCCCGTGCCTTTTTTTGTATCCGCCCCGGCCGCAGATGGGCCGCGCTGCCGCATATTCCCCGTTTGCGCCGCATATAGATAACCCAGAAGGAGTGTGGCGCATGCGAAAAAAAGACAAAACCCAAAAGCCCACCATGAAACAAAAGCTGGGGGATCTGCTGGAGCTTCCTGCGGACCTGCTTGCCGACGTGCCGCATATGACCTTAAACGATAACCAGGAGATATACATCGAGAATTACAAAGGGATCATCGAATACGACGAACATATGGTCCGCTTAAACAGCAAGGGGTATACCATCCGCATCACCGGGCGGGGCCTTGCCATCTACAGCATCACGGATGAGGAGATCGGCATCCGGGGCACCATTTTATGTATCGAGTTTGTCGCGTAAAGGGGCGTTTGCCATGGGACTGAACAAAACGCTGCACGCGGTGGGCGGATACGTGGTCATCCGGGTGCAGGGGCGGTTTTTGGAACGGTTTTTGAACGTGTGCACCAAGCGCAACATCTACCTCTGGGACATCACACGGCTGGGGGAGGACGCGCTGCGGTGCAAAGTGAGCCTCAAGGGCTTCCGGATACTGCCGGTGGTGGCGCGCAAGACCCACTGCCGTGTCCGGATCGTTGCCAAATGCGGGCTGCCCATCGCGGTGCACAAATACAAAAAACGCAAGTGGTTTTTGGCGGGCATCGGCGTATTTTTGCTGCTCATGCTGTCACTGAACCTCTATGTGTGGAAGATTGACGTCGTGGGGAACGAAAAGATTCCAACCGACATCCTGCTGGCGGAGCTGGATAAGAGCGGCGTCCGCGTGGGGCAATTCCGCTTCCGGCTGGACGAAAAGTCCCTCCAGAACGAAATCATCGCGCGGGTGCCCCAGCTGTCCTGGCTGTGGATCAACAAGCAGGGCTCCCGCGTTGTGGTCCAGGTCAAGGAGCGGGAGATGCCGCCCGAGGTGATTGATCCGTCCCAGACCTGTGACCTCGTGGCCAAAAAGGCCGGCGTGATCCACAATCTGAATGTCAGGGCGGGGCAGAATCTGGTCGCCGCGGGAGATACCGTCCAGGAAGGGGCCGTCCTGGTGAGCGGCACCATTGAGACGGAGGGCGTCGGTGTCCGCACCGTACACGCGGACGGCGAGGTGCTGGCGCGGACATGGTATGAAAAAACCCAGGCATTCTCGCTGGTGCACCGGGAACAGGTGCCCACGGGGAACACCAAAACCCAATGGGGTGTGAGCTTCTTTGGGCACCCCTTCTGGTTCGGCAAGGGGGACCCCTTTGCACAATCTCAAGTCACCAAACAAGACATGGACTGGGCCATCGGCAACACCTACCTGGGCGTGACCATCCACAAGAACGTATACCACGAGGTCACCACCGAGGAAACCCCCATGGCGCTGGACGACGTGGTGGCACAGGGGGCGGATCAGATACAAAAAGAATTTGCGCGGGAGGCCGACTCCCAGGCCAAGTTCGTCAAAGCGGACGTCACCCACCAGCAGATCGACGAAGAGACGGTGGAAGTGACTGTGATCGCGGAATACATCGAGAATATCGCCAAAAAGGTACGGATAGACAGCGGCACCGCAGAAGGGGCGGACGGCTAATGCACAAGGAGCCCGGGGACCATTCCCCGGGCTCCTTGTTTGCTGCTAAATATAATCCAGGCCATCTGTGAGCGGCAGCTCCAGCGGGAACACGTCCGCAAGGCCCAGCGGCGCATCCGCCCCGTCGGTCAGCAGCATGCGGTAAAACGCGGCGCCATCCATCTTGGCCGTCTGCCCGCCCGATGACAGCACGTACCCCTCGCCGCAGGCCTCCGCCGTCACCGGCCCTTTGCCGCACCGCATCAAGCGAGGCGCCAGCTGCTCCATCAGCAGACCCGGGTGGGTAATGCGGAAGGTGCCGTCATAGGGCAGCGTCTCGACAATCGGAAGGTGCGACGCGAGCGCGGGCTCATGCCACGGCACATAGCCCGTAACGGCCTTGCCCGTGACCGCGGCAATATGCCCCAAGAGGGCCGCCACCGCCGCAGGCTCCCCTGCCTGCTCCACCACCCGCAGCACAGGCGCATCGGGCTCCGCGAGGTTTCGCCACACCAGCGCATACGCACGGTCCGAGCCATACAGCTCCCCGACACAATGATGGTGCGCATAGCCTTGTGCCGCCAGCAGCGCCGCCGTGTGCGCATATCCACGCAGGACGCGGTTGCGGCTGGCGCTGTGCAGCGCGTATACCTGCGGCACGCCATCGGTGAGGCGGTCCGCCGTCAGGCAGTAGGCTCCCTCCATGGGAGAACCGGCCTCCACGTGATACCGCAGCCGTTTGCCCGCCTCGTGCGCGCCGTTGCGCCGATAGAGCCCCCGGCCGCCCGAGATGAGGCACAACGCCACCCCTTCGGCCGCCATCTGCGCAAAGGTGTACTTCACCAGGGCGTCCGCATAGCCCCGCCCCCGCACGGCGGGGTCACTACACACCGAACCGATGCTCCCCGCCGTGAGCACACACTCCCCCACCTTGATCTGGATGGGGTACCAGTTGACCGCTGTGACGGGCGTATCCCCCTCGCAGATGAGGTTGATGTGCGCCCGGTTGTCCCAGCCCAGCAGCGCCGGATACCGCTCCGCCATGTGCTCCTGCGGTTTGTCCGCAAGAAACACCCGGTCCGCCAGCGCACATACCTGCGCAAGCTGTGCCAAGTCCTTGGGATGTGTGATGCGCTCCTGCATGGAAAACCCTCCTTGTTTTACAAAAAACGGGCAGGAATTTGCCTGCCCGTTTGATCGTTGCCTTTTTTACTCGCCCAACAGCCGCCGGAGCACCTCCTGGTATGCGTCCTCCACGCCGCCCATGTCGCGGCGGAAACGGTCCTTATCCAGCTTTTCGCCCGTCTTGGAATCCCAGAACCGGCAGGTATCGGGCGAAATCTCGTCCGCCAAAATGATATCCCCATGGTACCGGCCAAACTCCAGCTTGAAGTCGATGAGCTCAATGCCCAGATCCTTTAAGTAATCAGACAGGATCTCGTTGATCCGAAACGACATGTCCGCAATCTTCTTGAGCTCCTCGGGGGTCGCCAGCTCCATGGCGAACACGTGGTAGTCATTGATCATGGGGTCGCCCAGCGCGTCGTCCTTATAGGAGTACTCCAGCACCGTCTTGGCCAGCTTCGTCCCCTCGGGCAGGCCCAAGCGCTTGGACAGGCTGCCCGCCGCGATGTTGCGCACGATGACCTCCAGCGGCACGATGGTGACCTTTTTGACCACCGTCTCCCGGTCGTTGATCTCCTCCACCAGATGGGTCGGAATGCCCTTGCTCTCCAGCAGCTTCATCAGATGGTTGGAAACCCGGTTGTTTACGATGCCCTTCTGTTCGATGGTGCCCTTTTTCTCGCCGTTAAACGCAGTTGCATCGTCCTTATACGACACGATATAGCAATCGTCATCGTCCGTTTTATACACCTTTTTTGCCTTGCCTTCATACAGCATGTCCAGCTTTTTCATATGCTCTCTGCCTCCTTTTTGATCGCCTCGTTCTTCTTTGCCACTTCATCCGCCATGTCCTGCTTGAACTGACGAAGAAGCGGACGAATCTCCTCGTATTTGATGGACAGGATCTGCGCCGCCAAAATCCCCGCATTGTCCGCACCATCCACCGCCACCGTCGCCACGGGGATGCCCTTTGGCATCTGCACGACGGACAGGAGGCTGTCCAACCCGTCCAGCGTGGAGGATTTCATGGGGATGCCAATGACAGGCAGCGTCGTGCTGGCCGCCAAGACGCCCGCCAGATGCGCCGCCTTGCCCGCCGCCGCAATGATGACGCCAAACCCGCGCTCCTCCGCCGTCTTTGCAAACTGCTCCGCCGCATCGGGGGTACGGTGTGCCGAGATCACGTTCACATCCGCCTCAATCCCAAATTTCTTGAGCATTTTCACACAGTTTTTCACCACGGGAAAATCCGAATCGCTGCCCATCACGACGGCAGCCTTTGGTTTTGTATCCACAAAACCGCCTCCTTCTTCAATAGAACAAACTAATAGAACCAGCTATATTTTTGTTATTATTTGGAAAATATGCAAGGGTTACATTGCATGGCAATCGACCTGCCAACCCTGCAGCCCCACTAAAACCAAAGCGTAAACAAATAGTAACACAGCGGCAGCGTTGCCAGACTTGCGATGGTCGTCACAAACATAAACTCCGCTGCATACTGGGTATCCGAATGGTATTCATGCGCCAGGATGGACACCATGGTCGGCGCCGGCATCGCAAGCTCCAGCACGATCACCGCGGCAGCCGTCTCATCCAGCCCCGTCAATCCCAGCAGCAAAATCAGCCCAATGGGCGCCAGCAGCATCTTGATCGCCACCGAAACATAGATGCCATATTTCCGGTAGATGTTCCGAAGGGGGATGGTCGCCAGCGTCATGCCGATGAACAGCATGGACAGGTACGTGGTAAGGTCGCCGATGCCCTGCAGCGTTTCATGGATCACAGGCGGGAACCGCAGACGAAGCACCAGCATGAGGATGGCCAGTGCAAAGCTCACGGTGCTGGGGTTGATGAGGTTTTTGAGCGCCTTTTTCCCCCGCATGCCGCTGTCCCGGCTCAGCACAAACACCCCAAACGTCCACAGCAGCGTATCATTCGCAAACGTGAACACCACGCCGTAAAACAGCCCCGTCTCCCCAAACAGCGCGAGCAGCAGGGGATATCCCAAAAAGGACACATTGCCAAACGAGCTTGCCAGCGCATGGATGGTGTGGGTCGGGCCCACAAGGCCCAGCAGCTTGCCCACCGCATAGTTGATCCCATACAAAAGCGCCATGCCCGCAAGCGCAACGCCATATACAATCAAAGCATTCTGGAGAAGCTGGGCACTCAGCTCCGTCCCCGTCAGGGACGCAACGATGAGACACGGCAGCGTGATACGTACGATCACCCGCGACAGCGCGCTCCGGATGTCCGCCTCCAGGTAGCGCGTTTTCACCGCCGCAAACCCCACCGCAATGGCAATGGCGAGCATCACAATCTGCCTGACAATCACATCAAATCCCACAGAATCCCTTCCAACGTCTGTAAAATGCGGCCATACTGCCATTTATATTCCCATAGAACTGTATTACTATATCACGTTTTGCGGCGCTGGTCAATATGGTTTTTGCACAAAAAAGCGGCTTCCCTGTCGGTTTTTTGCATAAAAAAGCGGCAGGCCGCCCCGCCGCTATCCATCCAGCCGCTTGGTGATCTCCGCCAGCCGCACAAACCGCTTATCCACCTGCCGGAGCAGCAAAAACCCGGCCACCAGCCCCAAGATGGCCGATGCCGCCGACACCGCTGCAGACCCAAACAATGCCTCCGCCGCGCCATAGCACACGAACAGCAAAAGCAGCGGCAGGATATACACCAAAAAGGCGCTCTTTAGCACCACGCCGTCCGGCATGTCCACCCGCACCATATCCCCGGGGCGGACACCGATGCGGTCATATACCACCGCGGTGTGCTGCGTGGGTGCGCATCCGCCTTTGCACATGGCGCAGTTTTCCCCGCACGCGGAGGCGCGCGCAAGCTGGATCACTGCCCGCCCGCCGGGCAGCAGCTTTGTCACTTTTCCTACGTTTGTCATATCAGATTCTCCGCCAATTGTTGAATTTTTTTGAGCCGGTGGTTGACGCCCGATTTGCCCAGCGGCGGCGTAAGCATGGCGCCCAGTTCGGACAGGGATGCCTCGGGGTTTTCCAGCCGGAGCCGCGCAATCTCTTTGAGGCCATCGGGCAGGCTCTCCAGCCCCCTCCGCTTGTCCAGCTTCTCAATCGCCTGCATCTGCCTGACCGCCGCATCCACCGTCTTGGTCACATTGGCGGTCTCACAGTTCACAATGCGATTCACATTGTTGCGCATATCCTTCATAATTTTGATGTTGTACAGTTCCATCACCGCAGAAGAGGCACCCATAAACGCCAGCAGGTCACAGATGGTTTCACTGTCCTTCACATAGGTCACATAGTTGGACTTGCGCAGAATGGTTCGCAGCTCAAAGCCGCAATCCGAGAGCAGCTGCGACAGGTCACCCGACAGCGTCTTATAGTGGGTCACCACCTCCCAGTGGTACCCCTTTTCGGGGTCGCTCACCGAGCCGCCCCCCAAAAACGCGCCCCGCACAAAGGAACGCACACAGCAGTCATCCTGCACCAAAAAGGGGTCCACCGCGAATTTGACCATGCCATCCCGCAGGAGCCCCAGCTGCTGCAAAAACACATCCAGCGCGGCAGACTGAGGCACGCTCACCGCGTGCAGCCCCGGACTCTCTGTGCGCCGGATCTCAAACTTGGTGTGAAACAGCGACCGCGCCAGCCCATACATCCGCCGCGCGACATGCGGGTTTTCAGTACGCAGGCGCAGACATGCGCCGCCCTCCTCCTGCACCATGGCGCCGCAAAAGGCCACCAGGCCGGCCAGCTCCGCCTTCTTACAGCAGCTTTTGAGCTCCAGCCTGCACAATTCCTCCTTCACCTGTGCCGAAAATGACATGTGTTCCCCCTTCTCCTACGCCCGAAAACAGGCCCGCCAAAAACGATACCAACGGTGACAACAAAATGCATATCCATGCCTCGGAATCATGGCATTGTTCAGCAATGCCCGAAACACATTTCTCCTGACGTTTCGCCAGCCGATCCAGGGTCCCGGACATGCCCATTAGACCGTCACCCACTCCGTTCCGGCAATCGCCGCCGTGATGAGCGGTTCCCGGTCCAGCGCCGCCTCGGATGCCAAAATCTTTTCCAGCTTGGGCTTGGTGGACGGATGCCTGGGGGTAAAGATGGTGCAGCAGTCCTCGTAGGGCAGGATGGAGGTCTCAAACGTCCCGATGCGCCGCGCGATCTGCACGATCTCCTCCTTGTCCATCCCGATCACGGGACGGAACACCGGCATGGTGACCGCAGCATCCGTCACGCCCAGCGCGTCGATGGTCTGGCTGGCGACCTGGCCAATGCTCTCCCCCGTCACCAGCGCCTGGCCGCCGTTTTTGCGGGTGATGCGCTCCGCGATCTCCATCATAAACCGCCGCATGATGAGGGTCAGATGCTCCTCGGGGCAATGCTTGCGGATCTCCAGCTGAATCTCCGTAAAGGGCACCACCGCCACCCGCATGCCGCCGGTGTAGGCGCCCAAGATGCCCGCCAGGTCCAGCACCTTCTGTTTGGCACGTTCGCTGGTGTACGGGTGGGAAAAGAAGTGGATCCCAACCAGCTCCACCCCGCGTTTGGCCACCATATATCCCGCCACCGGGCTGTCGATGCCGCCCGACAGCAGCAGCCCCGCGCATCCGTTGGACTTGGTGGGCATGCCGCCCGCGCCGGCCAGCCGGTCACAGTACACATAGGCGTCGGTGTCCCGAATCTCCACCATGACCAGCTTGTCGGGCGCATGCACATCCACATGGAGATGGGGAAAGGCTTCCAAGAGCGCCGCGCCCAGCTCCCGCGCCACCTCGGGGGACTTGAGCGGAAATTTCTTGTCCGACCGCTTGCACTCCACCTTAAACGACCCCGCAGCCGACAGCGTCTCCGCCAGGCACTCCTTCGCACCGGCACAGATGGCCGCCATGTCCTTGGGCAGCACATAGGCACGGACGATGTATACAATCCCGAACACCTTGCGCAGCCGCCGCACCATCTCGCCTAGGTCGGCGGGGTCCTGCGGCGCAAGGTAAATGGTCGCCTGTGCCTTCCAGATGTCCACCCCCGCGATGCCCCGCAGCGCCCGTTTGATATTCTTGATGAGCAGATCCTCAAAGATGGGGCGGTTGAGCCCCTTTAGGATGATCTCTCCGTATTTTACCAATATGATCTCTTTCAATGCACAATGCCCCCATTTTCCACAGTTTCCTGTGGCTAGTATACCATACCGTCCTGTGAAAAACAAGTAAACCACAGGTAATTTTTCCGTAAACGCCCACCTCTGCCCCCAAAGTTTCCCTTGACTTTCCCCGCCCGGTATAGTACAATAAAAACTGTATTTTGTTCGATCTTTTTCTTGCAAACCCTGTCTTTTTGGGGCATATTTTGGCATTGCAAATCATTTTTTTACGAAGAAGGTGAGTATATGGAACCCTTATCCCAATCTAGTGATTATCAAAGTATCTCGGGGGCCATAGACTCTGTTTCTTCCTTCTGTTTGCGCTGGTAAGAGCTGGTGTCTGTGTTTCCCCCAACCCGTAACCGTATGCAGGAACGAAAACACGTGGCTGCATCTGTTTTTTTGTGTGCATTTTACACATACTACCAATGATGGCGCCATGGTTCAAAGGGGGAATACCATGACAGATCACATTCTCAAACTCATTGAAGAAGGCAAATACGTCCTTGCCCGGCAGGAAATCATAAAGATGAACGCGGCGGATATCGCACAGCTGCTGGAGGCACTTCCACAGGACAAGATGCTGAAGGTTTTCCGCATGCTGCCCAAGGACACGGGTGCGGAGGTATTTGCGTTCATGGACCACGACGAGCAGCAGTATATCGTCGAGTCCATCACGGATTTTGAAATCAACAACATCATGGACGAGCTGTTCATGGACGACACGGTGGACTTTATCGAAGAGATGCCCGCCAATGTGGTCAAAAAGGTCCTAAAAAACACCGATGAGACCACCCGCAAGATCATCAACCAGATCCTCCAGTATCCCGATGACAGCGCGGGCAGCATCATGACCATCGAGTTTGTGGACCTCAAAAAAGAGATGACAGTGTCCGAGGCGCTGACACACATCCGTCAGACGGGGATTGACAAGGAGACCATCAACAACTGCTATGTCATCGACAGCGCGCGCAAGCTGGAGGGGACGGTGTCCATCCGGCGGCTCATCTTGAGCGACAGCGACACCATTGTGGCAGACATCATGGATCCCCATGTCATCTCGGTGCATACCATGGACGACCAGGAGACCGCCATCCCGCTGTTCAAAAAATATGACCTCATCTCCCTGCCCGTCGTGGACAACGAGAACCGGCTGGTTGGCATCATCACCATCGACGACGTGTTGGACGTCATCGAAGAGGAGAACACCGAGGACTTCCACAAGATGGCCGCCATGGCGCCCTCCGAGGAGACCTATCTCAAGACCGGCGTCTTTAAGCTGGCGCGCAACCGCATATTCTGGCTGCTCATCCTCATGCTGTCCGCCACCATGACGAGCTTCGTCATCCGCAAATTTGAGGCCCTCCTGGCCTCCATGGTGGTGCTCTCATCCTACATCCCCATGCTCATGAGTTCGGGTGGCAACTCGGGGGCACAGTCCTCCACCGTGATCATCCGCAGCCTTGCGCTGGGAGAGGTGCGGCCCCGGGACGCGCTCCGCGTGCTGTGGAAAGAACTCCGGGTGGGGATACTTGCCGGATCGGTGCTGGCCATTGTCAACTGTGCGCGCGTCCTGCTCTTTGATCACGTCGCCATTCCAGTTGCCCTGGTCATCAGTCTCACGCTGTTTCTGGTGGTTATCATCGCCAAGCTGATCGGGTGCATGCTCCCGCTGGGCGCCAAAGTGCTGCACCTGGACCCCACCATTATGGCGAGCCCCATTATCTCCACGGTGGTGGACACCATCACGCTGATTGTGTACTTTACCATCGCAAGCACCCTATTGGGCTTATAGCCCTCGCAGTCAAGACCACCAGTAAACTGGTGGCTTGCACTGCCCCTATAAGGGGCTATTACCGGCTTAACCCCTCAAAAGGGGTACTGAATGATAGTATCGCATCACATGCACTGCCACCCGTAAACGGGTAA
>CALYAO010000005.1 GCA_944393605.1 uncultured Clostridia bacterium
CCTTCTCATGTGTTTTAATTTTGACTGGCAGGTCAATCTTATCTTAACACATGAGGAGGATTTTTGCTTATCGGTTAACCTCTTTCCAACCACGCGACTATCGCGTGGTTTTCGTATTACAAAAAAAAAGGCGGAAGCATCGCTTCCGCCTTTTTGGTTATGGTCACTTATTTCGCGTCTACATCCGAGATGTAATCAATGAGGTCAACCACCTTGTTGGAATAACCCCACTCATTGTCGTACCAGGAAACCACCTTCACGAACGTATCGGTCAGGGCAATACCGGCCTTCGCGTCAAAGATGGAGGTTCTCGGATCACCCAGGAAGTCCGAAGAAACCACAGCGTCCTCGGTGTAACCCAGGATGCCCTTGAGCTCGTTCTCCGAAGCCTTCTTCATGGCCGCGCAGATCTCATCATACTTCGCGGGTTTTGCCAGATTGACGGTCAGGTCAACCACCGAAACATCCAGCGTCGGAACGCGCATGGACATACCCGTCAGCTTGCCGTTCAGCTCGGGAATAACCTTGCCGACAGCCTTGGCAGCACCCGTGGAGGACGGGATGATGTTGCCAGCTGCAGCACGGCCGCCTCTCCAGTCCTTCTTGGACGGGCCGTCCACCGTCTTCTGGGTCGCGGTGGTGGAGTGAACAGTGGTCATGAGACCATCCGTAATGCCGAAATTCTCATGCAGCACCTTTGCGATGGGAGCCAGGCAGTTGGTGGTGCAGGACGCATTGGAGATCACCGTCATGTCCTTGGTGTACTTGTCGTTGTTGACGCCCATGACAAACATGGGAGCATCGGCGGACGGAGCAGAGATGACAACCTTCTTCGCGCCGGCCTTGATGTGTGCGGAAGCCTTCTCGGTGGTGGTGAACACACCGGTGGACTCCACAACATATTCTGCGCCGCAGGAGCTCCACGGAATCTCCTCAGGATTCATGCAGCCGAACACAGCAACCTCTTTGCCGTTGACAACCAGCTTGTTGTCGCGGGTCTCGATGGTGCCTTTGAACTGGCCATGCATCGTGTCATACCGGAGCATGTACACCATGTAGTCCAGGTCGATGAAGGGGTCGTTGATACCGACCACATTCACTTTATTGTTTTCCAGAGCCGCACGGAACACCAGTCTGCCGATGCGGCCGAAGCCGTTGATGCCAACTTTTGCTTGCATAATTCTTACCTCCTACATATTGTTAACCTTTTGTCAGAAACTATTGTACACCACTTGTCCACAATTTACAAGATGAATTATGAAAAAAATTCTAAATTTTTTGTAAAGCCGTTTTAGCTATTTTTCCAGTGCGATCGTGAGGACTTCGTCCACGCAGGAGACGGGGAGGAAGGTGAGACCGTCCCGCACCTCCCGATCCAGTTCTTCCAGGTCTGGTACGTTTTCTTGGGGGATAATCACGGTTTGGATGCCGCTGCGTGCGGCAGCCATGGCCTTTTCCTTGAGTCCGCCGATGGGCAGCACCCGGCCGCGCAGCGTGATCTCCCCCGTCATGGCGACATTCCCGCGCACCCGGCGGCCCGATAGGGCAGAAGCAAGCGCAGTGGTGATGGTGATGCCGGCGGAAGGGCCGTCCTTGGGCGTCGCACCCTCGGGCACGTGGATGTGCAGGTCAAAGCGGCGGTAGAAGTCTTCTGCCACGCCGAACCGGGCCGCGTTGGACCGCAGATAGCTCACGGCGGCCTGTGCCGATTCCTTCATGACATCCCCCAACTGCCCGGTGAGTTCCAGGTGCCCCCTTCCTTTCATCACACTGGCCTCCACGGCCAGCACGTCACCGCCCACCTGGGTCCAGGCGAGCCCGGTCGCCACGCCGACCGCGCCCTTGCGGTCAGGCTGGATAGGCCGGTACTTGCGCGGGCCAAGGTATTCTTCCAAATTTTTGACAGTCACCGCGCAGGGCTTTTCGTTTGCCACGATTTGTCGAGCGGCTTTGCGGCAGATGTCTCCCAGCCGCCGCTCCAGCCCGCGTACCCCTGCCTCCCGGGTGTACCCGTCAATGATGGCATGCAGCGCGCCGGGGGAGAGGGTAAGCATGCCCTGCCCGATGCCGTGGCGCATGAGCTGGCGGGGCAGCAGGTGCCGCCGGGCGATCTGATATTTTTCCGCGTGGGTGTATCCTTCCAGCGAGATGACCTCCATCCGGTCCAGCAGGGGACGCGGAATATGGTCCAGCGTGTTGGCGGTCGCGATGAACAGCACGTCGGACAGATCGTATTCCACGCCCAGGTAGTGGTCGTGAAAATGGCTGTTCTGTTCGCTGTCCAGCACCTCCAACAGTGCAGAAGCGGGGTCACCATGCGCATCGGCGGTGAGCTTGTCGATTTCGTCCAGCAGCATGAGCGGGTTTCCTGTCCCCGCCTGCTTCATGCCGGTGATGATGCGGCCGGGGAGCGCACCGATGTATGTGACGCGGTGCCCGCGGATGTCCGCCTCGTCGCGGACGCCGCCCAGTGAGATACGGACATAGGTGCGGCCCAGGCTTTCGGCCACCGAGCGTGCGATGGAGGTTTTGCCAACGCCGGGCGGCCCCACCAGACAGAGGATGGGCCCTGCAAGCTGGTTGGTGAGCTTGCGCACCGCCAAGTACTCCAAAATGCGGTTTTTCACCTTTGTGAGACCATGGTGGTCACGGTTTAGAATGCGCTCCGCCCGGGCGAGATCCACCTGCTCGTCGCTCCGCTTGCCCCATGGCAGGTCACACATCCAGGTGAGATAGTTGCGGATGGTACCCGCTTCGGGGTGGGAAAACGACAGTTTCTGCAGCCGGTCCAGCTCCCGTTCGCATCGCTTTGCCGCTTCCTCAGGCAGAGAGAGCGCCGCGAGCTTTTCCCGGAATTCTTTGATCTCTTGCTCCGTGCCGTCTTTGTCCCCCAGCTCCTCCTGGATGGCCTTCATCTGCTCCCGCAGGACATACTCCCGCTGGTTTTGGTCGAGCTGCTGCTTGACCTTGATGCTCAGACGGCGTTCCAGCTCGATGATTTCCGTTTCTGCCGTCAGGAAGGTCAGCAGCAGAAGCAGCCGCTCATAGGGGTCAGCACAGGCGAGAATGGGCTGCCCCTTTTCGGGGGGAAGCTGCACCTGTGCACATGCCCGAAAGGCAAATGCGGATGGGTCGGAGATGTCCGGCAGCTCGGGCAGGGTCTTGCCCTGAACGGACAGATAGGTGCGCAGGGCGGACAGTGTCTGCCGCCGCATCGCCTCCCATTCGGCGTCGGTATGTGACGCATCGCAATGCGAATCCTCTTCCACCACAAGCCCCATCAGGAAAGGCTCTTCCTGTATGGCGCCCGAAAGGCGGGCACGGCAGAGGACGTCCACCAAAACATGGTCCGCGGCGCCGCCCGACTTGGTGAGCTGTTTGACGCGACAGATCACACCGATGGACTCGAGGTCCGCAAACCCGGGCGTCTCCACCTGCGGATTCTTCTGCAGGGCAATCCAAACGAGTTGGTTGTCTGAAAGGGCATATTTGAGCGCAGCCAGCGATATGTCCCGCCGCACGTCAAAGTGCGCCGTGATGGACGGAAACAGCACCAGGCCCCGGATGGGGACCACGGGCAGAGCGGCCACGTCTGTAATGGCAATGGATGGTTTTTCCAAGGCAGTTCCTCCGTTCCTATGTATCGGATGCCTGCCATTGTACCACAGTTCGACCACTTTTGCAACAGGAAATCGGCGGAGAGAAGGGTTGTTGGAAGGCAAAAAACGCCGGTTGTGGAAAAAAGACTTTACTTCCGTGTCGTTTTATAGTAAAATATACCCTGTGCGCGGCGGGAGGCCGCGAGATCAAATTGCAGAAAAGGGGTTTTATGAAAATGAAGAAACTGGCACTCTGTCTGGTAATGGTCCTGACGCTTGGAATGGTATTTGGGGCGTGTTCTTCCCAGGAGGCGCGGTATACCGTGTCGGACGGCAAAGTGGAAGGCACGCTGATTATGGGGGTAGATGACAAGTTCCCTCCCATGGGTTTCCGGGATGAACAGGGCAATCTGGTCGGCTTTGACATTGACCTGGCCAATGCAGTTGCGGAGCACTTGGGTGTGACGCTGGAGATCCAGCCCATCAACTGGACCATGAAGGAGCAGGAGCTCAATACCAAAAACATCGATATCATCTGGAATGGCTATACCATCAGCGATGAGCGCAAAGAGCAGGTGCTGTTCTCCGAACCGTATCTCAAAAACAACCAGGTCGTGGTGGTGGACAAGACCAAAGGATTCCAGACGCTTGCGGATCTTGCGGGCAAGGAGCTGGGTGTTCAGGCGGGTTCTACCGCGGTGGAAGCGCTAGACGCTGCGGCGGAGTTTAAAAGCAGCCTGGGCAATGTAACGGAATTTGAGGACAACACGGTTGCGCTGCTGGAGCTGGAGCAAGGTGGCGTGGACGGCGTGGCGATGGATGAAGTGGTCGCACAGTATTACATAGCCGCAAACGATAAGGACAATCTAGTGATCTTAGGAGAGAAGCTCGCTCCCGAGGAATATGGCATTGGATTCCGCAAAGAGGACACCGCACTGCGGGATGCGGTGCAGGCGGTGCTTTCTGAAATGAAGCAGGACGGAACGGTGGAAGAGATTTCCACCAAGTGGTTTGGCAGCGACGTGACGCTGATCCAGTAACCAAACGCATGTCCTATCCGCGGACGCGCACCGTTTCCGCGGATAGGTTTTCTATTTTGGGGCAAAGTGGCCGCGATGCCGCATGCCCGGCGGGGTAAAGGAGTAGAATGGGTATGTTTGATTCGGTTGATTGGGGCAATTTGGGCAATCTGCTCATACGCATGGTGGAAGGCTTGGGGGTCACGCTGTCTCTGTTTGTGCTCACCTTGCTGTTTGCGCTGCCGCTGGGGCTGCTGCTGGCATTGGGCCGCATGGCAAAGTCGCCGTTTGTGCGAAAACCGGCGGAGTGGCTCATTATGGTGGTTCGTGGAACGCCGCTGATGCTGCAGATCGTGCTGGTATACTTTATGCCGTATTACATCATTGGCGTCAACTTTGACCGGTTCGTGATGGCGACGGTGGCCTTTGTGCTCAACTATTCCTGTTACTTCGCGGAGATCTACCGGGGCGGGATCGGCTCCATCCCGCGCGGGCAGTATGAAGCGGGCCAGGTGCTCGGTTTTTCGCGCGCGCGTGTGTTTTTAAAGATCATCCTGCCGCAGGTCGTAAAGCGCATCCTGCCCCCCATCAGCAACGAAGTCATCACGCTGGTGAAGGATACCGCGCTGGTGCAGATTATTGGCATTATGGAGATGTTTAATATCGCCAAGGGGGAGATGGTGCGCATTGCCAGCCTCACGCCGCTTTTGATTGCTGGCGTGTTCTACCTCGTGATGAACATCATCATCGCCAAGCTGTTTAAAGCCGCGGAGACCAAACTGGATTATTACCGGTAGGAGAGGGGTGTGTGTATGCTAACCGTTACGGATGTCAGGAAACGATTTGGAAACAACGAGGTGTTAAAGGGCGTGAGCCTTGAGATTGCACAGGGCGAGGTGGTTGCGCTCATCGGGCCGTCCGGGTCGGGCAAGAGCACCCTCCTTCGGTGCCTCAACCAGCTGGAACGGGTGGACAGCGGGCGCATCGTCGTGGGCGAAGATGTCATGGTGGATACAGTGGGCGGCGCCGCCGTCTATGCACCCAAGGCGAAGCTCTCTGCCATCAACCTGCGGCTGGGGCTGGTGTTTCAGAATTTCAATCTGTTTCCACACATGAGCGTGCTGGAGAATATCATTGCTGCGCCGGTGGACGTGAAGGGGATGGAAAAAGAGGCGGCGGTTGCGCTTGCGCGGGATTTGCTGCTGCAAATCGGGCTTTCGGAAAAGGAAGATGCATATCCTTACCAGCTTTCGGGCGGGCAGCAGCAGCGCGTCGCGATCGCGCGCGCCATGGCGCTGTCGCCCGACATTCTGTTTTTTGATGAGCCCACCTCAGCGCTGGACCCCGAGCTCACGGGGGAGGTGCTAAAGGTCATCAAACAGCTGGCGGCGACGCGCATGACCATGCTCATCGTCACGCACGAGATGGCATTTGCGCGGGACGTGGCGGACAAGGTGATTTTCCTGGATGCAGGGACCATCATCGCGTCTGGGACGCCTGAGGAAATTTTTGCCAATTCAGACAATGAGCGACTGCGGGCCTTTTTGTCCAACTTTCACAACGGAATTGTGGAGGGGGCGCGGTGAACGGGATTTTAAATCTGAACAAGCCTGCAGGGGCCACCTCCCATGACATGGTGTATCTGCTCCGCCGTGTTACGGGCATCAAAAAGGTGGGGCATACGGGAACGCTGGATCCCGATGCCGAAGGGGTCCTGCCCATGCTGATTGGGCGCGCGACCCGGGTATCCGACCTGTTGACGGCGGATGACAAGGAGTATGTCGCGACCGTCCAGCTGGGCGTTGTAACGGACACGTATGACATGTCGGGCGAGGTGTTGTCCACGTGTGACCGCCTGCCCGACGAGGCGCAGGTGCGGGAAGCAGCGGCGGCTTTCGTGGGGACCATCCGCCAGCGTCCGCCGGCCTTTTCTGCCATCAAACAAAACGGCCAGCCGCTCTATAAGCTGGCGCGGCAGGGCGTTGCGGTTACGGTGCCCGAACGGGAGGTCACGGTGTCGCAGATTGTGCCGCGTGATTTTGATCTGGCGCATGGGCGCTTTTGCATGGAGGTGCATTGCTCCAAAGGCACCTATATCCGTTCGCTGTGCCATGACATGGGCCAGCGGCTGGGGTGCGGTGCTGCCATGGCGGGGCTGGTGCGGACGCGGAGCGGCAGCTTCCGCCTGGCGGATGCGGTGCCGGCTGAACGGGTGCGGAAGATGAACCCGGCGGAATTGGAACGGCTGCTGCTGCCCGTGGATGCGGTGTTTTCGGACCTGCCCAGGTTAGATGTGAACGGCGTGATGGCCCAAAAGGTCAAAAACGGCCTGCGTATGCGGCCAGATCAGTATGGGATTTCGTCGCCTGCTGTGGGTACCCGGTATCGGATTTATGGCCCGGATGGTGCGTTTTTGTGCGTTTCAGAGACCATGCAGGAGCAAGGTCTTTTGCTGCTGCGGCAGGTGAAGGGATTCTTTTAGGAGGGACGGTAGGGTGATTGCCCATTCGGTGGAACAAGTGGATCGTGCACGGGGGATGGTGGTCGCGCTGGGGAACTTTGACGGCGTGCACCGCGGCCATCAGGCGCTCCTTGCGCGGGCGGCTGCGGTCGCCCGGGAGCAGGGCATCCCATCGGTTGCCTTTACCTTTCAGACGCATCCGCTGTTGGCCATGGGACAGGATGTACAGCTCATTACGGAGCAAAGGGAGCGGGAACGGCTTCTGCTTGCAACAGGGATTGACACGCTGCTTGCGGTTCCTTTTACACAGTATCAGCAGTTGTCTGCGCAGGCATTTATCGAGCAGGTATTTGTGGGGCAGCTGCATGTCAAAACCGCAGTGGTGGGGTTTAACAACCGCTTTGGCAAGGACTCCGCCGGGGATGTTGCGCTGCTTCGCACGTTGGGCGAAACGTATGGCTTTGCCGTGGAGGTGGTGCCGCCCTATTATGTGGACGGCATGCTGTGCAGCAGCAGCAATGTGCGCAAGCTGCTTGCGGCCGGGGATGTTGAGCGTGCCGCTGATCTGCTGGGCCGCCCGTTTTCATTATGCGGAGACGTCACAATAGGAAATCAAATTGGCCGCACCATCGGGTTTCCGACCGCGAATCTCTTGCCGCCGCCCAGCCAGCTGCTCCCGAAGCGGGGTGTGTATGCCACTGATCTTACGGTGGACGGCGTGACCTATCCGGGCATTACCAACATTGGAACCAATCCGACGGTGGGGAACCGGCATGTCACGGTGGAGACCCATGTGCTGGATTTTGAGGGCGATCTCTATGGCCGCAAGGTCCGGGTCTCTTTTTTGCGTATGCTGCGCGAAGAGCGCAGGTTCTCGGGGCTTTCTGCCCTAAAGGCGCAGCTCTCGGCGGACATGCTGGCGCGAAGAGAGGACCAGTCCAATGACAAATGAGAAAATCCGATGTATGCCTAAAACATGTGCAAGATCCCGACAGCAAAGCGGGATGTTTCCAGTACGCATGTGCGTCAGCCGGCGTCTGCCTAGGAAAAAGCATGAATGATTTTTTTTGCCGCCCATATAGTATATATGGGCAGGTGATCGGATTTGAAAAAAGCAAGTTTGGCGGTTTTGTTTGTGATGGTGTGTCAGCTGGCGCTGGTGTTTCCCGTGTCGGCGCTGTCCGTTTCGGCACAGTATGCGTGCCTGATGGATGCGGTGACGGGGCGGGTTCTGTTTGAAAAAAATGCGCATGAGCGGCACTCCATGGCGAGCACGACCAAGATCATGACCGCATTGGTGGCGCTGGAGGCATGCAGCCTCGATGACATTGTGACGGTTCGTGCAAACGCATCGGGGACGGAGGGCTCCAGCATCTACCTCGCCGTGGGGGAGCAGATGCGGCTGGAGGATATGCTGTATGGGCTCATGCTGCATTCGGGCAACGATGCCGCCATTGCGATTGCGGAGCACGTGAGCGGGAACGTGGAGGCATTCGCGCAGCGCATGACCGAAAAGGCGCGGGAGATCGGCGCGAAGGATACCCAGTTTCAAAACCCCAACGGGCTGGATGCCGAAGGGCACTATACCACGGCGTATGACCTTGCGCTCATCACGCGCTATGCGCTGCGCAATGAGGCGTTTGCGCGCATTGTGGCGACCAAGAAGACCAGCATCCCTTGGCCCGGCAAGGACTGGGACCGGACGCTGGTGAACCACAACAAGCTCCTTGGCACCTATCCGGGCTGCATCGGCGTCAAAACGGGCTTTACCAAAAAGACGGGCCGGTGTTTGGTATCTGCGGCAGAGCGGGAAGGCTGGCGGGTGATCGCGGTGACGCTCAATGCGCCAAACGATTGGCAGGATCACACCAATATGCTCAACTACGCCTATGACACCTATCAGCCGCAACCGTTGGTGCTGCCTGATATGGTGATTAAGACCCTGCCCGTCAAATATGGGAGCGAAGGCCAGGTGCAGCTCTATCCCGACGGGGAGTTCCATGTGCTGGTGGACCAGCAGGAGGACATCTCACGGTACCGGGTGGAGTATGATGTGCCCTACAAGGCGCAGGCGCCCATCCAAAGTGGGCAAGCACTGGGTCTCATGCGGATCTATTACGGCGATGAGCTCTGCTGTGAATTAAAACTCGTGTCCCGGTCGGATATCGCCTATGTGGAGCCGCCGCCTCCCACCTTTTGGGAGCGGGTTGCGGACTTTTTGGCTTTGGCGCTGCGGTTTGACCAGGATACGGCATAGAGATACGAAAGAAGGGGCAAGCGGATGGCAGAAGTACGGCTGCAAAAGTATATGGCAGAGTGCGGGGTCGCGTCCCGGCGGGCGTGTGAGGCGCTCATTACGGCGGGGCATGTCTGTGTGAACGGTGTGGTGGCGGATGTGCTGGGCTGTAAGGTGGACCCCGAGCGGGACACCGTTACGGTGGACGGACAGCCCATTGGACAGGTGGAAAAGCGGTATTATATCCTGCTCAATAAGCCCCGGGGGTATGTCACCACCGCAAAGGATGAGTTTGGCCGGCCGACGGTCATGGAGCTGGTGTCGGACATCCATGCAAGGCTGTATCCGGTCGGTCGGCTGGATTATGACAGCGAGGGTCTTTTGCTCCTCACCAACGACGGGGACTTCGCCTACCGCCTGACCCATCCCAAGCACCAGGTGAAAAAGACCTACCATGCGCTGGTGCGGGGGCATGTCACGCGGGAGGAGCTTGCCCTGCTGCGGCGGGGCGTGCTGCTCGACACCGGGATGACCGCGCCCGCACAGGCGGAGGTGCTAAAGGACCGAGAGGGCAGCTGTGTGGTGCAGATTACCATTGCGGAGGGCAAGAACCGGCAGGTGCGCAAGATGTGCGAAAGCATTGGGCACAACGTGATTGCGCTCCGGCGCGTCGGGGAAGGCAGCCTCCGGCTGGGCAACCTGCCTGTTGGCAAATGGCGGCATCTTACAAAAGAGGAAATTGCGGCACTAGAGAGGGGATAGCCAGATGATTACCATGGTACGGTCTGAGTTGACGGACGAATTGAAAGCATTTTTGGGAGGGCTTCCCGACGGGGATGCGCATATCTGTATGACGGCGACAGACGGCGGATTGCTGGCGGCGGGTCTGCTTACTCTGCGGCGCGGAAAGACATATCTGTCTGCACTGGTGTGTGCGCAGGGCATGGAGAGCCTGGCACATGGGCTGGGGAAGGCGCTTTTGAACCTGGCGGATCTGCAGGGCATCGGGACGGTGTATGGGGATACACCGGCGCTTGTCAAGGTGTATCAAATGCTGGGATTTCGCGAGGAAGCTGGGGAGTGGAAGCTCTCTCTGGCGGGCTATTTTACCGCGCAGCATGACTGCTAAAAAAAACGGGCCAAAATGGCCCGTTTTTTGGTTGGTTTCTGTGGCCATGCCGCTTTTTCTGCTGCCTGTGGCATGCTGGCTTAACGGATCCTGGCGGCGGGAGGCGCAAAAAAAGAGCCGGGCAAAAGCCCGGCTCTTTTTTCAATTGGCAAAGGCATATTCCCCAATAAAGAGCACCTGCTCATTTTTGTCATCCCGGATGAAATAGGTAAAGGGACGGTCTGCCGTAAACACCACGGGCGGAGGCGGAGCCTGTCCGGAGGAAGCGCCGCCCGCCATGCCGATCACGGTCACGGCGGCCGCTTCGGTGCCGGCTTCATCCACGTCGATGTAGGTCTTGTGCAGCACCTCCGAAATGCAGGCATTCCAGCCCGGCACCAGCGCAAACATGTTGCCGAACTGAGCGTTTCCCATGTTAAATGCCCGCGTCATGCCCATCTGGACGAGCATGTCCTTTAAGGATGCCATATATTCGGTGCGGAACTTGGGCAGGGAGAGGTCTACCCGGCGGTTTTCCATGCGGGGGATGTATGCCTCAGGATTGGGGACCGGGTTATCCGACAGCAGGATATACATACGGAAATTCGGATCTTCGTAAGGCAAGGCCACCATTTGAATGGTATCATCGCTGTAGTAGTCGAAGCGGGCGGTCTGATGCATGAAGTCCACCTCAGCTGCTTCTCCGTTCCGGTCGGTGAAGGTGTCGGGGGAAGTGCGTTTCTCATGGAATTGGCTTGCCCACTGCCCCTTGAAATACACGGCATTGACCAGAGCCGCCAGGAATTCGGGGTCTTCTGCCATGCTCTCGGGCAGGATTTCGGTGATCTTGTCATGCGTTTTCTCCGCCACCCAGCTGTCGATTCGCTCCTTTGCATCCGCACGGGTCACGTCTGCCGCCTCGCCGCCAAAGACCTCCGCAATGGTCTCCCGATAGCTGGGCAGAAAGTCCATGCCGCTTGCGTGGTCGGTGTTGCGCCAGATGGAGTTGGCAACCTCGATTGCGACATTTTCCCGACTGGCATAGTCCGCCAGCAGCGCCTGGGCCCATGCGTTATAGGCATCCAGGTCGGACTGGGGGAGCAGGGACAGGATCTCCTCCCGCGTTTCGCCTGACGCGCCGTTTGCCGCCATGGCAAGCGCCATCTGGATGCTGAAGGGGGCGTATAGATAGTTTTGATCTTGGGGCATAAAGGCCCGCATGCGCCATGCGGCGGACGGTTCGGCCTCGGGTGCGTCCTGTGCGATGAGCAGGAAATCCGCCTCCGCTTGGGTACAGACCCCGGCGGCGATGAGTGCGTCCAAAACGGTGCCGCCCGATGCGGTTTTGGCCAGCAGCGCCGCATAGCACAGATACACCATGTCGCTGCGGCAAATGCGGTAGTTTGTGGATGCAGCGGCCTCTTTGACGTAGTTGTTGACCAGCAGTTCTGCTGCGATGCCCGTGTCATATACATTGTCAAGCGTCAGGTCCTGATACCCCATGGCCCCCAGCAGCAGCTTGACAAACTCGGGCCCGGTGACGGGGGCCTCGGGTGCGAAACGATCTTCCGAAATGCCGTTTATGTAGCCCTTTTGAACGCCCAGCGCGATGTATGGGTCCGCCCAGTGCCCGCGGGTATCCGAAAAGCCAGATGGCTCTGTGGTGAGCTGTCCTTCCTGACCCACCATGCGGACCGCCATGGCCGCCGCCTCCGCGCGGGTGACCAGCCGCTCCAGTTCATAGCCGCGCCCGGTGCCGCGAAGCAGGTGCAGCCCTGCAAGTGCTTCCGCCTCCGCTTTCGCAAGCGGGGCATCCATGCTGTTTTCTCCAATGGGGTAGGCCGAGGTGGTGGGGACGCTGCATCCCGTGAGCAGCAGGGATGCCAGCAGCAGTGTCATCCATTTTTTGAACATCTCATTCCCTCCTTTGATCGTATGGTATCCCGATATTGATTTAGACGGATGGGGATGCTCGTTGGTTCCTGATTTTAGAAAATTGGGCTTTTTGGAACAGCCTCTTGAATTTTTGGGTGCGGTCTGGTATAATGAAACCTGTTGTTTTTAGGGGAAAATAGATGAAATTTGTCTAGCATAAAAGAGGCGGAATATGGAAAAGACACAAGTACGTTTGACGCCCGAGGAGACCGCGCGTCAGCGGGCGTTTATGGATAAGGTGCGCGCCATGGGCGGTACCCGCTACTGCAAGGTGATCACCTATGGCTGCCAGCAGAACGAAAACGATTCGGAGCGGCTGCTTGGCATGCTGGAGGCAATGGGGTATACTCCGACGGAGGACAACGAGAAGGCCAATGTCATCCTGTTTAACACCTGCGCGGTGCGGGAAGGTGCGGAGCTGAAGGTATACGGCAACATTGGTGCGCTCAAGCACCTGTGCGCCCGGCGGCAGGACCTTCTGGTGGGAGTATGCGGCTGCATGATGCAGCAGGAGGCGGTCGCGGAGCGCATCCGCCGGCAGTACCGGCACGTGGGGCTGGTGTTTGGCACGCATAGCCTGTATAAGTTTCCGGAGCTGCTGTATGAATGCCTCACGGAGCATACCCGGCGGGTGGACGTGACTCCGTCGGATGGGCGCATCATCGAAGACATGCCCGTGCATCGGAGCGGAGCGCCCTGTGCGTGGGTGTCCGTCATGTATGGGTGCAACAATTTCTGCACATACTGCATTGTGCCCTATGTGCGGGGCAGGGAGCGCAGCCGCCGGCCGGAGGATATTTTGGCGGAGGTGCGGGAAGTGGTGGCGCGGGGCGCTAGGGAAGTGACGCTGCTGGGCCAGAACGTCAACTCCTATGGGAAGGATCTGGATTGCGGCGTGGATTTTGCCGCGCTGCTGCGCATGGTGAACGACGTGCCGGGGCTTTTGCGCATCCGCTTTATGACCTCTCATCCCAAGGACATGAGCGAGCGGCTGCTGGTCGCGATGGCGGAGTGTGACAAGGTGTGCCCCCAGCTGCATCTGCCCTTTCAGGCGGGCAATGACCGCGTGCTGGCGGCGATGAACCGCCGGTATGACAAGGCGGGCTATCTGGCGCTGGTGGAAGCAGCGCGGGCGCATATTCCGGGCCTTTCGCTCACGTCGGATGTGATTGTGGGCTTCCCGGGGGAAACGGAAGCGGAGTTTTTGGATACCTTGGATGTCCTGGCGCGCGTTCGGTTTGACAGTGTGTTCAGCTTTATCTACTCCAAACGCAGCGGGACGCCCGCAGCCGAGATGCCCGACCCCTTTACCCATGCGGACAAGCAGGCGCGGTTTGAGCGGCTGCTGGAAGTGCAGAACCGCATCTCCCATGAGATCAACCAGGGGTATGCGGGCAAGGTGTGCCCTGTGCTGGTGGAGGGCCCGAGCAAAACCGACCCGACGGCGCTGACCGGGCGGACGGATACGGGCAAAGTGGTCAACTTCCCGGCGGGGGCGGCCCGGCCCGGCGACCTGGTGCGGGTCCGCATCACCCAGTGCCAGACGTGGTCGCTGTGGGGGGAGCTGGAGTCCTAAATGGGGATGTGGCATCTGGGATGCTGGATGATGCACAGAGCCTCTCGCGGTGGGCGCTGACCGTCCAATGAGGGGCGCTGTTTGCCAGAGCGCTATTGGGCATGTGCTTCATTTTTTGGAAAAATCTATGACCAGGCGGCAGCGGGTATCTGCTGGGATCGTAACTGTGCCGGCTGGGCGGCCGATAGGCGTTTCGGGGAGTAAGGCCGTCTGGCAGTGTGATATAAGGCGAACACCTCCGGTGACACGGGGATGATCGTTGTTTATAGCTCAAAATTTGATAGAAAGGGGATTGTATTACCCATGCATGCAGTGATTGAAAAGGCAAAAGAGTTGGGCGCTGCCATCGCGGCGTCGGAGGAATTTCTGGCATATAAGGCCGCGGAGGAACGCCAGGAGGCGGATGAGCAGGCGCAGAAGCTGATGGCCGAGTACCAGGAAAAACGCAAGGACATCACGGGCCGCATGAAGGGCGCGGAGATGACACCTGAGAAATTAAAAGGCTTCCAGCAGGAGATTCAATCGGCCATGGCGGAGCTGTCCCAAAACGAGACAGTTCGGGTCTATTTAGAGGCAAAAGCGACGTTTAACGCCATGCTCACGCAGGTCAACAGCGTTCTTGCTTACTATGTCAAGGGAGAAGAGGCAGAAGGCGGGTGCTCGGGCGACTGCGGCAGCTGCGGCGGCTGCCACTGACATCCAGTTGAGAGCGGGGGGAACTGGCTATGACGGCAATGGAGCAATATCAGGAGATTAAGAAAAAGTACCAGGACGCGATTCTCTTCTTCCGCATGGGAGATTTCTATGAGATGTTTTACGAGGATGCGGTCTTGGCAGCCCGGGAGCTGGAGATTGCGCTGACTTCCCGCAGCAAGGTGGAAAAGGTGCCCATGTGCGGTGTGCCATACCATGCGGTGGATGGATACATCGACAAACTGGTGGGCAAGGGGTATAAGGTTGCGATCTGTGAACAGCTGTCCGACCCAAAGGCCAAGGGGATCGTGGAGCGGGACGTGGTGCGGATTGTGACGCCGGGTACGGTGATCGATTCGGGCCTGCTGCAGGAAAAGGACAACAATTTTCTGACTGCCATTTATCAGTATGGAGACAAGTTTGGGCTGGGCTTTGTGGACATCACAACCGGAACGCTGCTGGTGACGGAGGTGGACAGTGAGGCTGCGGTGGTAAACGAGCTCGCGCGCTATACCTGCGGAGAGGTCCTGGTCATGCCCGACGTGTATGGCAACACCGATTTGATGGATACGCTCCGGAACCGGCTTGGATGTTATATTGAGTGCTTTTCGGGAGCTGTGGACTGGGAAGGCTCCCTCACGCTGATCAAAGACCAGTTTCAGACGGACGATTTTTCGGTCTTAAACCTGCCGGGGGACGTTCACATTGTCAATGCGGTGGGGCTGCTTTTGCGTTATATCGAGGTCACCCAAAAGGCAATCTTGCCCCATCTGCGTACCGTGGAGTTTTACCTCGGCAATGAATATCTCGATATGGACCTCTTCACGCGGCGAAATTTGGAGCTCACCGAAACCATGCGGCAAAAGAAGGCGACGGGGTCGCTTTTGTGGGTGCTGGACAGGACGCAGACCCCCATGGGCGGGCGCATGCTGCGTTCGTGGATGGAGCGGCCGTTGGTCAACTACATCAAGATCCAGAATCGCTTGCTCGCGGTTCGGGAGCTGGTTTTGAATCAGGCCATCCGGGAGGACATCGTAGAGTGCCTCAAGGATATCTATGACATGGAGCGGCTCATCGGGCGCATTGCCAGCGGCCGCGCCAACTGTAAGGACATGCTGTCCCTCAAGCAGTCCCTCTCCTGCCTGCCTGACCTGGAGGTCGCCATGTACCAGGTCCAGTCGGGCATGGTAAAGGACCAGTGTATGAAGATGGATGTCTTAAACGACCTCTATGAGCTGCTGGAAGACGCCATTGCGGATGACGCACCTGTCAGTCTCAAAGAGGGCGGCATCATCAAACCGGGCTTTGATGCGGAGGCGGACGAATATCGGGAACTCAAGGAGAACGGCGCGCAGATGGTCAACGATATGGAGGCGGCGCTCCGGGAGGAAACGGGGATCAAGGGCCTCAAAATTGGCCATAACCGCGTTTTTGGCTATTACATAGAGGTTTCAAAGGCCTATACCGGTCCCATCCCGGATACCTTTATGCGCAAGCAGACCCTGGTCAACGGCGAACGGTATATCACACCCGAGCTCAAGGAACTGGAGAGCAAGATTCTGCATGCGGCAGAGCGGGGCGCAGAGCGGGAGTATTTCCTGTTTACCCAGGTGCGCGACGAGCTCGCAAAGAACGTGGACCGTGTGCAGACGACGGCGGGCATTGTGGCACTTATGGACTGCCTGTGCTCCCTGGCGGAGGTCGCGGCGAAGAACAACTACTGCATGCCCATTGTGGACACATCGGATAAGATTGAGATTGTGGGCGGGCGGCACCCGGTGGTGGAGCGGGCGCTGCGGGGCGAGCAGTTTGTGCCCAATGACACCAAATTAAACCTCACGTCTGACCGCTTTCTCATTGTGACGGGCCCCAATATGGCGGGGAAATCCACCTATATGCGGCAGGTGGCGGTGATTGCGCTCATGGCGCAGATGGGGAGTTTTGTGCCCGCTGACAGCTGCCACATCGGCGTGGTGGACAAGATCTTTACGCGGGTCGGTGCATCGGATGACCTGGCAGCCGGGCAGAGCACCTCTATGGTGGAGATGGCGGAGATGGCATATATTTTGGACCATGCCACCCAGCGGAGTCTGCTTTTGCTGGATGAGATCGGGCGGGGGACCAGTACCTTTGATGGCCTCTCCATCGCATGGGCGGTGGTGGAGCATGTGGCGGACAAAAAGCGCCTGGGTGCACGGACGCTCTTTGCGACCCACTACCATGAGCTGACTGATCTGGAAAGCCGCCTGGAGGGCGTCAAAAACTACTGCACCACCGTGAAAAAACGGGGGGATGATATCACGTTTCTCCGGCGGGTTGTCCCGGGCAGTGCGGATGACAGCTTCGGCATCGAAGTGGCCGCGCTGGCGGGTGTTCCGAGCGGGGTGATCAAGCGCGCCAAGGAGATTCTGGCGGTGCTGGAGGAAAACGATCTCAGCAAGCCCGATGCCAAGGGCAAACGGGTCAAGCAAGAGGAGGAAAGTCCGCAGCTGGGGCTGGAAGACATCGCGAAAAACGACGTGACAGAGGCCCTGCGCAAGCTGGACCTCGGAACGCTGACGCCCATTGAGGCCCTCAACAAACTATACGAATTGCAGGAGATGCTGTGAGGCAGGCCTGTGGCAGTGCATTGCCGTTTTGGGGGGCATGGAAACGGCAGGATCTGTCTGCGATGGGGCCATCTTTTCCTGGACAGAGGTCTGGCTGATTTGCTGAAACGCATGGCCCTATGAGGGGCATATCAAGAGCGGACGGAGCAGGATGCCGTCCGCTTTTTTGATAACGGGTGCGGGCGGGGGTATTTTTTCTTGCGCCCTGCGCACAATCATGGTATAATGGTCGAGCACAAGGACAATTGATGTTGGGATGCATGGGTCCCGGCGGCGGGAGAAAGACCATGGGAAAGGAGGCATTGTCATGCTGGAGGAACAGATCAAGGCATTGCCCGAGGAACCGGGCGTGTACCTCATGAAGGATAAGGACGGCAAGATCATTTACGTGGGCAAGGCAAAGATCTTAAAAAACCGTGTACGGCAATATTTCCAGTCCCAGGAGAAGCATCCGCCCAAGGTGCGGGCGATGGTGGTGAATATCCGCTCGTTTGAGTATATCTTAACGGACAGCGAGATGGAGGCACTTATTTTAGAGTGTAACCTCATCAAAAAATATAAGCCCTATTATAACATTCTCCTCAAGGATGACAAGACCTTCCCCTATATCAAGGTGACCATGAATGAGCCCTATCCCCGCATGCTGTTTACGCGGCGGATGGAAAAGGACGGCGCACGGTATTTCGGGCCCTACCTTTCGGGCTTTGCGGTGCGGGAGACCATGGACATCATCCGCAAGACTTTCAAAATCCCTTCCTGCAACATCCGGCTGCCCGAAGATATTGGGAAAAAACGCCCCTGCCTCAATGCGCACATTGACCAGTGCTTCGCGCCCTGCGTGAACGGGACGACCCAGGAGGCATATCGCAAGCTGTTTTCGGACATCTGTGCCTTTTTGGATGGCGACCATGAGACCATCCTGTCTGAGCTGACGCGCGAGATGGAGGAGGCCTCGGCCGCCATGGAGTTTGAGCGGGCCGCTGTGCTGCGGGATAAGATCAAGAGCCTGCGCAGCATCGAGGACAAGCAGAAGATCGTGTCCGAGCGCCAGACGGACGAAGACGTGATTGCGCTGTACCAGAATGAGGGCAAGACCTTCGTGGAGATCTTTTTTATCCGGCGTGGGCGCCTGTTGGGCCGCGATGACTTTGTGCTGGACCGGACGCAGGACACCGAACCGTCCGAGATCATAGCGGATGTGGTAAAACAGTTTTACCAAAAGGACATCTACATTCCGGCACACATCTATGTGCAGCATGCGTTTGAGGACATCCCGCTGGTGGAGGAGTGGCTCTCCATCAAGCGGGGCCGGCATGTGGAAGTCCGGTGCCCCCAGCGCGGGGAAAAACGGCGCCTGGTGGAGATGGTGGAGAAAAACGCGCGGCAGTCCGCGATGGAATACCTGCTCAAGCACTCCCAGCGGGAGCGGCTGGTCAGCCGTGCGGTGGTGGAGCTGAGCGAGGGACTGAGGCTGGGGAAGATGCCCAACCGCATCGAATGCTACGACATCACCACCAGCGGCGGGGAGGACAACCTGGGTTCCATGGTGGTGTTTGTGGACGGCAGACCGCTCAAAAAGGCATACCGCCGGTTTCGCATTGAGACGGTTGCGGGCGTGGACGACTATGCCTCCATGTCCGAGATGATCTACCGGCGGCTGGTGTCCGCACGGGAGGAACAGGAGCGCATGGAACGCGGGGAGCTCGCGCGGAGCCAGGCCAAATTCCTGCCCCTGCCCGACTGCATTTTTTTGGACGGCGGCAAGGGGCATGTGAGTGTGATTGGAGAGTTGCTGACGCTGCTGGATATGGACATTCCGCTGTTTGGCATGGTGAAGGACGGGCGGCACCGTACCCGGGCACTCATTGACGGCAATGGCGCAGAGATTGCGTTCAAACAGACCTCTTCGGCCTTTCGGCTCATCACTGCCATGCAGGATGAGGTGCACCGGTTTGCGATGGATTATCTCACCCGGACAAGAAAGAAAAAGGTGACGGGGTCGGAGCTGCTCGCCATCCCCGGCGTTGGGAGGGCGACGGCAAAAACGCTGCTCCGCCACTTTAAGTCCATAGGAGCCATCCGGGCAGCGAGCGAAGAGGAACTCGCCGCAGTGAACGGAATTAGTCGAAAGCAGTCACAAAATATTTACAAGTTTTTTCATGAAAAAACTTGATATTTCCGCCAATGTATATTATACTTTTTTGAGTGGACAATGTGAGCCGTCCGCATATCGTGGGCGGCTTTTTTAATACCCGACGGGGACTTGGTTAAAAATATGACAATGTGAGGGACGCGAAGCATGAGAGTGATTATGGACGCGTTCGGCGGCGACAATGCGCCGCGGGCTGTCGTGGAAGGCAGCGTGCGTGCGGTGCGCGAGCTGGATGCTGACATCATATTGGTAGGAAAAGAGCCCGTCCTCCAGGAGATATTGTCTGGGATGGACTATCCCGAAGGCCGCATTCAGATCCGGCATGCGGAGGAGGTCATCGGGTGCGATGAAAGCCCCATTTCGGCCATCCGTGCCAAAAAGGATTCTTCCCTTGTGGTGGGGCTCACCATGCTCAAAAACGGGGAAGGAGACGGCTTTATTACGGCAGGCAATACGGGGGCATACCTTGCGGGCGCATTCCGTATCCTGGGCCGCATCAAGGGCGTAAAACGCCCCGCGTTGACGCCTTTTATCCCGACCGACCAGGGCGTGTCCCTGATCGTGGACGCGGGCGCGAACAACGACTGCAAACCGGAGCACCTGCTCCAGTTTGGGATTATGGGCTCCATTTATATGAAGCAGGTGTTTGGCATTGCATCTCCCCGGGTGGCGCTTGTTAACAACGGCACGGAGGAAAACAAGGGCAATGAGCTCACGAAGGCGGCCTATTCGCTGCTTGCGGGCAGCGGCCTCAACTTCGTGGGCAACATCGAGGCGCGGCGGATTCCTTATGGGGATGCGGATGTGCTGGTGTGCGACGGGTTTGTGGGCAACGTCATCCTAAAGCTGACAGAGGGCCTCGGCATGGCGCTTTATGACAACATCAAGGCGATGTTTACCAAGAATCTGCTCACCAAGCTGTCCGCGCTGATGGTAAAAGGCGGCCTTCGGGCCTTCAAAAAGAAGATGGATTATACCGAATATGGCGGCGCGCCGCTCCTCGGGATTGACGGTGCTGTCATGAAGGCGCACGGCAGTTCGGATGCCAAGGCGTTTTACAATGCCATTCGCAGTTTGCTGCTCTTTGAGCAGACGGGTGTCAATCAGAAGATTTCGGAGCAGATCAATTGCATAGGCAGGGAGGAAATAGCAGATGAATCTTAAAATAAAGGGATTTGGGCATTATCTGCCCGAGCGGATTCTGACCAATCAGGATCTGGAACAGATGGTGGATACCTCGGATGAGTGGATCACCAAACGAGTCGGCATCAAAACGCGGCATATCGCGCGGGAAGATGAGTTCTGTGCCGACATGGGGCTTGCGGCGGCAAAAGAGGCGCTGGCAGATGCCGGCATGGGTCCGGAGGAGCTGGACCTCATCTTGTGTTCCACCGTGTCCTCTGAGATGCATACGCCGTCGGTTGCCTGCGTGATTCAGAAGATGCTGGGCGCTTCGCAGGCGGCAGCGATTGATATCAACACGGCGTGTTCCGGCTTTGTCACAGCGCTGGAAATTGCCAACCAGTTTGTGAGAACCGGTACATATCGCAA
>CALYAO010000006.1 GCA_944393605.1 uncultured Clostridia bacterium
AGCTCCATCGTTTATGAGTCGTTGTCGTGATACACCGAGAGGAAGAGGTGTGAAGAGCCTGTTTTGAGTGGGCACAGAGGAAGAGCACATAAATTGTACCAGTCTACGTCCTTTTCGGGCAGCCAGCTGCCCGAAAACAGTACGGTAATATACGCGGTGTGATAGGATTTGCCGTCCACGACCACATCGTCCTCCGCACCATGCCGGACGACGGTGTACCCCACTTCCACGTCCACATCCGAGCCATCGTCCACCTCGGGCGGGATGTCAGAGGAGGTCATGTCGCCGGGAATCTCGTAATCAATGGGGTGGTTTTGGTCGGCGCCCGCAAAGGCAAAGAATGCGGGATCGTAGTAGAATCTCACCGTATACCCATTTAGGTCGTATTGCGGTTCAATGTGCGGCATATCCGCGGTATCGTCGACAGCGCCCTTGTTGGGCTCGTCCACCGCGAGATACAGGTTAAACGTATCCCCCATATAGACGGTGCTGTTCGGATTGGCCTGTGCCGTAGGCGACTCTGACGCATGGACATAGACACGCCGCGTGGCTTTTTCATCCGCTGCATGGATGCCGATCGGAAGGCAGGTCACGAGCAGGACAAACGTCATAAACATTGCAATACATTGCTTTCGTTTCATTTGCAGCCTCATCCTTTTCTGCATAGATTTTTACAGATATATCTAAAAAAGGCAATTTCTGCCTTCGTGCAGAGGCGCCTGATAAAAAGGCGCTCCTGCACGAAGGCAGAACGAGACAACTGTCCCGTTCTGCTTTCGGAAAAAGGATATATCGATGCAATTACTGTTCTTCCCACGAAACGAGCACCATTGCCACATCGGTGGAATCAATGATACCGTCGCGGTTTAAGTCATAGCTGGTGATCTGGGCAGGGTCCGCAAAGTCTGCTGTCGTCTTGCCAAAGTAGGAAACCACAGCCGACAGGTCATACAGCCCAATCGTGTAGTCCATGACGATATCCCCGGCCAGGAAGGTGTCTGTCCGTTTGGTTGTGGCATCTCCTTCAATGACCTCAACCTCATAGCCCGCATCAAATTTGTTATTCCAGAGGTTTAGGGTCTTGTCGCCATCCATCAAGATCGTCTGCCGGAAGGTTCGATATCCCGCACCCGCGATTTCAACGGTGTACGAAACATCTTTATCCAGCGAAAGCGTAAACGTTGCGCCGTCTTTGGTGTAGCTGACAAATGGATCGCCGGTGTCATTGCCAATCCGGTATTCGGTGGGCTCCATACCCATGCCCTTGACTGTGATGGTGAAGTCATTGGTGTCGGCGTTGTTGTTTTCCGCGATGTTATGGTTAAAGTCCACATTTACCGTCAGCACCGCCTGCGGCTTGGTGACATCCACCGTCAGCGCCCCTGCTTCGCAGGTTTTCTCAATCAGGGTATTCGCGCCGTCATCGGTACGAAGCTGCGCGGTTCCAGTTGCCTGGATGCTGAAGGTGCCATACCCGCCGAGGGTGATGGTTCCGAGGAGAATTTTGTCGCCATTCTCATCGGCGCTGCCCAGTTCCATGCCCTTTTCATGGATGAGGTAGCGTCCGTTATCATAGTCTTCATAGGTCCACTCTGCGTTGGCAGGCGTAAAGCTTGTAATCGCAAGCGGGTTTGCGTCGGCCGCAGCAAACGTGATATCCACCGCAACCAGGTTCTCAATCAAAGCCGCCACGCCAGCGCCATCCGACCCCGTCAGGTATACATCCACCTTGCTGGTGTCGGTCGTCTGCTGCTCCAGCAACAGGGCCGTTGTGACATCCGTCTGATCCTCCAAAATGGTGATCAGGTTGTCAAGGCTGCCGTCCGCATTTTGGACCGCATAGTAACTGCCGATGGTCACGTTTTCGCTCAGCTGGCCATCCGCAGGCATGCCGCCGCCCCAATAGTTCTCTGAGATATCTACCGTTCCATTGGTGACATTCGAAAAGTTGATTCTGCCAGTGTTTTCGAAGCTGTTGTTTGAGATGAGAATATTAGCCTCGCTGATATCCATATTGCCGCCCCAAGCATCCGGGAAACCGATGGTGGAATACGTGGTGGTCGTGCTGTATTGGTTTTTGCCGATGAACTGGTTGTTTGTGATGGTAAAATCGCCGTCTCCCGTTCCGCCCAGATTGATGCTGGAACGGTCAAAGAGACAATTGGTTACTGCGCCCCCGCCTGAGCTGGGAGAATTAAAGTAAACCAAACTGCCGAGATTGCCATATGCGTCAATCCATGCATCCAGCTCTGCCTGCGCCTCTTCCGGCCACATCTCCTGCGGCGTCGGCGTAAACCTACAATACTGGATGGTTGCGTTTGCACCCATAATTTCCATGGCCTTGTTGGGGTAGAACTTGTTCATGATGGTGAGTCCTGTGAGGGTGACATTGTCGCCAAAAATGGTCACGAAGTTTTGGCGCCCCCAAACACCAGTATCGATCAAATCGGTGCTGTACAGCGTTGCTGCGACCTTGCTGACATCTGTAATGGGATTACCGTTTTCGTCGACGCCCTGAATGGTAAGGTCGTTTTGCTCAATGGGCAGATACCAGCCAGCGCTTGCTCCGGGGTAATCTGGCGTCCAAGTTTCGTCAAACGGGATGTCATATTCGCCCGGATACACGCTGATGGTAGCGCCATCGGGCGCATTCTTGACAGCTGTAGGCAAATCTTTGTAATGGACGATGCCGCCCTCTTGGGTTTCCACTTTCACATATGTGGTGTCTGCAGTCGGCGTACTACTATAGGAAGAGCCGTTAAAGTATAGGCCGTTTTCGGAGGTGGCGAACCCCATGCCGCTTTCTGCCCGGATATTCCCTGTAAAAGTAGTCTCTGCATCCAATGAGATGGAAGCGGGTGCTGGGTAATTCGGATTGTTCGCCGTATATGCCAGCACGATGGGCGCCCAGAGGAAACCTGCACCTTCGATATTGGTGTTCTCCACGGAGACGGTCGCGTTGGCCGCTTGAATTCCTGCTTTGCCGTACTCTCTGATCTGGCAACCGACAATGCTGCCGCTGGCGACGTGATGCATGTTGATACCGTGGCCCTGGACGCCGTCAATGACCATATTGCGCACCACCGCGTTTTCTACGGGCGTGATGGGTCCGGCGTTGGGGTCTGCCAGGTTGGTAAACTTAATGCTGTCGATTTTGGTCTTATTGGGATTGACCCCGTGCGGGTCTTGGTTGTACGGAACAGAATCCGTAACGGTAAAGCCTTCCAATGTGACGTCATTCGCCTGGACGAGAATACCAGCCTGCCCCGAAGCGGGCCAGCCATTGATGTCGATGGTGACATCTGCGGCGTTCCCCGATGCACTTTTTAGGGTGAGTCCTGGGGCCTGGATGCTCAACTGGTTCACTCCGGACAGCTGATAGGTGCCGGCTTCCATCAAAATGGTGGTCGACACATCGGGCGCTGCATTGGCTTCTGCAATCGCCTGTACCAGTGCAGCAGCATCCGTTACTGTCACTTCATTTTCTGCTGCCATGGCCGGAAAGGCCATGGTTGCTGCCATTGCCAGCGAGAGCAGCAAGGACAGCAGCTTTTTTCTGTACATAGACACTCTCTCCTTTTATGATGGTATTCTATTGAACGCCTGAATTGTGAGATGTGCTTGAAGTGCGGGCGCGAACGGCTTGGGCGCGCTGCGCCCGCCTCTCATTTTTTACTGTTCCTCCCACGAAACGAGCACCATCGCCACATCGGTGGAATCAATGACGCCATCGCGGTTTAAGTCATACCGGCGGTACTTGTCATAGTCCGCTTGGATGTCCTCCATCCCAAAGTAGGAAACCACCGCCGAAAGGTCATACAGGCCGATCGAGTAGTCCATGACGATATCGCCCGCCAGGAAGGTGTCAGTCCGCTTGGTGGACGCGTCTCCAGAGATGACTTCAACTTCATAACCTGTATCAAACTTGTTGTTCCAAAGGTTGAGCGTCTTGTCTTCATCCAGTAAGATGCTCTGGGTGAAGGTCCGATATCCTTCGGCAGCGATCTCAACCGAATATCGAATGCCCTTTTCCAGCTGCAGGGAGAGCGTGGCGCCATCCGCGGAATAGGAGAGATGGGTCGTATCCGCAGTGCCGGCGGTGCCGTCCGGTGTGCCAATGTAGTAGACGGTGGGCTCCATCCCGGCGCCCTTGACCGTCAGGGTGATACCGTTCTGATCAGCCGTGTTGCCCTCTTGCAGCGCATGCCGAAATGCCAGCTGAATGCGCAGGTTGGCCTGCTCAGGCGTGACACTGATCGCATACGGGGTCTGGGGCGCCGCAATGGGGCTGCTAACCAGCGTATTCGCACCCGTCTTCTGCCGCTGCTGTGCAACGCCGTCTGCCGCGAGGGTGATGGTGCCTGAGCCGGTGCCGACAAGGGTCAGCGTGCCCAGCTGGATGCGGTCCCCCTCAAGGTCCGCCTTGCCGGCGAGCATGCCCTTTTCATAGAGGAAATACCGGTCGCCGTTCACATCGTAGGTCCAGTCGGCACTGGCAGGCGTAAACCCGGTGATCGCAAGGTTGCTGCCCGCATCGTTGGCGAGCGCAAACGTCATATCTGCTGTCACAAGATTCTCGATCCGCGCGGCATCGCCGCCGTCTGCCATGCTGCCAACCAGGTATACGGCGACTGTATTGGTGCCTTCTAGTTCAAATGCGATGGTCTTTGTGACATCCTGCAGCGCATCCGTCACCACAATGGGATTGATAAGATCGCCGTTTTCGTCCACATCGCTATAATAGTCCTTTACAATCACTCTGCCGTCCTCGCCGGCCAGCAGATCCAGGTCGGGCGATTCGCTGCCCCAGTAGTTGCCCGAGGCATCGACGGGCGTGGCGGGCTGCATGGTGCCGTTTTCGTTGTACCGGACAAAGACCGAGCCGGTCATATCGAGGAACTGGTTGCCCGTGACCGTGATATCGCCGTTGGTCAGGATGCGTCTGCCCTGGAAGATGTTGTCGGTTAGCACAAGCCCTGCCATCTTCGTCCCGTTGATGGCGACCGACTTCCGGGTGTCGCCCGTCTCTTCGGGGAGGGGCGCAAAGGTACAGCCATTGATGGTGCCCGTCTTAGGCGCCGGGAAAATCCCCATCGCGTTGGTGGTAAAGGTGCAGTTGTCGATGGTGATATTCTCCCGTTCAGGAATCCATAGAACGGCAAACGGGTTGGAGTTTGCATACTGGTCATAATCGGTGTAATTTGCGTAAAAGTCGCAGTTCTCCAATGTGACGTTGTCCGCTTCGATCTGAACGTTTCCATACGGATGTTCCTTGGGGCCGGTGTAGCTGAGATTGAGGTCATACAGGCCCGCATTCTCTGCCGTCACCTGAATGAGCCCCGAGACGGTCACGGAATCGTCCATACAGCCCAAACGGATGGGCTTATTTAAAACGATGTTCCCGTCATAGCTCTGGGTGAGGTACACCGTTTCCCCTTCCTGTGCATCCGCGATGGCCGCCTCGACCGAGGTGTAATAATAGTTGGTGAAGTCCTTTTCGATCATGGCCACAGTATTGGGGTCATCTTCCGCAATAGCGGTGACAGCGCCCGTTTCGGGGTCAAATGTCGCGGCGGGGGACACATAGTCGCTCACGTCGGAGACGCTGCTGCCGCTGTGCCCTTTGTATGTGCCGCCCACGATGGACGGGTTGCCCAGCGCACCGTCCACTTTGATGGCTTCGGCATTGCTGCCGCCGGTGAAGGTGCCGCCGTAAATGTATGCCCATGCGGGTTCTTTTAGTCCGCCGTCATTGCTGTTGCCGACCAGCATGGCAACCTTTTCCGCAGCCGTAAAGGTGCCGCCCATCACGTATGCGCGCGTGTTTTCAAATTCCCCGGCAACATACAGCGCATAGTGCGAGGAGGTCGGATGCGTGTCACAGAGAACGGTGGTATACGTGCCGCCCAAGATATAGGTCTCGCCGCCTGCGGAGGACAGCCCGCCCTGTATCCCCGTGACGCTGACATTTTCATCCAAGAACATGGTCCCGCCTTGGTTGCTGACGGTGTATCCTCAGCAGCTCGGAAGACCTGCTGCGCTCGAGCAGTATGAGCAGGAGGTGGAGGTGATGGCGCCGCCTTTTAACACTGTGTTACCTAAGTTGGCTACACCGTATGACGCCGCCTGTACGGTCCCGTCCAGGAAAATCAGGGTACCAGTGGCTCTGTTTAGCAGGGCTGTGCTGGTGTAGTATGGCGATTCAAACATGCCAATATTGGTGGTCCGATAGGTGCCGCCGTCGATGATACAGATGCCTTCGTTGTACAGCACTCGGAAATAGGCTGTGACGACGGCGGTGCCCTGGGAATCGGTAACGGTCAGATTGCCGAGATTGTGAAGCAGGTTGCTGTTTTCCATGGCTGCGCCGGCTGAAACGGTTTGACCATTTAGGTCCAGGACGACCGAGAAACCCGCTGGAATCTGCAGGGACTGGGGGAGCGTCAAGCCTTGCGTCACCTTCATATATACGACGCCATCGGGTGCTGTGCCCGAGAAGAAGGTCTCCAGCGCCATGAGGTTTGCGGGCTCTCCTGTGATCTGGTAGGGATTCTCTTCCGTCCCTTCCCCAACTAGGCCGTCAAATGCCGCAGGGGCAGCTGGGTTCGCAAATGCCGCATTGGCATCTGCTTCCAATTCTGCCATTTTCTGCTCAATGGTTTGCGTATCCGCCGGACTAGTCGGCTCCTCTGCCGCTGCGGGAAACACCATAACGGAGATCGCCGTGGCGACGCCCAGCAGCAGCGCCAACAGTTTTTGCTTGTTCATGAACACCGCTCCTTTTTTTGTCATATTATCAAATATCAAGTTCGTTTTATGATGCCATCAGGGCCAGCAGACGGGCACACATCACGGCGACTTCCGCCCGTGTCGCATTGCCCAGCGGGTTGACGCCGCCGTCACTGCCCTGAATGATGCCTTTTTCTACCATGGAAGCCATGCCGACCTGCGCATACGCCGCGATGTCATCCCGGTCGGAGAACTGTTCCAGCGCCGTCAGATCGGTGGTCTCCTCGATGTATCCGAGCTTTAAGAATGCGCGATATGCCAATACGATGAGGTCCTGCCGGGTGATGCTGTTGTCGGGCATAAACGTGTCGCCGCTGCCCTGCGCAATGCCCGCCGCACGTGCGCTCCCGATGGCATTATAGTAGTAGCTGTCCGCCGGCACATCGGAAAAGTTTTCGGTAAATGGATCGCTGATAGACAACATACGGGTCAGGAGTAGGATAAAATCTCCTCGTTTGATGGGGCTCCCTGGCGCAAATTCCGTTTCGCTGATGCCCTGGATGATGCCCTGTTCATTCAGCGACACGATCGCATCCTTCGCCCAGTCGTATCCGGCGAGGTCGGTAAAGCCGGTCGAATCGTCCGCTTGGTTGTCATCGGTGCCGGTACCGCCATTGCTGCCGCTGCCGGGGCTCCAAGTGTTGCCACCACCACTGCTGTTATTGCCACCGCTGCTGCTGCCATTGCTACCGTTTCCGCCATTGCCACTTCCGCCCTCGCTATCTGTTACGATATCAATAACCGTAGTGGCGGGGCCTTCACCGGCCTCGTTGACGGCGGTGATGCTGATATAATACCGGGTGCTGGCCTTCAGCCCGGATAGGGTAACCGTTGTGGTATCCGCGTCGTTCACTCTGACCGACTCCGAGAGGGCATCTTCATCCGTCCCGTAGCGAATGATATAGCCTGTAATTTCGGAAGAACCGGAGGAGGCAGGCGCATCCCAAGTGAGGGTGATGCTGTCCGAATCGCTGTTGCCTGAAAGGTTTTGGCATACGCCCGGCACATCGGTAGAAGGGGAGAAGTCGTCCCCAAAGACCGCCAGGTCAAATTGGTCGGTCTTGCCGTCTCGGTTGAAATCGGTGGCATCCGTTGCGAGGGCGCTGTCTTCCGTCGCGGCCAGGCACAGGTCATAGTCCTCCTGGGTCACAGCGCCGTTCCCATCGACATCGCCGGGGATGAACGCTTCATTGGTGATTTCCAGCGTGTCCGCAAAGGAAACACCGCTTTCTTCGTAGGTCACATAGCCGGTCCCGCTGAGGGTTACGGTATAGGTGTCCGCAATGAGCGTGTCTTCCACGAGGAAGGTCGGAATGGAAACGGTTGTATCCCGGTGACCGCCCTTGGACACCGGTGTATTGTTTAGGATGGTATAAAAACGGTAGTTGGGATGATTCTCAGCCGTGAGGGTAAGGGCAAGGTCACTTGCTGCATACTCGCCGGACTCATCTACCGCCGTAAAATCAGTCACACGGTCCAGCGTCACCTTGACTGCCGCAGTGATACTCTCATTGGCGCTTTCACTGGCAGCTGCAGTGATTTCCTTCGTCTCGGCAGGGTATATCTTCTCGCCCGCCACTGAATCGCCCAGCATACAGTACGTGGTGTTCAGATTGTCAAGGGACAAGGTGACTTCGTCGCCGACATCTCCTGCAAAGGTCAGGATAAAGAGGTCCGTTTGGCCCGAGAGCGCCATGCCATCCAGGTTAATCATGGAAATATTGAGCTTCCCGGTCGCATTGGCCTCGGCCGCGTTGGGCAGCAAGTTAAAGACGCGGGGAAGCTCCCCTTCGGTGTTGGCCAGGCAGGTGATGGATTTGTAGTTTAAATCCCCGGCAAAGTCTAAAATACACTGGAGCTGGGAAACGCTGCCCGAGACACCATCTATGCTGACTTTGATCTTGCTTTCGCCCGCCAATGTTGTAGTGTCCGTCGCTGTCACGTCCTCAAAGAGGAGCGTCATGGTCTGGTCCGCAGCCATGACGGGGAGCAGGGAAGCGGCCAGTGTAACAATGAGGCAGATTGCGCAAATTTTGATTTTCAACAAAACTTCCTCCTTTGTGCGTATTTTATGGATCATTGTTTCGCACTTATTGGATAATTGTTCTGGATTTGTAGATAATATTTTGAAGGATTTTTTTCTTCTTTCATTATAAGGCGACGTTCGGGAGACGTCAAGACTTTATGGAAAATTGGTTAAAATTTTACAGTTTCTGTTCGGACCTTTCGTATAGTTTGTCACTTTATGAAAAGCTGCGTTATTGCTGATGTTTACAAGCTTTTGCTGACCATGACGGTATGGCCTGACGGCTTATTGTTTGTCATATAAGAGGACAACAAATTCATATGCTGCCGCTTGCGCTCGAAGGAGGCATGTACATAGCGGTCCAGTGTAATCTGCACGGTGGCATGGCCCAGGATTTCACTCAGGCTCTTGACATCAAATCCGACCTCCACACATCGAGTGGCAAAGGTGTGTCGGAGCGCGTGAAATGGGTAGGCCGGCAGGCCGCATTCTTTGAGATAGCGTTTGAAGCGGTTTTGCAGGGTGCGGGGTTCTACAAACCGGCATGGGTCGCCAGTGAGCAGATAGGCATCCTGTGACGGATGCGAATTCTCATAAAAGTGCGAAATATATGTGAGCAGTGGCTCGGGTATGGGGATTTTTCGCATGGAGCGTCTGCTTTTTGGATTGGTGATGATTACCTTGGTCTTGGTTTGGCCGCCCGACAAATCCCGGATTCGCTGCATGGTGTGGCGAACGGTCACCGTTTTTTCAGAAAACGAAAGGTCTCCCCACTGCAGGGCGCAGAGCTCGCCCACCCGCAAGCCGACATATAGACCAAGCAAGACGCTCCATTTGGAACAATCGGGCGCAGCAAGCAGGTATGTGGTCAGCTGCTGCTGTTCCGCCGGTGTCAAAACCTGCATTTCAGAGTATTCCGTGGGGATATGGATTTCGCTGGTCTGGTAGGCAGTCGGGATGCCCCGCTGCTGGGCAAACCTGCCGATGGCGCCCAAGAGTGACAACAGGTCCTGCAGCGTTTTGGGGGAAAGCCCACCACATCCATCTAAACGGCCGCTTCGTGCCTTCTCCGTGAGATACGCCTCCAGAAAAGGCGTTTGGATCTGACAAAACGGCTGGGTGCCCAATTGTGGCAAAATGTGTGTATCCAGCATGTTGCAATACTTGACGTAGGTGCTTTCTTTGACCCGGGTTTGAATGGCTTGCAGCCAAAGCGCACCCACCTGTGCCATGGTTTCGGCGGTCTGCGTGCTGGGTTGGGCTGGGCTGACCGTTCGCGCCGCCTGCAGCTTTTGTTTGGCAGCACCATAGGTCTTGGCGTATACGTATCCCCATTTGGGCTTTCCTGTTGGTTCATACCAGCGGATGTACCGGCCCTCCCAGCGACCATCCTTTCGTTTGTAAATATTTTCTCCTTTTTTTGCCATTTGCAATCTCCTCCTTGTATTGACGGTTATATTGACGGCTTTCCGCATGCTGTTTTCCTGTTTGATGCGGCTATCATGCCTGCGGTGCCGCAGGTTTGCAGAAACTTACGAATAAAAAACAGGAATATCTTGACAATTCTTCCATGAGACAGTATAATGATAGCAGAATGATGTCGGATGGCGCAGATTTTGCTTTTCATAAAGTGACAAACTATACGGTACAGTTTGGGCGGCGGATGTAAAAAAGAGGGGTGGAATATATGCCCTCTTTTTTTTGTGGGTTTTCATAGGGGAATGGTGAGGGATAGGGCGGAGGGACAGGACTTTTGTTTTCATTGCAGTCATAAAAAAGGCGCGGATGCTTGCTCACCGCGCTTTTGGGATAGAGGAGGAAACGGACATGGATATATTGAAAGAACTTTGGTGTGGCAATATTCGGCCACAGGAGAGCGCGTTTGCACAGCAAAAGGGGTCCGATGACCGGCTGCGGCGCCTCATTGCCTGGGAAGAAAAGCTGACAGCGATGCTGGGTGAAACGGAACGGGCATGTTTTGAACAATATCAACGATCACAGGATGACCTGGCGCTATGGAATGAAAGTGAGAGCTTTGCGGAGGGAGTTCGGTTGGGGGCGCGGCTAATGCTGGCCTGTCTGACACAAAACGGTGGCTGTCTTTAAAAAACTTTACCTGCTGCCATAGCAGCGTGCGTGTGTACATGAAAGAAGGCAGATCCGTCGGCTGTAGCGGTGGCGCGGGATGGGCGCCCTTTCCTGTGGTATTCGGCAGCTGCGAGCATCCAGCGGGAGGACTGTTCATGGCGGGGCGGTTTGCATTTGTACGAAACAGAGGCAGGACGTTGCCGCGTCAGGCTGCGGAGAAGCAAAGACGCTTCGTGTGCATTGTCCTTGTTTTCAAACGGAAACGCCTGAATAGGCAGCATAGCGGGGCTTCTCGCAAAGATGGGGACAGCTGAAAGGGGAAGTGGTTCTTCACGTAAGAAAAAACGGCAAGCCTGTGGGCTTGCCGTGGCGTGGCGGAGGGGGTGGGATTGGGACCCATGGTACCGTGAGATATAGCCGCATTCGAGTTGGTTTCTCGTTTTGAAGTAAAATCTGACAGTTCTCGCGCGACAGTAAGTGCCTCCGTTCCTGCGATCTAACTGGGTGTATCTGTTTTTCAGAAAGTACCTCGGGTACTTTGCGCTTGTTATATGACAAAAAGAAATGTCTTTTACAACTGCATGTAATCCAAAAAATTGAAAGAAACGGGACACCGATTCCGAACGGTTGATGTCGATAAAATTTTGCCGAGCACCCCGGAGACGGACGGCCAGCAGTTGATTGTTAAAAATAAGACAACTGCTGCTGCGGCAATCATGACAATGGGTTTTGTTTCTGCTTTTTTCATAGGATGGATTCCTCACATGTTGTTATTGATGTATTCCATTTGATTGTAATATCATATACTTTGAAAATCAATCCTTCCTCAACGAAAAATCAACAATTGTTGATTTTTAGTTGAAAGTAAGTTGAAACTGTCGAATTATAATGAATCATGTAAAATACCATCAGATCGAATTGTTGTGGGGTGACTAACACAATGGGATTTTTGCAGAATGAATCTTTTAGTTTGCTTGTAACGCTCGATAAAAATTATCTGGAACCTTTGAAAGTTATGTTAAATGCATATGGTGTACTGCACCGGGATATCAAAACAGATTTGTATGTTGCGCATTCGTCCTTGGAAGAAGATGACTTTGCAGCTCTTGAAAAGGCGGTTTCGGGGTTTGATATCACAATCCACAATTTAAAGATAACAGACAGGTATTTCAAAGACATTCCTGTGTTGGCGCGCATTCCGGAAGAATCCTTCTACAGACTGCTTGCTTTTCATTATTTGCCCGAGACGGTGGAACGGTGTCTGTATCTGGATCCGGACACGTATATTCTGAAAAGTCTTGTCCCGTTGTATGAAATGGATTTCGGGGATGCATACATTGCTGCCGCAGCCCATTTACATGGTCTGCACGATGCGTTTAATAAAGCCCGTTTGGGTCTGGAAGACCAGAAACGGTATTTAAACTCGGGTGTTGTGCTCATGAATTTGCAAGCAATCCGTCGGGATTTTACGCTTGAGAAGATTTTGGAATGTCTGGAGGAAAACGCACAGCGGCTTATCTTGGGCGACCAGGACTTAATGAATATCTTGTTCGGAAGCAAAGCGCAGATGATCGATGAGCGCATCTATAACCTGGATGAAAGAGCATATCAGTATTACAAAAAACACGAATCCTTTGACATCTCATCTGTAAAAGAAAAAACGGTTATCATTCACTATAACGGTAAATACAAGCCATGGCTTGCGGGATACAAAGGTGCGCTCGACCGTTTCTATCCGCCTGTTCAAAAGAAAGGACCAGCGCCCAAGGGGATGGTAAAAAAACAGGTTGAATCTGTCATCAAAATCACCCGTCTGACAAAGCAGCAGACGATTTTTCTTGTCGGGGCTGTTTTTTTGCTTTGTGTACTAGTCATTGCATATTTTTCGTTTGGAAAAACGCTGACCCAAATGATTGCAGAGCCCGCCTCTTTTCGCAACTGGCTGGATCAGTTCGGCGTATTCGATGAGGTGTTTTTCATATTGATTAGAGCCGCGCAAACCGTCGTGAAATTCATTCCGGCAGAACCGCTTGAAATCGGCTCGGGATATGCGTGGGGCGCGATTCCCGGCATGATATACTGCATCCTGGGCAATATGATCGGAACGCTGGTGGTTTTTGCCCTGACCAAACGGTTCGGACAAAAAATCATTGCACTCTTTCTGCCGGTGAAAAATATGAAAAATCTTTCGATATTCAAAAGCAGCAACAATACCTATGCGTTATTTTTCCTGATTTATCTCATTCCCGGTTCGCCGAAGGACGGACTGACCTATTTCGCAGGACTCATGGCACTGAAACCCATATCGTTTACGCTGATGACCGCCGTGGCGCGAATACCGTCGGTGCTGTCGTCCACGCTTTGCGGTGCGACACTGGCAGAAAAGCAATACCTGGTTTCCATTCTGATATTTGTCATAACAGGCGTATTGGCGGCAATCGGTGCGTTCATTTACCGCACTTATACAAAAAAGAAAAATGCAGCCAAACAGGCTGCGGCGAATAAAATGTAATGCGCCAATCAAGCAGATCATCTTGACACACTTCGCTTATCCGAATAGAATATAGACATATTCTTCGTTTCAACGAAGTGTCTGGAGGCATCAAAATGGATTACATTTCAGTCAAAGAAGCGTCCGAACGCTGGCATATCGGCGAGCGCTGGATCCAAAAGCTTTGCGAAGAAGAACGCATCGACGGAGTCCTTCGTTTCGGCCGTTCCTGGATGATTCCCAAAGACGCGGAGCGTCCGCTGGATTTGCGCAGAAACAGGCAGGGCAAGACCTGTGCCAGGGCAGAAAAAGAATCAAATGCCTGATGAAACTTGTGGAGAGGGTAGATATGAAAAAACCAGTTGTTGACAACAAGGGGACGGCACAAGTCTTAAACATAGAGAAAGAAAGCCAGAATTTCCTTGATACCGTGCGACAAACGGATATTGAAATGAACGCGTATTATCCCAAGATGCTAGAGGATACGTATTCAGAAGAGGAAACAGACGCGAAGGTTGAATCATTAAAGCGGGCAACTGCCAATATCACAAAAGCACTGGTACAGACAGCTTCTATCAGCGATGAATTGAGTGCAAGAAGCAATGATATTAAAAATCAAAAGAAGAAAAGAAGGCTGATATCCGCAGCTCCGGCAAATGCGGCCATTGACTTGAGCGAAAACAGAGCGGAACACTTTGCCAAAGGCATGAATATCTATAAGATTTTGCTGATTTGTTTTATCGGGAGTTTTGCAGGCGTGATCGTGGAAATGCTATGGTGTATGATAAAAAACGGTTATCTTGAAAGCCGCTCTGGTCTTGTGTACGGACCGTTTAATTTGCTTTACGGCGTCGGTGCAACCGCATTGTCATTGTGTCTGTATCGGTTCCGAAACAGAGGCTGGTGGATTTCCTTTTTGGGTGGTTTCATTATCGGCAGTGTTGTGGAGTATGCGTGTTCATGGGGCCAGGAATTCTTGTTTGGCTCACGCTCTTGGGACTATAGCCATCTGCCGTTCAATATCAACGGAAGAATCTGCTTGCTGTATTCCATATTCTGGGGCGTTTTAGGTGTTCTCTGGATCAAAAACATCTATCCGAGAATGGCAAAAGTCATCCTGAAAATACCAAACCGGATTGGCAAAATCATCACATGGGCATTGGCTGTATTTTTTGTCATCAACGCATGTGTGTCTGCGGTTGCGATATTCCGGTGGTCGCAGCGAATCGAAGGCATTGAACCGTCCAATACATTCTGGGAATTGGTTGATACCAGGTTTCCGGATGAACGAATGGAAAAAATATATGCAAACATGGAATTTTCAGAGTAGAATGCAGGTGTGAGTGGACATGCGTTTCTTTTTAAATTTGGCATTTTTGTTTTTGATCGGCTCTGTATCGGGGTGGTGCATTGAGGTCTTATTCCGCAGGTTTATATCCAGCGCAAATCCCGAAAGAAAATGGATCAACCCCGGATTTTGCACAGGGCCTTATCTGCCGCTGTATGGATGCGGGTTATGCCTGATGTATCTGATAGCCGGACTGGAGAAATACAACTTAATCGCCAACCCCTTTTGGAACAAGATGCTTCTATTTTTGACGATGGCGGTGTGTATGACACTGATTGAATACATAGCCGGAATCATTTCGTTAAAAGCCGGAAAGGTCAGACTGTGGGATTATACCAATGAATGGGGCAATATTCAGGGCATTATCTGCCCAAAATTTTCCTTGATTTGGGCGGCCTTGGGAGCTGTGTATTATTTCCTGATTCATCCGCACATTCTGGAAGCCATTCATTGGCTCACACAGAATCTGGCATATTCGTTTGTCATCGGGATGTTTTTTGGGATATTCGTGATAGATGTAGCCAACTCCGTGCAGCTGACTGCGAAACTGAAGCGGTTTGCGGAAGAAAACAATGTGGTTGTCAGGTATGAAGCGCTCAAAGAAGGGATCCGCCTGCACTATGAAAAGACAAAACGCAAATACAACTTTTTCAGACCATTTCATTCAGAAAAACCGCTTTCTGAACATCTAAAGGATATGATGAATAGTTTGGAACAGCGGAGAAGAAATCAGATGTGATGCTGCGTCGCTTTAGGAGGATTGTACTATGCTGAAGATTTTAATCGCGGAGGATGACAGAGAGCTGTGTCAGCTTTTCAGCCATGTTCTGACGAAAAATGGATATGCGGTAAAAGGGGTTGCAAACGGTCAGGAAGCGCTTGACGCGATGCATAACGAATACTTTGATTTGATCGTATCGGATATTATGATGCCGGTTATGGACGGTTATGAGCTGGTACGTATGCTGCGTGATGCCGGTGACAACACCCCCGTTCTGATGATAACTGCAAAAGACTCGTTTGACGATATGCGTACAGGCTTTATGTCCGGGACAGACGATTACATGGTAAAGCCGATCAATGTGAATGAAATGGTGCTGCGGGTGCAGGCACTGCTCCGACGTGCACAGATGATCAACGAACGGCGGCTGGTGATTGGAAATACCACACTGGAAGCGGACTCGCTGACCGTAAGAACAGAACATGAGTCCGTTGTTCTTCCGCAGAAGGAATTTATGCTGCTTTACAAAATGGCATCCTATCCGGGAAAGATTTTCACGCGTCAGCATCTGATGGATGAAATCTGGGGATATGAGAACGAAAGTGATACCCACACGGTGGATGTCCATATCGGCAGGCTTCGCGAACGCTTCCGTGACAGCAAGGACTTTAAGATCGTTACCATGCGCGGCGTCGGATATAAGGTGGTTAAGCTATGAAAGCAAGAGAGACTTTTGAACAAATTCGAAACCGGAAGGATAATGCATTCAATTTGAGAATTCGTTTGATGACGATGGTTTCCGGAGAAATTTGCGTCAGTGTATTGCTTGCTTACGGGGCATCGGTCGGACTGGAAAACATTTTTCCATATACGGACAAAATACCACTGTTGGCGCGCCTGATCGTAATAAGTTTAATCATAGGTTTTTTTGTGACATTTTTTTTGGCAAAATGGATTTTTGAACCGCTTTCCATCCTCAGTAAAGCGATGGAAAAGGTGGCAGACGGGGATTTTACGATCAGGATATCCAACAAATCATCCCTGAAAGAAATTCAGGAGGTATATTCAGGCTTTAATCTCATGACACATGAGCTTGCCTCTACCGAAATGATTCAGAATGATTTTGTATCCAATGTATCACATGAGCTAAAGACACCCATTGCCGCAATCGAAGGGTATTCGATGCTTTTGCAGGATTGTGAAAATCTGAATGAAGAACAGAGGGACTATGTCAGTAAAATATTATTTAATACAACGCGGCTTTCCTCGCTTTTCGGCAATATGCTGCTGCTTTCCAAAATTGAAAACCAGACCATCAAAACCAACCAGACTTGGTATCGGCTGGATGAACAAATCCGAGAATCCATCGTTGCATTGGAGCCGGCATGGGCCAAAAAAGAAGTGGAATTTGATGTTGAGTTAGAAAGCGTGAAATATCTTGCCAATGAAAACCTGCTCCGGCATGTATGGGATAATTTGATCGGGAATGCAATCAAATTCAGCCCGCAGGGCGGACTTGTGCGCATACGCCTTGTAAGGAAAGATAAAAATATTATTTTCACCGTGGAAGACAACGGGCCAGGTATTTCGTTGGAAGAAAAGAAGCATATTTTCGATAAATTCTATCAGGCGGACAGTTCCCACAAACAGGAAGGCCACGGTCTTGGGCTGCCGCTTGCAAAGCGCATTGTGATGATTGCGGGCGGTGAAATAGAAGCTGATAACACACAAAACGGCGGCTGTATCTTTACGGTTACGCTGGAGGCATAGATGCACATTTTTTTGGAATGCATCAAATGGTTGCAATCAAGTGGATGACAGTGACACAGAAGCCGTAACGCTTTCAGACGGTAATGTTGTCCAAGGAGGAAATTTTTGCCCATGGTGGATGTTCCGATGACGATAAAGCCATTTCGACAGATTTCGTCATTCGATTATCATAAAGATAGAAAGGATATCATAGGATGAACAAGAGCATAAAACGAATTTTGATTGGAGCAGGTGCTTTTACAGCCGGAGCCGCAGCGGTTGCCGGACTCACCTATAAAGTCACAAAGGAAATGATGAAAGTCGCACTGGACAGAGAGCAGCCGAAAGCAAATGAAAAAGCCCAACATAGGCTTTCGGGCTCCAAAGGACAGGAGGATACGTTTGAAGAACTGGCGGTCCTGTCAGAAAAATTGCAGAACGGCGATTGTGCGCTGGTTGAGGTTACGGCGCAGGATGGGACTGTTCTTGCGGGACACTGGCACGAGTGCGCAAATGCAAAGCGTGTCATCATCGCAATGCATGGCTGGCGTTCTTCGTGGACCAAAGACTTTGGGGCAATTTCTGATTTTTGGCACAAAAACAATTGCAGCGTTTTATATGTGGAGCAGAGAGGGCAGGGACAAAGCGGCGGAGACTATATGGGATTTGGATTAACCGAGCGTTATGACTGCCTTGCTTGGATAAAATGGGTGAATGAGAAAGGGAACAGCAAGCTTCCGATCTACCTTTGCGGAATCTCAATGGGCGCCTCAACGGTTCTGATGGCAGCAGGGCTGGACTTACCCCCAAATGTGCATGGCATTATGGCGGACTGCGGCTATACCTCCCCGCACGACATATGGAAATACATTATGGAGAACAACCTGCGTTTGCCTTACAACGGGATCACGTCGGCGATTGCCGATGACATTTGCAAAAAGAAAATACAGGTCACCTCAAAAGAGTATTCGTGTATCGATGCTATGCGTGTATGTAAAGTGCCCGTTTTATTTGTACACGGTACAGATGACCATTTTGTCCCAGTTACAATGACATACGAGAATTATAAGGCCTGTGTTGCGCCAAAACGGCTGCTGATCGTTCCCGGTGCTGAGCACGGAATGAGTTATATGGTGGATAGACAAGGGTATGAAGAGGCCATGACGAGATTCTGGAATGAATTTGATGGCGCCATCAAACCGGCCCATGCAGACGCACAGAAATGACGAAACGTGACAAAAAACAATGGATGGGTGGGATACTCGCCCGTGAAGCGGAATGGTAGCAAAACAGGCGATTGGGTTGGTTTTGGCGAATCTATGTAGAAGGGCTTTGCAGATAAAACCGATGGCTCATCCATTTTGGGGGTCTTCGGCATACAAGTGTGTCACCATTGTTCCATCACGACGGTATATGAAAGTTTCCAAAGACAAATGGTTAAACCGTCCAAAAAAAGATATGGTTTTCTTGGCCCACGCCAGGGTTCCCCAAAAAATCCCAAGATTTTTTGGGAAAAAGGAGGAGCAAGGGAGCAGGCGGAAGTTTTTCTACAAAGAAAAATGCAAGATGCTGAGAATCAATTACTATAAGCTTAAAAAGTATTTTCCTCAAAGCTATACAGCAAAGCAATGCGAAAAAGCATTATGGGAAATACTCGACGAATGGTATAATCAGCATTGCGCATAACAAGAAATCAATAATTGTGAACCGACCCCCAAAAGTTAGGCCAAAAATCTAACGATTGGGAGGTCGGTTCAATTATATGCGATTTAATGATTTTTATAGCCGGAAATTAAGATCAAAAATCCACAGTGAGTACATGATGAAAATTGCCTTACTCCATTGACACAGTTGGATTTGTATGGTATGATATTATTGGTTGATTATAACTATCTATATAAGGAAACGACACTGTGTATATCTACGTCTGAATGGGCGGAAAAGGTGTCCATAAAACGAGGTTTGGATATGGATCGTGCGTCCATTTTATAGGTTATAATTTATTGTTAGGGGGAAAACACATGATGCATTATCCACATAAAAACAAAAAATATTTTCACATCGTGCCAGCGCACGAAAATAATACATAGGATAAAACGCAAAGAAGCCTCTGGAAGTTTCCGAGTAACGCGGAGGCCTGCAAAATAAATTTTGCCCCCTAACAAAATAGAGATGAGGAGTCGCCATGAAACCGTTTTCACAAAAAATCAAGCTCAATTTTTTTGATAAGTCGCAGGATTTTCGGATCCGGCTGTTCCATATATTGGCATTCGGCGGTATTGCCGTCAGCTTTTTTACGGTAATCATCAGCCTCGCCACGCGCATGTGGCGGACCGCCGCGCTTGCCGCTTTGCTGATTGTTTTTTCTCTGGCGCTGATTGTTTTTACACAGAAGACCCGCAAATACAAGCTTGCTTATTTACTGACCATTATCGTTGTTTTTATGCTCATCCTGCCAATGATGTTTTTCACTTCCGGCGGACATCGGAGCGGGATGCCGTCCGTGTTCCTGCTGGCGGTGATGTTTACGGTGCTGATGCTCAAGGGCCGCGCGGCGATCCTTATCTCCGTCCTGGAGATTGCAGAATACTCCGCTGTGTGTATTGCCGCGTATTATTACCCCGCGTTTGTCAGTCACTTTGAAACGGAGACGGAGATATTGGTGGATATTATTTTTGCCTTCACCTGCGTAAGCCTGATCTGCGGTATCGTCCTCTATTTTCATCTGAAGGAATACGACCGCCAGCGGGAGCTTTTGTGCGAGCAGAATGAAAAGCTCAAGCGCTATGACGCATCGCGCTCGGTCTTCTTGACCACGGTTTCGCATGAGATCAAAAACCCGCTCAACGCGATCAACCTCCACGCGCGTGATACCTTTGAGCTGATGGACGAGCTGCCGATAGACAGCGATGCGGTTAAGAATAACCAGCAGATTATTGAAAAGATGGTGCTGCGCATTGACCGGATACTCGACGACCTCAAGGATACGGTCGCCATTGAACAGGGGCGCTTATCCCTGAGCCTTGCGCCGGTGCTGCTTGCAAAGCTGATAAGAGAAGTATCGGAAACGTATTTCGGCAGGTACAACGCCTCGGGAAACAGGCTTGTGCTTGATTTGGATGAAACGCTGCCGCCGATCAGCGCCGACCATGCGCGGATCACGCAGGTGGTTATCAATCTCTTGTCCAACGCCGTGCAGCATACACAGGACGGCATCATTACGATCTCGCTCTTTCAAGGGGAAGAGGAACAGGTCGTATCCGTTGCAGACACCGGTGAAGGGATGCAGGAGAAAATACGCAGGGAAGTATTTAAAGGATATGTGTCCGAAAACGAGGAATATTGGCGTCACGGCATCGGCCTGTATGTATCTCATCAGATCATCGAGTCGCATGACGGTACGATCCATATTGAAAGCAAGCTCGGCGAGGGTACAGCAGTGACCTTTGCGTTGCCGGACAGGAGGTGATAGGATGAGCGACAGACAACCCGTATTACTCGTCGTGGAGGATGAACCGGAGGTGCTGCGTATAAACGCCAGAATACTTGCGCGCCGTGGTTATACCGTATATACGGCGGAGAGCTGCCGCCGGGCGTATGAGCGGCTTGCTGAGATTGCCCCCGACCTTCTGATCCTCGATATTATGCTCCCTGACGGAAGCGGATATGATATTTGCGACAAATTCCGCCAAACAAGCGACCACCCGGTCATATTTTTGACAGGAAAAAGTGAAACGCAGGATAAAATAGAAGGACTTGGCCGCGGCGGCGATTACTATCTCACAAAACCGTATGATACCGACGAGCTGCTTGCTGTGGTAAGCAGGCTGATCAAGCGTTATTTGGAGACGAAACAAAAGCACAGGCAGATTACCGAAATTATAAAGGGCCCCCTTTCCCTGGACATCCCGAAGGCAAGGGCGGCTGTGAACGGGGTAGACGCCGGGCTTACGGCGAAGGAATTTGCTCTGCTTTTAGAGCTTTTGCGCAATGAGGATAAGGACGTATCTCCACAGGAGTTGTATGAAAAAGTATGGGGCGTTTCCGCCGGGGGCGATACACGCACCGTCCGCTTCCATATTAAAAACCTACGCAAAAAGATCAATGCCGACAATTCAAACGATTATGATATCGTTTCGGTTTACGGGAAGGGCTATATGTTTACCACGATACGATAAAAAATGTAGAATGTGAGATTTTCCTAACAATTTAAAAAAAGCCGTTTTTCCTGCTATACTTAATGTATAGTAGGAAAAATGCAAATGGCCTGGAGACGCATTTGCTGCTCCGGGCCGTTTTTATTTGCAGTCTTTCTGTGCAAGATGCTGATGGTATATAGACATTTTCAGTTATCAATTGTCCGGCTTGTTTCGTGATTGGGAGGTGATCCATTGTCAAAGATATTGTTTGTCGGAACAGAACGCGCCTTGACACATATGACTGGCAGGTTGCTGAAGCGGAACGGATTCGACGTACAATGTGCCGTCGGCGCAGAGGAAGCGCTGCAGGTGATTCGGGCGAATGAGCCGGCTGTAGTCATTGCGGATCTGGAGATGAACGGCACGGAGAGGACGTGGTTCTGCCGGGAGATAAAGCAATCCGCAAAGGCACCTAAACTTTTGCTGATTTCGGGAGGTGAGGAAGATGAGATACCCACTTTAAATGCCGGGGCTGATGACTGGATCAAAAAGCCCTATCATATGGATGTCCTGTACACAAGGATAAAGGTTCTTCTGCGGCAGGAATAGAACAGGACAAAATGCAAACAGAAAAGAGAGGAGGTTTTATGCGCGATGAAAAAAATAACTGTTATTTTAGCTTTCGTATTATCATTGAATTTGGCGGTGTCCGCATCAGCCGCATTCATCGCCGATCTGTCTGAGGATGACTGGTCTTATCCATATGTAGAGAACCTGGTGGATCAAGGAATTATGCAGACAGACGACTGGGGGAATTTTGAACCCGACGTGCCAACTACACGCGCTGAGTTTGTCTATTCGTTATGGCTGGCCTTCGGTAGCCCTTACGCGGAGATTGAATATTCCTTTAACGATGTATATGCCTATGCGCCTTATATCCAGGCTGTGGAATGGGCGCTTGACTGCGGCGTCACTTCCGGCATAGGCGGTGGTGCGTTCGGGCCGGATCTCACGCTTGCGCGCGAGCAGGCGTTTACTTTCCTGCTCCGAGCTATGGAATACGTGGGCTGTGCGCCCGGATACGATGAGGAGAGCGAGTTTTTTAAGCAGATTTCAGAATTCCATGACTATGAAGAAATCAGCGACTGGGCGCGTGACGCGATACAGCTTTTGATGAACATCGGGATTGTGTCGGGAAGCGATACCGGGTATCTGTGGCCGCGGCAGGATTTGAACAACGCCGCTACCGCTGCAATCCTTTACCGCGCACTGGATTATATGGGATTTCTGGCGGGCTCGGAACCGGTTGGATGATACCGCCTTGAAAATAAATACCATTTTTAGGGGGATTTTTTTATGAAAACAAAAATTCTGAAACTGTGTTCCCTGCTCATGGCTCTGTTGACCATAACATCTCTACTCACCGCTTGTGGTGATTCCGGAGCAGACGAACCTGAAAGCACCGTTTCCCAACAGGAAAGCAATGGCGCGGATGTTGATGAGAGCGTAGAACTGGACTTCTGGCTCGGCGAGTATGCAAGCGACAGCGGCACCCTGACCATCGACAATACCGGCGGTATGCTTTGCTACGCGATGGGCTACAACGGCGAGGACGGCGCTTCGGTTGCATCCGGCACCCTCTCGGAGGACAGCAGCGACCCATATGTGCTGGAGGAGTCGGATTTCATTTTCACATACAATGAATCGGATAAATCTATCGAGGTTTCGCTTCAGGACGGCGCGACTGATATGGATCATTATACCGGCTGGTATTACTATGTCGGTCCGGTGGGGGGATCTGACTCTTCAGAAGGCGATGCAACGCTTGATGTGGATGCTCCGGACAGCATCGAAGCATGGTACGGCGAATATGAGGGCGATGCAGGTACGCTCACTATTACAGATTCCCTGGAGGACATGGTCGATTACGACTTGGCGTCCAGTGATGGCTGGAGGTCCGGCACCTGGACCGTGAGCGACCATGGCCTCGGCGTGGTGGAGGACCGTGAGCTGTACGTCATCTATCATGTGGAGGACGGTTCCGTCGAGATCGTCGGCAAGACAGCGGCCGACAGCGATAACAACGCCTCCTACATCGGCGTGTATTACCCGGTAAAATAAAGTATAAAAAAATACATTTATAAAGGAGAATAACGGCTATGAAAAAACGCAATCTTGCACTAT
>CALYAO010000007.1 GCA_944393605.1 uncultured Clostridia bacterium
CCATGCACAATTGGTGGTTATGGCAAGGAGGGTCCACCCGTTCCCATTCCGAACACGGCCGTTAAGCTCCTTCGCGTCGACGATACCTGGTGGGGCACTGCCCGGGAAAATAGACCGCTGCCAATACTTTGGTGAAGTGGGGATGTCTCAGGCATCCCCATTGATTCCTATCTAATTTTATGATTTGGCCCGTTGGTCAAGCGGTTAAGACACCGCCCTTTCACGGCGGTAACACGAGTTCGATTCTCGTACGGGTCACCACGTCGGAACGGACTTTGCTCCGTTCCGATTTTTCTTTGAAAAAAGAAAAATCAGTCACGCGCGCCGTCGTTCCTCCTCTTTCGTGAAAAGTCTCGCTTGCTGCGGCTATGCCCTTGTAAACACGGGCATAACGCCACCGCAGCGCTACCAACTTTTCACGAGTGCGCATGCGGCGCCCTGTATCATTTTGGGACAGTTTAGTCACGTCGGAGCAAAGTTCGCTTTGCTCCGTTTTTCTTGTGCAGAAAAACATCCGCCTGCTCCCTTGCTCCTCCTTCCCAAAAAATCCAATGATTTTTTGGGAGCCCTGACGTGGGGCGAAAGTTCCCGTATCTTTTTTTGGACGATTAAGACACGTTGCAGCGGATTTGTTTGCTTAAAAAAAATCCCGCTCATTTGAGTGGGATTTTTCGTATACCTTGTTACCTTGCCTGAAAACGTTACCATTGCGGCGTTACTGTTCATGCAGATGTAGGCAGGATATCTCAACTTTGCTGCTGGCCTTTCAAGGGGCATATGGTTGATATCTTTCTTGCTTATTTGCCCCACCTGCAAACGTCCGTCCAGCCTTTCGTGCATATGTTTCGTTTTATTCAAATAACCGATTGATATCAACATGCAATAGTTTGGCAATCACGTAAATCTCTTTATCCGTTGCCATTCGAACCTGTCCTTCAAAGTTTTGAATAACTCGAAGGATTGATGTCAATCCCTTCCGCTTGGATTTGCGCGATAAAGTCCTTTTGTTTCAAATGCCGTTCTTTTCTGAATCGTTCAATGTTGGCTCCTACCATATTACTATTTCCGTATGCACGTTTTCTTATTTTCATAACCCGCCTCAATATAATTCTTATTTTGAATTATATTACACAATTTTGTTGACATTATTCCGTATAAGAATTATAATGAATGTAACAATCAATTTTGGAGGGGGATGTGTGATATGAACGAACAAGTTCAAGCGGGAACGAATTATCAAGCGTCAGCTGCGCCGGTCGGTCAATTGAAGACCAACAAAGGATTGCTCAAGTACATACTGCTTTCGTTGATTACATTGGGAATTTATGGAATTGTTGTTATGTCTTCTGTCAGCAATGATATCAATATTGTTGCAAGCAGATATGATGGGAAAAGGACGATGCATTATTGCCTTTTGTTCTTTTTGGTAGGCCCCGTCACTTTGGGGATCGCATATTTGGTTTGGTTTCACAAAATATCTGCAAGAATAGGTTCAGAGCTCAAACGGAGAGGGATTTCATATCAATTTGGAGCCTCCGATTATTGGCTTTGGAATGTTTTGGGGAGCCTAATCATTGTTGGCCCTTTTATTTATTATCACAAATTGTTTAAAGCAACCAATAGGATGTGTTCGCATTATAATAACAATGGTTGAGGACGGATCTGCAATCAGTTAACTTTCTCCGTTTTGCCATAAAAAGCGCCTTTTCTATGGTATGCCCTTTGCACATGTTTAGGCAAAGCCTTTCTTTGTAGGAAAAAAGACTTTGCGCTTCCGGCGGCTTAAAGCAGCTGATTGCCTCTCTGACAGTCCGACGTGGCCCCTATTTGTAGGCCCATTCTTATGGCAAAGCGCCTGTTCTTATAGGATGGTCCTTATGGGTATTCATACTGTTGGAGTGTTTTGTGATCTGAATCTTTGGCAACGGCATATACCATGCCGAATAAAAGAGCATACAAAATCACATTTGGAAAGAACAGCACTAAAAAAGGGATGGTTTTTAGCCATCCCTTTTATTTGCTTTGCAGCGTATCATTGCAGCTTTGCGTTGGGAACTGCGAACGACATCTGCTTCAGGGGTTCAAAAAATGAATGAGCAGACACCCATTACGCTTCCGTGTGCAATTGGCTCAGATCCATCCAACGGGCAAGCAAAAATCCTGCTACGAAGCAGATAATACTGATGAACAGTTGCATCGCGTCTGCAAATGCAGTTGGCACAATCATCAGGACGGACGAGATAACAAATCCCAAAATGAATCGGGAGAATATGGTTGCGTAATGTTTTAACAGGTAATTGATCAAGCGGGAAAGCAGGACAAGCGTCAGCCCAAACCCAATTACAAGCGGCAGGATGACCGTCCAATCCAAATTGCCGATTCCTTGCGCCATCGGCTGGTATAGGCCCATGAATAACAGAATGGAGGAGGAACTCAAGCCGGGAACAATCATGCTAAAGCCCCAAATAACCCCACAAAAGATATACCAACCAAAATTGGGCTGTATGGTTCCTGTAATTCCCGAGTCTAGAAAATGAAAGAAAACGAAAGAAACCAGGAGCGCCACGATAAACCAGGACCATCCCTTTTGAGAATCCTTTTGATTGGATTGCTGAAAAAGCCCCGGGATGGTTCCGCATATCAATCCTGTGAACAACGTCATGGTTGCGGTCGCGGATACGGTTAAGAGGCTTTCAATGACCTTTGCAAGCAGCACAAATCCGATGAGACCGCCCAAAAACAGCGGCAAAAATAGTCGGTATTGTCTGCGGAGGGATTGAAAAGGGTGCGCCAAGAATGTCATCATGGGTTCATAAATACCAAATGCCACACAGAGCACGCCGCCGCTGACACCTGGCAGGATGGCACCTGTTCCAATGAGCATCCCTTGCAGGAACAGCAAAAATATGTTTGTTTTCCGTTTTTGCAACTCCACGTTGTTCCTCCTGTTTCAGACATGGAGAAAGGGCCGTGCTTTCGCTGCCCTTTCGTTTGCCATGCGTATTTTCGTTTGGGCCAAAGGCTGTGAATCATGCAACTTCAAGAAATCCGTTCCAATTTGGTCTTTGTTTAAGATTATTATACCGTTCCCTGCCGTAAAAATCAATAGGATCCATCTGAATTTATATAAAATCGCGATTATTCACTGTCCAAAAAAGAGACGGGATCCCTCGGTTCACGCCAGGGCTCCCAAAAAATCATTGGATTTTTTGGGAAGAAGGAGGAGCAAGGAAGCGGGCGGATGTTTTTCTTGCCAAAGAAAAACGGAGCAAAGCGAACTTTGCTCCGACGTGGTGGGCCTTCAGGGACTCGAACCCCGGACCGACCGGTTATGAGCCGGTTGCTCTAACCAACTGAGCTAAAGGCCCGCATATGAAATTGCCTGCTATGACGCCCCTTTTGTCCGCTTTTTTTGCTGCGGCACATGGCATGATGCCAATGAACACGAGGTTTATTATAGCAAACCATCTCTTTTTTGTCAATCCTTTTCGCATACAAATCCGATTTTCGAAAATAGTATATGCGGACGCGGCAAAAAAGGTGACAGCATCGGGTCGGACAGTCTTGCACCATCTCGTTCGGCAATGGAAAAGCCGCTCCGGTGGGGCCTGGGCGCTGCTTCCTTTAAAATACTGGTATGATTCTAAAAGATTTGTATTGCTTCGCAGAGGGCACCCCGATACAATGAAACCAAGTAGGGAAAGAGGAGGGGGAGCATGCTTGTTTGGCACAATGACCATATGGAGATTGTCCTGGCGGACCAGGTGAGACACCCCTGTTTCTGGTGGCCTGCGACACGTCTGTGCTATGAGATTGCATTTGAGGATCATACGGTGGACTTGGCCAGTTTGGTACTACTGGATGAGCGGGGAGAGGCGGTGCCGTGCCAGTTTTCGGACTGGCAGCAGCGGGATGGACATCGGAGTGCAGTACTTTCGTTTGTGTCTGACCTTGCCTCGGGGGCAACCAAACGGTTTTATCTGACAAAAGGAACGCCGGCTGACCATGCCGGGATAAAACGGCATCAAGAGGGCAGATTTTTGGTGTTGGACAACGGCGTTCTGCAAATCAAGCTGCCGCTGGCGCTGGTGCCGGGACAGCCGGTGGAGGCGCCCGTACATCGCATCTGCTGGAATGGCACGTGGAAGGGCGCCCATCTGCTGGACGGGGTTGGAGAGGCGCAGCTGGCTGTGCGGGAGCTGGCGTTTGGTCCCGTCTTTTGCCAGTATGAATTGACGTACACCTTTGCACAAGGCGGCACCTACACCGCCTGTGTCACGTTCACGCAAGGGTATGATTTCGTGGAGCTGGAGGAACGGATGGAGGACATCCCCAAGGAACGGGGATGGGGTGTCCTGTACGACTGGCAAGGTCTGCGGCCCACCCACAAGTATTCCTCCACCTGGCCGGACTCCACTTTTTGGTATCCCAAGGATGGGGTATATGGCGCATATGACTGGTATCCGGCCGACCGGGTACACACCATTTCCTACTATGGGGAAGACCCGGCCTTTGCGGGCCAAACGGCGGATGAACGGGGCAGACAGCAGATTGCGGAGCGGGTTGCGCCCTATGCGCCCTTTTTTGGATATTCCATCCGGCCCACGATGGCGTATTGGAACGCTGAAACCCGGGAATGTGCGGGGGTGTTTGTGAACGGCAATGACAAATGGGACGACCGGGAGTATGCCATTTGGGCATCGGGGGATGCGCTGGCGGGGCGGTTTTTCTGTGAGGGGGAGGTGCTCCGGTGGCGCTTTCCGTTTGCCAGCGGGCGGCGGAGCATTGCATTGGCGTGCTACATGCGGGACCGGGACGATATGTGGTTTGCCCGCCTCGCACAGGCCGAACAGGACATTGCGGCAATGGGCGTTCCGCCCGACATTGCGCGGAAGATGGCCTGTTTTCCGACAACCTATACCGCCTTTTTGCACAATCGGTATGTGACGTTAAACTTAAATAAAGTGAAAGATTGGACGCTTACCTATGACGGGCGGCTGCCTGAGATTCCTGTCACCAATTGTCACCTCAAGACGCCGCAGGAACTGGAGCAGATGGTGTATGGAACGGGCCGGGTGGTGCTTGCGACCAAGGGCGTGGAAGAATTTCACGAACGGCCTTACACCTTTGAGGCGGTGGAAATCCGGGGCGTTTTGGAAAAGATTTCGGACGCATACCTGCGCATGTCGGATGCGCTTTCCCCCGAAAGCCGGCGGCGGATTACGGCGCTGCTGCTGCTTTCTATGTATGTCTGTGCGGGGGAGGAGGCCATCCCGACACGGTATATGCTGGGCGGTCACCCCAACTTTTTGGGAGACATTAAAGTGACAGCTGCCATGGGAGCGGTGCTGTTCCCTGACCATCCCGATGCGCGCTATTTTGCGGATGCGTTTGAACACTATGTGGCCTTAAACGCACGCTATCACACGCGGCCCGCGGTGCCCAAATGGGGCGCGCTGGGCGGGCGGTGGACCGAGTCCATCGGGACATATACCTGGGGCTTTTTGGCAGCCACGACCCTGGCAGACGGTCTGTTGCGCCGGTTTTATGACGGCAAAGGCCGCATGGCGAACTGCCAGGTGGCGGATGTGGCAAACTGGATTGTGTCCCTCTTATCCGCACCCGTTGAGACCAAGACCCGCCTGTGCCGCGTGCAGCCCACACAGGGCGCGCATTCAGGGATCCGGCCGCCTTTTCAGGTGCTGGCGGTGCTGGGCCAGGAACTGGCGCGGTTTGACCCGCTGCTTGCGGAGCACATCTATGCCGTGACGGATGCGCGGGATGACCATGTGCATGAGCACAAGCCCTCTGAGAATGCTTGGAGCGTGCTGTTTGAGGACCTGTATCCCCCGGTTGCGGCAAAACCCGACTACCAGACCCAAAAATTTACGGGGTATGGCAGCATCCTGCGGTATGGCGTGGACACGCCGCAGGAGGTGTCGGTGCATCTGCAGCAGATTGACCGCGGCCCCAACTATCGCTGGGGCATGACAGCAGAAGGGGGATGCGGCAGCATCTTTTACTTCGCGGATGGACGTGCGTGGTCCTACAACGGCAAGGAAGATGCCGGCGACCGGCGATGTGAGGACGGTACATTTACCACCAACTTTGGCGTGTGGAAGGAAGGGACCTACCGCTCCATCGGCATGGGAGATCTCGATCAGCCGCTCTATCGGCTGGGGGAGGTTGCCTACCAGGAGCTCCATGCGCGGCAGGTCCAGCCATACAGCTGGCCCGAATATCGGGCGCGCAAAGTGCTGCTGGTGGGAGGCGACTATATCGTTACCTATGATGCGGTACAGGATGCGGGGGTCTATACCCGGTTTACCTGGTTTGTGGAAAAGGGCAAAGAGCTGCCCGCCATCCACTTTGTGAAGGGCATCACCATAGACCGGTTTGCGGTCCCTGGGTATGCCAAAAGCGAGCATATCACCGCACAGAGCCACGGCGTCTGGTATGAGGGCATGGGGGACTGTATGGCGGTGGTGAGCCACAAGCAGGACATCGCTGTAGAGCCGACCGACTATGGCTGCGTGGTGCGCGTCTCGGGCAGCGAAGACCATATCTTCCAGGGCGTCCGGGACATGGATGTGGCCCAGGATGGCGTTCGGTTTGTGGGGCGGACGGGCTGCATCCGCAAAAAAGCGGATGGGACGCGGGTGCTGACGCTCCTAAACGGTACTTTGGTGGGGGATGATGCCCTTGCCTTTTCGGTCACCAGGCCCGATACGGGCGTATGCCTGACTTGCCGTGCAGATGGCGGCATCCGGGGCCGGGTACATACGGATGGCGGAGATATCCTCACCCTGCACGGAACGGTGCCGGGCCGGGTCTACATTGACGCAGAGGAAGTGGCCGTGCAAGACGGCGGGATTGCGCTGCCGCATGGGGAACATACGCTGGAGCTGACGGACGGGCTGCCTTGTCCAGCGCGGCCGCATATCACGGGTGTGCGAGGCAGGACAGTGCGATATACGCCTGCCACGGGTACCGAGCGGCATGAGCTGGTGTACAGCACCGACGGCGAACATTTCATACCGGCAGCTTCCGAAACGGTAATGGCAGATATTTCGTGCAAGGCAGTGCTCAAGGTGCGGGGCGTGAACGGGGATCAGGAGGGGCCATGGTCGGCGGAATATCCCTATTTCCCCGAGACAGCGGCGCCGCTGCCGCCCTATGGACTCACCTATCGGCGGGGAGTGTTGACGTGGGGCGAGGTCTATGGCGCATCCTCTTATCGGCTATACCGAAAGATGGAAGGGGAACCAGACTGGGCGCTGCTGTATGACGGGGAAGCGCGCGAGGTACAGGACGAGGCAAGTGGTCGCTGCTGGTATGCGGTTGCGGCGGTCAATGGCAAGGGGGAAGGGGAAAAGTCCCCAGCGGTAGACAACGCCCCCGATAGCTTGCTCAACGAATACCCTAGCAGCTATTTTGAGCCGTTTTGCCGGCTGACGTCTTACCTCAAAGAGCCCTACTACCCAGATTGTAAGGCGAAGCCTCACTACCCGAACGAATCAGATGGATCGTAGTGCTCCCGTAAACGGTATATACGGTAGGGCATTGCATATAAATAAGGTATTCTTATTAAAGGAGGAGAGGGTATGAAAAGAAAGATTGTGTCTTTGTGGTTGGCGCTGACGCTGCTGCTGACCTGTGCGCTGGTTATGCCCATGGCATCGGCGGCAGGGGAGTATGATACGCCGCCCAACTACAAAGAGTGGCTTGTAGCCAATTATGACGGTTTGATCAAGGGCAAGGATGCCCATGAGATGGCGGGTATTGCTGCACGATACTACAAGGGCACGCAGGATGCGAAGTATCTGACGGATACGGAGACCAATTTCCGAGCATTCCTTGAGCAGGACGATGGAACGCTAAACACCATCGGCAACGACTTTTTCTCGGGTATCTACGTCATGGAGGCCTATGAGGTTTTGCTGGGTGCAAACAAGCTCCAGAGCGGAGATAAGGAACGGGTGCTGCAGTACCTGGATAGTTTCTTCCGTCCATCCCTCAACGACACGCACAACCAGATTATAGAGCGTGCTGTGGCAATGGCTTGGGCCATCCAATACATTCCAGACGCGCCGAAGTACAATGAGTGGGTGGAATGGACGGATAAGATCTGGAACAAATGGTATGCAGATAAGGATTTGAACGAAGACGCCGGAGACTATAACGGACTGGCGCTGCGGGACGTGATTCGCTGGGCGGAGATTGCGGGCCGCACGGAGCAGCTGTTGGACCCTGAGGTACAAAAGATGTTCGAGCGGTACCGGGATCAGGTTGGCCCGAATGGCGCCATGCCTGAGTACGGCGATGACTTCTATGGCCGTTCCGCAGACTGGATCTATATGTTTGAGTACTGTGCAAATCTGTACTGCGACCCGACCTTTGCCTATGCGGCGCGCAAGATGTATGACTGGGCGCAGAAAAATGGCACTGGTGTTTCCAATTATTTCCTTTCGGCCGAGCTGTTTGACATCATAGACAATCTGTACACAGGTGAGACCAGCCTGTATGACCAGGGCGCGACGGTATCCAAGCGGTACCTGCCGGGGCACAACGAAGCCATCAACAAGGTGCTTATCCGCCCTGACAAGCAGGCGGGCAGCCCCTATATGGTGCTGGACAACGGCTTGACAGGCGTGAGCCACGCACATGTCAATGCACGGGGCAGCATCATCCACTATGAATACAACAATGTGCCGCTGTATCATTCGCTGACGCGGCGGTTTGTGGACGCTCGATATCAGAATGTGCCCTTCCTGATGGATGAAGAGACAAAGGGGTATTATCCGTTTGACTCGGCGCCTGGCAACAAACAAAACCCGAGCCGCGGTCGCAGCAACGTCTGGTTTGAGGATACGCTGTCCTTACAGGACCTGCCGGCGGCTTATGACGATCCTGACCAGCGGGAGTTTGATACGCTGTGCTTCCGGCTGAGCAAGGAAAGCCATTCTCTCCTCTACTACTATGCGGACAACATTCGGCTGGAGGGCCCTGCGGGGACCAAGATGTTGTATGACTTTGAGAGCGGGTCCACCGAGCCCTTTGCGCGCAACGACAACCCGTTTGAAGTGGTGGACGGCGGATATGAATCGAACAAGGCCCTAAAGATTACCGTGGACGATTCGGATGTTTTCTACAATGCATCCCAGAAGGTTACCTTTAATTTGAAGGAATATGACCGTATCACATGGAACTGGAAGGTGGAGCTGCCCGACGGCGCCGCCACCAACAACCTCTGGAGCTGCTTCCGCCTGACGGACAACGACGTGGATGAGGCGCTGACGACGGGGATTGCGGTTGCTTCTGGCTATGGGGATGTGTATATCCAGCTCATGCCCGAGGAGATTTTAAACAATCGGACGGAGATCACCAATGCGGTTGCGGAAAACAAGGGAAGAGACAGCTATTCTGAGATTGATATGGTGAAATTCCACACCGATAATACCACGTTAAACCGCCGCATTGTGCTGACGGAAGAAGGGTATGCCGTGATCGCGGATACCATGACGGTTGGCGCAGAAGCGGACGGCTACACCGGCGGCCCGCTGTTTACACTGTACAACCAGAGTGAATCGGGCAGCAACTGGTTCCTCCAGAAGGGGGAGAAGAAGTGGTATACTGGTGCGGACGATGCAACCGGACAGACCAATGGCATGCTGGTAAAATATGGCGTGAAACAGGGCCGTGAGGCGGGTTCTGTCAACCCGACCGAGACCAAACATACCACCTTTGTAAAAGAGAAGTTGGCGGCGGGAACACCAACGACCTTTGTGACGGTGCTGGCGCCCAATTTGGATGATAAAAAGAGCGGACAGGAGCTGGCGGATTCCATCGTCATCCAGAAGGATTTGACCAAGGATTCCCAGGTGAGCTTCCAGACCGATTCGGGCTGGGTTACGGTGAACATCACGCCAGATGACTGGTCGGTGACGCGCGGCGCGGATGCGTTTGGCGGCGTCAAGGTGAAGCTCAATGACACGTATATGTCCTTCGACCAACCCGCCGAGCAGATTGACGACCGCGTTCTGGTTCCCATGCGCACCATCTTTGAGGCGCTGGGTGCAGAAGTGGAATGGGATGCGGCGACTGCGACGGCGATCGGCAAAAAAGACGGCAAAGAGGTGCGCGTCTCCATTGACAACACAACGGCATACATCAATGGGGAGCAGGTGACGCTGGATGTGCCCGCGCGGCTCATCAACAGCAAGACCTTGGTGCCGGTTCGATTCGTGAGCGAAGGCCTGGGGGCCGTGGTGGACTGGGATGAGGCAAGCAAGACCGTGCTGATCACGGCATCCGTTCCGACGCCGACCCCTGCACCGACCGCGACGCCGGGCCCGGTCGTGACTGGCAATCTCGTGAGCAACGGCGACATCGAAGCGGGCAGCGAGCAATGGAGTCAGCGTGGCGTAAAAGAAGACTGTACCATTGATTCGACGGTGGCAAAGAGCGGCAGCCAATCTTTGAAGATTGAGACCAGCACGGATAGCTGGCGCGGATGGACACACAGCGATATCTCTGTTGTGGCCGGGCAGACCTATACCATCAGCGCATGGGTCAAGACGGAGAATGTGGAAGCGCTGAGCTCTGTGTACATTGTGTTTGGCATCAAGGATGCAAGTGGCAATACCATCGTTTCGGACAATGACACTGAGATCAGAAAGCTGCTGATGGATCCCCAGAAGGGGACGCACGACTGGACCAAGCTGGAGGCGGAGTATACCATTCCCGAAGGCGGCGCGATCCTGTATTACTTGACCCCGCGGGTGGACACCAAGAGCATGGTGAAGCAAACCGCGTGGTTTGATGACATCTCGGTGGAGGTCAAGGGTGCGGGCTCGTCCGCGACTGCGACGCCGGCGCCGAGTGCCAGTGCAACGCCGGCTCCCTCTGCGGCGCCTACCACGGCACCCAGCGGGACGCCCAGCGGTGACAACGTCTTTGCACAGGGGACCATCGCTTCGGTGGATGGCTGGACCAAACAGAAGGCCTCGCTGGCGACGGATGAGGACAAGGAACGCGAGATTCTCTTTGATGCCAACACGTCCCACGATGCGGGTACTGGTTCGCTGATGTTCAAGCCCTCCATCGGGTACTGGCGCGGCTGGCGCAGCCCTGATATCCCGGTGGAAGCGGGCGCAACCTATAAGATCAGCTACTGGGTGAAGGCGGAGAATTTCCCGGCCGGGACGAATTCTGTGATTCGCGTCAGCTTTGGCGTCAAAGATGCCGCCGGGAATTGGATCGTGCGGGACAACGACGATACCACGACCAACCTGCTCCGGTTCCGCAAGGAAGGCACCTTTGACTGGACGTTGGTGGAGTCGGAATTCACGGTGCCTGCGGGCGGCGCAGCCCTTTCCTACTTCACCCCGCGGGTGGACTTTAAGGAAGCACATCTTGCGCCGCCGGTGACGGTGTGGATGGATGATTTCTCCGTTGTGCGGATCAAATAGCAAAATGAGTGAAAAAAGCCCCTGCTTCGGCAGGGGCTTTTGTTTTTTTGTGAACATTCGAACCTTTTGTGCTGCGGCGGCAGGGGCTGTTTTGCGGAGAGATAGCATCGGAAGCCCTCAGGACGCTGGTGTGTTGTCAAGGGCTGGGAATGCTTTTTTGATCCGCTTTTGGGATACGCCTTGCTTTTATCTTGTGGAAGATTTTGTTAAAAGACATACGCAGGGATGCGTTGTCTTATCCAGGCAGCATACGGTCCTTCCAGTGCCCTCCCTTCCGCATTGTTTGACTCTGCCCGTTTGTGAATGTTGTTTTACGGTTGTCGCCATTGCGATTCCTTTGGCGGCGGAGTTCGAAACGACGTTGGATACAATCATAGATGTGTGTGCCGGGCCTCGGTTTGGAACAATATCCAACCGACACAACACGTCCGTGCAGCGGGATCGCAAGCATTGACAATGTTTTATGACAACAAAAAGGCGCTCCCCTTGCAGGGGAACGCCTCTTTCTCGTTTAACCAATCTTGGTCAGCGTAAGGTCGTCAAATGTCACGGACTGGATGCCGCCCACAGTGGATGGGTCGGCCAGCGTAATCCGCAGGGACAGGTCGGTGATGGCCACCGCGCCCTCTGGGATGGTGATTTGGCAGGTGTATTGCTGGTACGTGCCGCCGTTGGCATCCGCTCCCACCTTGATGTAATTCGTGCCGTCATCAGCCCTCACGGCTTCATTCATCTTGGACTCCGTCCAGTCGGTCGTACCGTCTGGCAGCTTGCAGTATGCGCCCGTCTGATCCTGTACAGAGAACGTGACCGTACCGTAGCTGTCGGGCACAAGGCCATCTGCTTTGGCCCACACCGAAAGCTCATAGATGCCGGGTGCGACGCTGATCGCGCCATAGCCAAGGGCGCTCCAGCCGCGGGTGGACAGCCATACCCTGACGGCATTGTCTCCGGCGTGTGCATCCGCGGTTTGCACAGGGAATTCGGTTGCGGTTCCGCCCCGCTTTGCATAACCGGCAAAGAACAGGTTCTCTTTTTGATATTCCTCAAAACCGCCGTTGTAGATGAGGTTTCCGGTTCTATCCGTCACGAGATCCCGCGCAAACGCGATGGGGAGGGTATCGTTGCGGAAGGGGGCGACGGGGATGCCTTTGCTGTTGGCCAGATTGACGCGGGGCCATCCCTCAAACGCATACCGCACTGTGACAGGGGCGGAAACGTGGGTGCTGGACAGCGTAACCGTATCTGTGCCCGTGATGGATGCGTCGGCATTGTAAAACACGCCGTCTGCGCCCGCAATCAGGAAGCCGCCGATGGCCTCCTCTTCCCGTATCTTTTGGAGCCCGTCGTACACGTTGTCAAAGGTGACGGTGAGCGTGCTGCCCGACGGCGTAATGTCCCGCACGGTGGGGTAGTCGCAGGAAACGTCCTCCCTGCCATACACCTTGGCCAGGATGGTATCCGCCACGCGCCCTGAAACGATGTCTTTGTCATAGGGGTGGATGTCATATTGGTCGCCCGTGTCGATGTTGCAGGTCATGTATATGTGGTTTGACTCGTCTGCGGCCTGCATCTGCGCCTCCCGGAGCAGCGCGGTGATATCGGTGTAGTAGCCAGGCAGCTGGATGACGATGAAGGGCAGTTCAGGCGAGTCCAGGAGGCTCCGCCAGTCGGCCACCATGCCGGTGAGATAGTCTTTGTAGCTGGCAAAGCCATTTACGTTGCTCTCCCCCTGGTACCATACGACGCCGCTGAATTTCGTGCCTGCGAGCGGCGCGATCATGCCGTTGTAGAGGTCGTTGGACTGGGCGGTGATACCCAGCTCGGCACGTGCTTCATTGCTCATCCACCGCTCAATGGCAGTGCCGGGAACGTTGTCCGAAACCAGCCCAATGGGGACATCGGGAAACGCATCGGCAAGTGCTTTGCCCGTCAAGTAGCCCACAGCGGAGAAGTTTTCGGCATTCGTTTGGGTGCAGTCCACCCAACTGCCGCCCGGCAGCGTTTGCTGTGGCTTGGTAAAGTCCGAAGATGCGGCATTGATGTCGGGCACCGTAAAGAGCTTGATGTTGGCGGTGTCCTCTCCGGTGAAGTTGAACCGCTTGGTGGTGTAGTCCATGTTGGACTGCCCCGTAAAGAGCCAGACATCGCCCACCGAAACGTCCTCCAGCGTGAAGCTGTTTTGGGGTCCGGTTATGGATACGGTATGGCCGACTCCCGCTTCTCGTGCGGCAAAAACGGCTTCCCAACGGCCTGTATTGTCCGCGTAGACCGTCGTGGTATCGTTGTCAAAGGAAACCGTGACAGGCATCCGCGCGGGCGCATAGCCAAAGATGGGGATGGGCTGGCTGCGCTGTACCACCATGCCGCTTTGCAGCAGGCCCGACAGCGTAATCTCCCCTTCCTTGTAGTCCCGAAGGATGACGTGATGGAAGGGCTGCATGCTGGTAAGGGAATCCCACAAGAATGCCTCTGCCCGATATCCCCGAATCGCGTCCGCCGACACATCTTCGGGGATGGTAACCTGGGCGGTCAGCGTGGTCTCGGGCATGTCGGGGGTGTTGACGGGGAAACCGCTGTCATCAATGGAGATGTCAAGCATCTGGCCCGCTTCGTCAAAGAGCGCCAGCACCAGGACGCCGCTCTCCGCGGTATCGCTCGAATTGACGGCGGTGGCTGTGGCGGTGAGCGTCTGGCCTTGGTTGTCGCTAAAGCGATCCAGGCTAAACTGCGGCGCGCGTACCACCAAAGACTGCTGCGCTTCCGCAAGGGCCAGGTTGTCAAACCATGCGGTTCCGGTGCCGTCTTCCACCACCAGGTCAATTCCTGCTTGGGTTGCGCCTGCGGGCACAAAGAGAGAGGCGGATACGGTTTCCCAATCGGCGGTTCCGGTGCGCTGTGCGATGGTCTGGGAAGACACCTGCTCGCCGCTTGCGTCATAGTAAGTCACGCGGATGCGGGCGTATTGCTCTGCAGCGGCGATGGCTTCGGTTTTCATATCCCCTGAAAAGGAAAGCATCCGCCCTTCTTCTACGGCGAACCGCGGCGAGGACCAAACCTCGTCCACACCGTCTGCATACCCAACAATCTTGAGGGAACGGGTGCCGTCCCCGCTGACGGTAGTGGGGTCGGTGCGCCCCAGTTTTTCCAGCGAAAAGTCGTCACAGTAGAGCGCAGCGGTCTTGGCAGGAACGCCATCTGCCGCAGCAGTACTGAACCCGTTGGACCGAACCGCATTGACTCGGTTGATGCTGTATGCGTTGGCCGGAGTGGTGATGGTGGTTTCATACGCATACCAATCCGCCGCGCCGTCTGCAATGGATACCTTGTCGCCCGCCGTATTGGGGATGGTTTCGCCGGTGCCCTTGATGTATTCAATCTCTGAGTAAATGGGCTCACCGTCCAGGTTTTCTACCTTGACATAGGAGCGCATGATATATTCTGCACCGCCCGCAACGGCTATTTTTCCTTCGGGCCGGGCCTGTATAGAGCCCCAGGCCTTTGATGTGCCTTCTTTGAAGGGCACGGATGCTGCCTGTTCACCGCTGCGGACATGGGCAGGATCCTCCGTTTTTTTCACGAAATTCAGCGTAGAAACACTGCCTCCGGCATACCAGTATACGTTCTTCACATCGTGCTCAAAACTGCCGTCGGGGAGCAGATTGCGGCCGTCTGACGTCCAGCCGATGGGGAATCCTGCTTCATCTACCTGCTCAAAATCGCCGTTTGAGAGCAGGTCGGGCGGGGGCACCAGCTGCAGTGTCCGTACCATGTATCGGTCGGGATTGTCCACGGCCGTCGCCCGGATGGTGTATGTCCCAAGCTGGGCGTCGGGTGTGATGGTCAGCACTCCGGTTTCGGGCACAATGGATACCCCCGTGAGGTCGCTGCCCGTCACGCTCCATGTGACCTGTGCTGCGGGATCGATGTCTCCGGTGTCGCCGTATACCGTGGCGGTAAATGCGATGGTGGCAGGATCCTGCGGCACAGTCATGCTGGTAACATCCGGGTTGGCTGAAATGATGATCTTGGCCCCTTCGCTTTGGAAGGGCGCAACAGATACATCGTCAAACCACGCGGTATTGCGGCCGGTCACGCCCAACCGGCACCGGACGGACATGTCCGCTGGCGGGGTGTAGATGGCGGTGTATTGATACCAACCGTTGTCTTCCGATGGGCTGCCAAACGTCACCCCTTCCACTACGAGCCCCGTTGCAGCGTCCACCAGCTGACAGAAGGTCTCCGAAAGGTCACTGCCTGTGTCTGCCTTGGCATAATAGGTGAGGGTATAGGGGGTGCCGCCTGTGAGCTGCATGGCATTTCCGGTCCAGAAGTCCTGGTTGCCGTACCCCACGATTTTCAAGGACTGGTTGCCGGTGCGTCCGGTTGTAAGGTCGACGCGGCCCAGCTTTTCAATGGCCATTTCATCCGCATAAAACGCCAGATAGGGCTGCCCTTCGCTGCGCTCTGTCGGGTTGCCGCGAATCTGGAAATTGGAAAGCGTCGCGCCCGTTCCCAGCTTTTCGGGAACCGTCACCGTCTGGCAGAGATGCTGATAGGCGGAACCGCTGAAGGAGTATCTGGTGTACAACGCGTCAGTCTGTCCCACCCTTCGGGTACCGCCGCTGTCCGTCATATTGGCACTCAGCAGGAGCTGGTCGCCCGCTTCGTAAGCGGTGGGCATGACCCAGCCGCGGAAGAGAAAGGTGTCTCCCGCATCAATGGGGACAGAAAGCAGAACGTCCTCACCGCCGCCCCATTTGCGGCTGTACTGGAAGAAATTGGTATACAGGCTTTGGGTTCCTGTGATGGCATTTTCGGAGGCAAACGAGATTTCTGCATCCCCGCGGTTGCCGGTATACCATGGCTGCTGGGAGGCGGATGTCTCAAAGCTTCCGTCTGACAGGAGATTCTGCCCGTCGCTTTCCCACCCGGCGGGGAAGGCATAGCTCCGTATGATCTCATCCTGCGTGAGGGATGGGTCCATTTTGCCAGCCATCCGCGTCCCGTAGGATTCGTCCAGCTCTTCAAAGCTGCCGTTTTCCACCAGGTTTCCGGCCTCCTGCGCCCGCACCGGCAGCTCACACCAAGCCGACAGCAGGCAGGTGCAGAGGAGCGCCGCCAAATACCGATTGGGTCGTTTCATTTTTTTCTTCTCCCCTTCCTTTTTTTGGTTATCAAATGGGTATGGTTATCCTAGTTTCATTATATAATGGATAAGGAGGATGACAATACAAGGATTTTAGTATCATGCAAAGATTTCGTGCAAGTGGAAGGGATGGAGCCTTGTCTGATCTTGCGCAATACCAATAATTTTTTTGTATAAACGAAGAAATTTTGTATTGCAGCCAAAGGGCATAAAAGGTACAATAGAAACTGTCCTATGATTCGAACTGTATAGGGATGCGCGCTGGCATTTGCCATGGCATATGTGTGGTGTATGCTGCAAGCGTAGAACAGATGGGAGAGATGTGCCGGAATGAATATTTTCAAAAAATTCAATACCATTCTGTTCAAGCTGACAGCTTCCTATGTGCTGATCATCATCTTGAGCGTACTGCTGACAGGCGGATGCGCCAATCTTTATTTCAAATCCTATTTCAATGAACAGACGACATCCGCCAATCAGCGGATTTTGTATGATTTGGAGGAATTCATCAACAAAGACATTTTAGAAAAGATCGATGCTTTATATTTACGTCTCATTACCGAGACAGATACCAATCAGTTTTTTATCAATGCGTTTTCCGATCCCGAGCTAGATGATTACATGATCATCAACCAAATCAAAAATTACTTGCTTGAAAACCAGGTGTTGCAGTCCAATTGGCTCAACGGGATTTTTGCCTATTTTATCCAATCGGAGACGCTGGTGAGTACCAGCGGACTGTTGTATAAGCGGGGGAATCGGGAAAACTTGAAACCCGCTTGGCTGGAGGACATGCTCGCGGGCAAGCCGGGCTTTGCATACATACCAACGGCGCCGTTTGACAATGTGTATGAGTCCCGAAAGGAGAATGTCTGCCTGTTGGTCCGCAAATATCCATCCTATTATGCGGATGCGATCCCGAATGTGTTGCTGTTTTTTGAGGTCAAAGAATCCGTCTTCCGTGCGATTTTGCAGCAATCGGCGGACGCCCAGCGGGGTGAACGCATCTACCTTTTAGATGAATATGGAAATGTCATCAGCGGAAGTGAGGCATGGACTTATCCCAGCAACGTGGCGGAAGAGCCCGCCTTTGCAATGCTGCAGCAGCAGGAAACAGCCAACGGCAACTTTGACGCGGACATCGGCGGCAGCAAAAATGTGGTGTCTTATACGACGCTTTCGAATTACCACTGGAAGCTGGTGAGTGTGACACCGTGGGATTTGTATTATCAGGCATCTGGGCGGCTGCAGGTTACGGTCGTGATTATCTGTGTGCTGGCGATTTTGCTGGGGCTTTTGGTGTCCAATTTCTTTGCACATCGTATCTATAATCCGCTGAAAGGTATTGTAGAAAAAATCTCTCGCACGATGGGGAGAGAAGGCGGACAGGATGGGAATGAATATGCGACCATCAACCGTGCGATCAGCTCCATGGCAAGCCAGATCAGCGATCTGACACGCACCTTGGATTCCAACCGTCCGCTTATCAAACAGAATATGGTCAATTCCCTGCTGTTCAACAAGATTGGGGATACGGAGGAGCTGCAACAGTTCCTGCGCATCACGGGTGCGCGGCTGTCCGGGGAATGCTATGTGGCGGTCATTGTGCGGCTGGACCGTGACATGCTGCAAAATCTGACGGTGGAGAATGCCAGTTTTTTGGTGTACCACATGGTGGAAGAAATTGAACGGATGGACGGCGGCGCCACATACCTTGCGTCGGGCTTGGAGGATGACAAGCTGGCGGTGTTGTCGGGCAGGAAAACATGGGACCGGCATGCGCTGGCGCGGGACATTCAGTATATCATTGACTATCTGTTTTCCAATTTTTATATGACGGCGACCGCTTTTGTGGGGGAACCCTGCGACGCAGTACGGGAGCTGCACCGCTCCTATGCCAGTGCGCAGACGGCCCTCAAGTATCAGATGTTTTTGCCCAAAATGAGTCTGGTATTCGCGTCGGATATTTTGCCGCGGGAACAGAGCAAAAAGAGATTGCCCTCTGCCATGCTAACGGGGTTTCAGACCATGCTGCATGCGGGCAAAACCGAAGATGCCGGATGGCGGCTGCATGACATCGTGCAAGAGCTGGTCACAGGGGAATACAGTGCGGCGTATTGCAACACCGCGCTGATGGAAGTGGTGTCTGTGGTGTCGGCCTATCTCAAGGAACTCAATATCAAGTCGTCGGATATCTTGGATGAAGATCTGCTGGTTAGCTTCAATACCATGGAAAACATCTATGCGTTTGAAACCTGGATGGGACAAGTGATGGTCCGGGTGGCGGACTACCAAGCCAACCGGGAGGTCAACGCCAATACCCAGATTGTGGAAAAAGCAAAACAGTACATTGAGGACAATCTGGCGGGCGACCTGTCTCTCAGTAACCTGTCCGACCAGGTGTATATCAGTACCCAATACCTCTCTCGCTTGTTCAAGGAGGAAACGGGGATGAACCTGTCCGACTATGTGACCAACGCGAGAATGGAGAAGGCGCGGGAACTGCTGCTCAGCACCAATCTCAATGTAGAAAGCATTGCCGAGCGGGTGGGATACAATACGCCCCACTATTTTATTAAAAAATTCAAAGAAAAGTATGGCATGACCCCCAAAAACTATAAAATGCATCATGCCCCATAAAACCAATCTTCACATCGAAGCATGGTATGTGGCGCTTATGTGCGATGTACGGGGCATCAGCCGGAAGGAGGAATATGGCAATGAACAATCAAAAGGACGTCAAACGCTTGGTCGACCGGGTGATCTACGCCAAAGATCCCAAAGGAGCAGACATGAACATAGAACGGGTGGAATGGCCCGAGGGCGTGGGGTTGTATGGTTTGCTGCGGGCATACCAGACCTATGGCTTTTCGGACTGCGGCGCGTTTTTAGATGGCTGGATTGAACGGCATAAGCGAGAGATTTACGATGAAAGAACCATCAATGGTACTGCGCCGGTGATGACTATATTGGAAAAACTTGGGAAACATATCTCGCCAGAGGACCTTGGGATCTGTACCGACCGTGCGGAGTTTCTGCTGCGGGATGCGGCCCGGCTGCCCAACGGTGCGCTGGAGCACACGGTGCATGACACGGTGTTCAAAAACCAAATGTGGGCGGATACGCTGGTGATGGCTTGCATGCTGCTGGCCAAGCTGGGTGTACATACGGGAGATAGGCGGTATACCGCAGAGGCGCAAAAGCAGCTGGTGCTGCATCATAAGTATCTCAAAGACCCCGACACAGGCCTGTTTTTCCACGGGTATTCGGAGGACACGGGAGATCATCTGTCCGCCGTACGGTGGGGCCGTGCCAATGCGTGGATTACGTTGAGCACGGTGGAGATGCTGGAACTTCTGCCCCCCGATTTTGCGGGCCGCCAGGAGGTCTTGGAATCCCTGCAAGGACAGGTGGCAGCGCTTGCATCCTGTCAGCGCGCAGACGGGATGTTCGGCACCGTGTTGGACTGGGAGGGCTCATACAACGAAGCCTCCGCAACGGCGGGGATTGCGTATGGCATCTGCCGTGGCATCAAGGATGGCTATATCGGCAGACAGTATGCCGGGGTTGCACAGCGGGCACAAGAGGCGGTACGAAGCCGCATCAATGCCGCGGGTGAGCTGGAGGATGTGTCGTGGGGCACGCCCATCCTGCCCTCGAAAGAGGAGTATAATGCCGTTGCGATACGCCCCATGCTATATGGGCAGGCGCTGGCCATTTTGATGCTGTGTGAGATGGAGGGCTGAGCTCAGGGGAACAGGCGGAACAAAACGCGTCTGTTCCCCTTTTATACGCGTTGGGCGCAGCAAAGCCAATTGCGGCACAGATTGGGCGTAAAACATCAGACTTTTGTGTGCGTTTGACAAACAGGTGCGCCCGAAGGCCTTTTTAAAAACTGGGCCTGAAAGACTCGAACCGCTGTGCCCCGCAGCTGGCAAGTCCCGGCGCGGCCCGTGCTGGGGCGCATTGGATAAGATTGTTGTATGATCCTAATTTATTGGTATTGCATTCACGGCGCGCTTACCATACACTGATACCATCATGAAGGGAGGGAATGTGGCGTGCGTGTCAAAACCAGCACAGTCAGCCTATCGACCGGCAGAAAGCGGGGTCTCAGCCAGAGTATATACTGGAAGCAACGCTATCTGCTCCTTCTGTTTCTGCCGGCGATCGCATACTTTATCATCTTTCATTACATCCCGTTGTATGGTGTCATCATCGCGTTTAAGGACTACAAATTCAACGAGGGAATCCTTGGAAGCCCTTGGGTCGGGCTGGAACACTTTCGGATGCTTTTTGGGATGGAGAGCTTTTGGCAGGTGTTTCGCAATACCATCATCATTGGATTTTGGAAGTTGGTGTTCGGCTTCCCGGCCCCCATCCTGTTTGCGCTGTTCCTAAATGAGGTGCAGCACAGCACACCCAAGAAGATCGTGCAGACCATCAGTTATCTGCCCCACTTTGTGTCCTGGGTTATCATGGGTGGGATCCTAACGCAGCTGCTGTCTCCGTCGACTGGGCCTATCAATATTGCGCTGAAGGCGATGGGGTTTGAGCCCATCTATTTCTTGGCCGATCCAAAATGGTTCCGCGGTGTTTTGGTTGCTTCCCATGTGTGGAAGAGCATTGGATGGGGCTCCATTGTGTATTTTGCGGCGCTGTCCAGCGTTGACCAGGAGATCTATGAGGCGGCCATGATAGACGGTGCGGGGCGGTTTCAGCGCATGTTCCGTATCACCATTCCGGAGATTACGCCCGTTATTACCATCATGCTCATCCTGGCGGCGGGCAGCCTGATCAAAGACGACTTTGACCAGGTATTCAATCTGTATAATTCCAACGTTTTAAGCGTCGGGGATGTGCTGAGTACCTATACCTACCGGGCGGGCCTGGTGGATATGGAATACAGCTTTGCGACGGCAGTGGAACTGTTTAAAAATGTCATTTCAGTGACGTTGGTGCTTCTTACAAATTTTGCCAGCAAACGCATCAACGACTATGGGATCTGGTAAAGGAGGGAGTGCAATATGGTTCGGATGAAAAAGCATGCGGGGGATTGGGCCTTTGACATCTTCAATTTCCTGCTCATGACGTTTTTGTGTTTTATTACGGTTTATCCGTTTCTGTACCTGTTGTCCTTGTCCTTTACTAGTGGGGATGTGCCGTTGACGCAGAACTACATCATCCCGCCGAAGGTGACACTGGATAACTATGCAAAGGTGCTGACCAATTCGGACATCGGCAACGGCTTTATCATGACCATTGCGCGGACGCTGCTTGGCACCGCGATTTCGCTGGTGTGTACAGTGTGTACCGCGTATCCGCTGTCCAAGAAATATTTTGTGCACCGCAACTTGTTCACCTCATTTGTGGTCATCACGATGTTTGTGAGCGGAGGGACCATCCCGTCTTACCTGCTGGTCAAGTCCATCGGGTTAATGGACACCATCTGGGCATTGGTATTGCCGGGCGCGATCAGTGCGTATAATGTGGTCATCTGCCGGAATTTCTTCATGGGCATCCCCGATTCGCTGGAGGAGTCAGCGCGGATCGACGGGGCCAATGACATCATCATTCTGTTTCGGATCATCCTGCCCGTTTCGCTGCCCATCATCGCAACGCTGACGCTGTGGGTGGCGGTGGCGAACTGGAATGCGTGGTTTGACAGCTTGATTTATATCACAACCTCCAGAAAACAGGTTCTGCAAGTGGTCATGCGGCGCATTGTGCTGGAAGGGACACAGGAGATGATGAATCCCGACCCCGAGCTGGAGGCCATGCTGGTAAATCCCGAGACCATCAAGGCAACAACGGTCATGGTCACCACGCTGCCCATCCTGTGTGTGTATCCATTCATTCAGAAGTACTTTGTCAAAGGGGTTATGGTTGGCTCGCTTAAGGGCTAAAAAAATAGCAAGGGAAATCAATTCATTCATTTGGGAGGGAAAGCAATGAAACGGACAAAACGTGTGATTGCCGCAGCAGTGTTCTGTTGTCTGCTGGCGGGTGTGGCTGTTGGATGTGGACAGAAGACGGAGCAGACCGATTCGGGTCAGACGTACAACTACACCATGACCATGTACCAGACCGAACCGGCAAACCCGGATTCGGTGCTGAAGAAGGAATTTGAAGAGCGGTTTGGGGTCACGGTGGATGTGTGGGACATTGAGTGGCAGAAGTATGACGAGATTTTAAACCTCAAGATGGCGGGCGGTGAGGTGCCGGACATCATCTATGTGAAGACGGCACAGGCTGCACAGAAGTATGTGGATCAGGACATCGCGGCGCCCATCCCCTTGGAGGACCTCGAGCGCCTGGCGCCCAACATGCTAAAGCGCATCAACGATGATTCGGAAGGGCAGCTCAAGTATTACTATATTGACGACGAGCTGTACTCGCTTCCTTCCTATTCGGTGGGTGCAGGTGCGTCGGGCATCCCCATGGTGTGGCGCGGGGATTGGCTCAAAAACGTCGGCATTGACAAGGTGCCTGAGACGCTGGATGAATATGAAGAGGCGTTTTATAAGTTTGCAAAGGAAGATCCCGACGGCAACGGCAAAGATGACACCTATGGCCTGTCCCGATCGGGCCTGACCAGCGTCTTTGCAGCATATGGCTTTGTGCCGTCGCTGGGTCAGACAGGGACGCCGCAGGGCTACTGGCACAGCCGGGACGGCCAGTTGGTATATTCTGCCATTCAGCCTGAGATGAAGACGGCGCTGGAACGCATCCACCAGTGGTATGTGGATGGCGTGTTGGATCCCGAGTTCATCACGGGAGAAAACAAAGGTGGCTATTGGGCCATCTCCCATCAGTTTATCAATGGCATCATCGGCTTTACCTCTCATGGCATGAGCTATCACTGGGAACCGCTGTTCTATGTGGACGCCGATCCCAGCACGTCGGGACAGGATCGGTATGAACTGTCCAAGCTCAACAAAGAGGCTTCGGATGCGTTGGAAGTGAGCGGTAAGCCGCCCAAGCTGACCGAAGGTGAACAGCCGACCTATCCGCCCAAGGAGTATGTGCGCGGGGAACGTTGGATGTTTAGTAAGGACCTCTTGGCCGATCAAGGCAAGTGGGAGAAGCTGCTCTCCATTTACAACGAAATGTATTCCTCCAAGGAGACCTTTGATGAGATCTCCATGGGCAAAAAAGGCGTGGTCTGGGACTACGAGGATGCAGCAACGGTGGACGGCAACACCTACCAGCGCACCATCTATCTTGGGGACTGGAAGGATCAGGAATACCGCAACGACAACACCTTTAACTTTAGGCTCTTTAGCCCCAACTTCTTGGAGGCGGAGCGCGTGAAGACACCGCGGGATGACTGGGCCGACCCCAAGGGGTTCAACATGCCCTATTTCCCGTATAACGAGTTGTATATCAACTTGCCTTCGACCAACAGATACAACTCCGAACTCACCAAGATTGAGGATGAGGCCTATGTCCAGATCATCACAGGGGACCAGCCCATCGACTATTTTGATGAATTTGTGGAGAAATGGCGCGCTTCGGGCGGGGCACAGCTAGAAAAAGAAGCCCAGGAATGGTTTGACGAGGTCAATCAGAACCAATCATAATTGCATGGCGGACGGGGCAGCAATGTCCCGTCCTATGCCCGTATTGGTAAAATGCCCCGGCGGCGAAAGACGTTCATAAGGCGGAGACGGTGAGCTTGTCTTGGGGCCGAACGGAATTGGAAAGGGGAGAACAGGAATGAAGCATTGGAGAGGCTGTTTGGCCGTGACCCTGTGCTTTTTGATGCTGTCAGCGAACTTGCCCGTTTTGGCGGAAGATGCGGGCAATTTGGTCCCAAATGGCGGGTTTGAACAGGCGGATGCTGTTGGTTTTCCTGTCGGATGGCACTCGGATGGGCAAAACTTGATGGTAAACGGCGGCTTTGAGGACGGCATGGACAGCAATTGGAAAGCGACTTCGGGCAGTTATGCGCTCTCGGCCGTGCAGAAGTCTGAGGCACCTGACTATGTGCGGACAGGAGACCAGGCCGGCAAAGCTGATGTGACAACTGCGACATGGGGCAGTTTTCGGACGCAGTCGTCTACGCTGCAAGCCATTCCGGTGGAACCGGGACAGCAATACCTGCTGCGCGGTTATGCCAAAACGGTTGGTATGGGCAACATCAAGTTTTATATGACGACGGAATTTGAGGGTGCAAGCAAGTGGACATCCAAAAACATAGAGATTCCGGACGGTGCTGCGGATTGGACCGAACTCGCAGATACCATGACCATTCCGGATGGTGCGACTTCCATCAAACTGATTGACACCGCGCGCACCGGCGCGGGCGTGGTAGGTGCGGCTGTTTACCATGACGATTTCGCAATCGAGAAGATGGGACGGACGGATGCGAATGCCCAGGCGGGGGAGAAGTCCCTCAAAATTGTAGGCTATGGCGACCGGGACGTCTGGACGAGTGATGCGTCCATCTCTCTTGCGGCTGGTAAGGCATATCGGATCAGCTATTACGTCAAGATGGACGGCAATGCTGCCTTGTCGGAGCAGGAGGCCGTTCTGGTGGATACGGTGACAAGTGAGCCGATTTCCGTGGATTTTAGCAGCTCAAATGCAGGGGATGGCTGGACCAAGATGGAGGCCACCTTCCTGACAAACGGCGCCCAGACGGTCAATTTGGAACTGGCTGTGACCGGGAATGCCACGGCGTGGTTTGATGAGGTTTCGGTGACAGAAGCAAAGAGCGGGTCGGGCAGCGTGGAGATTACGGCAGATCCCGACGTGGAGACCCTGGCCATTACAACAGCCGAGCAGACCATCCAGTATACGGGTACCGTATTAGATGGCGTTGGCATGCCGGTGCCGGGTGAAACGCTGGTGTGGCGCTTGGAAGGTGACGACACGACGGGCGTCATTTTAGATGAGACGGGGCTGCTCACGGTTCGTCCCATCGCAGTGCCCGGCACGTATACCATCCGTGCGGAGGCGGCGAGCGATCCATCCCTGGTGGGAACAGCGGCTCTCACGCTGACGGCGGCACAGACGGAGCAGGTGAATCTGTTTACCAACGGCGGATTTGAAGAGGCGGATGATGCCGGATTCCCCACTGGTTGGACATCGGATGGGCAGAATCTGATGGTAAACGGCGGGTTTGAAGACGGCAAAACCTCAGATTGGCAGACCAGGACGGGCTGGATGACCATTGGGGCCACGCAGAAAGGTGCAGAGCCCGACTATGTGCGGTCGGGGGAGCAGGCCGGCAAGGGGACGATGACCGCCGGCCAAGAAAGTATCAGCTATGCCAGCTTCCAGACACGTTCAACCGCGATCAAAGAGTTATCGGTGCAGCCGGGGCAGCAATACCAGCTGCGTACTTTTCTCAAAACGGTGAATATGTCGGGTGTGAAATTCCATATGGAAGTGGAATTTGCAGGCACGAGCAAGGTGGTATTAAAATCAGAGGAAGTGGAGGTGCCAAGCGACGCTGCGGATTGGTTTGAGCTGAGCTGGACGGTGACGGCGCCTGAAACTGCGTCTGCCATCAACCTCATTGATGTCGCACGTGTTCAAATTACGGGCACAGACGGCATGACGGTCTATTTGGACGATTTCTCGCTGGAGAAGATTGGCCGGACGGATGCGGATGCCCTGACAGGGGACAAATCTCTGAAAATCGTCGGATATGGCGAGCAGGATACCTGGCGGAGCGGTACCGTGGCGCTGACAGAAGGCGTCCCCTACACCTTCTCATACGCGGTGAAGGGAACGGGAACGGGGCGCCTGGTGGATGCGGACAGCGAGGCGGATATTCAGCTGGGTGATCCGGCAACCGTCGATCTAGGCAATGGCTGGACAAAGTATACGTATACGGTTACCCCCGCGGCAAACGGAACGGCGTTTTGCGCGCTGGACGTCACGGGCAATGATGTCGCATGGTTTGACGATGTCATGCTGACGACTGCGCCCACTGTGGAAGCGGTTTCGGTGTATCCAATGGATAATACCGACTATCTGGAGCGCATGGAGGGCACCACCGGGGATCTCACCAAGCAGTTCGCAGCGGTTTTGGCAGATGGGACAGGCGGCCGCGTGGACGGTGCGGTGACCTGGGCAATCGAGCCCGCCATCACAGGAGTCAGCGTGGATGCAGACGGCCTGGTGACCGTAGCGGACACGGTGGCTGAGGGGACTGAGATTACGGTGGCGGCTTCGGCCGGAGATGTGACAGGGAAACGGGCTTTCACCATCGTGAGCGGAACCCCCGTGCCGGTGCGTGCGGTCATTGAAGGTACGCAGCAGATGGGTACTTGGCAGGACGGAAAACCTGCCAGTGAAGCATATACCCTCCGGGTGACGGACCAGCACGGCGATCCGTTGACGGATGGGGACGTGGCCTGGGAGATTGTGCCCGGCCAGACGACCGCTACGGGTTTTTCCATCGACGATATGGGGGTCCTTGCGGCAAGTGAGACGGCGACAGCGGGGATTATTGCGCTGCGCGCGACGGTGTCGAAAAATGGAACGAGCTGTACCAGCGCTGTGTTTTTGATACAAGTACGCCAGTCTGTGCGGGGCGTGTCGTTTGTCAGCCATGCGGCCAATTTGACCGTGGGTGCCAGCCGCGTGTTTACGGCGAGCATTCAGCCTGCAGATGCGGCCAATCAGACCGTGCTCTTTACGACCGATGCACCAGATGTGATAAGCCTTTCTGCGGATGGCCCGGCTGTAACGGTCACGGCGCTGGCAGAGGGGGATGCCGTTGTGACGGCGACGACGGAAGACGGCAGCTACACCGACCGCATGACGGTGCATGTGACAGCTGGAAGCGCAGAACTGGACCTGACCTTTGAGCAGGACGGTGCGGGTTGGACCTATACCCCGGTCAACCTGGTGCCCAACCCGGGTTTTGAGGCGGATGAACTTTGGACGAATGCCCGGAAAGATATTGCAGATGCGCGCTATGTGGATCGGTCTGAGATGGCGCCCCACAGCGGGAATCGGTGTGCAGCGGTGGAATATACCCCGTCGGGGACTTCTTGGGCGGCCTTCCGCAACAGCACGACGACTGCGGAGGTCAATCCATACTCCTCCTATGAGGTAGGCGCTTGGCTTAAGATGAGTGGAACGCCGGCCAATGGTTCGGCGGAGCTGAGCTTCCGGGTGGTGGATACGCCCGACGCCAAGGTGACCATTCAGGGGGAGGCATCTGGTATCGCGCGAATCACACAGGATACCGACGAATGGACCGAAGTTTCAACGACGTTTGAGATTGGGGAAAAGGACGGCGCGGTGGGCCGATATGTGCAGCTGTTTGCGGCACGCACACAAAATGGCGCTGCCAATTTCAAGGCCTATTTTGATGACTTCCGCTTTGAAACCATTGGCGGCATCGTTGCGGCGGATGCATATGCGGGCACAGGTGCTATGCGGATTGGCGCATACAACGGGCTGCATGGGGCCCAAGCGGAGCAGGTGCTGTCCGATGTGCTGCCCGTGCAGGCAAATAAGACCTATACGGTGCAGGCTATGGCAAAAAGCAGCATGCGAGATACCGCGACATCTGCCAATGCAGCGGTTGGTATCCAATTTGTGGATGCCGCGGGCGCAGTGGTGGCGGCCCAGCGGGGAGAGACGGTAACCAACACCGCATATGGTCCTGTTTCAGTCACAGCGACCGCTCCTGCGGGTGCGTCAGGCATGCGGATCGTGCTGGCAGCAGGCGGAACGGGCTTCTCGTGGTTTGACAATGTTTTCTATGCAGAGGAGATCTCCGAAGCGGCAGGCGTGATCGTTGAGGGACCGGCAACGGTGGCGCTGCCGGTGTCGGATATGGTTACCAAGACCTATGTGGCCTCGGTGGTGGATCAGTTTGGCGTCAAGATGCCTGGGGAAAGCGCAGCGCTTTCGCTCGCGTCGCCTTATGCGGGCGTGAGCATGGACAATGGCGTGCTGACGGTGACAAAGGATGCTGCGGCGGGCACAGTGCAGCTTCTGGCCCAAGGAGCAGGCTTTACGGGTACCATGGATGTGTCGCTGGTGGATGTCGGGGCGTTTCGAATTGTAGGCCTGCCTACGAACATGAGCCTTCCGTCTTCCACACAGACTTACACGCTCACGGCTGCATATACCGATGCGGATGGCCAAGAGGTGTCGGTTGCGGCGGAGGATGTGATCTTTTCGCTGGCGAGTACGCTAAACGGCGTGACGCTGACAGACAATGTATTGACGGTTTCCCGGGATGCACAGGTCGGAAGCGTGACGGTGCATGCCGTCTGGAAGGCAGATGACAATGTGACAGCGGACGCGAGCTTTACGCTGTCCAACGGAACGACTACGCCGGGTGGTTCAGGCGGCAGTCCGAGCGGCGGCGGTGGTTCAGGCACGGGTTCGGGCGGAGGCGGCGTTCCCTATGTGCCGGGCAGTCCCCAATCGCCCGGTACCGTGAATGACCCAACGGCAAGCATCCCCAAGAGCGCATTTGCGGATGTGCCCGCGGAGCACTGGGCCTTTACCCCCATCAATGCATTTGCGGAGCTCGGCTTTATCAATGGGAAGGATGGAACCAATTTTGACCCGGACGGCATGGTTACCCGGGCGGAATTTGTGAAGATGCTTTCGAGTGCGATGGGGATTGCAACGAGCGGCACCGTGACCTTTACGGATGCCCAGCCGGGCGACTGGTATTATCCCTATGTGGCGGGAGCGGCCCAGCTGGGGATTGTGCAGGGTTATGAGGACGGTAGTTTTGGCGCAAACCGCGCCATCACGCGGCAGGAGATGGCAACTCTGGTAAAACGTGCCGCAGATGCACTGGGCAAGGCTTTGCCGACAGATCGGGCACAGATTGGTGCATTTGGCGATCAAGCAGCGATTGCAGCCTATGCCGTAGACGGCGTGGAGGCGCTTCGGCAGGCGGGTGTTCTGTCGGGGGATACTGCGGGAAATTTCTGCCCGCAGAACAATGCCACCCGTGCGGAAACGGTCAAAATGCTGTACCAGGTTTACCTGTTGAGATAAGCGGCAGGTCAGAATGAGAGGAGTTGAGAGCATGTTAAAAAAGATCGGTTCCTGCCTGCTTGTTTGGATGATGATACTCAGCTTGGGGCTGTGCTGGGTCTCGGCGGAGGATGATATCACGGGGACGGCCTATGAAACGCCTGTCCGGGTGCTGGCGGCGCTCGGCATCCTGGGTGGGTATCCCGATGGAACATTTCAGCCCGAGGCGCGCATGACCCGGGCGGAGTGCGCAACGGTCATTGCGCGAATTCTGTTTGCGGGAGAGCTGCCGGCGGCGGGCAACGAAACGATATACCAAGACGTCCCGGTTGGTTACTGGGCAGCGGGCAGCATCAACGCGCTCGCGCGCGCCGGCGTCGTGGACACCTACGTGGAGGGATTCCGGCCTGAAGAAGCGGTCACCTATTACCAGGTGATCAAGATGCTGCTGCATGTGATGGGCTATGGCGATGTGGCGCTGCGGTCGGGCGGCTATCCCGACGGCTATCTGTACATCGCCACCCTGCGGGGCATGCTGAGGGATACGCAGGGGACCAACGATTCGGTTGGTACGACGCGGGGGACCATCGCCCGGCTGCTGTATAACGCGCTGGAAGTGCCGTTCCTAGAGAGCGGGATTGAGACCACTGGTCAGGACGGTCCCACCATTCTGTCCCGCATGCAGGTGTATAAGGGTCAGGGTACCGTGGCTGCCACCGAAGTGGTTGCGCTGGAAGGGTATAACAAGGCCCCGAGGGGCAGTGTGATCATTGTGGACAGTACGCAGTCCATCGAAGCGGAAGTGGGCAATTCAGATGTGGCAAGTGCGTTTGGACAGACCGTCACGTATTATATCAAGGAGGGGGACGATCGGGATGTGGTGCTGTACGCACGCGGTCCCGGCGGCAGCGACATGCTGTATATCAACGGCAAGAGCATTGTGACGGTGGACAAAACCAGCATCACCTACACCGATGATGATTACCGGGATATTACCGAGACCTTTGCGGAGGATCTCAAGGTGGTATACAACGGGACAGAGGTGGAAGCGACCGACAAGACCCCTTACCTGCAGCCCAAGATTGGTTCGGTCACCCTGCTGCACATCGACGGGAGCAGTGGATACAACATGGCGTATGTGACGGATTATGAAGCCTATGTGGTGGAAAAGGCCATTGCGGCGGAGTCGCGGATTGTGTTTAAGCCCTCCTTGGGGACGCTGAGCAGTTTGGATGTGAGCCGCTATGACGAGGTGAGCATCCTGCGGGACGGTGCTCCCGCCACGCTGGACCAATTGGCGCCGTGGGATGTGGTGCATGTAGCGCGTGGGCTGGAAGAGAAAAAGGTGGAGATTGTGGCTTCCTCCACCAATGTGCTATCGGGCACCATCACCGAGATGAGCGGTGACAGGGTGTACGTCAATGGCGCGGCAATTGAGATCGATCTGGCCGTGGTGGAGGATAACCTGTATGGGGCGCTTCGGCTGGGGGATGCGGCTACCTTGTACTACAACGACAACGGTGTCGTATTTGCGTATCAAATTGGCACATCTGCGGGCAAACAGTATGCCTATCTCTTCAAGATGGACAGCAAGGGCTCTCTGGGCGGCAATGTCTCTGTGAAGCTCTATACGACAGACGGCCTCATGCAGATCCTGCCGATTGCGGACAATGTGTCCTTAAACGATGACCGGATGACTGCGGAGGACTTCTATAACAGCCCGGTCTGGCGGACGCAGACAGTGGTGAACGGCGTGACCCAGACGGTCTTTTATGACCAGCTGGTGGAATATGCGACAAACAGCGAGGGGGAAATCAGCAAGGTCAAGACCGCCAAGGATATTAAGACGTTGCCAGGCGGAGAGCTGGGGTATAATGAACAGGAGTTTACGCTGGTGATGCAAAATGAGATTGACCCCGAAAACCCCGCCAACAGCAAGTATGTCACCATGGACAAATTCAACGGCTGTAAGTTTGGGGAAACCTACCTTGCTATGCCCACCACGCGGGTGATCATGGTGCCCGATACGCTGGAGGATGAATTCTTTACCATATCCACCGTCAATGACGCTTTCCCATATAAGGACGACAAGAACATCGATGGCGGCATGGTGATGCTCTACAATGCGGACCGGTTCATGCAGGTGCCGCTGGTGGTGTATAAAACCGACCAGATGCGAAAAGGCGGCAGTAATCAAATTGAAACCAACTCCTCTGTCTTTATTGTGGACCAGTTGTCACAGGGCGTGGACAGTGAAGGCAATGTGAAAACGGTTTTAAATGGGCTGTATGAAGGTGAGACGATCTCTCTGCGGGTTTCCACCAGCGTCAGCCTGGATATGAGCAAATTGGTGGAAGGTGCGGTCATCCAGTATAAGCTGGACAAAAACGGCGAGATCATCGCGGTGCGTGTTCTGGGCAACTGCCGCGAGACGGACACCACCTACGTGCGCTCTATGGACAACAAGGCGGGCGAAAACAGCACTGCGGGCTGGATTGACAACCTGTTGGTATTCTGCGGGGATGTGTATGGCAAGTCGGACAGCGGCGAGCAGCTGGTTATCAGCACAGGCCAGGATTGGGATCACTACCGCGGTTTTTACGCAAAAGGTGCGCGGGTATATGTGTACAATAAGTCCAAAGAGCGGCTGTCGGTCGGCTCAATGGACGATTTGGTGGCAACCCGCAATTCGCCCGTTCGTGTGCTGTTCCGGTCCTACCGGTCTGCCATCAAAGACCTCATTATCATTGAGGAGTGACAGGCGGCCTTGGAAGCGATCGGCTATCCAGTGATGGGAAAGCATGGCCGAGCAATGGGTATCACAGTAGAAAAAGGGGCGGCAAACGTCGCCCTTTTTCCACTTTTCTTGCGGAAAGGAAGGAAGAGGCATGAAAAAGGTATGGTGTTTGCTGCTTGCGGCAGCTCTGTGGTTTGTTGTGATGGGTGCGGTGCCCGTCATGGCAGTAGACGAGACGGGCAGCACGACGGAGTTTGTGCGTAATCTGTTGGGAAACGGTGGGTTTGAGACGGCGGATGCATTGGGTTTTCCCGTTGGATGGAACTCGCCGGGCACGAACCTCGTCCCCAATGGCGGCTTTGAAGACGCCGAACCCGCATGGACGGCAAATGGAGGTCTGCAGGCGGTGGACCTTTCGCATACGGGGGATGCACATTCGGGCTCAAAAAGCGCAAAATTGGTATTAAATGGAAACACAAGCTGGGGTGCACAGGTGTATCAAAATGTTTCGGGCATCCATATCACCAGCACGGTGCCCTATGTATTCCGGATGTTCGTCAAAACATCGGGGATGGAGCAACTGGACAGTACGGATAAGGGGGCGCAGCTGGCGGTTACCACATACAATCCGGAGGTCAACCCAAGTGCGCCTTGGAATGACAGCACCAACCTCATCTGGGGAAATCCCGCGCTCACAGCCGCTACCACGGAAAATTGGGCGGACTGGCAGATGATTGAGGAAACACGGACGTTTGGCACAAGGAGCGGCAATCCGTCCAAACTACTGGGACAAATTGCGGGGCGCGTTGGGGTCGGTGCGGACCGTGCGGCTGGGATTACGGTACTGTATGACGACCTGTCCATTGAGAAGCAGGGCCGGACGGATACTTCTACGGCGGCAACCGGAACGCGTTCATTAAAAGTGGTGGGCTATGACGATGCGGACGGCGCGGGCGAATGCTGGACGTCCGACCGCGTATCCATACCGGCGGAGGCGGACGTTCGGTTTTCGGTGAACTATAAGACCGAGGCGATTGCAGGACCCGCCAAGCTCATCGTACGGTTTTATTCAGAATGTGGCTCCAAGATTTCCGAAAAGACGTTTGAGCTGGAAGACGCATCCGATTGGACCCACTTCTCGGGCCAGACCACGTCTCCTATGACCACGACTCACGCGGAACTGGAGGTATGTATCCCCGAAGGGACGGGGACCGCATGGTTTGACGACGCAGCGTTGGGGGTCTATGACGAGTCACTCTTGATCGGGGATCCGGTCTTTAATCTGTCAGATCTGTTTGGCCACTGCGGTGAAACGCTGACCACCACTTGTACGGTATACAACACCATGCAGGAAGCGGCGGAGGTGACGCTGGTGACCGCACTGTATGACGGCGGCAACCGGCTGGTGGACGTTCGGGTCAACGCGGAGACGCTGCCATCTTCAGTAGACGCCCAGACCCTCCAGACCAGTCTTCCCATCCCTGACCTTGCCAACCCCAGTGACATCCAGAATTATAAGGTGAAGGTCCTGCTTTGGGACAGCCTTGCTTCCCTGCGTCCGCTGCGCGAGGCGGTGGTATTTCCTGAGCAAAGCAGTACATTCTCGGTCAATGCCATCTTTCAGGATCATATGGTGCTCCAGCGGGAGAAGCCCATCCCGGTGTATGGCACGGGGACGCCAGGGGAGCCCATCACCGTGACGCTGGGGGAGGGTGCACCGGTGTCGGGTGCGGTGGATGCGGACGGCACCTGGCGCGTGGAGCTGCCGGCGCTGCCGGCCAGCAAAGAGCCCACGGTGCTGACGGTCACGGGCCGCGGACGGACGCTGACTTTTGATGATATCCTAATCGGGGATGTTTGGGTGATCTCGGGGCAGTCCAATGCGGCACGGCGGCTGGACCTCACCACCTGGAACGACAACAAAGAAAACGAACCGGCCAATGACATGCTGCGGCTGCTCACCATGGCGGATGGTGACGCGAATGGCCCAACCGCCCCGCAGACCGAGATTCCCGCAGGGACGGTCTGGACTTCCTATGATCCGGCGACGTCTGCAGAATTTTCTGCGGTTGGCTATTACTTTGGGCGGGAGATCAACCGGGAATTGGACATTCCGCTCGGGCTCATCAAGGCAGCCATCGGCGGGACGCGGATCGAGCGGTGGTTTACGCCCGAGCTGGTGCCAGAGGTCAACAATGTGCAGCCCACCTGTGTGCTGTACAACCGGATGATTGCGCCGCTCACCCAGTCCCCCGTCAAAGGCGTCATCTGGTATCAGGGGGAGGCGAACAGCGGCGCGGCTGATATCTATGATGAACAGCTTCGCAGCCTGATCCAAGGCTGGCGGGACAAGTGGGGCCAGGGAGCTGACTTAAACTTCTTAATCTGCCAGCTGGCGGGATATAACCCCGATAGCTATGCCCTCATTCGGGATGCGCAGCTGGCCGTGACCGAGGAGACCGAAAACTGTGAACTGGTGCAGACCATCGACGTGGGGGATGAGTTTGACGTGCACCCCACCGACAAGGAGACGGTCGGGGTGCGCGCCGCAAACATCGCGCTGGACAAGTGGTATGGGAAGCCCAATGCTGCCTATGGCCCCACGTTCCAGACCATGGCCATAGAGGACGGCTCGCTGCTGCTGACCTTCGACAATGTGGGGGACGGGATCAAAACGTCGGACGGCGGCGCTCCAAAGGGGTTCTTCATTGCGGATGACGACTACCGCTTTTATCTCGCGGATGCCGAACTGATCGGCACCAATCAGATCAGGATTTCGTCTGACCGAGTATCAAACCCTACCCAGGCACGGTATGCGTTCTTTGGCTACCCCTATCCCGATGAGGCCAACTGCTATGGCAGCAACGACATGCCCATGCTGCCCTTCCGGACGGATGACTGCGCCTATGCGTTTGACGTGGATATGGTGACGCGCTGGGCGGTCGACGGCGGGGAACTGGTTGCCAACGGCGATTTTGAGCTCGTGGATGAGAGCAATGTCATTGCGCATTTTACCACCCGGAATAACAATGGTGCGCTATCCTTGCTGACGGGCAACGATGCGTGTGACGGGAATTATGCCATCGGCATTACAAACAGTGTGGATGAATGGTGCGGCTTTGTGGGCAACAGCGACAACAATCCAATTCGTGTGGAGCCTGGCACCTATCAGCTGTCCATGGACGTCAAGACGGATATGAGCGCTCCTGATACCTTCTTTACCGTCTCCTTCAGCCTGCATGACAAATATGGCAACATCCTGACCGCGCCCTTTGTGGCGAACGGGGAAGCAGTGGATGGAGGCGCCGCACTGCAGTGGAATGCCAACAATGTCATGAACAAACTGATGATGCCCATTATTACGACAGGAACGACGGATGGGTATGTACATCAAGAAATGACTTTTGAGGTACCCGAAGGTGGCGCATACCTGTATGCGCTGACGCCGCGGATGCAGATAACGGGTGCCGGCGGCCAGCCGCAGAGTTTCTGGCTGGATAACTTAAGTCTCAGAAAGCAACCGTAATCTGCCCGAAAAAGGCACTCCTTCGGGGGTGTCTTTTTTTGACATTGCATCAAAAAATGCCTATTGTCAAACGGAGCGCCATGCGATATAATGAAGGCAATTTGGAAGGCAGAAAAGGCAACGGCTGCGGCGGATCCGGCGTTCGCGGTCTGAAATGGGGGAGTGCCGTGGAATCTGATAGAGGGGACTTTTGGTTGATCAAAGCGCGCCTGCGGAAACAGCAGACCGTCTTGCCTTTGGACGGGGAGCTGGCAGCGGCATGTGTACAAAATATGCGCGCGGATGGCAGTTGGGCGGACGTGGATTATGAGACCAACAGCGGTACGGTGTGGGAGGCACGCGAGCATTTGGCGCGTCTGCTGCATCTGGCGCGGGCTTATGCAAAAGCCGGCGGGGACTTCTTGGGCGATGCGGCGGTGCGGGAGGCTGTGCTGCGGGGGCTGGCATTTTGGTATGCCGGTGCATTTTGCAATCCCAACTGGTGGCAGAATGACATCGGTAAACAGCTGGAACTGCGGGAGATCGCCCTGTTGATGGAGGCAGAGCTGCCCCAAGAACGAATGGAAGCGGTTGTGGCGGACTTGCAGACCGAGGTGCCTGCATCCTATACAGGGGCCAATGCGCTGTGGATCGCGCAGAACGTCCTCTACCGCGGGCTGTTTACCCACAATGCAGAGCTGGTTCGGTATGCGGTGGCGCAGATGGCAGCAACCGTCCGGATGGCACAGAGTATGGAGGATGTGGATGGCATCCAGCCCGACTACAGCTTTACACAGCATGGGCGGCAGCTGTACAGCAACGGATATGGGCGGTCTTACTTCACGGGGATAGCTGCGTGGTGTTTCCTTCTGCGGGATACCTTTGCTGCGTTCCCGCCGCAGGCCATTCGGTTGGTGACTGATTTGTTTTTGAATGGACATCGATGGATGTTTCGATATGATGCATGCGACTATGGGACGCTGGGCCGGGAATTCACCCGGCAGCACCATGCGGGACGGCTGGCGATGCAGGACTACCTGCCTGCGCTTGGGATGCTGGCAGAGCTGCAGGAGGACCCTGTGCGCCGAGCTGGGTTGGAAGCGGCTATGGCGCACATCCGCGGCGAGCAAGCGACGCCTGGGGTCACCGGAAATCGCATGTTTTGGCGGGTGGACTACATGGCCCATCTGCGGGCACCTTTTTTTGCATCGGTGCGTATGCTGTCGCGGGATGTGACGGGAGGCGAGGAGATCAACCGGGAAAACCTGGTGGGGGGCTTTGGCGCCTATGGCGCATCTTGTTTTATGACGCATGGGGCAGAATACCAAGGCATCTTTGGCCTGTGGGACTGGACGCACCTGCCGGGTGTTACGGCGCCGGCGGTTGCACTGCCCACCGGCTTGGGTGCACACATGGATAGCACCTTTGTGGGCGGCGTTTCGGATGGGACGTTTGGCATGGCGGCGATGTGTCTGGACAAGACCTATCAATGGCCCGAAGGCGCCGCATCGGCCCGGTTGGCGGGAAAAAAGGCGGCCTTCTTCTGGGAGGACGGCGTTCTGTTTTTGGGGGCTGGCTTGGCATGTGATGCCCCCCAGCCGGTGAATACGACAATTAACCAGTGCCATCTGCGCGGCAGGGTTTTATTGGACGGTGCTGCTGTACCTCAGACGGATGCTTTGACGGTGCGGCATGGGACAGTGGTTTGGCACGATGGGATCGGATATGTCTTCCCTGATGGGCAGGATGTCTTGCTGAAAAATGGACCGCAGACAGGCAATTGGCGCACCATCACCCAGGCGCCCGACGCCCCGCAGGAGGACGTGTCAGGGGACATTTTTTTGCTGTGCCTGTCCCACGGGGTGCATCCGCAGGGTGGTACATATTGTTATGCGGTACTGCCGGGCATTTCCCAGGACTGTGCGGCGGCATACGCGGCGGACGGCTTGCCGTGGGAGATTCGCAATGACGATGTTGTACAGGCGGCATGGCACAGCGCCCTTGGCGTGGGGATGGCGGCGTTTTATACGGCAGGGGAGACGGTGCTGGGTGGACAGACCATACGCGTAGACAGCCCTTGTCTGTTGCTTCGCCGCCGGACGGACCAGGGAGATAGCTATGTGTTATCCTGTCCCTATCGCTGCGGCGGCAGCGTGGGTGTGACGGTGACGGACCGCAGCGGATGCCGGCGTGTGGCGGTTCCGCTGCCCACGGAAGCAATCAGGATGGGGGCGTCGGTGCCCTTTTCCGTGTCCTAACATCTCACATTTGCAAGAATAGACGACGGAACGTAACTATCATTTATAAAAACGAAGGCTGTGCCCCGTGAAGCATGGGACATTGGCCGATGCGACAAACAGGGGGACAGGAGCACAGTGGAGATTTCAGTACGGGATTGTGAGACAACATATGACATTGTGGTGGCAGGCGGCGGCCCGGCGGGCTGTGCCGCGGCAGTTGCGGCGGCGCGGCAGGGGGCGCGTGTGCTGCTCGTTGAGAGCACCTGTGCACTGGGGGGCATGGGCACCAGCGGCCTGGTGCCGGCATGGAGCCCCTATTCCAATGGGGAAGAGCTGGTCTATCGAGGGATTGCACAGGAGATCTTGGAGCGCGCCAGAAAGGCGGTGCCCTTTGTGCCCGAAGAGGTGTTAAACTGGGTGCCCATCAGTGCGGAAGATCTGAAGCTGCTGTATGATGATCTGGTGATTCAAAGTGGCGCAGACGTCCTGTTTGGCACGTTGATATGCGGCGCAGAGCGGGAAGGGGACCGGATTGCGCGGCTGCTGCTTGCCAACAAGCAGGGGCTCTTTGCCCTGCGGGCATCCGTTTTTGTGGATGCCACTGGGGATGCCGATGTGGCTGCTTATGCGGGCGTGCCCTTCCATAAGGGAGGCGACAGCGGGGAACTGCAGCCTGCGACGCTTTGTTTTACGCTTTCCAACGTGGACATGGCGGCCTATCATGCGGGAGAAAATCTGCATCCTGCCAACCCCAATTCTCCCGTTTATGATATTCTGCGTTCGGGTAAATATCCCATCATCCCAGATACGCATCTGTGTAACAACCAGGTGGGGCCCGATACGGTGGGGTTTAACGCGGGACACCTCTGGGAGTCGGATGGCACCGATCCCTGGCAGGTTTCCCGCAGCATGATGCGGGGTCGGAAGCTGGCGCGGGCCATTCGCGACGCGCTGGCGGAATACCAGCCTGCGGCATTCGGCGCATCCCATGTGGTGCAGACAGCGCCCGCGCTGGGGACACGCGAATCCCGGCGCATTGTGGGGGAATATACGCTCACCAGGGAGGATTATTTGGCGCGGCGGACCTTTCCCGACGAGATTGCCCGAAACTGTTATTATTTGGATGTGCATCCCACAGAGCGGGAAGCGGCTTCTATCACGCGGGAGGAGACCGAATCCCGCACCTTTCGGTATGGGCCGGGGGAAAGCCACGGGATACCGTTTAGATGCTTGGTGCCCACGGGGGTGGACAATTTGCTGGTTGCGGGGCGCACCATCTCCTGTGACCGAGATGTGATGGGCAGCGTCCGTGTGATGCCATGCTGTTTGACCACGGGAGAAGCCGCGGGTGTTGCGGCGGCGCAGGCCGCATCGCGCGGCGTTGGCGTCCATGCGGTGGACGTGGCGCAGCTGCGGGAGACACTGCGGGCGTGCGGGGCATATTTTCATTGATAAAAGAGCTGAAAAATGCACCAGATTTCCTAAAAACACACCCTTGTCAAGGGAACTGTCGTATGATATCATGCTACCTAGTTCATGAATGTGGGAAAGGAGCAATGACAGATGGCATTGATATTTTCGCAGGACAGATGGGAACGGATTTGCGCGGACTACACCGCATGGTGGGAGGGCAGGCTGGACCGGCCCCTGATCAAGGCAGTTGTACCGATGGAGCAGCGTGGGGAAGCGTGTCCGCCCGCACCTGCGCTGACGCAGGAAACCTGCGCGGACCTTCGGTGGAGCCCCGAGGAGATCGCAGCGCGCATGGAGTATGAGCTGGGACAGTTTGCGTATTTGGGGGATGCATTCCCGCTGATCAATCTCGACAGCTTTGGCCCGGGCGTCTTGGCGGCATTCTGCGGTGCGCGGCTGGACAACTCCTCGGGCCGGGTGTGGTTCTATCCGCCCGAGGGGCAGGAAGGCCGTGCCATCGAGGATATCCATATCGAGCTGGATGAGCACAATCCTTGGTTTTGCCGTGTAAAGGACATCATTGCAGCGACGGGCAAGCGGCTGGCCGGCCGGGCGGTTATCGGGACGCCTGACCTGGGCGGCGCTTTGGATGTGTTGGCGACGTTTCGGGGAACGGATACGCTGCTGTTGGACCTGTATGACCATCCCGAGGAGGTAAAACGGCTGTGCCGCGAGATCGAGGATGCTTGGATGGCGGCATTTCGGGCGCTTGCCGCGGTGCAGGACGAATGGCGGATCGGGTATTCGGACTGGGCGGGGCTCTTTAGCAAGACGCCGTCCTATGTCCCGCAGTGTGACTTTGGGTATATGATTGGGCCCGCCATGTTTGAGGAATTTGCGCTGGGCAGCATCCAGCAGCTCGTAGAGACGCTGGATCATACCATGTTTCACCTGGATGGCACGGGGATGCTGCCCCATCTGGATTTCCTGCTCGGGATGGACGGTTTGCAGGCCATCCAGTGGCAGCCCGGTGACGGGGCGCCTTCGCCCAAAGATTGGCCTGAGGTGTACCATCGGATCCGGAACGCGGGCAAGCAGATGCACGTGGTGGGCGATTTTGCGGATCTGGAAGCGGTTGCAGCGGAAGTTGGCCCGCAGGGGCTGTATCACATAACATGGCTGAGAGAACAGGAAACGGTAAAGGAGCTAAAAAACCGACTGGCGCGCTTTGGCGTCCGGTCCGAATAAAATAAGATAAAGGGGAGACGAGCATGAAGTTTCGGCAGGTTCATCTGGATTTTCATACGAGTGAGCACATACCTGACATCGGTGCAAAGTTTGACAAAGAGCAGTTTCAGGCAGCGCTTCGGGCGGGACATGTGGATTCTATCACGGTGTTTTCCAAGTGCCACCATGGCTGGTCCTATCACCCAACCGAGGCAAACGTGATGCATCCGCACCTTTCGTTTGACCTGCTTGGCGCGCAGATAGAGGCAGCGCATGAGATTGGGGTCAATGTGCCTGTCTATATCTCGGCGGGCTATGATGAGAAGACCGCGCGGCAGCATCCCGAGTGGCTGGTGCACCGGATGGTGGATGGACAGGTGGAAGCGCCCGACTTTACCCGGCCTATGTATCACTATCTCTGTCTCAATACCGCCTATCTGGATGAGCTGCTCGCGCAGATCAAAGAGATGCTCTCCCGCTATGACGCAGACGGCCTGTTTTTGGATATCGTAAACGTCCTTCCCTGCTGCTGTGAGACGTGTCGTGCGGCACTTCTTGCGTCTGGGAAGGACCCAGAAAACGAAGCGGATGTGCTGGCGCTGGCCGAGCAGGTATATGCGAACTACACCAGGCGCGTCCGGGAGACGGTGGACAGCGTGAAACCCGGCCTGCCCGTCTTCCACAACGGCGGGCATATTCGCACGGGGCGCCGGGACCTGGCGCACATGAATACCCATCTGGAGCTGGAGAGCCTGCCCACCGGAGGCTGGGGCTATGACCATTTTCCCATGTCGGCGGCCTATGCCCGCACCCTTGGCATGGACTTCCTGGGCATGACGGGCAAGTTCCATCGGTCTTGGGGGGAATTTGGCGGATTTAAGCATCCCAATGCGCTGCGGTATGAAACGGCGCTGTCGGTGGCAAACGGCGCATGCTGCTCGGTGGGAGATCAGCTTCATCCGTCGGGAGAGATGGATATGGCGACCTACCAGTTGATTGGTGCGGCCTATGCGGAAGTGGAGGCCAAGGAGCCTTGGCTGGCACATGCCAAACACGTTGCGGATGTCGCGGTGTTTACCAGCGAGGCCGCAAGCAACTACTATAAAAGCGGGGCTTTCCGGTCGGAAGTGACTAGCCTCATTGCCCGGAGCGACACGGGGTGCACGCGCATGCTGCTGGAGGGGCATTACCTGTTTGACGTGCTGGACATCGATGCTGCATTTGATGGGTACAAGGTCATCATCCTGCCCGATGCCATTCGGGTGGCAGGCAGACTGCAAGAGAAGCTGGCGGCATTCGTGGCAGGCGGCGGCAAGGTGCTGGCGACAGGAGAGTCGGGCCTCGCGCGGGAGGACGATGCGTTTGTGCTGGACTTTGGCGCGGACTATGCGGGCAGATGCTCCTATCAGCCTAGCTACGTTCGGCCGCGCTTTGCGCTCCGGTCGCCGGAAAATGCGGCCTTTGTGCTGTATGCGGCGGGCCATGAACTGTCGGTGCGGGATGGCGAGGTGCTGGCAGACCGCGTGAATCCCTATTTCAACCGGACAGTAGATCACTTCTGCTCCCACCTGCATACGCCGCCCAATATGGCGGATACAGCGCCCGGCATGGTTTCGGGCAAGGACGGCATCTACATTGGATGGAATCTGTTTGAGGAGTATGCGGAGCAGGGATGCTTGGCTGCAAAGGAAATTTTCTGCCATGCGCTGGACCAGCTGCTGGGGAAAAACAAATCCATAGAGACCACACTGCCGGCCCAGGGCGTCGTGGCACTGACGCGGCAGGCAGGCCGGTATGTCAGCCATCTGCTCTATGCATCCCCTGTGAAGCGGGGCAGGGATGTTGAAGTGATTGAGGATATCCTGCCCTTGCACGATGTACAGGTGTGCGTCCGGGTGGAAGGCAAGGTGACGCGGGTGTATCTTGCGCCGCAGGAGGAGGACATCCCCTTTGTGCAGGAGGGGAATCGGGTGACCTTTGCGGTGCCCTCGATGGAAAACCACCAAATGGTGGCGATGGAGCTGGCGTAATAGGAGTCGAACGGCAGGCGGGACGTGTTTCCGCCTGCTTTTTCGGGAGGAGATCAGATTGACCATAGCGGAATGCTTAAAACGGGGCAGAGAAGTGCTACCCGGCGGCTCGGATGCAGCGGTGTTGCTGGCACATGTGCTGGGGTGTGAGACGGCCATGCTTTCGGTGCGGCGGGAGGAGCGGCTGACGGAATTGACGGTGCAACAATACGAAGCCTTGGTGGCGCGTCGTGCAGCGGGGGAACCCGTTGCCTATCTCACTGGGGAGCGGGAGTTTATGTCGTTGCCCTTCTCGGTTGGGCCGGGCATCCTGATCCCGCGGCCCGACACCGAGACACTGGTGGAATGGGCCATCGCGCGCTGGCGGGACAAGCCTTGCCGGCTGCTGGACCTGTGTACGGGGAGCGGATGCATCGCGGTGAGCCTGGCGCACTACCTGCCGCAATGCACTGTGACGGCGGTGGATGTCTCGGACCGCTGCGTGGACTGTGCGCGGGACAATGCGGCCCGAAACGGTGTGGCCGACCGGGTGACGGTGGCGGCGGGAGACCTGACGCAGCCCCCGCAGTTTACGGGCCCCTTTGACGGCATTTTGTCCAACCCGCCCTATATTCGGCCCGATGTGATTGCGACGCTTGCGGCCGATGTGCGGGACTATGAGCCTCGTAGCGCGCTGGATGGCGGGCCGGACGGCCTGCGGTTTTACCGGCACATCCTGACGTGGGCGGAGACGCTGCTGGTACCGGGCGGGGTGCTCGCGGTGGAGATTGGCTATGACCAGGCAGCAGCGGTCTGTGCGTTGGTGGAGAACGATGGCAGATATTTACCGCCGCAGGTGCTCCGGGATTTGGGGGGCAATGACCGGGTGGTATGGGCGGAGCGAGTATCATAGCAGACTGCGATCAACATGGATTTTTATTCTTACATTTTTTGACATCTTGATCTTTTGACACAATACCTTTGAAGTGATCCCGTGGCGTTAACGGTTGTCCCGTTGTAGCAAATACATGCGGACTTGCTGCCAGCTGTTGATGCAATGATTCGGTTGGATCCTTTTTTGAAATTCCAATCATTGGAATGTGCATTTTCTGACCTATCCGCAAAATCACAACAAAAAAGCCGATAGCTTATGCTATCAGCTTTTTGATGTGCGCAATTGTATTATTTGTCACCCAAATTTTTTACATATTCACCAGGTGAAATCCCGTCATATCGCTTGAAGATGCGGATAAAGGTGCCGACGTTGTTACACCCGACGGCCCCGGCGACCTCTGCTATCTTTCGGCTCGGGTCTTTTGCCAGCATTTCTTTGGCGCGCTGAACCCGGTATAGATTGAGGTAATCTTTAAACGTGGTTTTCGCCTCGTTTTTAAACAATCGGCTGATGTATCCCGTTGAGATATGGAATCGGTCTGCAATATCAGTCAGCGATACGTCCCGGTCATAGTTGTCCCGCACAAATGCCAGCACCCGTTCAATCAGGCTCTGGCCTGCCAGGTCAACGCCTTCATGCGCCTTGTTGAAGATGGCGGTGAAGGCGGCTATGATCTTCTCTTCCAGCTGCTGTGGCGTTTCACAGTAACGGAAGTCCAGATACAATATGCTGCCTTCTTCAAAGACGTCCTCTGGGCGCAGCTCAAGCTGCTGCAAGGTGCGCTTGATGGTGGCCACAATGGAGTAGATAAACTCATTTAGGACTTCTTTGCTCAACGCATGGTCATACAGGTTGATTTTCAGCAGGCGGCGCAATAGCGTCAGCGCCTTTTCCATCTCCCCTTTCTCGATGTACAGAAGCAGATTGCGTTCCATGTCGATGGGGTAATAGAAACTGGTTTCCTGCAGCCCTGCCATGTCTTCGGCTAAAATCACCGGACGTTTGAAACCCGTAAACTTATTTTCCAGCATAAACATGGCATCCGAAAAAGAATCGGGAGCCTCATACAACGAATCGACCTGTTTTCCCACAAAGGCGAGCAGGCTCACATCCAAGCTGTCTTCCATATTCCGGATGGCACTCGTTAAAACATCCCGCAGCGGCTCTCGTTCCCGACAGGGCACAATGACTGTAAATCGTTTGTAATCCAGTTGGAACGCCATACTGTCCGGATAAGAAACCGTGAGTAACTGCCCGATGCCAACCAACACCGCCTGGTTGGTCTCCACCCAGACATCTCGGTCGGCATCCAAGTCGATGTAATCTGCGAATTCCATCACAACCACGCACAGCGGGGTCAAATACCGCTCCAAATGATAGGTTTTCACCATGCGGTCAATATCCTCCCGCTTCAAAAGGCCATACAAAAGCTCACTGAACACCTTGAGTTTTAGGCTCTCTTCCCGGTCTTCCAGCTCCTGCGCGAGCTCCTCATTGGTATTGTTGATGGAAATAATCGCATTTTGGATAAATGCCATCTCATCTTTGGGAAGACCGACCCCTTGGCCGCGCAACATGGTGATAATCGCACGGATGGGCGAATAGCTGCGTTTGGTGTTGGTAAATGCAACAAATGAACCAACCAGCAAAACCAGCAGAACCACCAGCAGCGTCGTCAGCAGGATATTGTACACCATAAGAGATCCCTGCCGAACGGCATAGACATAGTTCCAGTTTGGAATAAGCCCGCTGCGTACGACGTAAAATCGTTCCCCGCCATGCTTGACATATTGACATTCCTGCCCGACATCCTGTATCAGCTCTTCATTCGCCAATACCATCTCGGTGGTTTTGTCCCAATAGGCGGGCGTACTGCTGGTAACTACGGTGCCGCTGTCCAAAACCGCAAAGCCCTCCGCTTCCGTGTTTTCAAACGTGGGCAGCGTATCCTGTTGATAAAAAAAGATGAAAAAATCCAAGACGCCGATGTCTGGATATTTTTTGCGATATACCACCGTAAAGGCAACATCCCGTTTTTCCACGACTTCCACTGAGCTGTTGATGGTATAGTAAGACTGCTGCGTAAACTCTGTATTCGCCAGATACGTCGCCAACGCCCCAATGGTTTCTGCAGAAAGGCCCCAATCCGAAAAATAGGCATTAAAAGTATCGGAGGAGTCGGAATCCACAATCATGTCCGAATGTTCTTTCCGGCATGCGACTGAAAACCCCAAGCCTGCCAGCGGATTCACAATACGGCGCAGCCGATTGCTGGCAATGGCACGCCAATAAGGGCTGTCGCTGTCATCCCGGCAATAGGAGACGAATTGCTCGTCGCTTTCTAAAATGCCGATGGCCTGCATGGCAACGCTCAGGCGCGTGTCAATCCGGTCCCGCTGCTGCTCCAAAAAGACGCTGTGGTTGGCCGTAATTTGTGTATTTTCGACATAGTTGCGGTTATAAAACGTGAGGCCCCCTACAATCACGGTCAACATAAAAACCAGCACCATATTGCCAACAAACAATGTCCGAAAATAGGCGGATTGCCGCATATGCTGTTTCCACAGCAGGCGTTTCATACCATACCCTCCAAAAACAAGCCGCGGTTGTCAAATTCTGTTGCGGTTTGTGCAAAATTTTACAAGAACGGTTTTTATTATACTGTATTTCGCTTTGCGTTTCAAGTCTTTTTTGGGAGGCATCCATATTTTGGGATTTTTGGCACATGCGAAATTCTCAATTTTTTCTGTTTGTTATTTGTATTGCAACCTCACGTAAAAAATGGCTTGTTTTGAAAACTTCCGGTATCTGTCAGCAAAAAACAGGCCAAATCACCAAAGAATGTGCTTTCAAAGTTGCTATTTTGTACATTGTATACAAAATGCTCATTGACCTTTTGGCAATGTTGCCACTATAATTGATCCGTAAGGTTTCGCAACGGATGTGCGGCCGGTGCCTTGGCTTGACGAGAATGGTCGCTCACGGGTTTGTTTGGAAGAGGACCGTTTCACAAAATATGTTTTTCATTTGTTTTCTGTGCGTGTGTCCGTGTGAAATGCGGAAAATGAAATCCATAGGGCCATGAATGAACGGGTTTTATGGATGGAAAAAGCATACATCCCTTCGCTGCATGATGCTATGCAGGAAGGGGGATCACAATTCAAAGGAGAGATGATGGCTTTGCGAACAAAGAGACGAAGAAGCAGAGTGGTGGCTGGTTTGGTTGCGATTTGTCTGCTGCTTGGCATGGTGCCGGTGTATGGGGCGGAAACCGCTTTGAGCCCTGGAGCGGATTTTGCCTTTCAGCTGGACATTGAACAGACTCCGCCTGTTGTCACCGTCAGTGGCATCCTTGCGGACAACCCCGCATACCGTTTGGTTGGCATGCAGGTGCTCTACTGTGGCCCGCTGACCGGCAATGTGGACGAGGCGCAGAGGCTGGCACAGTATGAGACTGCAAAAGCGGCGCTGGGCGGCAGTGCTGCGGGTGTGGACTTTTCGGACACCTTGTTTTATTACGATCAACAATTGACCGATGCGGCCGGCAACTATGCGTTCACCTTTACACAGGATGGGGAAGATGGCCTGTATGCGGTTCGTTTATTTACGGAAAACAGCCAATCGCTGGGCTATTATTTCTACAATTTCTTTGATCCGGCAGATATCGCCCAGACTGTCTTGCGTCTGGACACTGCGACCCCGGAGGAAATGGTTCAGATTATCGCAGATAACAGCTTTAAGCTGAACATGGATCTTGCTGGCTACGATACGCTGGATGAAGCGGGCAAGCGGGAGGTATGCCGGATTGCGGCCGTAAACCGGGAGGCATTGGGCGGCACTTTTGGCGGACTCAACGGCTTCCTTGCAGTGTTTGGGGAGGCAAAGATATTGCATCAGCTCAACACGGCTGCTGACGCCGACACATTTATGGCGCAGGCAACAGCCAATGAGTCCTTGTTCGGGTTGGCGCAGGAGGCCGCATATGAGACGTATGTGGGTCTTTCGGAAGAGACCCAAACGCTCATTGGGGATGCGCTGGCGGCCATGCAATTTGATTTGGCGGCGGATGTGGCTGCGGCATTCCGGGAAACAACGGTGCTGCTGGGGATACATAAGGTTGTATACTCCAACGAAGTGGGGGATATCCTGCGGCAGAACAGCGCATGGCTGACGGCGGAATTCGAGTTTGATTTTACGGACTATAACGCGGATGAGGACCTTGCGGAAGCGGTGAATAAGGAGTTGGCCGGGCATTTATACGGCGACATTGCGAAGCTGCGAAGCGCGTTTGTCGCAGCGATGGACGATACGGAGGAGGATAACCAGGGCGGACAGAGACCGGGCAGCAACACGGGCGGCGGCGGTTCTTCGGGCAGCCGTCCTTCGGGACCTACCATCAGCACAGGCGGCCAGCCAACCCAGACCGCGACGCCCGCACCCACTGCATCGGTGCGGTTCTCGGACATGGAAGATGCGGCATGGGCGATTGAGGCCGTGGACCACCTGGCAGGCCTGGGGATTGTAAACGGACGGACGGATGGCTTGTATGAACCCAATGCAACCATCACACGGGAGGAGTTTACCAAGCTGCTGGTGGTGGCGTTTGACCTTATGAAGCCGGGTGCACGCTGTAAGTTCACCGATGTGGCACGGGAGGACTGGAGCTATGATTACATCGCGAGTGCCGTTCGTGCGGGCATCGTCAGCGGCAAATCTGAGACGCTCTTTGGCGTCGGAGAGAATATCACGCGGCAGGAGATGGCGGTTATGATTGGCAGGACCGCTGACCGGTTGGGGCTGGTGCTGCCGCCGCAGGCGGAGGCAGTGACCTTTGCGGACGATGCGGAGATTGCGGAGTATGCGAAAGAGACGGTCAGCAAGATGCAGGTGGCAGGGATCGTCTCGGGGGTTGGCGATAATCGATTTGACCCGCTGGGGACTGCGACTCGTGCACAGGCGGCGGTTATCATTGATAAGTTATACCGCATTGCTAACTGAGGGCGGATGCGAGACAATATGGAAAGAGGGGGAACGATAGTGAAACGGACATGGTCATATGTGTTACCCATGCTGTTGGCCGCGCTGCTGATGTGGCAGCTGACGGTTGGGGCGGAGGATAATAGCGCAGCCGAGGAGGCCGAGGCAGATGTGGCGCAGGGTTCCCGGTATGCGGAGGCCATTGACGTCATGACAAAGCTCTTTTTGGTGAGCGGATACGACGAGGCGACCTTTGATGAGAATCAGGTGATCACCCGGGCAGAATTTACGGGTCAGGTCATGATTTACTACAAAGGCGTGCAGAGCGAATTCAATCCAGATGTCGCGAATATCTTCCTGGACGTGGGCATTGACAACCAGTATGCGAATGATATCAATCTGGCATACCAGATCGGTATTGTGTCGGGGGAAAGCGATCGGAAGTTTAACCCGGGCAGGGCAGTGTCGTACAATGAGGCGGTCAAGATGGTCGTAACGCTGCTTGGCTATGATGTGAATGCGGCCTACAAGGGCGGATATCCGACCGGGTATCTGCGGATGGCAAGTGAGCTTGGGCTACTTCGCGGGCTGGATACGAATCAGGAGCAGATGACCTGGGGTGCCGCCATCCAGCTGTTGTACAACGCGATTGACGTGGAGGTGCAGGTACAACGGGAGTTTGGAGAGCAATCAGTTTATGAGCTGGGAAAGCCGCTGGCGGAGGAGATGCTGGGCTTCATCAAAGAAGAGGGTACGGTCAACGCCATCGGGTTTAAGCGCCTTGGCAACGTTCGGGTTGACGCGGACCAGATTTTGATCGGGGATAAAACGCTGGATATCGCCTTCGTGAAGGTGCCCGATTTGCTGGGATACAACGTGGACTACTACTATAAGGTGGACGAAGACACTGAACGCAACACCTTACTTTACATAGCGGCCAATGATCAAAACGAAAATATGCTGGAAATCTCCCGCAGGGACCTGCTCAGCTACAAGGAACGTCTATTCTCCTACTCAGAGCCGGGCAGCGATAAGGTGATCTATGAGCAGATTGCGCCTTCTACCGATGTGATCTACAACTATGCGCCTGCGGATGGGGACTACGAGACACTGATTGGCGGCGTCACCAATGGTGTGTTTCGGTTTATCGATGCCAACAATGACGGCACCTACGAGGACCTACTCATCATAGAGCCGAAGGACTATGCGATCAAGTACGTAAATGAGGACAGCGAGTTCATCGTACCCATGTTTACCAATACCAATATTGCAATCCCGACCGCATCAGACGACACCTATACCCGCATCATAAATGCGGATGGGATCGAGATGAACAGCATCCGCGGCCTGGGACTTGAGAAGTGGGATATGCTGTCAGTGATCAAAAGCCTGGACGGCACGGTGACAGAGGTGACCATCTGCACAGGCACGGTGGAGGGTACCATCACCGAAATGGAGCAAGATGGCAGCACCATGACCGTTACGATTGAGGGAACTGAGTACACCGTGACGCCCGATTGCGTGTCGGATATGATCGGCGTGAATTTCACGGGGACCTTCTACCTCAATGCACAGGGGGAGATCGCGGCAGTCAATACCGACATGGACGGGCAGACCATGCAGGTGGGATTGATCACCCGTGCGTCGCTGACCTCCAGTCTGGATGCGCGGCTGATGCTGGAGATCCTGACGCAGGAGAACCAGCTGGTACAGTATACCTTACGCAAGGATATTACGCTGGACGGGGAGAAATGTACCGAGATTGGGGAAAAGTATGCGCAGTATCTGGCAGGTGATATGTCCGAAAACGGCCTGTGGGGCCAGGGCGTCACCATCAAACGGGACCTCATTCGGTACCGGCTCAACGGTGAGGGGCTCATCACAGAGATTGATACGCCACGCACCTCCCCCTATGAGAGCTCATATGACGCCTTAAATGTGCTAAATACCGGCTTTACCAGCCAGGCGTCATCTGGTGGGACGGAGATCAAGGTGGCGGATACTGGAGAACGGGTGAAATATAACAAAACCCTCAATAAGCTGACCAGCGACAGCAAGAACGACGTCTTTATGAATGCGGAAACGACGGTTTATTTTGCACCCACCGACCCTTCGGATTGGGACGAACGGCAGTATCGGGTTGGGACGACCACCATGTTCAGCAATGGGAAGTATTACCAAATTATGGCATATAACACCACGCAGCACAGCAAATATGCGACCCATGTGATTTACTACAAGACCGGCACGACGGGGGCACAGCTGACTTCGGACACGCCGCCGACGATCGTCTCCGAGGTGACCAAGGTGGTGGACGGCGAGGATATCGTCTGTAAGTTTACGGGGTTCACCTGGGAGAAGAACAAAATGGTGCGGGTGGAGGCACTGTGCGTGGACGAAAACACGCTGGACAACGTGGCTTCTATGGGGAATACCAACGACACCTACAAGGTGGAGCCGGGCGACATCATTCGCTATGAGCTCAACGACTTTTCGCGGGTGGATTCCATCGTGATGCTGTATAAATACAACCAGGACAGCATGGTGGCGGGCAATCCGATCGGACAGGGAAGCAATGGCGTTACCATGCCGGCCAAAAAGACGGAACAGTTCCGGCTATCCCGTGTGTATGTGTATGAAAAGATGGATGAATTTCTCACTTTCTCGTTTGAGGATCCCCGGAACTATGAGAGCTATGATCCCGATCTGCTCCCCGCAGACAATGAACTGCACAAATGCACCAATACCGTTATTGTCTTATATGACAGCAAAGCGGGGGATGCACGGCGCGTGCGGCAGGGCAGCATCTCGGACGTGAACGACTATGTGAACAACGGGGATCAGATGTCAGAGGTGTTCTTCTATAGCCGGTATGAAGAACCCAGAATGATCATTCTGTATCGGTAGGAACCTAGTGGACGACGTGTAACAAGGGGGCGCAAACAGCTTGAGCGTAAACGCAATACCAAAACGCAAGACCACCGCGCTGGCAAGGCCGCTGGATCGGAAAAGGACCTTTTGGGCCAACATGAAACGGGACAAATTCCTTTATCTGGTAATTTTGCCGAGCGTGGTATACTATCTGATCTTTTTATACAAGCCCATGTGGGCACTGCAAATCGCATTTAAGGATTACACCCCCTACCGGGGGGTGATGGGGAGCCCGTGGATTGGGTTTGAGCACTTTATCAGCTTTTTTACGGGACCTTACTTCTGGAGGACGCTGCGCAATACCTTGGTCATCAACCTCTATTCGCTGGCATTTGGATTTCCGGCGCCCATCATTTTGGCGCTCATGCTCAATGAGGTGCGGAGCAACAAGTTCCGGCGGACCATCCAGACCATCACCTATATGCCGCATTTCATTTCCGCGGTGGTTGTGGTGGGCATTGTGACCAACTTTTTATCTCCCACAACGGGGATTATCAATGTCATCATTGAAAAACTGGGAGGCGAGAAGACCTACTTTTTGACCAAGCCCGAATATTTCCGTGGGATCTACACCATTATGGGCATTTGGAAAGAGGTTGGCTTCAATTCCATCGTGTACATTGCGGCGCTGTCGGGCATCGATGTGCAGCTTTATGAGGCGTGTACCATTGACGGCGGCGGCCGGTGGGCTAGGATCTGGCATGTGACGCTGCCGGGCATCCTGCCTACGGTTGTCATCATGCTCATCATGAAAGTCGGGAGCCTGCTGGAATGTGGGTATGAGACCATCATTCTGCTGTATCAGCCCGCGACTTACGAAACGGCGGATGTCATCAGTTCCTATGTGTACCGCGTGGGTCTGACGGACGGGCGGCATAGCTTTGCAACAGCAGTCGGCCTGTTTAACTCCGTGGTTGCGCTGATTTTGGTGGTTGGCGCCAACTATGTGAGCCGCAGGGTGACCGAAACCAGTTTGTGGTAAAGGAGGGGATGCGAAATGAAAAAGACAGCGGGTGAATGGATTTTTGAAGGGATCAATGGGCTGCTGCTGATCCTGCTGGCATGTGCGACCGCATACCCCATCCTGTATGTGCTGGGAGCGTCCTTTTCCAGCCCGGAGAGTATCTATCGTGGGGAAGTTTGGCTATTGCCCAAAGGGTTTTCCACCGAGGCGTATAAGAATGTGCTGACCGATCCATCCATTTGGTCTTCCTATGGGAACAGCATCTTCTACACCGTAGTGGGCACTGCGCTCAGCGTGGTATTGACTGTGAGCGGCGCATATCCCATCTCCAAAAAACGGTTTCAGGGGCGGGTGTTCTTCACGTTCTTGTTTGCGCTGACCATGTGGTTTAATGCAGGGCTCATTCCGGCGTACCTCAACATCCAGGAATTGGGGTTGTACAATACGCGGCTGTCGGTGCTGCTGGTGGGCGCGTGTTCCGCCTTTTATATCATTTTGGTGCGAACCAATTTTCAGGCGATTCCCGATTCTTTGGAAGAGGCGGCGACCATAGACGGTGCCAATGATCTGACGATTCTGATGCGCATCTATCTGCCGCTTTCCAAACCGGCCATTGCAACCATCACGCTGTTCTATGCAGTGAGCCGGTGGAATGGATATCTGTGGCCCATGATCTTGCTCAAAGACCTGGACAAGATGCCGCTGCAGGTGTTGCTCAAAAAACTGGTGGTGGAGTCGGGCGCGGGCGGTGAGCTCGCCGCCGTCATGGACATCACATCCCCCATTTCGCAGGAGACGATGGTGTATGCGACCATCATTGTCGCAACCATCCCAATGCTGCTGGTTTATCCTTTTATTCAAAAATACTTTGAAAAAGGGATGATGATCGGTTCGGTGAAAGGGTAAATAAAACATTTTTATCAAGAAGGAGATGGCATACATGAAAAAAAACAAGGTTTTGTCCGCCGGCTTGGCGGCATGCCTGTGCGTGAGCGCACTGGTTGGCTGTGGGGAGAAGGATACGAGTACCAGCAATACGCCGGGGCATGAACAGACGGAGTATTCGGTCAGTGAAGATTTGCTCAATCTGGACTTTTTCTATATGGGTGCGAGCACGGTGCTGGACTGCACAACGCCCATGTTCCAGGAGGCGGAGCGGCTGACCAACGTCAAACTGACCAACACCCTATCTCAGGCGACATCCGATGCGAAGCAGTCCTTTACCATCATGATGGCGTCAAAAGAACTGCCCGACATCGTCGCGTACTATGGCCGGGAAGAGTATTTTGCCTATGGCATGGATGGGGCGTTTGTGGCGCTCAACGATATGATTGATACGCAAATGCCCAACTTCAAGAAATTCTTGGAGGAACGGGATGACGTCCGCAAGTTCATCACCGCGCCCGACGGCAATATCTACTTCATCCCCTTTGTGCCCGACGGCAAGACCTCCAAGGGCTGGTTTGTCCGGCAGGATTGGCTGGATGCGCTGAACCTTGAGACGCCAACCAACGTGGAGGAGTATTACAACATGCTGGTGCAGTTCAGGGATGGAGACCCCAACGGCAACGGTGAACAGGATGAGGTGCCCTATTTTAACCGGAATATGGGAACCAATTACGAAGAGGGCATCTCGGATTTGTATAGCTTCTGGGGCGCACACAAGGAATTTTATGCGGACGAGGATGGTAAGGTGCACTTTGGCGCCATCGAACCTGAGTTTAAAGAGGCTATCATAAACATCCAAAAATGGTATCAAGAGAAACTCATTGACACCGAAATCTACACCCGCGGCGGCAAGGCACGGGATTACATGCTGGGCAATAACCTGGGTGGTTCCACGCATGACTGGTTTACATCCAATTCCACGTATAACACGTCTTTAAAAGACAAGATTCCGGGCTTTCAGTTTGTATCCATCGCGCCGCCCAGCGGCGTGGAGTATTCCAGCCGTCAGCTCATTCCCATTGGCTGGGCTATGACGTCGCAAAATGAGCATCCCGAAGAGACCATCAAGTTTTTTGACTTCTGGTGGACGGAGAAGGGGCGGAATTTGGCAAACTTTGGAATCGAAGGAGAGCATTGGAACATGGTGGACGGGGAGCCGACCTTTACGCCAGAACTGCTTGAGAAAATCAAAAGTGATAACAGCATTCTGTTCAAAGAGTATGGCATTCAGTCGCAGATCGGCTTTCAGCAGGACTTCCGGTATGAAGAACAGTGGGCAGACCCGGCCGCGCTGGAGGGCATGCAGAGCTATATCGACAACAACTATATCGAGGAGCCCTATCCGCCCGTCGCGTTTACGCCTGAAGAACAAAAGCGGTACAGTGAACTGCTGACCGCAATTAACACCCATCGGGATGAGCGGACGCAGCAGTGGATTTTAAACGGATCGGACGTGGAAGCGGAATTTGATGATTACCTAGAGAAGATGAAGGCGCTGGGCGTGGAGGAACTCATCGAACTCCAGCAAACTGCCTATGACCGGTACATGGAGGCGTAATTCACCATCAGCGGATAACAGGAGGACGAACAATGGCAAGATCCATGGAGAGGAAAAAAATCACAGCAATGCTGGCCGCGGCCATTTTGCTGTGCGGGTGCCTGCTTTTGGCCGGCGGCCCTGTTGCCGGTGCAGCAGAGGACGTGGTTGAAAGAGAGCTGGATTTTGAGAATTTTGAGGATACCACTCCGGGGAAATTGGCGCCGCTGGAAGGGGACCCCGGAAAGCTCACGCAGATTGCGGGGACCAACTATCAGTATACCCAGCGGGAATTGGAATTTGTGGAGATTTTAGAAGAACCTGAGACCCTTGTGGGGGAGGAAGAGCACGGAAACGTGCTGTTGTTCCAGCAGGATGCCGGGAAAAGCATCCGCAATGATGCGGTACTGGAATACAAAGGCAAAGGTATGCAAGAAAATTATATCATTTCAGCCAATAGCAAGTTTGTGTTTGAGGTGGATGTCTGTTTTGGGCCGGGGACCATCATTCCGAGCTTTGCGCTAGAGCTGGAACGCAATAACAGCAACAAATTTGCGGGCATCTTTAGCACAGACCGCGCCGGCAAGACATTTTCGGCCAACGGCATCAAGATCTCGGTGGTGGAAAACAAATGGTATGCGCTCCGGGCGGAGGTGGACTTGGCAAGCAAAACTGCCAGCGTATATGTGGATGGCGCGCCGCTGTCCGACGGGACCAAGACATCGGAGAATTTCTCCATCAGCGGCATGCAGGACGTCATCAAAAACGAAGGTGTTACCAAGCTGCGGCTCAAGGTGAAGGCACAAAACGACAAGTCCTCGTTCCAGTTTTATGTGGACAATCTTCGCATCGCGGGCCTGCTGGAAGCACCCCGGGCAGTCGGACTTTCTTATACCAAAGATGGTACAACTGCGAGTGCGGGAAGCGATGTGCCGGTGGATGCGGCGTCCATCACCGTGGGCTTTAACAATGCAATTGTAGCATCGGCTCTAAAGGAGATGCCGCCCACCCTTGTCTGGGTGGATGGGGATGTGGAGCGCCCTATGCCTGTCCAGGCGCCAGCTTTGGAGGAAGGCACATCGGTCAACCAGTATACCATGACGCTTAATGGCACATTGCGGGAGAACGCTACCTATCGCGTGGACATCCCAGCAGGCCTGACGGATGAAAATGGATTTGTGACGGAGGCGCAGACGCTGACCTTTTCCACAGTGAAGCCGGCTTGTTACCTCGAAACGGTGACCTTTGGCGGGACACTGGCATCCATGTCGGAGGGCGGCACGGCGGAGCTGGTATTTGCCAATACGGGGGAGGAGGCGCAAGTAGTGCTGGTTGCGGCCCTGTATAAAGGCGGCGAGATGCTGCGTGTGTTCTGCCAGCCTGAGACCATCGCCGCAGGGGGTGCTGCAAAGACCTTCTTGATCCCTGCACTGGGGGACACGTCAGGCTGCACACTCCGGGTATATGCATGGTCGGATCTGGTGGATTTTGCGCCGTTCCCTGTGAGCGGCGAGCTGCAATAAATAGACATCAGAAGCAAGAAAGGGAGGATGCGTTGTGTTGAAAGGGAAACAAATACTGGCAATGGTGGTTACAGCAGTCCTGATGATGGCTGTCATGCCCGTATTTCCCGCCTTTGCGGCGGAAGGGGATTCGGTGGAAACGGTTTACCCCTACAAGGATGGGCTTACGGTGAGCAAGGAAGCGGGTGTTGCGATTGGCATCCGCATCCAGCTGGCGGATGGTACCTATGTGGGGGCCAATGCGGGGAAGGCTGGCTTCACCCAAAAGAAAGCAACGGTGGAATTCTACAATGGCGAGACCCTGATCGGAACCATGGAGAACGTGTATCCCAATGCGAATCTGCTGGACGGGACCACGAATCCGGCAACCAAAAGCGTGTTTTGCTACATCTGGGATGCGCCCGTGGGCGGCCCTTATACCGTGACGGCCAAGGCATATGACCTGACCGACCCCGAGAGCCCGGTACTGATCGGCACCTCTGAAGCGCGCACCGTAACGGTCAAGCAGTTTCAGGAGGAAACGGGTGCGTATACCGAAGGCTTTGACGGTGATACGCTGTCCCTGACAGAGGACCCCGCCCTGGCGGACGTTGCGGCAGCTGCCGAAAAGACCTATCAGCTGACCGATTCGGCGGGCAATTTCACCTTTGACATTGGATCGCACAATGCGGATACCCAGCTCACTGCGGTGACGCTCAAAGATACCGCTGCGCTTTCCAATACCGCCCCCGAACAGGCGCCGGCGCCAGGGAAAAGCCTGGGCATCCTGCGTCAGAGTGAGCTGGGTGTGACCGAATCCAGAGGACCGAGCACGCCGGCAAAACTGACCCTCAATCATACCATTCCGGCAGGTAAGATCATTGCTTTTGATCTCAAATATTACTACCCCACCACCGAGCAGATCGAACAGGTGGTGACGCCGGGGACCTTTACCATCTTCCAGCTTAAGAGCGGAAGTGGGACGGTGGGAGCGCTCACCATGGACGCCAGCGGTAACATTTGCATCAACGGCTCCCGCACGGGCTCGACGGCCAAGGTGCATGGGAAGTGGTACAGCGTTCGGGTTGTGATGGACATGGTACAGCGGTATTCGGACATCTATCTGGACGGGGAATTGATCGGCGGCCAGATTCCGTTTAAGGACAGCTGGGATATGAGCGGATTTGACACAAACGGCGTGGAAGAGATCAATATCACCAGTGCGTATAAGAAACAGGAAGGATATAATGCATCGCAGGAGAAAGGACCGCGCACGGGGATCTATCTGGACGATATCCGCATTGCAACGCTGGTGATTGACAACAGTGCACCGGTCAACACGGCGCCTGTGGTGGCGTCGCTGACGGCCAATGGTGCATCGGACAGTTTGACGGTGGAGGAGGGGACCGAGGTCACCTTCCAGGCGGCGGCGACCGACGCGGACGGCAACCTGGCTTCCATCACGCTGTATGATGGAGAGAATCAGCTTACGACTTCTGCGACATCCCCCCTCACCTTTGCCACCAGCACCTTGTCTGCCGGACCGCATACCATCAAGGTGGTCGCAGTGGATAGCGAGGGTATGTCGGCGGAGAAAACCATGACGGTGACGGTCAACGGGGCGGCAGAGCCCGTCTTTGCGGTGCAGGAGGTCAACTTTGTGGAGGAAGGCGGCAATGCGACGGCGACCGTGACCTTCCTAAACACCACTGGGGAGGCCAAGGATGCTGTGGTCTTGGTGGGCCTGTATCAGAATGATGTGTTGGTGAAGGTTGCGGTTTCGGCGGGCGGCAGTGTTGCGTCGGGCGCGCTGCCCAGCGACGTGACGGCTACGGTGACGGTGGACGGTGTGACCTACGACATGGCGCGCGTGATGGTTTGGGACAGCCTGTCGGGCATGCGTCCGCTGCATACGGTAACGGATTTCCCGCAGAGTTGATGCGGGTCCCAATAAATGGAAGGAGTACGCATACATACCATGGAGATGGAACCAATGAACCAAATTTTGGAACGCATTGCAAAAAATGCGGCAGCCTTGGGCACCAAGCATCCCGACGTCAACACCATGGACAACGACCTGCACTATGGACGTGGCCATGGGGGTTCCTGGGTGGATTCCTTTTGGGTGGGGATGCTGTATCTGGCCTATGCGTATAGCGGGGACAGCACATATCTAACCTATGCGGACGGTTACCAGCCTTTTTACCGGCTCCGCATCAAGGACACCGATGCGGTCTGTGAGGCCCATGGCTTTATGAAGCTGGACCATGATACCGGGTTTCTGTTCACCCTTTCGCAGGTGGCGCGCTTTAAGCTCACGGGGGACCGGGAGGCACGGGACATGGCGCTGCGTGCGGCGGATATTTTGGCAGCACGCTTCCATGAGAAGGGCAGCTTTATCCGCGCATGGGATACTTGGAAATGGGATACCAACCCCGCATTTATCCGGGAAAAGAAGGGAAAAACCATCATCGACAGCCTGATGAATCTGCCGCTGTTGATGTGGGCGTTTGGGGAAACGAATGATAGTCGGTATGGGGACATTGCCGTCCGGCACGCGGATACCGTTCTGCGGTACATGGTGCGCGCGGACGGCTCCACCTGCCACACCTTCAACTTTGATCCGGATACGGGGGAGCCCATCGGGGAAAAAACCGGACAGGGTTATGCGGATGACTCCTGCTGGAGCAGAGGACAGAGCTGGGCGGTCTATGGCTTCGCGCTGCTGTATGCGTATACGGGCGAAAAGCGGTATCAGGATGCCTTCCTGCGGGTGGCGGACTATTTTTGGGATCACCTGACCACGGTCAAGGTGCCGGTTTGGGATTTTGCGGTGCTGACGGATGACACGGCCCCCTATAAGCCATGGGACAGTTCGGCGGGCTGCATTGCGGCCTGTGGCATGCTGGAGATGGCGGCGCATCTGGGAACGGATGGGGCCCGCTACCGCGCACGTGCGGCCGCGATTTTAGACCATACCACCCGACTGTGTGCAACTTTGGGGATCGCCGGGGCAGAGCCCATCTTGCTGCATGGCTGCGGCGGCCCGGCTTACCGGCGGGAGGATCCGTCCCGCATCAAGCCCGGCATCTGTGATACGCCGCTCTTGTTTGGGGATTATTTCTATACCGAGGCGCTCATGCGGATGGAGAAGCCTGACATGGTGCGCTTTTGGTAGGGGGGGATGGAATGCGAAAACAGATAGCGGTGCTGCTCGTGATGATGCTAATGGCCGCGGTGCTGCCGCACACGTGGGCGCTTTCGACGGTTACCATACAAAAACCGGCATCAGACATTGCGGTGCCTGTTGGGTATGACCTCGTATTGGAGGCACAGGCGCCCGGCGCAGATCGGGTGGAGTTTTGGGAAGCGGGCCGCGTTGTGGGAACAGCGGCCCAATCAGATGGCATCTATCAGTTTGTGTGGCAAAATTTACCAAAAGGAGACCATGTTATCACGGCCCGGGGCTATGACGCAGCAGGCGGCTATGTGGACTCTGAACCCGTCACGGTGCGGACGACGGACTATCAGGCTGTGGAGACCTTTGCGGAGGAGCATTTTGACGACCTGGACATCTCGCTTGCCAGCAGAGGGAACAAGGCATATACCAATGTGGTAACGGATTTCGCGCTGTATGGCGAGTTTCATGACACCATCAGTACGCAGCCTTCCCCACAGGGGACGGGTCAGCCAGCCAAGACGGGGAAAAGCCTGTTGATCGAGAAGGGGGCGGGGGACTATGGCGCCGGCAAGCTGGCGAGCGTGACCTACCAGGGGCCCGGCATCGAGACGGCCACCCGGAACCAGATTGGGAAAGGGCAGCGGCTGCGTTTTGCGGTGAGCGTCTATGCGGAGCAGACGGATGTGGCGTTTTCTCCGCTGGAGATCATCAATGGGACTTCGGGCAATACGTTGGCGTTTTTGAAGTTTGAACGGACGGGCCAGATCGTCTATTCCTATTATACGGATGTCGACGGCACGGAAAAGGAACAAAAGTTGGCGGTTGGGACGTATGAGGCGAACAAATGGTATCAGCTGCGGTATGAATTTGACACCCAAAATATGCTGGTGGACTGCTGGCTGGATGGGGAACGCATCGTGGCGCAGCAGCCGTTTCGCCTCCCGTCCAACTTCCAGTCGGGCAATCTATATGGCATTCGAACCCGGATGGAATCCCGGCAGGGCTATGACTCCCGCATCTATGTGGACGACCTTACGTGGGAGCACGATGTGCCGCCTGCTTCCACTGAAGTGATTTGGGTGGACCAGACGGGTGCGGACGGTGCATACACCACCATCCAGGCAGGCATTGATGCGGCGCAGACCTCGGGTGCGACGGTTTTGGTGCGGGACGGCATCTATGAAGAGGATGTCCTGTTTACCAAAGCCGGCAGCAAGTATGATAAATTCACGCTGCAGGCCGTTGGGGATGGCGCAGTCATCCGCGGCAGTGTGACCATGGCCGAAAGCGCGCCCTATATCCGGGTGGAAGGATTTGAGCTGGACGGACAGGCTAAAATCCCGTATACCGAGGAGCAGCTGGCATATATCGCGGCTTCCTTTGCGGAAGGCGGCACTCCGCTTACCCAGGCGGAAAAAGAGGCCTTTTGGGCACAGGAAGATGCCGCAACGCGCAGCGCATTTACGGTGAAGAGCAGAGGCTGTGAGGTGGTGGGCAACGAGATACACCATTTCATGGGATATGGGGTGAGCCTGGCCTATGATAAGGGCGTGGATGCCTATGTGGCCGGCAACCGCATGGACAACTGTTCGGGCGGCGTGTACGTCGCGAGCGGCGCGGTGGTGGAGTACAACGAGATTGCAAACATCAACATCTTTGGCGGTGCGAACGTGGCGGGAGATATCTTCCGCATCTTTGGCAGCGACATCATCATCCGCGGCAATTACAGCCACGGCACCACGCGGGAGGGCGTGAAGAAGGTGCTGCCAACGTCGGCGGGGGACTGGCTGGCCCATGCGGACGTGATCCAAAGCTGGGATACTTATGCGGCCTACATCCAGAATGTCCTGATAGAAGACAACGTGTTTTTGGGCTTTTATCACCAGGGCGTCATGTTGGAAAACGACAACTTTGGCGCGGGCGGCGGCCCGCTTTACATCCGGGATTGGACGCTCCGAAACAACATATTTTCGGGGTTTGAAGCGTGGGCCATCTGCGGCGGCAAGACGGATGGCGGCGTGCCTGGCATGGTGGTGGAAAACAACGTGTTCCGCGCGCACCAGGATGGGTCACACAACGGCGTGGTATTCCGGGGACGGGGCGCTTCGGGCATCGCGCGCAACAATGTTTTCATTGGCAAGGGCCTGGCCGTCATGGAATCTGCGACGGTACAGGCGGACTACAACGTCTATCTGAACGGTGCGGTCGCTGGGTCGGGCTGTGCGGGCGCGCATGACCAAGTGCTGGCGGCGGTGGCGGATGCGTGCTTTGTGCGGTTCAATGCCGCCGATGCCAATGACGATAATCCGGCCACCATGAGCGATTACCATCTGCTCGCGCAGTCACCCCTCATTGATGCGGGGACGGATGTGTCCTTTCCAACGGATCAGGACGGGCTTCCGCGCAAGATTGGGTCGCACGTGGACATTGGCCCGTATGAGTATGACAGCCGGCCGCAGGTTGCGGCGGAGATCGTGCAGGAGGGGACGAGCCTGATGGGGAGCGTCACGATCCAAAATCGAGGGGATACTGCTATTTCGGCAATATGCGCCCTGGCCAGCTATCGGGACGGGGAGCTCCTGGACATTGATTACCAGCCCGTCACGGTGCCGGCAGGGGAGCACCATTATGCGCTGTCGCTCGCGGATGTCCCGGCGGATATGACGGAAGCGAAGCTGTTTGTTTGGGATGCGGGGATGGTTCCCCTGCTGCCAGAGCCCGCTGTGTTTGCAGGCGGCGCCAACGAGATGAGAAAGGGAGAAGCGGAATGAATGTGTCAAGCAAAGGCGTTTGGGGATGGAATCTCCCCAAACGGATCATTGCGGTATGTGCCGCATGCATTATGGCGATACTGCTGCTGCCAAGGCCGGCATGGGCTGCCAAGGACGAGAAGATCATTTATGTCAGCGCCAACGGCGTCTACTGTCATTATAAGACCATCACCGAAGCGCTTGCTGCGGCAACGCCAGGGACAACCATCCTGGTGCGGGACGGTGTTTACAACGAAGGACAGATTGAAATTACCAAATCGGGGGAGGCGGGTGCGCCCATCACCATCAAGGCAGAGAAGGAGAATGCAGTGCTGCCGCTGGGCCAGTTCACCCTCAATGCGGAGTATATTGTGTTAGACGGCCTCAAGATGGACGGCAAACAGGGGACGGCAAAGTATAGCGCGATTGTGAACAACCGCCCCAACAACACCATCATCATTATGGATATCCGGGAGTATGCGGGGTATACCGTATACTGCGCCACGGCACGCAACAGCAATGTGGGTGGGACCAATGCCTATATCGCGTACAACTATGCGGAGACCATGGGCGCCGGCTATTACCTTGCCAGCGATACCGTGCTGGAATACAATGAGCTAAAAGGGGTTAAAACGTATGATGACCCCGGATTGGCGGGAGACTTTTGCCGGATATTTGGTGTAAACATTGTGGTCCGTGGAAATTTTTACCATGGCACGGAGGCGGCCAACTTGCATTTGCCCGGCCGGGAGGACGTCCATGCGGATTTCATCCAGTCTTGGGATGACTTGGGCATTGATGTGGCAAACGTCTTGATTGAGGACAATCTTGCATACGGAAAATACCATCAAGGTATTATGCTGGAGAACGACCGATATGGACCAGAAGGTAAGCTCTATATCCATGACTGGACGGTGCGCAACAATGTCTTTGCAGGCTATAATGCCTGGGGCATCTGCGGCGGCAAGGCGCCGGGCGGCATTCCCAACATGCATGTGTATAACAACACCTTTGTGGCGGATGTTTCAGGCGGCACGAAAACCTGGAACGGTGTCGGCTTTATCGGCGTCGGCGGGTCGGGGACCTGCTATAACAACATCTTTGTGGGGCAGGTGTCCGCCAGCTATTTCGCACAGGACGGTGCGACCATGGAGGCGGACAACAACCTCATCTACAATGCGCCTGCGCCGCTTACACCGGGGCCCAATGATATCATCGGCAGTGACCCCATGTTTGTGCAGTATGACCCTGAACGCAAAGAAGAAGGGCTGCTGGAGAATGATTACCGCCTGGCGGACGTGTCGCCATGCATTGACAAGGGAGCCGTCACCGACACCAACGTGGACATTGACGGTAACAAGCGGCCCGCCAATGCAGCCTATGACATTGGCGCCTACGAATTTCAGGGGGAGCCGGGCAATACCGCGCCGATCGTGCTGCTAAATGGCGTATCCAATGGGTCGGTGATCAAGGAGGACACCGAGCAAACCTTCACGGTGGAAGCAACCGATCCAGACGGCATCACAAGGGCGGAATTCTATTTTAATGATGAATTGGTGCAAACCTGTGAGCAGGAGCCCTATACTTACACCGTCCTGTTGGAGGCGGGGAAGCATAACATCTATGCCAAGGCGTATGATGGGACGGGGCTGGAGTCCCAGTCGGCAGTCGCCAATTTTTATGTCAACAGTGAGCCGTATGTGGATGGCGATGCCACCTGGCGCAATCAGTCCATGCCCGTGCAAAAGGGATTCTTCTCGGTGGCGTTTTCCATCCTGCCTCTCGTGGGGGAAACCAACGGCGTGGTTGGTCTATCCGATGGGGAGGCGAAGGCATACAGCGACATGGCGGTTGGCGTCCGTATCAGTCCGACGGGTGTGATCGACGTGCGTCAGCCTGACAATTACTATGCAGACGTGGAGGTCCCATATGAGCCAGGCATGTACTATCAGTTCCGTATGGATATCGATGTGTCTGCCCAGTTGTATGATGTCTATGTGACGCCGGAGGATGGGGAGACCGTCAAATTGGCTTCGGGATATCGGTTCCGTGCGACGCCCGACCAGCTGAACAACTGGTTTACCTATGCGGAGAGCGGCGCGACCAAGGTATTCTCCTTCCAGTTGGTCAGTGGCTCGGGGGAGGAGAATGAATCGGGAGACAAGGTGATCACGCTGCAAATTGGAAACCCCGAGATGAAAGTGGGAGGCCTGGGGCTGGAGATTGATCCGGGCTATGGGACTGCGCCCGAGCTAATGGATGGCGTTACTATGCTGCCGGTACGTGCGTTGGTGGAGCAGATGGGCGGCTTGGTGGAATGGGATCCGGCGGAGCAGAATATCTACATTGAAGTGGGAGAACAGATCGTAGAGATGTGGGTGGGTAGAAACACCGCCCTGGTCAACGGAGAAACGGTTCCTTTGGAAACACCACCTGTGATCGTGGGGGTACGCACTTTGGTGCCGCTGCGGTTTGTCGGAGAGATGCTGGGAGCAACGGTAGACTGGGAGGAGAGCACCCAGACGGTCACATTGACCATAGCAAAAGCAACTGCGTAGAGCAATAAAAAAAGCGAAGCCAAATGGCTTCGCTTTTTTTATTGCTCTACATCTTCTGTATCTATCCCATCTTGTATTTCCTCAGTGCGCTCGATCAGCATGGAAGTACAGTGCGGACACCGTGTGGCCTCCAGAGCAATCTCGCT
>CALYAO010000008.1 GCA_944393605.1 uncultured Clostridia bacterium
GATTGGGGGAAGCCTTGTTTTGGCAACGGGGCCCCAAGCACACCGTGATGGTATGGCGGGCGGCTGCTGGCTGGAGACTGGGATACAGCCGCACCAGCGCTGCAATGGCGGCAGGGCGGATGCCAAGTTCTTCCGCGATGGTGCGTTGTACATCATCGGGCACGCAGCCCAGATGCGCTTGGACCTCATAGAGCAGGGCGGTGAGCTCCTGCTGATCCTTTGCGGCGCCCCGCGCCTTATAATAGGATAGTATTTCCTGCATGGTTTCGTTCATGGCCCCTCCTTATCCGCGGTGGATGACAATGGATTTGAGCTGAGAGCTGGCTTCCAATGCATACCGGATGCCTTGGACCCCAATGCCCGAGTTTTTGGTGCCCAAAAAGGGGAAGTTGTCGGGGCCGCGTTCGGTTTTGCCGTTGAGATTGATGGTCCCCGCATCCAACTGTTCGGCAACATCCAAGAGCACATCCACATCCCGGCCGAACACCGATGCCTGGAGACCATACTCCGACCGGTTGGCAAGTGCCACCGCTTCTGCCGTGTCCGAAACGCGCAGCACGGGCAGCACGGGCCCAAACGGCTCCTCATGCGCCAGCGCCATGTCCTCCGTCACGTGGTCGCATAGGGTGGGGTAGAGGAGGTTGCCCTGCCGCTTTCCTGTGGTATACACATCCGCTCCTTTGGCGCGTGCGTCGTCAATGAGGGACTGCACATAGTCGGCGGCCTTTTTGCTGATCAGCGGCGTCACAAGGGGGTCGTCGAATGGATTGCCCACAGGGATGTCCGCCATGGCTTGCTGCAGGAGGGGAACCAGCCGGTCGGCGGTGTCCCCCACCGCGATGACGCGCTTGATGGCGGTACACCGCTGGCCCGCATAGCCAAATGCGCCGCCGATGATGTGGGGCACCGCGCGGGCAAGGTCGGCGTCGGGCAGGATGATGGCCGGGTCCTTGCCGCCGAGCTCCATGACCAGCGGGATCATGCCCGACCCTTTGGCGATCTTCTGCCCAACACCCGTGCTGCCCGTGAAATTGATGAGGGCGATGTCGGGATGGGCCATCATGTGGGGTCCGACTACGCTGCCCTCCCCCGTGATGGTACACAGCACACCGGCGGGCAGGCCGCCCTGTTCCAGGCACCGCACCAGGTGCAGCGCGGACAGGCTGCCCTGGGTGGAGGGCTTAAAGGCCACGCTGTTGCCCATGAGCAGGGCGGGGGCGATCTTGGAGGCAGCGAGGTTGATGGGGTAGTTGAAGGGGGACACGGCCAGCACAACGCCGTAGGGGACGCGGGTCACCAGCGCGGTCTTATGCCGCGTGTCCGCATCCAGCACGCCGCCTTGCACCACTTCGCCCACCAGCGCTTTGCCCTGTTCCACGGTGGCTTGGATGAGGTCAGCGGTGCGGGTGACCTCTAACAGGCAGCTTTTGTGGTCTTTTGCGATCTCCCGTGTCAGCAGGTCCGCGATCTCGGGCGCATTTGCCCGAAGCAGCTGCGCCCCTTGCAGGAGAATGTCCCCGCGCTCGTAGAGGCTCTTGCGCGCCCATGGTTTTTGCGCCGCAACACACGAGGCGATGGCGTCATCCACCTCTGTCCGCGTCATGGCGGGCATCCCGCCCAATTCTGCTCCATCTATGGGGGATAGGATGGGGATGGTGGTCTGGGTGGCCTGCCAGGCGCCATTGACATATTTTTTGTAGTTGGTTCCGTTTCGAATTGCATCAAATAGCATGTGCTCCTCCCCTTTGCCAAAAAAATACGGTTTTAGCATCTCCGTCGGGCCGAAAACTATGCATTTGGGCAGGGGAACGAAAAAACCGCTTGCCCCATAGGAAAGCGGTTTTTTGAAGATGAAAAAATCGAGCTTCGGTTGCGTGGTGCCATCAGATGTCCCGCCGGCTGTGCAGCAGGTATTCCACCGAATCCACCAGCGCATGCCAGCTGGCGTCCAGTATGTCGGTGGACACCCCGACGGTGCTCCAGTTTTGTTCGCCGTCGGTGGATTCGATTAAGACGCGCACCTTGGAGGCGGTTGCGTTTTTGCTGTCTAAAACGCGCACCTTAAAGTCGATGAGTCGCATGTCGTCAATCTCGGGATAAAAGCGGACCAGCGCCTTGCGCAGTGCGCTGTCCAGCGCGTTGACGGGGCCGTCCCCTTCCGCGGCGGTAATCTCCTCCTTGCCGTCCACCTTGATTTTGATCATGACAGAGGAGCTGTATTCATTGTAATTGGGCGCGATGGAGATGACCTTAAACTGTTCTAGCTTGAAGAAGGGCGTATAGCGGTGCAATTCCTTTCGGATGAGCAGCGCAAAAGAGCCCTCGGCTCCCTCGAACTGGTATCCTTCGCTTTCCAGCGTCTTGAGCCGTTTTAGGATGCGGCTCGTTTCGGGGGCATTGCGCCCCACGGTCTCATCCACTTTGTGAATGGCGGCAAGCAACGTGGAACGGCCCGACATCTCAGAGAGCAAAAACCGCCGCTCATTGCCCACCAGCGCGGGGTCAATGTGTTCAAACGTGGCGGGGTTTTTGTGCACGGCGTCAATGTGCATGCCCCCCTTGTGTGCAAAGGCCATACCGCCCACGTAGGGCTTGCGCTCGTCGGGCAGCAGGTTGGCCAGCTCATACACCAGCCGGGACACCTGCCGCAGCGTGGGCATATTTTCGGGCGGGATGCAGTCATAGCCCCGTTTGAGCTGGAGGTTTGGGATGAGGGTGCAGAGGTTTGCATTGCCGCACCGTTCCCCAAAGCCGTTTAGGGTGCCCTGTACCATTGTCGCTCCTGAAAAGACGGCCATCATGGAATTGCCGACCGCCATGCCGGCGTCGTTGTGGCAGTGGATGCCGATGGCGCGGTCGGGAAAGGCGGATGAGACGGCGCGGGTGATCTCCCCGATTTCGTCGGGAAAGGCGCCACCGTTGGTGTCGCACAGCGTGAGCACCGATGCGCCTGCATCCGCCGCCGTGCGCAGCACCTCCATGGCGTAGTCGGGATTGTGCTTATAGCCATCAAAGAAGTGCTCGGCGTCAAAGATCACCTCTCGGCCATGCGCGGTACAGTATGCGATGGTTTCTCGGATGATGGCGAGGTTGGTGGCATTGTCGGTGCGCAGCACCTCCGAGACATGCAGGTCCCACGCCTTGCCGAAGATGGCGACCACAGGCGTCTGGGCCGCAAGCAGGGAAGCAAGCGATGGGTCCTCTTGGGCGGGCGTTCCGACCTTGTGGGTGCTGCCAAAGGCAGCGAGCCTAGCATGGCGGAGCGGGAGCCGGCTGGCGCGCTGGAAGAACTCCATGTCCTTGGGGTTGGAGCCCGGGTTGCCCGCTTCGATATAGCGGATACCAAGCTGGTCTAACTGTTGCACAATTTTGAGCTTGTCGTCAATGGAGAAGGACACCCCTTCTCCTTGCGTTCCATCCCGCAGCGTGGAATCATAGATGGTTACTCGCTCCATGGCAGTCATCCTCCTCTTCTGGCACATACGCCGTTTGTGTTTTTGCATGGTAAAAGGTATTAAAATCAAGTGATATCCCGGGCTCCCCTTGCGTCATGCCGCTCGATGCAACCCGTTTGTCAAAAGAAGACCTTGTTAGCGCTGCTCTCATTTCCCAACAGTAGTTTTGTTTCATACATGCAAGGCAAGATACCCTGTCGCTCGCATTTGCCAAGCGGCAAAAGCCATGGGATGCGCTAGCGGCCCTGCAATTGCCGGGCTCTCACCGTTTGCTGCTTCCGCAAATCCCGGCAGGTTGGTTTCAAATTGTGTTTACGCGCTTCTACAATGGCAAATGGAAACAGAGAAGCATTAGCTTCGCATGGTCATCTCAAAATATTCCTCTTTTGTGATCAGCAGCTCCCGTGGCTTGCTGCCGTCCTGCGGCCCGATGATGCCGCGCTCCTCCATCTGGTCTACGATGCGCGCCGCGCGGGAAAAGCCAACCTTGAGCCGGCGCTGGAGGTAAGATGCGGATACCTTGCCCGCATCCATCGCGATTTCGATGGCGCGGGGGAGCAGCTCGTCGTTGTCCCCGGCATCCGCCTCGTCCTTGATGGGGATGGCCTTGCCGTTTTCGATGGTTTCTAGGATGTTGTCGTCATAGCGGACGGTGGCCTGGTCTTTGATGAAGTGTACCACGCGGTCCACCTCTTTGTCCGACACAAACGCGCCCTGCAAGCGGATGGGCTTGGCGGCGCCCACGGGATAGAACAGCATGTCCCCGCGGCCCAAAAGCTTTTCCGCACCCGCTTGGTCCAGGATGGTGCGGGAGTCCACCTGGCTGGACACCGCAAACGCGATACGGGATGGGATGTTGGCCTTGATGATACCCGTGATGACGTCCACCGAGGGGCGCTGGGTCGCGATGACCAGGTGCATGCCCGCGGCACGCGCCATCTGCGCGAGCCGGCAGATGGAGTCCTCCACCTCATTGGGGGCGACCATCATGAGGTCAGACAGCTCGTCGATGATGATGACGATGTGGGGCATGGTGTCTTCCCGGCCGTCGTCCTTCACCATCTGGTTGTAGCCCTTGATGTCCCGGACACCCGAGTCCGCAAAGAGGTTGTATCGCCGTACCATCTCTTGCACCGCCCAGTACAGCGCGCCCGAGGCTCGTTTGGGATCCGTCACAACGGGGATCAGCAGATGGGGGATCCCGTTGTACATCCCCAGCTCCACCACCTTGGGGTCCACCATGAGGAGCTTGACGTCGTTGGGGTCGGATTTGTAGATTAGGCTGGTGATGAGGGTGTTGATACAGACGCTCTTGCCCGAACCCGTTGCGCCCGCGATGAGCACATGGGGCATCTTGCCGATGTCAAACACCACGTTCTTGCCTGCGATGTCCTTCCCCACACCAAATGCCAGCCGGGTCTGTGCATTCCGGAATTCGTCCGAATCCAGGACCTCTTTGAGATGCACCATGTCCACCGACCGGTTGGGAATCTCAATGCCGATGGCCTCCTTGTTGGGGATGGGGGCCTCAATGCGCACACCCGTGGCCGCCAGCCGCAGGGCGATGTCGTCCGAGAGGTTAACGATCTTGCTCACCTTGACCCCCTCGCCGGGCAGCAGCTCATACCGCGTGACGGTGGGGCCCTTGCTGACGTTTAGGAGCTTGACGTCCACGTTGAAGGATTTCAAGGTGGAGACCAGCTTTTGGGCGGTCTCTTTGATTTCGTTGCGGGATTCTTCGCTCCCCATGCCGCTGTCCGCATCGTCTAACAGGTCGAGGGGAGGAAAGGTGTAGGGAATGCGTTCATATACGGGCGCAAACTCGCTGCCATCCGTTTCTGCGAGGCTCTCTTCGCCCGTGTCCAGCGCCTCTGCCGTCCCCACGTCGCCGGCGGGAATTTCATCGGGCACTGCCTCCTCAGACACTGCTTCTTCAGGCGCCTCCTCCGCAACTGCCGTTGCCGCGGCGTCCTCTTCCGCGTCCGCTGCCGCAAGGTCGGGATCCCACGGCAGGTCATCTGCAGCTGCATGGGATGCCTGCGTCATGTCTTCCAGTGTGGGGGCGATCCCGTCGTCTGGGGTAAACGCAAGGGTGGGCTTGCTGGTTGGAAGCGCATGCTCCAAGATTTCGTCAATATTGTCAATGAGGGTCATGTTGTCTTCGGCCGTCGCCGCTTGCGCAGGTGCGCCGGCATCCGGCTCGCCCTCTATGCTGATGTTGCGCAAAGAGGGGGGGAGGTATGTTTCCTCATCCTTTTGTTTGTTGTCATTGTCAGGCTTGTCCGCCGGCTCCCGCACAACATCCTCCTCCGAAAAGTTGGGCATGCGCCGCTTTCGCTGCCGCGGAGCGGGGGCTGGCTGAGGCTGGGCCGCCGCATACTGTGCGACCTCTTCCTGGTAGCTCGCTTTGGCCGCCTTGGCACGCGCGTACCCGCTCAAAATGGCCCGCAGCAGGGCTTTGACGGGCGACCACTTGGTCAGAATCATCACAATGACCGCGAGCAGCACCAGCAGGATGGTGACAGTTGCCGCTGTCCCCACCATTGCGCGCAGCGTATCGGCCAGCACACCGCCAAACAGGCCGCCGCCCAGCCCAACGGTGCCGTCCATATAATAGGTGGAAAGAGAGGCCAGCATGAAGGGGTTGCTCAGCGCTGTACCCGAGAGGATATGTATGAGGCCCGATAACAGAAACAGCGCCAAAAAGAGCACGACATAGGTCTTTTGGTAGGCCGGATAGTTTTTGCCTACCGCGAGGTGAATGCCGTTTGCGAGCACCAGAATGGGAAGCAAAAACACGGGAAGGCCCCAAAGCCCCAGCAACAAGTCGCGCAGGAAGCCTCCCACAATCCCTGATGGGATATATAGGAAGATGCCGAGCAAAATGCCCGCCGCGATGATGAGCAGGGACGCAACCTCAGGCCGCATGCTGCCTTTGGCCGTCTGTTTGGCAGGCGCCCGCTTGGCTTGCGGCTTGCGCGCGGGGCTCTTTTTTTTCGTTTGTTTTGCTGCTGCCATGGTACTAGCTCCTTTTTGTAACCGGTTTTCCTCCTATGCGAACAGGCTATATGCGATGACCGCAATGCCTACCAGCGCACAGTAGATGGAGAAGAAATAGAATTTGTTTTTGCTGAGCAGGTTGACCAAAAATTTGATGGCAAAAATTCCCACAATGGCCGCTGCAATACCGCCTGCGATGAAGGGAAACAGATAGGCCATGTCAAAGCCTTCCCGCACCATGTCGATCGTCTGCAGCAGCGAGGCGCCCAGGATGGTTGGGATGGAGAGCAGGAAGGAGAACTTGACGGCAAACTGCTTGTCAAACCCGTTTAAGAGCCCGCCAAAGATGGTGGAGCCTGACCGGGACACGCCGGGGATCATGGCAAACGCTTGGAAAATGCCCACATACAGGGCGCTTTTGTACCCTGCTGTCTCGGCGGTTTTGCGCCCGTTTGCGAGCTTGTCGGACAGCCAGGTGATGACGGCGGTGATGAGCAGAGCAAATCCAACCACGGTCAGAGACTCTGCGAGCGCTTCAATTTCCGATTGGAAGAGCAGGCCGATGACCGCTGCGGGGATAACAGCAATGATGAGCATCAGCACCATCTTACGGTAGGGGTCATGCAGATTGGGCTTGCCGCGGAACAGGTCAGCCAGGAAACCGAAAAAGGCACAGATGAGCGCCCATATGTCCCGCCAGAACACGATGAACACCGAAATGAGCGTCGCCAGGTGCAGCATGGTGTCAAACGCCAGGTTCTCGGTAAAAGGCAGGATGGCTTCCCGGATCATGGGGATGTGTTTGAAGATAGCCAGATGCCCTGAGCTGCTGACAGGAAGAAATTCTGTTAGGCCTTGTACAATGCCGAGTATGATGGTGGCTAGGTATGTCATGTGCTTACTCTCTCCCATTCTATGCTAATTTGATAGGTACTCTATACTATATCATAGATCGGGTGGATTTACCATATGAAATCCAAAATATTTTGAATTTGTAATATTTGGATTGTGCCACATGCACGTAGCAATTTGGCAGATGAGACGCAAATTTGGCATAAGTTTCGGTTGACAGCAAAGATGCGGCGTGGTATACTGACAAGGTAGCTATAGAAGTCCATATTGTTTGCGGGGGGACCGAGTTCGGTTGAGAAGGTTAAAACCTGACCCTTAGAACCTGTCAGTTCACACTGTCGTAGGGAAGCAACGCATGTTGATATTGCCTTTGGTGCGCCCGCTTCTGCGGGCGTTTTTTTGTAGCGATTTGTGGCGAAAGGAGCAAAGGATGCTGGATGTAACGCTGCCGCATGCAGATATTCTGATGGTGAAAATGGATGGAACGCGGGGGCCGCGGGTTGCGCCGCCCGATGGGATTGCAATCCGGGGGTATCGGCCCGGCGATGAAGTGGCCTGGGCGGCTTTAATCTGCGAAGTGGGCTTTTGCAAAACGAGCGCGGAGGCGGCCGAGATTTTCGCGCGGGCGTTTCTGACGCAGCCACAGTGGCTGGCTGATCGGTGCTTTTTCGCATGGGATGCCGCCGGGGCGCTTGCGGGCGTCTGTGCGCTGTGGGAGGGAACGCTGTTTGGCGCGCCGCGCCCGCGCATCCACTGGGTCGCGGTGGCGCCCCGCTGCCAGGGCCGCGGGATTGCAAAGGCGCTGCTCAGCCATGCGCTGGACGCATACCGGGCATTGGGGATGACGGGGTTGATTTATCTGACATCCTCCACCCACAGTTACAAGGCCGTGCAGCTGTATCGCACGTTTGGTTTTCGGTTTTATATGGGGGATGGATCTGAGACAGGAGCATTGGCAGAGTACATACAAGAAAACAAGCTTGCCCAGCCCATTGTAGAGGCTGCCCTGAAACGGCAGGGGAGGGTGCAGGGGACAGAAGGAAGGTAGCGTCTATGGAAAAACAGTGGAAACGAGCGCTCACCATTGCGGGTTCGGACTGCAGCGGGGGCGCGGGGATTCAGGCCGATCTCAAGACTTTTTCGGCCCATGGCGTCTTTGGCATGAGCGCCATCGTGTCGGTGTTCGCGGAAAACACCAGCCGGGTGCTGGGGGTATACGATGTGAGCCCCGAGATGATCGCGATGCAGATCGATGCGGTGTATGAAGACATCGGGACGGATGCGGTCAAGGTGGGCATGCTGTCGGGCCCCGCCTGCATGGAGGCGGTGTGTGACCGGCTGCGGCACCATCGCCCCCAAAATGTCGTCATCGACCCCGTTATGATCGCCAAAGGCGGGCACCCGCTCATGGCGCCCGATGCGGTGGGGTACCTCATCTCGCATGTCCTGCCGCTGGCGGATGTGCTGACCCCCAACATCCCCGAAGCGGAATGCATCACGGGGATGGAGATTAAGACGCAGACAGACATGGAGGAGGCCGCGCGGCGTATCGCCGCCATGGGGCCGCGGTATGTGCTGGTTAAGGGTGGGCATGCCCAGGGGGATGCGGCGGATGTTCTGTTTGACGGGACGCAGTTTCAAACCTTCACCACCGCGCGCATCGATACCAAAAACACCCACGGGACGGGGTGTACCTTCTCGTCCGCCATCGCCTCCCAACTGGCGCTTGGCCGGGCGGTGGAGGATGCGGTGGCGCGCGCCAAGGCATATGTCACCACCGCGATTCGGCATGCCATCCCGCTGGGGCATGGGCATGGCCCCACCCATCACTTTTATGATGTGTACCAACATGGGCTGACCGATACATTGCAAAATTGAACGTTTTTGATGTAAAACGACCATGGATCACACAGCGGGCTATCTACATTGAATAAATCCAAAATACTTGGAATAGGAGGAACGCAGTATGGCATATAAGACACAGATGGAAGCGGCCAAGCAGGGCATTTTGACGCCCCAGATGAAGGCGGTCGCACAGAAGGAACACATGGATGAGGCGCTGCTGTTGGCACGGGTGGCGAAAGGCGAGATCGCCATTCCCGCCAATGTGCGGCATACGGCGCTGTCCCCAAACGGCGTCGGGACGGGGCTGTCCACCAAGATCAACGTCAACCTGGGCATCTCGGGGGACTGCCGGGACTACTCGGTGGAACTCGCCAAGGCGGAATTGGCGGTGAAGTATGGCGCGGAGGCCATCATGGACCTGTCCAATTACGGCAAGACACGGGACTTCCGCAAAAAGCTCATCGAGACCTCCCCCGCCATGATTGGCACGGTGCCCATGTATGACGCGGTGGGGTATCTGGAAAAGGATCTTCTGGACATCACGGCGCAGGATTTTCTGTCGGTGGTGCGGGCGCATGCGGAGGAGGGCGTGGATTTCGTCACCGTCCATGCGGGCATCAACCGGCGCACCGTCGAGGCATTCCGCCGGACCAAGCGGCTGACCAACATCGTATCCCGCGGCGGGTCTCTGCTGTTTGCCTGGATGTCCATGACGGGCAATGAGAATCCCTTCTATGAGTACTATGACGAACTGCTGGACATTCTGCGGGAATATGACGTCACCATCAGCTTGGGGGATGCCATGCGGCCGGGCTCCATCCATGACGCGACCGATGCGGGGCAGGTGTGTGAGCTCATTGAGCTGGGCAACCTCGCGCTGCGCGCATGGGAGAAGGATGTGCAGGTCATGATCGAAGGTCCGGGCCATATGGCGATGAACGAGATTGCCGCCAATATGGCCATGGAAAAACGGTTGTGCCACAACGCGCCGTTTTATGTGCTGGGGCCGCTGGTCACCGACGTGGCGCCTGGGTATGACCACATCACGTCCGCCATCGGGGGCGCCATTGCGGCGGCCAACGGCGCGGATTTCCTGTGCTATGTGACCCCGGCGGAGCATCTGCGCCTGCCCGATTTGGATGATGTCAAAGAGGGCATCATGGCGGCCAAGATTGCGGCGCATGCGGCGGATATCGCCAAGGGTATCCCCGGGGCGCGGGATTGGGATGATGCGATGTCGGCGGCCCGGCGGGAGGTGGACTGGGAGACCATGTTCTCCCTGGCGATGGACCGGGAGAAGGCGCAGACCTATTTTGAGAGCGCGCCGCCCACCGACAAGCATACCTGTTCCATGTGCGGCCGGATGTGTGCCATGCGGACGACCAATCAGATCTTAAACGGCGAGACGGTGGAGCTGCCGCCCTGCCAGGCCGATGAAAAAGAATAGAAACGAGGGAGAACGATGAGTCAATTGACAGAACAGATGGGGGCGGCGCTGGCGGCGGTGCGGGCACAGTGCCCGCTCGTGCACCACATCACCAACTACGTGACGGTCAACGACTGTGCCAACATCACGTTGGCGGTGGGTGCGTCCCCCATTATGGCGGACGACATCCGGGAGGCGGCGGACGTGGCCTCGGTCGCATCCGCGGTGGTCCTCAATATGGGGACGCTCAACGAGCGCACCGTTTCGTCCATGCTTGCAGCGGGCAAGGCCGCAAACAAAAGCGAAGTTCCGGTGGTATTTGACCCGGTTGGGGTGGGTGCGACGGCGCTGCGCAATGAGACGGCGGCTGCCATTTTAAAAGAGGTGAAGCCTGCCGTTTTGCGGGGCAATCTGTCTGAAATCCGCTTTTTAGCGGGACTGTCCGCCGCCACACGGGGTGTGGACGCGGGCGAAGAGATGGAGGACGGCATGGAGGGTACCATCGCCATGGCACGAGCACTGGCGGAGAAGCTGGGATGTGTCGTTGCAATCACGGGCAAGGTGGATGTGATTGCGGATGCGGCCCGTGCGGTTACGCTGGCAAACGGCCATCCGATGCTGTCCCGTGTCACGGGAACGGGATGCATGACCACCTCGCTGGTGGCATCCTACTGCGGCGCGGTGGCGGACAAGCTGGTTGCGGCGGCATGCGGCATCCTCACCATGGGCATTGCAGGCGAGCTGGCCTTTGCGCGTGCAGGTGCGCAGGGGACGGGGGCCTTCCGGTCCGCCATCATAGACGCGGTGAGCTGCATGGATGCGGCGACGCTTTTGGGGAGGGCGAAGCTCCATGAAGCCTAACGTGGACTACAGCCTGTACCTGGTGACCGACCGGGATCTCATGAGCGCGCCCACCATGGAAGAGACGGTGGCACAGGCGATTGCGGGGGGCTGCACGGTGGTGCAGCTCCGGGAGAAGGACATGGGGGGCGGCGCGTTTCTCGCGGAGGCGCGAGCCGTCCTGCCCATCACACGGGCAGCGGGCGTTCCGCTCATCATCAACGACCGCGTGGATGTTGCGCTGGCAGTGGGCGCCGATGGGGTACATGTGGGGCAGAGCGACCTGCCTGCACGGGAAGTGCGGCGGCTGATCGGGCCGGATATGTTGCTGGGGGTCTCGTGTGCGACGGTGGAAGAGGCCATGGCGGCCCAGGCGGACGGCGCGGATTACCTCGGCGTGGGCGCCATGTTTGCGACGGACACCAAGACGGATACGCGGCCCGTCTCAACAGAGACGCTCTGTGCCATCCGTGCGGCGGTTGACATCCCCATTGTGATCATCGGGGGAATCAACCCAAAAACAGCCCCGCTGTTTTATGGGACAGGGATCTCGGGCCTCGCGGTGGTGTCCGCCATTGTGGCGCAGCCGGATATTGCGGCGGCCGCGCGGCAACTCAAAGAAATGAGTAAGGAGCTGTGAAGATGGAAAATTTTCGGGCCGCCCTATTTGACTTGGACGGCACCATTTTGGACTCCATGGGGGTCTGGGAAGAGATCGATATCGTGTTCTTGGAAAAACGCGGGTTTTCGGTGCCGGAGGATTACGCCCGGCAGATCAGCGTCCTGCGGTTTGAGGATGCGGCGGTGTATACCAAGGAGCGGTTTGCGCTTCCGGAATCCCCGCAGGCCATCATCGATGAATGGAATGAGATGGCGCTCATGTGGTATGGCGACAAAGTGGGGTTAAAGCCCTATGCGGCAGAGTATCTCAAAAAATTGCATGACAGGGGCGTGAAGCTTGCGGTCGCCACCGCGCTGCCGGCATCGCTGTATACGCCCTGCCTTACGCATAACGGCATCTATGCGCTGTTCGATGCGTTTGCATCCACCGACGAGGTGGGGTGCGGCAAGGAACGGCCCGATGTGTACCTGCTTGCGGCGGAGCGGCTTGGCGCCAAACCTGGCGATTGTATGGTGTTTGAGGATGTGCTGCCCGGCGTGCTGTCCGCGGCAAATGCGGGTATGCGTGTATGCGGGGTGTATGACGCGTGTGCTGCGTATGCGGAACAGGACATCCGCAAGGCCGCGGAGCGGTATATCATGGGGTTTGATGAATTGTTATAAGATCCGAAAGCAAAGAGGGCCGTTGGCCCTTTTTTTGTGTGATTTTGCGGAAATGAAAGCGGTGTCTTTGCTAAACCGGTGCATCGGCTGCGGCGCAATAACGGTGTGCCGTGCGTGTACGTCCTGTCATTTGCGCGTTTTTGGTATTTCAATGCGCTACTCCCCCCCATGGAAGCCGATGGCTAGCGGAGGGATTGTAAAGAGATCGCGAAAAAGCCGCCGGCAGGACGATTTCCAACTGGAGCCCTGTGTGGCAGGCTTGGTTTGGGAGGGAGGAGCAGCAGTATAAGCACGCTTTGGAATGGGAATTTTTTACAAAAAGAAGATGTTCTGATACTGCCTCGCAAACCGCAAACAGTTGGCACAGCGACAGAGAACCACAGCGAGGACGCGTGCAACCGAGCGGGTGAGCCGAGCGCGGCCTGTTGCAGGAGGGAATGACAAGGGGATCTCTCTCTTGTGCCGCAGGCATAAAAAGACGTCGGAGCAAAATGGATGTTGCTCCGACGCGGAAGAGGCGACCAAAAGCGATATTATCTCGAATGTAAGAAACTGCCCATAGGGCGGCGCGCCAACTGCGAGCTCAGAGGAAACAGGTTTACGGCTATTAACCAATCTGTGCTTTATAATCTGTTCCCCATTGTTCCATAGCCTTGATGATCGGGCGCATGGATTCGCCCAATTCGCTCAAAGAATATTCTACTCTTGGAGGGACTTCCGGATACACTGTCCGTGTGATGATACCGTCTTCCTCCATGGAACGCAGACTGTCAGTCAGTACCTTTTGACTGATTCCCTCTAAATTTTTACGCAGCTCATTAAAACGCCACGAACGTGCAAGAAGATTTCGTAAAATCAAAAGCTTCCATTTACTTCCCACCATTTGCACGGTTGTTGCGGCAGGGCAAGCAGGCAGTTCTTCTTTCTTCAACATATCTATACCTCCAAAAATTCCATTGGCTCATATTTGAGTATCACACTTAAATTATAGTGTGGTATGCTTCTGAAATCAAGTGTAATATACAGATGTTAAAATTTTTTTTATCCCGCAATCCCCGTAATAAGGCATAGGTTACGAAAAGGTAACTGTGTTATAAAAAAGTGCGTACTTGTAGCGTGAAAAGATAGCAGTTACAATAGTATCAGAAACAAGGAACGGAGGTGCTTGCTATGAATCAGGCAAATTTTGTAGTTGATATAGAAAAATGTGTGGGCTGCGGGAAATGCGTAAAGGTTTGTCCTGGAAGTGTTCTCTTTCTGAATCAGGCGAAAAAGGCGGAGATGGCAGATTTTGAGGAATTCGGATGGAACGGTTGTTGGAAATGTGAGCATTGCCTTGCTGTCTGTCCGACAGGGGCCATTTCCATTTTCGGACACAAGCCCGAAAACAGCTTGCCGGCTGTCAAATGTGAAATTGCTGCGCCGACAATGGATGCACTCATTGCCAACAGACATTCCTGCCGCAGATATCAGGATAAAAATGTGGACCCCGCCATGATAAACGATATGCTCGAGCGTCTGGCAGACGCTCCAAACGGCGGCAATAAGCAGCAGGTGGCATTCGCGCTGATTGACGATAGGGTGCAGATGCATCAATTTCGTCAGCTTGCTTATTCCCGGATGGAAGAGCTGGCGGCACAGGAGATCTATCCAAAGGGTTTTGACAAAGCGGCATATGAGGATATGAAACGATGGGAAAAGACGGTTCGCCCCGATATGCTTTTTTGCGGGGCACCGCATGTTTTAATTCCCCACGCACCGTTGGGACGCGGCGAGCCCATACAGGATGTGGTGATTGCCGGAACATATTTTGAACTGCTTTGCACTTCCCGTGGTCTTGGAGCTGTTATGTTGACATTTCCTCTCGGCGCGTTGGCGCAAATGCCGGACATCAAGGCAATGCTGAATATTCCGGATAACCATTACATTGGAATGATGATCGGTTTCGGTTATCCTGAAATCAAGTATGCAAGAGGCGTACAACGAGAAATGGAACAAAGCCGTATCCATCGGCTGCATTTTCAGGAGGGATAAAATGAACGCACAGGATTGTTTGCAGATTTTGCGAAATGTGAAAGATGTGGCATTTGCAACCGTGGATGAAAAAGGAGTGCCACAGGTGCGCATGATAGATGTTATGCTTGCGGAAAATGAAAAAATTTATTTTTGCACGGCACGCGGAAAAGAGTTTTACGCACAGCTGATGCGGGACAATCACATTGCCGTTACGGCTGTCAATCAGGAGTTTCAAATGGTCAGATTGTCGGGAACTGCCGAAAAACTGTCCGAGCAAAAATATTGGATTGACCGCATTTTCAAAGAAAATCCAAGCATGAACAGCGTTTATCCGCATGAAAGCCGTTACATTTTGGAGCCGTTCTGCATTGCAAACGCAAATATTGAATTTTTTGATTTAGGAAAAAAGCCCATTAACCGTGAAAATTTTACAATCGGAAATCATAAAAAGCCGAAAAAAGGCTTTGAAATCTCTGATTCCTGTATTGGGTGCGGAAAATGCGCAAAAGTCTGCCCTCAGCAATGTATCAGCGCAGGAAAGCCGTATGAAATCAATCAAAATCACTGCCTGCACTGTGGCTTGTGCTTTGAAAACTGCCCCGTAAAGGCAATTAAAAGAAGGAGCGTGTAACGATGTTAAAAGATATGTGGGCTATTTTTATGGACAGAACCGATTTTTTCTTGGGCCTCCTGCTGGAGCATTTGCAAATATCGTTGGTTTCCATTTTGATTGCCATACTGTTTGGAGGCCTGGTAGGGGTTCTGATCAGTGAATTTCAAAAAACCGCAAAGCCAACTTTAGGCGTGATCAATTTTTTGTATACGATACCGTCCATTTCTATGCTTGGTTTTTTGATTCCCTTTTCTGGGGTGGGCAATGCTACAGCGGTCATTGCACTGTCCGTTTATGCGCTGCTGCCGATGGTGCGCAATACCCATACGGGTATTACCAATGTAGATCCTGCTGTTTTGGAAGCGGCAAAAGGGATGGGAAGTACAAAAGCGCAGATTTTATTTCAGATCAAGCTTCCGCTTGCGATGCCCGTGATTATGTCGGGTATTCGCAATATGGTAACGATGACGATTGCCCTTGCGGGTATTGCCTCTTTTATCGGTGCGGGCGGCTTGGGCGTTGCGATTTACCGGGGCATTACAACAAACAATGCGGCAATGACAATGGTCGGCAGTTTATTGATTGCGCTGCTTGCTCTTGTAATGGACTTTGCCCTTGGATTCATCGAAAAACGAATGCACAAACACAGCGTGAAAGCGAAGAAAACCAATAAGATTATGGCTGTTGTTGCGGTTATCCTGTGTTTGAGTATTGCGGGAGGCGTCCTGATCAACACTCGGCCGAAAGATACCATCCATATTGCCACAAAGCCGATGACCGAACAATATGTTCTCGGTGAAATGCTAGACATTTTAATCGAGCAGGACACCGATTTGCATGTTGCGTTGACGCAGGGCGTCGGGGGTGGCACATCCAATATCCAGCCCGCCATGGAGAGCGGAGAGTTTGATCTGTATCCTGAGTACACGGGGACGGCCTGGAATATGGTACTTGGGTGCGACGGCTTGTACACCGAAGAGTTATTCGGTGCATTGGAAGAGGAATACAGCGAACGCTTCCATATGGATTGGGTTGGAATGTACGGCTTTAACAATACGTACGGATTAGTCGTTCGTCGTGAAATTGCGGAACAATACAACCTGAAAACCTATTCGGATCTGCAATCGGTAGCGGGCAATCTCACCTTTGGTGCGGAATATGATTTCTTTGAGCGCGAGGACGGGTATGACGCGCTTTGTGAGACCTACGGATTGCATTTTGGCAAAACGATGGATTTGGACATCGGACTCAAATATCAGGCCATCAACCAGGAGAAGATTGATGTGATGGTAATCTTTACAACGGACGGGCAGTTATCGGCTTCGGATGTGGTCGTTTTGGAAGATGATAAACATTTTTATCCCTCTTATATTTGTGGGAATGTGATTCGTTCAGAAGTGCTTGAGAAATACCCAGAACTGGAAACTGTGTTCGAAAAGTTGAATGGACTGATTACCGACAGCGATATGGCGGCAATGAATTATTCCGTTGAAACAGAAAACAAAGAGCCAAGAGATGTAGCGGAGGATTTTCTGCGTAGTCACGATCTTTTACAGTGAGGTGGAACAAGATGAAAACAGCGATTGCATTTCAAAACATCAAAAAAGCATATGGTGAAAAGGTAGTGATGGAGGGATTTAACCTCTCCATCGAAAAAGGCGAATTTGTAACGATGATTGGCTCATCGGGGTGCGGAAAAACGACCGCTCTTAAAATGGTAAACGGTTTGATTCAGCCGACTGAGGGGGATATCTTTGTTGACGGGGAAAATATCCGCAATAAAAATCAGACGCAGCTTCGCAGAAATATCGGCTATGCCATTCAGGGCAGCGTACTGTTTCCGCATATGACAGTAGAACAAAACATCTCTTATGTTCCGAACTTACTGAACAAGCGCGACAAAGAGAAGACAAAAAGTGCAGTAACCAAATGGATGAAAATTGTCGGACTTTCGGAAGACTTGAAGCACCGCTATCCGTCCGAGCTTTCGGGCGGTCAGCAGCAAAGGGTTGGTATTGCCCGTGCTTTAGCAGCTTCACCCGATATTCTGTTGATGGATGAGCCGTTTGGTGCGGTTGATGAAATCACGCGGGGACAGCTGCAGGCAGAAATGAAACGGATTCATGAGCAGACAGGCATTACCGTGTTGTTCGTCACCCACGACATTTCCGAAGCACTGAAGCTCGGAACAAAGGTGCTTGTTATGCACAACGGCAAAATCGAACAGTTTGCAAAGCCGGAAGATCTGCTCCGCAATCCCGCAACGGAATTTGTCAAAGAACTCGTAAAAAAAGAGCGCCGCACCTGCTATCTGCCTGAAGAACAGTTAACGTCCTGTGAATTTAGCGGTGCTTCCGTCCAAACGAGTAGCTATGATGCAAAGTGAGGACACCGTGAAATAGAAGTAAGTCGTAATTCGGAAGGAGGAACAGTTTGGGCGCAGAGCAAAAAACACATTTTACATTGGATAGATACTGTCCCAATGCAAAAGGAGGGATCATGTGAATCAGACAGAGCGGAGATTATTTCTGATTAAAAATCTGATTTCTGAACAAAAGCAATATCAAAACATAAGGATTCCGGAGGACGAAGCCGAGCAAAAAAGATTGCTTCGCGCTCTGTTCAATATCCGTATGCCGAAACCCGCAAGCGATGCGTTTTTGGCGATACAGGACGCTTATCTGCAAGAAGAAACAAAGCGCAAAGGAATTACGGGATTTTCCAATCTCCAGCCGATTACAGAAGGATTGTATCTTTGGCAGGGTGATATTACCACACTGTGCTGCGACGCTATCGTAAATGCTGCAAACAGCGGGCTGCTTGGCTGTTTCTACCCCAACCACGGTTGTATTGACAATGCGATTCATACCTTTGCAGGTATTCAGCTTCGTCTGGCTTGCGCCCAGCTGATGAAACGACAAGGTCACGAGGAAGAAACGGGGCAAGCAAAAATCACCCCTGCTTTTAATCTTCCTTGCCGCTATGTCATTCATACGGTTGGTCCGATCGTTCGGGGACATCTTACAAAAAGAGATAAGGAACTGCTTGCTTCCTGTTACCGTTCCTGTTTGGAATTGGCAGATCAAAACAACCTAAAAAGTATTGCGTTCTGCTGCATCTCCACAGGAGAATTTCATTTTCCAAATGATAAAGCAGCACAAATTGCGATTCAAACTGTCAAAGATTACAAAGCACAGACGCGCAGTGAAATAGAGGTGATTTTCAATGTTTTTAAGGAAACCGATGACAAGATTTACCGAGCGTTACTCGGGGCAAATTGACAGACTGAAAAATGCGATAGAAAATGCCGACACGATCGTGATCAGCGCAGGTGCGGGACTTTCCACCTCAGCAGGTTTTATCTATACGGGAGAGCGATTTAGCAGCCACTTTGCGGATTTCGAGCAGAAATACGGCTTTCACGATATGTATTCTGGCGGGTTTTATCCTTACAAGACACTGGAAGAACATTGGGCATATTGGAGCAGATATATTTACTTTAACCGCTATGTTGATCCTCCCAAATCCACCTATATGGATTTACTGCGTCTTGTAAAAGACAAGGATTACTTTGTGATTACCACAAATGTGGATCACTGCTTTCAAAAGGCGGGCATTGACAAAAAACGCCTTTTTTACACGCAGGGCGATTATGGATTGTTTCAATGCTCCGAACCGTGCTGCAAGGAAACCTTTGATAATGAAGCTACAGTGCGGCAAATGCTGACGGAGCAAAAGAATATGCGGATTCCTGCCGAACGGTTACCTGTTTGCCCGCATTGTGGAAAACCGCTTACGATGAATCTTCGTTCCGATGATACGTTTGTTGAGGACGATGGCTGGCACCAAGCAGCGAAACGCTACGAAAACTTTTTGCGGACAAGAAGCGGTCAACGGACTTTGTTTTTGGAGCTTGGCGTTGGCTACAATACGCCTGTTATCATTAAATATCCGTTTTGGCAGATGACGGCGAACAATCCGAAAGCGGTTTATGCCTGTATCAATAACGGTGAAGCGGTTTGTCCAAAAGAAATCGCAGCGCAGTCTATTTGTATAAACAGTGATATTAACCGTGTGATTGGAGACTTGGGGTAAATATTATGCACAATATGGAATCCGTGGTACGGTTGCGTGAAATGCTGTGAAGGCTGTGAGCGCTGTTTTATGTACTTTCTTGATAGCGTAAGAAACAAAAGTGGAAAAGATGTTTACAAAACGAAAAGCGGATTTTATCATCCCTTACAGAGCCACAGAAACGGCGGATACAACATGTAAAGCGGCGGATTGATCCATGCATGTCCGCTGGTTCCAATCTATGATAAGGTGTGGATCTGGCATCAGAGAATAAAAAGGATATCGCAGGTTATCACTTTTGCAACCGTCGCAGAAAACGTACGCCGTCTTCAGTCGCGAGAGTCAAAGTGGGGAAATGGGTTACAAGTTTAGTCAAATCTGCGAAATGCACAAAACGTCTGATTTATTTGCAAGGCTTTCAGTGTAATGGATTTGAAGAGTACAATTGGTGGGAGTTGATATGATGAAAATATTTTATTTTACCGGAACCGGAAACAGTCTTGCTGTGGCAAAAAAATTTAACGGTGAACTGATTTCTATACCGCAGGTGGTAAAGGGAAAAAATACGCTTGTGTATCAAGATGAGGCAATTGGCATTGTATTTCCACTGTATTGCTTGAATCCGCCCAAAATGGTGCGTGAATTTTTAAGCAGGGCAAAACTTCAGACAGAGTATCTTTTTGCTGTTGCTACTTATGGAAATTTGGCCGGAGCTTCTATGCAGGCGCTTCAAAAAGCTGTAAAAAGCTATGGCTATCAGTTTGATTATATGAATACGCTGCTGATGGTGGACAATTTTCTTCCCAATTTTGATGTTATTGAAGAAATTTCTCGGATGCCCAAGAAACAAACACAGAAAAAGCTCGAAAAAATAATATCAGATGTTTTTAGTCGCAAGCGCTATATGCCAAAAGTCACACAGAAAGATAGAGAACTTTCTGAACTGTGTGTACCTTTGATGGAACAGCAGGATCGGGGCGAAAACGCAAAAGCATTTATCATAAATGAGAACTGTACGCGTTGCGGGGTCTGTGTAAAAGTTTGTCCGGCAGACAATATATTGCTGAGAGAACAGGTCACATTTTGCAACAGATGTGAAAGCTGCTATGCCTGCATACATGCCTGTCCACAGAATGCGATTCATTTAAAAAATGAAAAAAGCAGTAAGCGTTGGAGAAATTCCGAAGTCACATTGAAAGAACTGATTGAATCCAATCAGTAAATGTATGAAAATGATAAATATGTATAAATATGTTAGAAATCAACGGCAGCCAACGGATTCTAATTCACTGCAAGTTTATTGGGATCGTAGAAATCCCGGATTGCAAAAGCTACTAAAAAGCGGATATCTGCAAAGACATAGCGGTTGCGCATATATGATCAAGCCCGCATAAATCAAAAGAGACCGACCAATTCCAGCTCCATACAGATATGAGGAAACCAATTGATATAAAGAAAAATCGAGTGTTCATAACTCAAATCTGTTATGAACACTCGGCGTGGTACCGGTGGCCGGACTTGAACCGGCACGTCGTCTCCGACCGCGGATTTTAAGTCCGCTATGTCTGCCATTCCATCACACCGGCGAATCCAACGGTGTTTATTGTAGCACACCCTCACCCAAAAGTCAATACAAAAAAATACGCCTGCCATCCCCTATTGTATTCCTTTTGGTGCTGTGATAGAATACCATCAGATGGAAAAAACAGAAAGGCGGTTAGCTGCGATGAAGGACGGATGGAACCCATGGCACGGCTGTCATAAGATCAGCCCCGGGTGTGCACACTGCTATGTGTACCGCATGGACGCACGGCATGAGAAGGACAGCGCCGTTGTGACAAAAAATGCCGACTTTGATTTGCCCCTCCGCCACAGACGGGATGGGACATACCGGCTTCCGGCCGGCTCCGTGATTCCCACCTGTTTCACGTCGGACTTTTTTCTGGAGGATGCGGACCCCTGGCGGCCCGATGCCTGGCGCATCATCCGTGAGCGGCAGGACGCGCACTTTTTTATCATCACAAAGCGCATCCATCGGCTGCCCGAATGCCTGCCGCCTGACTGGGGAGACGGCTATGAGAACGTCACCATTTACTGTACGGTTGAGAACCAAGACCGGGCGGATTTTCGGCTGCCGTTATATGCCGCCGCGCCCATCCGGCACAAAGGGCTCATCCTGGAGCCGCTGTTAGAATCCATAGACCTGACACCGTATCTCGGCGGCAACTGGCTTACGGAGGTGTCGGTGGGCGGGGAGTCGGGCAATGAAGCCCGCCCCTGCCACTATGATTGGGTGCTCTCCATCCGGCAGCAGTGTATGGACGCAGGGGTCGCGTTTGCCTTCCGGCAGACGGGCGCGCGGTTTGTGAAAGACGGCAAATTGTACCGCATCCCCCGGCGCCTGCAGCATGCACAGGCCCGCAAAGCCAATTTGGATTATATTCCCTAACAAGAACAGCACCGTCAACATGCTAGACGGTGCTGTTCTTGTATGATCCTATGATTTTTGCAGGCTCAACTGCCAGGCGAGGCCGAATTTGTCCACCACCAGCCCATAACAGTCGCTCCATTCGGTCTTGCCAAGCGGCATAGGGACCTCGCCGCCTTCGGACAGCCGCGCAAACCAGGCCCGCAGCTGTGCCTCATCGGAGGTCACCACCGTCAGACTCATGTTGTTGCCTACCAGGTAAGGTACGCCCGACAGCACGTCCGAAAACTGGAGCCGGCTGCCGGCGATGGTGAGCTCGGTGTATAAAATTTTGTCACGTTCCGCCTCGGGGACGGGGTGTGCCGGGTCGGAAGGCATATCGCCAAACGTCATAAATCGTGGCGGTTTGGTTTCAAATGCAGCCGCATAGAACGTAACGGCGTCCCGGCAGGTGCCATTGAAGTTGATGAACAGGTTGATGGGCATGTGTGGTTGCCTCCTTTGGACATGATACCATTAGACTGCCCCGTTTTTGCCTGTTCCATCCGCTCGTTTTGCTTTTGCCATATGACGCATGTTTGCGCTGTGCCAAACTGCCTTGCAATGCATGTCACAAACTCTCTTTTTCGCGGCGCCGATGCCTTCGCGGAGGTCTGGTACGGTCGCTGCAACCAGCGCACCCCCTGCGCTTGTGGCACGCTGCGCATCCGTGCGGCAATGCCGCGCCGCACCGTATGCAGCGGTTGCCCGTTGTCTCCTGTTCATAGCCGCATTGTGTGCATTTCACAATGATACCATCCTTTCCTGCGCCGTGTCCCTAGAACAGCAGCATGACGTTGGCAAGCGCGCCGCCCACCAGGAACGCGATGACCAGGCTGCCAATCCAGATGGCCGCCGCTTCAGTTTTTGTCCGTTCTTTGAAAATCATCAGCACCGACGCCAGGCAAGGCACAAACAGCGTCAGCGTCACCATCGAAACCAAGATCTGCTGGTTGGTCATGGGCAGCGCGTCTAGCCCAGCCGCGCCGAAGTCCCGCCGGATGATGCCCATGATGAATGCAGTGGTCGCCTCCCGGGGAAGGTGCAAAAACCCCACGATGAGGGGCGACACGAAATCAATGATCCGGTCGAGGAGCTTGGTGACCTCTAATGTGGTGATGATGAGCGCCCCCAATGCGAAAATGGGGATGGCTTCTTTTAAGAACTGCTGGGTTTTGAGATAGGTTTTTTTGAGCACATTCATGGGCTGGGGCACCCGCATGCGGGGCAGGTCGATGAGCAGGTCCGAAGAGCGCCCCGGGAGGGCCTTATCCAGCACTTTGCCCGCTAAAACAAAGACCAAAACGATGATACCGGCATATACAAAGGAATAGCCAACGCCCATTTTGGATACGTTCCCGATGATAATCCCAAACTGGGCGGAGCAGGGGATGGTTAGTCCCAAAAGCGCCGTTGCGATGGTCCGCTCTCGCCGGGAGCCCAACAGCCGGGTACTCACCGTCGCCACCGTCACGCACCCAAATCCAAGGATAAACGGAATGATTGCCCGCCCGTTGAGGCCGATTTTGGACAGCCCGCGGTCCAGCAGCGTCGCAATGCGGGGCAGATATCCCGTATCCTCCAGGATGGACAGCATGAGATAAAACCCCGCCACCAGCGGCAGCAGGAGGCCAAATATGTAGGTCGGCACCATGGTGAGCAGACCGAATTCCCCAACCAGGAACTGCCCCAGCACACTGCTTTCATTCACGACATGGGAGACCGCCCACCGGATGAAGGGCTCATAGTAGCCCTGCATGATGGTCTCTTCCGTGAAGCCGACCACCACCTGCGCGATGACATAGCCCAAAAAAAGGAAAATCAGCAAGAGTGTCGCAAGCATGGCGGGAATGCCTGTTTTGGGGGACAGCAGCACCCGGCCCACGCGGGTTGCGATGCTCCGGTCGTCCTGTGTGCTGGCAAACACCTGCGACACAATCTGGTCCACGTGCTTTCTGCGCATGAAGTACACATGGTCCCGCTGGTGGAGCGCCTCCAGGTGGTATTGCTTGAGCAGCAGTTCGTCGTCCTCCAGCAGAAGCAGCTTCTCGGCCTTGCTGCGTACCTTGATGTTATACCGGTCCAGCTGCTCTTCAATGTCCGCCGTGGGATTGCCGCCCCAGGCCTCTTCGATGCGGTCCTTTAGCTGTTCCACATTCTTGCCCGTCTTTGCCACCGTCGGAATGACCGGAACACCCAACAGGTCGGACAGCTTTGCCACATCCAGCGATAACGCATTTTCCTCAATCTCATCCATCATATTGAGGCACACGATGATCCGCTTCCCCATATCAATGAGCTGCTGGGTGAGGAACAAATCCCGCCCCAGGTGCAGCGCGTCCACCACGTTGACGATGATATCGCCGTCGATGATGACCTGCCGCGCAACCCGCTCCTCGTCGTTGAAGCAGGAGACCCCATAGATGCCCGGCGTATCCACGACTTCATACTTTCCAAATTTTCCCGTTTTGAGGTCTACCGTGGTGCCCGGGAAGTTGGATACCTCTGCATAGACCCCAGTAAGGCTGTTAAAAAAGACCGACTTGCCCACGTTGGGATTGCCGACCAATACAATTTTTTCCATTTTTTCGCCCTCAATCCGTTTGATGATCCACAATTCTTCTGGCAGGCTTGTTTTCCTCCTGTACCGTCACTTGAATCTCCCGTGCGATGTGTTGTCCGATGGCAATCTCCTGGAAGGCGCTGCGCAGAACCACCGGGCCGTTGTGGATGGATTCCACGCACGAAAGCTGAGCGCCCTCATAGATGCCTAGGCGCATGGCTTGCGCACGTACGTCTGATTTGGGCAGCTGAACGATGACCAGATCCTGCCCCTTCTTTACCATGTCGAGCGTCACGCCCGCTTCATCTCCCTTCCTCCCGCAACCGGACTGCCTGCCGCGCAAAGAGCTCCTTGGCTTTTAGGATACCAATGGCGGATTTTGCATCCTGCAATTCGCCGCGCATCACCATCTCCACCACGTCTGCGAATGGATACCGCTCTACCTCCAGGAACTCGTCCTCGTCAAGGTGCACGGTACCTGCATACAGGCCCGTTGCGAGGTAGAGGTGAATAATCTCCTGGCAAAAGCCGGGCGTTGGGTAAAACGCACCCATATAGGTGAACTGCTTCGCCTTCATGCCCGTTTCCTCTTCCAGCTCCCGGATGCCGCACGCACGGTGATCCTCCCCGTAGTTCAGCTTGCCCGCCGGCAGCTCCAGCACCAACCTGTCAAAGGGGCGCCGGTACTGCCGCACCATCAGCACGTTGCCCGCGTCGTCCACCGGCACAATGGCCACGCCGCCGGGGTGTTCCACCACCTCCCGGGTCGCTTCCTTTCCGTTGGGCAACAACACAGTATCCCGCCGGAGGGTGATGATTTTTCCTTCAAATAATACCTCACTGGCAAGCGTTTTTTCGCTCATATCCATGTTTTCTATCTCCCATCCTGTTGGTTTCGCATCCCTTTGGGGCAATAGCGCATACAGATGCCGCATACGGCGCCCCGCCCGATGTGTTGATAGGCGCGCTTCATATGTGTGCTGCAAGCCGCCGTGTCCACCAAGGTACGTGCGGGCTCTGCCATGGAAAAGGCCTCGCCCGACAGCGCCATGGCGGGGCATCGCTGCACACAGATCCGACAGTTGCCGCAGCTCGGCGGCAGCGGCTCTTGGAATCCGGCGGACAGGTCGCAGTTTGTGAGCACCGTTGCGAGCCGCACCCGCGGTCCATATTTGGCAGACATAAATAGGGCATTTTTTCCAATCGAACCCAGGCCCGCCAACACGGCACCCTGTTTATGGGAAAACAGGCCCCGCTTGCCCGCGTAATCCACCGTCTGGGAAGCAGGCACAGCGACATACCGATACCCTGCGCTCTCCAGCAGCATCCCCACCCGGAGCGCACATTGATCCAGGTAGGTGTTGACCGTCCGGTAATGATGAAAGTAGGTATGGGTGGGCTGCTCGGTAATGCCGTCCACCACGGCGTCAGACAGCTTTGCCACCAGCGTTACCGCATCGGGCAGACCGGCATCGGCCTCGGGGCGGGAGAACCCCACCTCCGCAATGCCAAGCGACGCACATAGCTTCCGCACTGCCTCCACCATTTGTTTGCCCTCCCTGCCATCGGTTTCCTTTTTATTGTACCGCATGGCGATGGCATTTGCAACATCAATTTCCTGCAATATCCCGTTTGACGGGGAAAATTTTTGGAATTTTTCAAAATTCTATTTGACATTTATCCGCATTTATTATATAATCAAATCTATCGGGGTATGGCGCAGTTTGGTAGCGCGCTTGCATGGGGTGCAAGAGGCCACAGGTTCGAATCCTGCTACCCCGACCATATCGTCGCGGATTTTGTATGGTCCGCGACGTTTTTTTTGCAAAAAAATCGACGATGCACTGGCATCGCCGCTCCGCTTCTTTCATAAAAGGCACGTTTGTTTTAACGGTGTTCTTGCAGTGCAGGTATGACATCTGCACTGCAAGAACACCGTTTTGCGAGCATATGCGCTGGCATACGTTGACCCCTTGGATTTTACCTACCGCATTTGCGTCTGGTCATCCACATGGGGAGCTGCAAATAGCCCGATGCGCTGTTTATCATCAGTGACCTGTCGTTCAAGTGGGCCACAAACAAAAGCGGTAAAGAGAAAGGAACAATATGGTTTCGCATGAAAAAAACCGAAAACAAGCCGAGCACTTCTGCTGGTTTTCATTATGTGCTGTTGGATTGGCGGAGAGATGTTGCCCGCCGTCCAAGTCAGGCTATGGTTTGCCCGAAATAAGTTCCCGTTACATGTTTCCTTGTCATAAAACGCTGTTCGCCTTGTGTTCGTTTACAAATCACTTTCTGTAAAAAATGGCTATTCATGCGGCGCTTCTTCGATAATCTCTATGATCTCTGTCGTTTTTAATGCGGGATACCACCGCACCTCCACAGTATTTCTTTGATCCCATACCTGCATGGCTACATATTGGTTGGTATGGCTGATGCCTACCACTCTGACCTCTCCCATGTTGATCACTCCACTTTGTCACACAAGCTGATACAGTTAGTATATCTCACAATTGTGAATGTGTCAAGCGAAAAGTAATGTGAAGGGCGCAAGGCAATCGCGCGATGGATGCAGAGCTATTTATCCCGCCGTTCCGGGTCAAAAAGATCGCCAACATCATGTACCCGATAGGAACCGAAAGGCAACGAAATTGTGCGGGTAATCGACTATGTTTGTGCAAATGTGCCAGCTTGATGCATACGGCACAGAGATTTCCATATGCTTTTTTGGGATGGATATGAAATTATAGTGGAAATTTGTTTGAGAATCTGCTATAATAGAAACATTCGTATGGCATTGTGTAGAAAAAAGGGGAATCGGAATGGCTCTGTATGCACTCAGTGACCTGCATTTGTGTTTCAGCGTGGACAAGCCCATGGACGTTTTTGGCGACCAATGGAAAGACTATCCGGCCCGTATCGAGGAGAACTGGCGCAAGACGGTCAAGCCGGAGGATACCGTGCTGATTGCCGGCGACATCTCCTGGGCTACTTACATCAGTCAGGCGCATGACGATTTTGCCTTTATCCACGCGCTCCCCGGCACCAAGATTGTCTCCAAAGGCAACCACGACTACTGGTGGGAGACGGTGAGCAAACTGAACCAATATCTGCTCGCTGAGGGATTCACATCTATCCGGTTTTTGCATAACAATTGCTTTGCGGCAGGAGATGTGGCGATTTGTGGCGCCAAGGGATATATCACGCCCGATGTGGGCGCTTCGGACGAGGACCGAAAATTTTATGCAAGAGAGCTTGCCCGGTTGGAGCTGTCTTTGCAAATGGGGCAGAAAACGGCATGCGGCACACGGATTGCCATGCTGCATTATCCGCCTGTTCCCGGCTCGGGTTTTATTGACCTGATGAAACGATACGGCGTATCCACTTGTATCTATGGGCATCTGCATGGGCATGCTGCCAACGGGGCGCTGCAAGGTTTGCATGAGGGGATTGACTTTCGTTTGACCGCCGCAGATTATCTGCGGTTTCAACCCATCAAGCTGATGGATTGACCTGTGCTATCATATGGATTGAGAGGAGGTGATCTCCCGTGGAAAACAATCTTTCAGAACAGGAACTCATTGCCCGATGCCGCAAAAACGACGTGGCGGCTTTTGAACAGTTGATCGGAGCTTACGAACAGCGCGTATTTGCGCTTGCGTTTGGTATGCTGGGTAACCGGCAGGATGCCGAAGATATGACGCAGGATATCTTTCTCAAGGTCTTCCGTTCCATCCATACCTTCCGGGAGAACGCCTCCTTTTCCACTTGGGTCTACCGGGTCGCAACCAATGTGTGTTTGGATGAAATTCGCCGCCGGAAGAAACGGTCGGGGGACGTGAGTATCAACCAAACCAACCGGGATGACGAAGCGTTTGAGCTGGCCTTGCCCGACCCTGGCGAAACACCCTTTGAGGCCGCGCAAAAGAAGGAAGCAATGGCGGCCCTGCGGGAGGCCATTGACTGTCTGGGAGAGGAACAGCGGGCCGTGGTTGTCATGCGGGATTTGGAAGGCCTTTCCTATGAAGAGATCGCACATGCCCTGGGGACGTCTTTGGGGACCATCAAATCCCGGCTCAACCGGGCTCGGCAGACGCTTCGCAGGTTGTTGGAAAACAAAAAGGAACTTTTTATGTAGTATGTTCGTCTAACTGTTGTAGCAGAAAGTATGCGCCGCAGTCGGCGCGCCATTTTTACCAAGAAAGGATGTGAGGAACCATGAGACAGCAGAGCGCCAAACACCATGCGATGACCTGTGCGCAGGCCATGTCGCTTTTGCCGCGGTATTTGGATCAGGAACTGGACGGGCAGGAGCAGGCGATGGTTCAGGCGCATTTGGACACCTGTGCGGCATGTCGGGAAGAGTTTGCCTTTGCGGCTGCAATACGGCAGACGGCGCACAAGATGGCCGCGCCGCCCGTCAGCGATGCATTCCGCGCCGGGCTGCACCAACAACTGGTTGCGGCTGCGAACGAACAAGCGGCGTCTGGGTGGACTGTCCGCATACGGCGGTTCCTTGCTGGCCTTTCCGAACGGATGCATCATTTGCCTGCCTGGGCATGTGACTGGCGTACATACGGTTCCGCAGTGGCAGGCGTGTTTATTGTGACTGTTGGTGTCATGGCGCTGCAGTATGTGCGCACGCCGACTCAGCTTATGGATACCACGTCGGTTGGTACGCCGCCAGTGCAGACAACTGCTTCTGCGGCTCCCGCTGCAACGGACGGCGGTGCCACGGCGCCTGCCGCGACAGAACCGGCGGTATCCGGGGCGGACGTGGCTGCTTCTCAAACGCCCCATCAGGCGGCCGAAGAGGTGCCTCAGGACTCATCGCGCCCCCAGCCTGATGCTACTTTGGCGCCCGCCCAAACGCAGCCTGCCGCGCCGGACAGTTCGTCTGTCCAGCAGGAGAGCGCGGGTCTTACAGGCGATGCGGGCGCAGAGGCCCAGTCTCCAAAAGCGGAGCAGCCTCCCGTTCTTGCGAGTGAACAGCCGCCTGCAGAAGCGGCTCCGTCTGCTGCACCAGCTGGTCTGGATCAAAGCGCAGCAGATACAGCTGCTGTTCGTACTACAGAGGAGAGCGCTGCTTCCAATAACGGCGGCATGGCAGGCGGCAGCAGTGGCGGCAGTGGTGGTGGCGGCGGTGGCGCAAGCGGCAGTAGTATGGCATACAGTCCCGCTCCTATGTGGGCAGCCTCTATGGAGGTGCGCGTTGCGACTGTCCGTTTCACGAAGACAGGCTTGGCCGCGGCCCAATCCTATCTGGCTGATCAATATCCCTCTGCGGATGGCTATTTTGTGATCAGCAACGACAAATATGATGCGGTCATGCGGACGCTTGCGCAAATGGAAGGATATGTCTCTTTGGAAGAGAGCAGCGAATCTTATGCGGAGGAGTATCAGTCCTGTGCCGATCGTGCTGCGTCGCTGGAGGCATCGGGTGCGGATAGCGCGGAGCTTCAGCCGCTGTACGACCGGATGGCGGAAATTGAATCGTGTACTGCAAGCAGCTATATTCTGCTGACCGCAGATGCGTAATGAAATCAGAACGGCCCAAAATGGGCCGTTTTTTTATGTCAATTTTGAAAGGCGAGATGTTTGGCGGACGTACATGCCTGCCATGTCGTTGCCTGGGACGGTGTATGTCTGCGCCGCGCGGGCGGGAAAAGTATCTGTACATACGGCCGCAAACTCACACAATTGTGTGAGTTTGCGATTTTAGAATCGCGTATTCCTCTGTCAGAAACCATATTTGTATGGGCGGCAGATCCAAAAGTCAATTTCAAAATGTCCGAAATGCAAAAAACGATTTCTTTGGTGTCTCAGAATATTTTTGCATTGTGCGGCAGATACTATATGTGCGCCATTCTAATTTCAGTTAAAGTTGTTACGACTGTGGACGTCTGAATACAGGCGCCTTGGGTAACCATTTTAAATGGAATTGGACGGGCAAAACCAACCTGCGGTGAGGTGAGAAAGATGGAAACCAGATTGTTAGAGCGTATCATCATGGTTGTCATCATCACGGCTGTCGTATTCGGCGCCAGCTACAACATCATCACAGCCGACCAGTTCACAGAACGGACCGACGCGATTCTGGTCATGCAGACCCTGACAGATTAACCGCTACGGAAAGGAATGTATCTACACGTATGATGTCAAAAAAGCAATATCAACAATATGTGGACCAAAAATCCCCCAATTCCAGTCTTGGAAAGGATATGCTGTTTGCCTATGTCATTGGCGGCCTCATCTGCGTTGTCGGACAGGGCATTATGGATCTGTACCAAGGCTGTGGACTGGAGCTGGAAGGCACCATGTGCTGCACGTCCATCACCTTGGTGTTTTTAGGGGCTTTGTTTACGGGGCTGGGCCTGTATGGCAAACTCGCCAAACACGCGGGCGCGGGCACCATCGTCCCCATCACCGGCTTTGCCAATGCCGTCGTATCCCCCGCCATGGAGTTTCGGGCGGAGGGGATGGTTTTGGGCCTGGCGGCCAAGATGTTTGTGATTGCCGGCCCTGTGCTGGTATATGGCATCACGGCTTCGGTGGGTGCCGGCTTGATTTATTGGATTTTTTCGCTGTTTTAATCAAAACACGGCAGGGCAGCCTGCCGTGTTTTTTTAGCAGTGTCAACAATCAGCCAGGAAACGACAACCAAAACCGCCCTATTTTGCATCGCCCGTGCCGTATAATGGGTAGTGTACGGCGGACCGGGCAGGCCCGCCATCCGAAAGGGGCGAATTCCCACATGATATTGCATTATTTAAATGATATTGTGACCATCCTAAAATCCCAGTTTCAAAGGATGAAGACCTGGGCCTTACAGGAGGAAAACGACGTTTTCTACATCGGCAGCGGAGAGGCCCTCCCACCGCCCCTCACCCAGGCGGAGGAGGCCGAGCTGTTGGGGCGGTATGACAAGGACAACTACGAGGTGCGGCGCGTGCTCATCGAGCGCAACCTGCGGCTGGTGGTGTATGTCGCGCGCAAGTTTGAAAACACGGGCATCTGTATTGATGATCTCATCTCTATCGGGACCATTGGACTCATCAAGGCCATCAATACCTTCAATCCTGCAAAAAATATCAAGCTCGCAACCTATGCCTCCCGGTGTATTGAAAACGAGATCCTCATGTTTCTGCGCAAAAACAACAATACCAAAGGGGAGATCTCCATTGACGAGCCGCTCAACATCGACTGGGACGGCAACGAGCTGCTTCTGTCCGACATCCTAGGAACGGACAGCGACGACATCCACAAGGGGATCGACGACGAGGTGGACCGCCAGCTGCTCTCCCTCGCCATGCAGAAACTGACCAAACGGGAGAAGACCATCATGGAGCTTCGGTTTGGCTTAAAAACCGGCAACGAGAAGACCCAAAAGGAAGTGGCGGACCTCCTCGGCATCTCGCAATCCTATATCTCCCGCCTCGAAAAGCGCATCATCGGGCGGCTCAAGAAAGAGATCGCCAAGATGGTGCAATAGCGCAATGTATTCAACACAGTGGCTGCGGCCGCTGTGTTTTTTTGTATAACGAAAACCACGCGATAGTCGCGTGGTTCGGTATAGGTTAACCGATAAGCAAAATCCTCCTCATGTGTTAAGATAAAAGTGACCTGCCAGTCACGCCACAAAACACATGAGGAGGATTGAACGATGAAAAAAGAAAGCATAACCACAAATAGTTTAGCACATACAAGATGGAATTGCAAATATCACATAGTATTTGCGCCAAAATACAGGAGGCAGGTGTTTTACGAAGAAAAACGCCTGGAGATAAGAGAAATATTGAGGCAGTTATGTCAA
>CALYAO010000009.1 GCA_944393605.1 uncultured Clostridia bacterium
GCCCCCGAAACGCGACAGCCGGAGGCTGCGTGTTTTGGGGAGAAGGAGGAGCCGACGGCTAGACGAGACTTTCGAGCTTGCGAGAAAGCGAGTCATGAGGCGAGCTCCGACGCGCAGAGGCGTTTGATGCGTTGGTTGCGGCATATCGGCGGCGAAGAGAAAAGGAGCGTGAGCAGGATGTTTTATGACATATGTCCCGGATGTGGGGCGGCATTGGATCCAGGAGAAAAATGTGCGTGCCAAACATGGGCCCCAGAAACGCGGCTTGCGCGTTTTTGGGAGAGGAGGAGCTGCGAAGTGGACGAGGTCAGAAGCGAAAGATAAGGGGACCCCGCAAAGCGGGCTTTGCTTTGTGGGGAAGAGGAGCAGGAACGGAGCGGACGAATGGCTGCCGAATAGGCAGCCGGAGCTGAGCGAAGTTTCCTGTAACGAGGCGGAGGGAATGGAGCATGCTCCGACGAGGACCGTGGATGGGACAAGCATGAAGGGAAAGGAGATAGCAGAGCATGAAAACGTATATTGGTGAGAAGGTACTTGTCAGAGGGATTCAGAGCGGCGTGTATTTTGGGACGCTGGCCGCAAGAGAGGGTCAGGAGTGCGAGCTGAAAAACGTGCGCAATATCTGGAAGTGGCGTGGCGCAAACAATCTGCTTGACATGGCAAAGAATGGCGTTGATGAGGACAGCGATGAGAACAGATTTTCCAATTGGGTGGACAGCCTTGTGCTAACGGACGTTTGTGAAATTGTCCCTTGTACGGAGCTGGCATCCAAACAGTTGGAGGGGGTAAAAGAATGGGTGTATCGGCGTTAGAGATCACAAAATTCTTGCGTTTAGGAACCGGCAACGGCTACGGCAGAGGCAACGGCGACGGCAACGGCTACGGCCACGGCAACGGCTACGGCAACGGCTACGGTGACGGCAATGGCTACGGCAATGGCTACGGTGACGGCAATGGCTACGGCTACGGTCACGGCCACGGCAACGGTGATGGCAATGGCTACGGCTACGGCCACGGCAATGGCTACGGCCACGGCGACGGTGATGGCAATGGCTACGGCTACGGCCACGGCAACGGCTACGGCCACGGCGACGGTGATGGCAATTTCATCAGACGAATAAACGGTCACGGTGTGTACGAAGTGGACGGCGTTCCGACCGTGATCACAAAAATAAACGGAACGGTCGCGAAGGGGTTCCTATTAGAACGAAATGTGTACATGGTTCCATGTTATATCGTAGCGCATGCTGGCTACTTTGCGCACGGGGAAACGCTGCACAAGGCAAGAGAAGCGTTGGAAGAAAAGATATATGAAAACATGGACACGGAGGAAACGATCGCAAAATTCATAGAAGCGTTCCCTGAGGCAGACAAGCCGTATCCGGTAAGCGATTTTTACATATGGCACAACCGTTTGACAGGCAGCTGCGAGATGGGACGGAAGAGTTTTGCAAACAGCCACGACATCGACATCCAAAACGACAAAATGACGGTGCGCGAGTTTGTGCATCTCACAAAGGATGCGTTCTGCGGAGAGATCATCCGCGAGCTGGCGGAGAAGATTGGGATCGAGGCGTGAACATTGGCAGGGAAAGGAGGAGATCCTATGCAGGAACAAATTCTAACGTACATGCGGCATGGCGCGGGCCCACACCCGATCCAGGTGCTGGTGCTGCTGGGTATGCTGGCGGTCGCGGTCTGGGCGGTTTCACGCTGCATCAAGGAAGCCATACAGCTCACGCGGCAGGAGCTTTTGGCACAAAAAAAGTCCGCATCGGTGGGGGCCGACACGGACCAAGCGCAAAGCGCTTGTAAAAAACATACATACACAGTATATCACAAAACCCAGGAGGTGTCAAGGTGAGCATGGCAAATACGTTAACGGGTGCACAGCTGGACGCCCTCTGGGACGCCACATGGGCCGCACGGGAGGCGCGGGAGCGGCACATGGCGTGCGATATGTGTAGCGAGGAGATCGCGGGCACGGCGTACATATTGCCCCAATGGATGGGCGGCGACGTGCTGTGCGAGGCATGCGCGGACGACCCCGACACGCTCCTGTACTACTTTGGCAGGCTGGACGTGGGGTCCATGCAGGCGGCATTAGAGTTGGAGGCGAAGGAAATATGAAACGGATGATAGGGCCTTGAGACGCAGCAACCGGAGGGGCCCCCGGAACGAGACGACCGAAGGGCGCGCGTTTCGGGGAAGAGGAGGAGCCGCCGGAAAGGCGAGACTTTTGAGCAGAAAAGGGGTCCCTGGAATGCCCGAAGGGCATTTTGGGGAGAAGGAGGAATAACGGAGCGGGCGAAGGAACGCCGAATAGGCGTTACGAGCGAAGCGGAGTTTATTCTGACGCGAAAGCGAGTCATGAGGCGGGATCCGACGAGGATGGAGGTGCAGGATGTTTGAGCGGGGCGTTTCATATTACACGAAAGCGGTTGGCATGGTACAGGTATCTTTCCCCGAGGACAAGACGTTGTGCCAATTCTGTCCTTACTGCCGGGACGAGATTGGCCTCAAGCGTGCCAAATGCCTCCTGACGGGGGAGATTCTTGCACATCCGTTTGTAGGCGTGGGCGGGCGATGCCCGCTGGAGATCATAGAAACAGAAGAAAATCATTAGGAGGATGGAAGATGCCAATTATTGTGCGAGAGACCAAGACTACGCTGCCACCCATGGCGGAGGGAATCCACATCTGTCGGTGCTACGGGATTGTGGACATCGGAGAGCAGTATAGCGAGAAGTATGGAAAATATGCGCGCAAGGGTGTGATTCTGTGGGAGGTCAGCGACGAGCGGTATACAGACCGGGATGGTGTGGATCGTCCACGGACCATCAGCCGTGAGTATGCCCTCAGCCTGAATGAGAAGAGCGGGCTTCGAAAGATGTTGGAGCAATGGCGCAGCAAAAAGTTCACGGCGGAGGAGCTGGATGGGTTTGATCTTCAGCGTCTGCTTGGGCTTGCGTGCCAGATTCAAATCGTGAATACCGAACGAAACGGGAACCTGTATCCGGACATGACTGGGATTTTGGCGGTACCAAAAGGGACGGAGGTTCCTGCGCAGGAGAATGAGAACATCTACTTTGATTGGGACGGCAAGAGCGCCGCGGAGCTGACTGAGGCTATGGCAGTGCTGCCTGAGTGGATCCAGAAGAAAATCCGGGACAGCAGGAGCTTTGCGGAGCTGGAGAGCAGTCCTGCGGTGGATGGGTTTATGCCGGCGGAAGAGGATGATCTCCCGTTCTAGGGGAGTTTACATATAGGAGGCAGGAGAGATGGCGGGAGGCGTGACCTACTTCCCGCTGGATGTGCACTTGGAGGACAAGGTCAGGTTGATCGAAGCGGAATTTGGGCTTACAGGGTTTGCGGTAGTCGTTAAGCTATACCAGAAGATCTATGGGGAGCTTGGTTACTACTGTGAATGGACAAAGGAGGTTGCATTGTTGTTCGGCCAGGAAGTGGGTCTGGGTGGCAATGCCGTTTCCGAAATCGTGTCCGCTGCGGTCAGGAGGGGAATCTTTCACGCACCATTGTATGAGAAATACCACATTTTGACCTCCCTGGGGATTCAAAAACGGTATTTTGAGATTGTGAGCCGTCGGAAAGCGGTGGACGTGAAAAGAGAGTACCTCCTATTTGATGTTGCCCAAAAATACAAAAATGTGCACATTTTGGCGGGAAATGTTGACATTTTTTCGGAAAATGCAGACATTTCTGAACAAAGAAAAGAAAAGGAAAGAAAAACTACTACGGCGGTCGTGGTGGATGAGAATGTGCGTGCCATTGTGGCCAAGCTGGAGTCGTGCTGGTGCAAAACGGTGAGCCCGTATACGGTGGAGGTGCTCTATGGCTATTTGGACACCATGGAGCTGCCGGTCATCCTGCGTGCTATTGAGCTGTCAGACGAGCAAGGCATCCGAAAGGTCAGCTATGTAAAGGGTATCCTGCAAAAATGGCAGTTAGAAGGGGTGCACAAGCTGGGGGACATTGTAGAGACCGTCCGAAAGGGCGCGGAGAGGAGATGGCGGGAGCTTGGATAGTCAGCTGTTAGAGGCGGAACAGTCGGTGCTGGGGGCCATGCTGCTGGATCCGCGCCGGGTGGTAGCGGAGACGGTGGGCGCGCTTTCGGAGGCGGACTTTGGCATGCCGGGGCACGGCGCAGTATTTGCAGCCATCCGGGCACTGTTTGTGGAAGGGACGCCCATTGATGCCATAACGGTAGGAAACCGGTTGGGGGAGGACGGTGCGGCACTGCTGGCGCGCTGTGTGACTGCCACGCCGACTGCCGCCAATTTTCGGCAGTATGTGGACATTGTGCGGCGCGGTGCACGGATCCGGCGGGCCAAAGAGAAACTGGCCCCACTTATAGAACGCTTAAACGAGGGGGATGTGGAGGCCAGCCAGGCGGCGGCGGTCGGGGTATGTGAGGAGCTGTCTTATACGGAACGCGATACCACACTGTCGGCGGCGGATGGCATTTTGCAGTTTTGTGAGGTGCGGAGCACGCCCAAGACATACATCAAGACGGGAATAGAACGGCTGGACAAGTATACGGCGCTGGACCGCGGGGATTTTGTGGTGGTGGGCGGTAGGCCCTCATCCGGCAAGACAGCCTTTACGCTCCAGCTGGCGCGGCACATGGCGCAGTCGGTGCGGGTGGTATATTTTAGCCTGGAAACATCGGTGGGTAAGCTCATGGACCGGCTGGTGGCAAATGTTATGGGAATCCCGCTCACCCGAATCAAACGCGGGAACATGGAGGATCGGCATTGGGATATTGTGGCGCGGGGCATGTCGGCCTTTGGAGCACTCCACCTGTACCTGGTGGAGGCAGCCGGATGGACGGTGCCGCAAATAAAGGCCAAGGCGGTACAGCTTTCGGCAGATGTGATTTTTGTGGACTATCTGGGGCTGGTGCGGTCGGAGGGCCGCAGTCTGTATGAGCGGGTTACGGCAGTGTCGGGGGATCTGCACACCATGGCGCAGCAGGGGAAATTTTTGGTGGTGGCGCTGTCCCAGCTCAGCCGTGCGGGACAGGGAGAGCCGGATATGACCAGCCTCAGGGAGAGCGGTGCGATTGAGCAGGATGCGGATGTCATTCTGTTGTTGCACAAAAAGGAGGACGAGGAGGAGCACGTCCCAGGGGAGCCCGAGCGGCGGCGGCTCATCCTGGCAAAGAACAAGGAGGGGATAACGGGTGCAATGGATTGCAAGTTCTATGGAGAGACCCAACGATTCTGTGCCGCCTATGCGTGACGTATGGCACACCTATGAGAGTGAAAAACGCCGGATTGCAGCGCTCGGCCTGTCGCCAAGTGAGTATATGATGGAATTGTTGCGGCTGGCGAGGAGGCTTGGGATATGACAGTCTGGTTTTGCCTGGCGGGGGAGCCGCGCGGGAAGGGCCGACCGCGGTTTACACGGGCGGGGCATGCGTACACGCCCAAAGACACGGCGGCGTATGAAGCGGCGTTGGCACAGGCCTGCCGCTCGCAGTGCGGCGGGGTGTTTTTTGGCGCGGGGGATCCTGTCTTGCTGCGAGTGGACGCGTATTTTGGGATTCCCAAGCGGGCGAACCGTGTGGCACGGCAGGACATGCTGTCAGGACGGTTGCGCCCTGTGCGGCGGCCAGACGTGGACAACATCGGCAAGGCGGTAGCAGATGCGCTAAACGGCGTGTTGTACCGGGATGATGCGCAGCTGGTGGAGGTGCGGGTGTGCAAGTGGTACGGCGAGCAGCCGCGCGTGGAGGTGACAGCGTGGAGCGGGACGTGAGGGAGGAGGATTCCATCCGCCGGCATGCGCTGGCCGTTCTGGATGCGCTGGATGCGGAGTACTGCGAGGGAGCAGAAGACAGCGGCCTGCGGGATGAGGCGTATGAGGATGTGCTGGCGTACATCAGAGAGAAGGTGGAAAGATGAGCGAAGAGCAGTTTGGAGCGCGGTATGACTGCGCGTTTTATGCGTATCACGAGTGTCATGCGCTGAGCAAAATGCTGTGTAAGGAGCGGGAGTGTCCGTTCTTTCGCACCAAGGAAGAGATGGATGCGGCGCGGAAGCGGGCAAATGTATGATCGTTGTAAAAACGGTGTAGCATGCACATGAGGTGGACGAGGCAGGAGGAGCGCATGACGAAAAAACAGCGGAGTGAGACGAGGCGGTGGCTGAATCGGTATCGGTATATCGTCAAGGAGATTGAGGCGAGGAAGAAGGAACTGGAATGGTTTACCAATGATCTGTATCATCCTCTGCATGCTGTCTTGCTGGATGGGATGCCGCGTGGGACAACGGCATCTGACCCGACCTTTGCAGCGGTTGTAACAGCGGGTAAGATGCGGAAGAAGTACGATGCGCTGATGGCGGGCATGCTGGAACGGATCGAGGAGCTGGAGAGTACGCGCAGGCAGATACTCGGTGCCATTGAGGAGCTGGATGAGACGGAGCGATGTGTGTGTTATCATCGGTTCGTGCTGGGGATTTATTGGGCGGATTTGCCGGCGTATTTGAACTATGAGCAGAGGCAGTGCCAAAACATAGAGAACCGGGCGCTGGAGAAAATCTTTCACAAATACGTAAAGAGTGCCAACGAGTGCCAACTTTGATGTGGTATACTGGTATCGTGGAAATGGATGGATAGGCCCCGGCGCGCCTCTTTGCAAAAGCGTACCATGCTGGGGCTGTTTTTGCCGCTGACCGATATGCGGGATATAAGTGGTCGGGTTGAATGTGAATTGTGCCCTTACAAAGTAACCCTCCCACTATCCGGGAAGCGGCGAACGTCTGGGCTTTTTTTGATGCTGGCCTCGGCGCGCCTCTCGAACGAAGCGGACCATGCCGGGGCCGATGATACAAATGGAAGGACGTTTGCCCATTGGCTGCGTCCTTTTTTGCGTGCCGGACTTTAATCGCCGGCGGATGGGATTGGCGGGATGTAACGAAAAAACGAGTGGCATTGGTTCAGTATTGATTGTTGCTCGAAAGGAGTAAAAGAATATGACGACAGGTGTTATCATTACGGCTATTATTTGTGCAACTATTGTTGCGATTGCGATGATTAACCATAGGAAATAGTGTTGTCAGTGGATTGTATTATATGCTATGTGATGGTGGGAGAGGATGCAATATGGCAAAGGATTTTGCCAAATCGTTTTATAAAAGCAAACAATGGCGAAAATGCAGAGCGTCCTATATCTCCATGCGACAAGCCATTGATGGTGGTATGTGTGAAACTTGCCATAGGGTTCCTGGTGTAATTGTGCATCATCGGGTGTGGCTGACGGCAGACAACATCAATGATCCAGACATTTCACTTAACCATAAACTGTTGAAGCTGGATTGTATCGAGTGCCATAACAGGGAAAGCGAAATAGAAGAAAGATATGTTTTTGATGATGGGGGCCAGGTAGTACCATCCACCCCCCTAAAAAACAAATGTAGTAATTATTTTGGGAACCGAGATGGGGACTTTCGGTGAAAACACGGGAGTTTTTCACATGACCCCCACCCTTTTGTGAGGTGATGATATGGCGAGTAAGAAGGAATTGACGAAAGAGGAACGGATATCGAGAGAGGTCGCAAGACTTGCGGAAATTTACCGGGATGTGGATGATAAAAAGCGGGAGACGCTGGAAGGAATCATCAATGAGTGTGCATTTATGCGTGTGACGCTGGAAGACTTGCGGAAGGAAATCAACGAAAAGGGCTTTGTAGATGAGATGCCGCAGGGGGAGTACTCCATCATCCGGGAAAGTCCGTATGTGAAAACGTATCATACCATGATACAGCGGTATACGACCGCCAACGACAAGCTGTTGGGGCTGTTGCCGAAGTCGGTGCAGCCGGAGGATTCGGATGATGTATTCGACGATTTTGTAAGCGGGCGAGAAGATGATTAGGTACGACAAGGAGTACAATCCCATCCTGCTGTATTACGAGGAGATTGCTTCTGGACGGGAGGTTGTGTCCGAAAAGGTACGGCGGACGTTTGAAAAATTGGTGGCGGACGTGGCCTGTACGGATGGAGAGTACTATTACAACCACAAACGCGCCAATCATATCCTGGAGTTTGCGGAGAATTTTTGTCGGCACTCCAAGGGCAAACTGGGCGGCAAGCCCGTACGTCTGGAGCTTTGGGAAAAGGCAATTTTAGCGGCGATCTTTGGATTTGTTGACATTGACGGGGTGCGCAAGTACCGCGAAGCCATCTTGATTGTTGGCAAAAAGAACGGGAAATCTTTGCTATCTTCCATCGTTGGATTATATCTGATGGTGGGAGATGGGGAGCCGGGGCCCGAGGTATACGCTGTTGCAACCAAACGGGACCAGGCGCGCATCATTTGGGGCGAGGCCAAACGCATGGTGAAAAAATCGGGTGTATTAAGAAAGCGCATTAAACCGCTGGTGGCGGAAATGGTGAGCGACTTTAACGATGGCGTATTTAAGCCGCTGGCGTCTGACAGCGATACGCTGGACGGTCTGAATGTCCATGGAGTTCTGATGGATGAGATACATCAGTGGAAGCAGGGGAAAGCGCTCTATGACATCATGGCGGATGGGACAACGGCGCGGGAGCAGCCGCTTGTGTTTATTACTTCTACCGCAGGCGTGGTGCGGGAGGATATCTACGACCAGAAGTACGAAGAAGCGGAGCGTGTCATAAACGGATACGGGGATGAGGATGGCTATCAAGACGAGCATTTTATTGCCTTTGTATATGAGCTGGATAACCGAAAGGAATGGACAGATCCAGCGTGTTGGAAAAAAGCGAATCCAGGGCTTGGAACCATCAAGAGTTTGGAGCAGCTATCGGCCAAGGTGGAAAAAGCAAAGGCGAATCCCGCGCTTGTGAAGAACGTCGTGTGCAAAGAGTTTAATATTCGGGAAACATCGTCTGAGGCATGGTTGACTTTTGAACAGCTGGACAACAAAGCGACTTTTGACCTCGCGGCACTTCGGCCCCGCTATGGCATCGGCGGGGCGGATTTGTCTTCAACCACAGACCTCACGGCAGCCAAAGTGGTGTTTATGGTGCCGGAGGACCCGCATATCTATGTGTTGTCTATGTACTGGCTGGCGGAAGAATTGGTGGAAGAACGGGTGCAGGAGGACAAAATCCCGTATGACCTGTGGATGGAACAGGGTTTGGTGCGCACCTGTCCAGGTAACCGGGTGCATGCCAAATATGTGACAGATTGGTTTTTGGAGATTCAAAATGAATTGGACATCTACATCCCTTGGGTTGGATATGACGCATGGAGTGCGACCTATTGGGTGGAGGAAATGCGCAGCTACTTTGGCCGGGACAGCATGGTTGCGGTGCATCAGGGAAAAAAGACGCTCTCTTCCCCAATGAAGCAGCTGGGGGCGGATTTGGCGGCCAAACTGATTGTGTACAACAACAATCCGGTGGATAAGTGGTGCTTTTGCAACACCGCAATTGAGGAGGACAGAAATGGGAACATCCAGCCCTGCAAGACCTCCAAACGTACGCGGCGCATCGACGGGACGGCAGCGCTTTTGGATGCTTATGTGGTGCTGCAAGACCGGATGGGCGAGTATCAAAACATGATTTAGGAAGGTGAGGCCATGCGGCTGTTTCAAAGGTTTCGTAATGCACATAGACAGGAACGGTATAAGATGGTGACCGAGACGGGAAACGGGTTTTATACATGGGATGGCAAGCTGTATCAATCGGATATTGTGCGTTCCTGTATCCGGCCAAAGACGCGAGCCATCGGCAAGCTGGTGGCAAAGCATATCCGGGAGGATAACATGGGGATCAAGACCAATCCAGACCCATACATGCGGTTTCTGCTCTCGGAGCCAAACCCATTTATGACGGGACAGGTCATGCAGGAGAAGGTGGCAAACCAGCTGGCACTCAACAACAATGCCTTTATTCTCATTGTACGGGATGCATTTGGCGTCCCTTGCGAGCTGTATCCCATTCCCTGTACCAGTGTCGAAACGGTATATATTGCGCATGAACTGTATCTTCGCTTTTATTTTGCCAACGGAAAAAGCGGCACTTATCCATATACCGAGGTTATTCACATTCGGGAAGATTTTGTTGGAAACGACATCTTTGGGGAAAGCCCGGCACCGGCGCTGATGCAGCTGATGAACGTGGTGTCCACCATTGACCAGGGGATGGTACGCGCCATCCGGAACAGCGGCGTTGTGCGATGGCTCTTAAAATTTACCACGTCTTCCAGGCCGGAGGACATCAAAAAGAACGTGCAGGATTTTGTCAACAACTACCTCTCTACTGAAAGCGATACCTTTGGGGCAGCCGGCGTGGATGCAAAAGTGGATGCCCAGCGGATTGAGCCGAAGGACTATGTACCCAATGCGCTCCAGATTGATCGGACAACCAAGCGTATTTATGCTTTTTTTAATACCAATGAGAAGATTGTGGATGCGACCTACACGGAAAATGAGTGGAACAGCTACTACGAAAGTGTGATAGAGCCCATTGCCATGCAGATGGGAGCGGAGTATACCAGGAAGCTGTTTTCCAGGCGGGAGCGTGGGTTTGGCAACCGCATTTATTTTGACGCAGGCAACTTGCAGTGTGCCAGCCTGTCCACCAAATTGGCGCTGCAAGCGATGGTGGACAGGGGAGCCATGACACCAAACGAATGGCGGGCGGCGTTTAATTTATCGCCGGTAGATGGTGGAGATAAACCCATCCGAAGGCTAGATACTGCGCCGACCGAGGAAGGGGGTGAGAGAGATGCGGCTGGATATTCGGGGGATGATCGTTCCGAATGAGGACAAGTCTGCCTATGAGTTTTTGGGACTGGAAAGCACATGCCCGGACGATGTGCGCTCTGGCGTCCAAAAGGCGAGAGGGGAGCCGCTTGAGGTCTATATCCACAGCGGAGGCGGCGATCTTCTGGCGGGGCTGGACATGTATGCGGCGTTAAGAGAGTTTCGGGGGGATGTTAGGATTCACATCTCCTATGCGGCGAGTGCTGCCGGAGTTGTGGCATGCGCAGGCGAAAGCGACATGATTGCGCCGGGGCTGTTTATGGTCCACAACGTTTCGGGCGGCTGTTTTGGAGACTACCATGAGATGGACAAGGGAAGCGAGATGCTGCAAACGGCCAACCGGGCCGTTGCAGAGGCGTATGTCCAAAAGTCCGGGATGGCGATGGAGGATGCGCTTTCTATGATGGAGCGCGAAACCTGGCTGACGGCCAAGGAGGCGGTGGCACATGGACTGGTGGACCGTTTGGCAGACAGTATGCCGCGCATGGTAGCTGCCCAGCAAAAGCTGCTTTCGCGGTCGGTTATTCAGAGGATTCAAAATACGGTAAAAGATCCGCTGTCGGCTATGCCGAAAGCGGATTTTTTATGGGCAGAGGCGGAATATCAATTTTTAACTTTGAAAGGAGAACGAGGGTATGAGATTTGAAAACAAGCAGGATTACGTGGACAAAAGGGAGACGCTCCTCTGCGAGGCGCGTTCTTTTTTGGACGACGGAAATGTGGAGGAAGGGAATGCGAAAATGGAGGCTGTGCGCAATTTGGACGAGGCGTTTGAAGCGTATGCAAAGGCACAGGCGGACATGACTGCGCTCTCCGGCAAAGGGAATAGTGCCCGCGTGTTAGAGCAGCTGGGCGGACATGGGACTGTGATGGGCGGCGTAAGCCAGTCAGAAGGCATGTACGATTCTGCCGAATACCGCAAGGCCTTTATGAACTACGTATTGCGCGGCACACCCATCCCACAGTCCCTCATCAACGAGGATGCCAATACCAAGACCGGCGATGTGGGGGCTGTCATTCCTGAGACGGTAATGAACCGCATCATTGAAAAGTTGGAGAGCACGGGCATGATCTACCCGCTGGTGACCCATACGGCTTACAAGGGCGGACTGTCCATTCCGGTCTCTACTGTGAAGCCGACCGCAACTTGGGTCTCCGAGGGAAGCGGGAGCGACAAGCAGAAGATGACGGTGGCATCGGACAGCATGATCACCTTTGCATACCACAAGCTGCGGTGTGCGGTGTCGGTATCTCTTGAGGTGGACACCATGGCGCTTCCTGTGTTTGAAACCACGTTTGTGGCAAATGTGGCGGAAGCCATGACCAAAGCCCTGGAGCAGGCAATCATTGATGGGTCCGGCAGTGGACAGCCAAAGGGGATCCTTTCCGAAACGGTTGTGACGGGGCAGAATATTGACATTGCCAAAGCGGACAGCCTGACCTATGGCACGCTGTGTGATGCGGAAGCGGCACTGCCGCTGGCATATGAAAATGGCGCGGTTTGGTTTATGACCAAAAAGACCTTTATGGCATTTACCGGGATGGTGGATGCAGACGGTCAGCCGGTGGCACGTGTAAATTACGGCTTGGGTGGTGTGCCGGAGCGCACGCTGCTGGGCCGGACGGTTGTATTAAACGACTATATGGACAGTTATTCGGATGCGCCGGCGGCGGATACGGTATTTGCCTTCTTATTCCGTCCGTCTGATTATGTGGTCAACACCAACCTCAATATGACGGTCAAGCAGTATGAGGACAACGATACAGACGACATGGTTACTAAGGCAGTGATGCTGGTAGACGGAAAAGTGATTGATAAAAACAGCCTGGTCACACTTACGAAAAAAAACGCATAGACGCTGATACTGACCCGGAGCCCGATACGGGAACGCAGGAGCAGGAAACCGCTGTTTATACGGCGGAGGAACTGGGCGCGATGACGGTATCGGAGCTGCGGGAAGCGGCCCGGACGAAGGGCCTCAGTATCAGCGGCACCAAAAAGGAGGAGCTGGTTGGCAGCTTCTTGCAGAAGCAAGGTGACGGACATGCTAGATAGCATCAAACTGGCATTGCGCATAAAGACTTCTGAATTTGATTCTGAGCTGTTAGACCTGATTGCGGCCTGCAAGAAAGATCTGGCACTGTCTGGTGTGGACCGCGTGGAGGAAGAGGACGCGCTGGTGGAACGCGCTGCGGTGCTGTACTGCAAGGCGTATTTTGGCACGTCCGACAAGTCGGAGCAGTTTGCGAGGAGTTATGAGGCGCTAAAATGCTCCATGTCTTTGGCAGGTGATTACCGTGCGTGATATTCGGGTGGTATTGCTTGGGGACGGAGAGGCAGTGTATGACGAGGTCGGGAATGAGACGATTGTGCCGGTGCGGACGGAGGTGTATGCGTGTGAGGAAAGCGTTGGCCAAAATGAGTTTTTCCGCGCCGGGCAATCGGGCCTTGTACCAGATCGCAGATTGACTGTTTGGTCCTTTGAATATGGCGGGGAACGGACTGTTGAAATTGACGGGGAGCAATTCGCGATTTACCGTACCTTTGACAGACAGGACGAACGCACGGAATTGTACCTGACGAAACGAGTGGGGGATGGTCATGGAGTATAGCGGGCTGGCTGACGCGATCGTCAAAGAAATGGCGGCATATTCCAGGGAGGTTGACGACCTGCTGAAAGAAAAAATTGATGAAACTGCCAAAGAGGTGCGTTCTCAGTTGGCGAACAGCCCTGACATCCCGAAACGGACGGGGAAGTACAAGCGCAGCTTTTTTGTGCGGAAGGTTGCGGATGGGATGGGGTATCATCGTATGGTGGTGGCAAACCGGCAGTATCAACTAACCCATTTGCTGGAACGCGGACATGTGACGCGTTCAGGCGGCAGGACGCGTGCGTACCCGCATTGGGAAAAGGCCGAGCAGGTGGCACAGACGCTGTATCAAAAAGTGCTGGAGGGGATCGGAAAATGACGCTGGATCAATTGTTTACCAGTCTGCAAACGGTTGGCATCCCGGTCGCCTATCACCAATTTCGGAAGAAGACGCCGCCGCCGTACATCCACTACTTTGTGGGATCGGCGCGCAGCATCAGCGCGGATGAGCGGAGCTTTGGGGAGATTAAGCATGTATCGGTGGATCTGTGCACCGAAAAGATGGATGTGTCGATGGAACGGCGTTTGGAAGAGGTGCTGCAGGGGTATGCGTATGAGAAATACCAGCTGTATCTGGAGGATGAGGATGTGTATCAGACAACCTATGAATTTGATATTGTGGTAAAGGAGAATGAATATGCTCAATAAAGAAAGCATTGTACTCGGAAGCGGGAAGTTGTACATGGTGGAGTTTACGGGGGAGCTGCCAGAGCTTTCCGCGGTTGAGACGGAAGAAAACCGAATGGGGTATGTTAAAGGCGGCGCTAGTGTTGAGTACAAGCCGACGTTTTACGAGGCAAAGGATGACCTTGGGTATGTTGCAAAACAGATCTTGACGGAGGAAGAAGTTCTGCTAAAAAGCGGCATCATGACCTGGAACGGGGAACGGCTGGCCAAGCTGTGCAGTACGGCACGGGTGGAGGATGATGAGGAAAGCAATACCAGAACGGTAAAATTTGGCGGGGTACAAAACTTCAACGGGAAACAATATGTCATCTTGTTTGTGCATGAAGACGAGGTGGATGGAGATGTGCGTCTTATGATTGTGGGAAACAATCAGTCCGGATTTACGCTGACGTTTGCCAAAGATGCGGAAACGGTTATTGACGCGGAGTTTAAGGCGCTTCCGAGTGATGAATCCGGTACGCTCATTCACCTGATTGAGCAGATGCCGCAGACGCCAAGTGCATAAGCGAAAAAGGAGACGGGCGGAGGAAACTCCGCCCATACCTTACGATGGAGGGATTTTTTATGCTGGATTTATCCAAAATCAACGGGGAACACTTCTCTGTTAAACTGGAAAACGGGACAGTTTTGGCACTGAACCCGCCCAAGGTGTCTGTATTAAACAAGATCATGGCACTATCTGGTGTCGATAAAGCGGATGCGCTAGAGACATATAATCGTTTATTGGAATGCACAGAGCATATTTTGTCTTCTAACAAAGATGGGAAGAAGATCAAGCGGGAATTTGTGGAAGAGCACTTTGATCTTATGCAGATGCAAGTGCTTTTGACGGAATATCTCAAATGGGTGATGAACGTGAGACATGACCCAAACTGAAAATCCCTCATTATCCCGAGCCGGATCATGAGGGGGTACCGTATGATGTTACGACCTATGGAAAGAAAATTGTGCACGATTATACGGGGTTTTCCTTTCCTGAGATAGATGAGCTCTTGGTAACCGAGTATATGTTGTATTTGCGGGATGGTGTCATCCATCATCTCATGCAGACCGATAAGGGGAAGGAATACCTCAAAAAGTGCTGGATATTAGAGCAGACTAAGCCGGATAGAAAACTGCTCCGGGAGCGGTTTGGAAAAGAGAGAGCGGGAAAATAATTTTGATTTTTTTTAGAAAACCCCTTGACAATACGTAAAATACGTGCTACAATATGATTGTACGGTGAAGGGAGGGAAAAAGATGACATATGGTGAGTTGAAGAAGCTGCTCAAAAAAAGTGGATGCAGGCTAGACCATGAAGGGAAACGACATGAGGAATGGATCAATCCGAAAACCGGGAAAACATTTCCGGTTGGCAGGCACAACTCACAAGAAGTCAAAAATGGTACATATCATGCGATTATGAGACAGGCGGGGCTTGAATAAAGCCTCTGGCCTGTTGCGTATAATAGAGATTAGGAGGGTTGGAAATGGCAAAATACGCATATCCGGCAATATTCCACAGAGAAGAAGAGGGCGGATTTTATATTGAGTTTCCAGATTTTGATGCTTGCTTCACACAAGGGGAGGATGTACCTGACGGGCTGGAAATGGCAGAGGATGTATTGTGCTTGACCCTTTACGACATGGAACAGAATGGAGAGAAGCCACCAACAGCGTCTGACCAGAAGGATATAAAAGTTGATGAAAAATCTTTTGTGACGCTTGTAGGGTGTGATACCGTTGACTATGAGAAATATTACAGCAACAAATCCGTTAAGAAAACGCTTTCTATTCCGGAATGGTTAGATAGATTGGCTAAGAAGGAAAATGTAAACTTTAGTGGCGTTTTGCAGGATGCGTTGATGGAAAAATTACACGTCGAAAGACGAGCGGGCAAGTAAAATCGATATAGTAAAGCACTTACCGATTGGTAGGTGCTTTTTTCATGCATGAAAAGTGGGGTGAGGCAGTTGGGAAGGTAACGTGTCCATACTGCAAAAAGACGCTCCTTTTTGCAGAGTATGTAAAAGGAGAAATCAAATGCTCGCGCTGTAAGAAAATCGTTCAAATAGAGATCAAGCCGAAGACAGAGCCCAGAGCCGCGCGAAGGTAGCAGCGAGCCAGAGCCTGCTGGCAATGTGGCAGGTGATAAAACGTGGCTGGGACGATCAAAGGCATTACCATTGAGATCGGCGGAAACACAATCGGCCTTACCAAGGCGCTTGAGGAACCGAATAAGAAAAGCAAGGAACTGCAAAAGGAACTGTCGCAGGTAAACCGGCTGCTTAAAATAGACCCAGGAAATACCGAGTTATTGGCACAAAAACAGAAACTGCTGGCCGATTCTGTGGGTGCTGTGACAGAAAAACTAAACGGTCTGAGGGACGCGGAGCGGCAAGTCCAGCAACAGATGGCATCCGGGAAAGTGTCCGAAGAACAGTATCGTGCATTTCAGCGTGAAATCGTACAGACAGAGCAAGAACTGCGGAAACTGGAACAGAATGCCAAGGCCACAACCGCTGACATTGGGGACATGGGCCGGGAGGCAAACGACACGTCGAAGCGTGTGGAGAAGCTGGGGGATGACGCAGAAACCGCTGGGAACAAGGCGGAACAAGGCGGCAGTGGCTTTGAGACGTTTGGAAAGATTGCGGGCGGCATTGGAAAAGGGATTGCGGTTGCCGGCGCGGCGGTTGCGGCGACCGGTGCGGCCGCCGTTGCTGCAGCAGAGGGAACCCGGGAATACCGCGAAGATCTCAATAAGCTGGAAACGGCATTTGTAACGAGCGGACACAGCGCGGATGAGGCGCAGCAGGTTTATTCCGGGTTTTACGCTGTTTTGGGAGAGAGCGACCGGAGCGTTGAGGCAGTCAATCATCTGGCAAAGCTCACAACCACTGAACAGGAACTGATGCAGTGGACGGACATTTGTGCGGGGGTTACGGCGACTTTTGGGGACAGTCTTCCGATAGAGAGTTTAACCGAGGCCGCAAACGAGACTGCCAAAGTTGGCCAGGTCACGGGGACTTTGGCGGATGCGCTTAACTGGGCCGGCGTGTCGGAAGAGACATTCAACGCGCAGCTTGCAGCGTGTTCTACGGAGCAAGAACGCAGCCAGCTGATTACCAACACGCTCAGCGACACCTATCGTGATGCTGCGGATGCCTACCAGACCATGAACGCAGATATTATGGCCAGCAGGCAGGCAACACAGCAGCTGACCGACGCGATGGCATCCATTGGGGCGGCAGTGGAAAGCGCTGTCACGCCAATTAAGATGATGGCGGCGGATGCACTGACAGCGGTCGCTGAATCCATCAACTTGATGACAAATGGGGACATTACAGGGGGCGTCCAGCAGCTGGAAAGTGGAATCCAGAATGTTGCAAGTTCGGTGTCTTCTATGGCACAGTCGCTGATAGCGGGCCTGCAACAGGCGGGACCGTCTATTGCGCAGGCCATCGTTGGCATCGTAAGCTCCCTTTCGGAAAGTTTGCTGGCTATGCTGCCACAGATGCTCCAGGTGGCAATTGATCTTGTAACGCAGCTGGCCATGGGTATTGCACAGGCATTGCCATCTATTTTGCCAATCATTGTGGATGCGCTCATGCAGACCCTGCAAACGCTGTTTGACAATGCGCCCATGCTGTTGGATGTGGCGCTGCAGCTCATTTTGGGGTTGGTGGACGGCATTTTGGCTGCGTTGCCATCTTTGATTGCTGCGCTTCCTGCCATCATCAACAGCATTGTGACCTTTTTGGTGGGGGCCATCCCACAGATTATTGACGCGGGCATCCAGCTGTTTTTGGCACTCATCGATGCACTGCCCGAGATTATAGCCGCGATTGTGGACGCACTGCCGCAGATCATTGAAGGGATTATATCTGGTTTGCTTTCCGCGATTCCACAGCTTATTCAAGCGGGCATCCAATTGTTTTTGGCGCTGATTGGCGCGCTGCCTGAGATTATAACGGCAATTGTAGATGCGCTGCCGCAGATCATTGAAGGCATTGTAAACGGCCTTTTGGCATGCCTGCCCGAGCTAATTATGGCAGGCGTACAGCTGTTCGTGGCGCTGATTGAAAATCTGCCAACCATTATTGTTGAGATCTGCAAGGCGGTTCCGCAGATTATAACGGGCCTGGTAAATGCCTTTGGCGGTATGGTGGGCCGAATGGCGGAGGTTGGTCTCAATCTCATCAAGGGTATTTGGGATGGTATCAGCAATGCGACACAGTGGCTATCGGGCAAAATCAAGGAATGGTGCGGCAATATTGTTGACAGCATCAAAGGGTTCTTTGGCATCAAGTCTCCCTCCCGTGTGATGCGGGACGAGGTGGGGCGGCCCATCGTCGAGGGCGTTGCCATTGGAATCAAGGAGAACGCTTTTGAAGTGTCGGAGGAATTTCAGAAACTGCTGGATGATCTAAAGCTCCAAAAGGATTTGGGCATTTTGGATGACCGCGCATACTACCAAGAACTGGAAACGCTGCGGGACAAATACCTAGAGAAGGGCACCAAGGACTGGTGGAACTATACCAAGGAAATTATCCAATACGAACAATCGGTCATTGAGGAGCAAAAAAAGACCATTACCAAACAATTTGAAGAGCTGGCCTCTCAGACCGACAAGTCCATTGATGCCATCCAAAGCAAGATGGATAGGCTATCGGGAAAGCTGCAAGACTACGGGAGCTTGTACCACGAGGCGTCTGTCAGCTTTGGAGATGAGACCATCACCTATTTGGCCTTAAATGACTTTGACGCGGATATCGCGGCGCTGGAGGCTTATCAGGCTGCGCTCCAGGCCGTATCCGACCGCGGTGTGCCGGATGGCTTTTTTGATCTCTTGGTGGACATGTCGGTGGAGGAAGGGACGCAGCTGGCCGAGCTTCTCGCGCAGCAGTCGGATGCGGATTTTGAAGCATACATTGCAGGATGGGAGAAAAAGCAGGCGTTGGCAAATGAAATCTCGACCTCTCTGTTTGGAGAGCAGATACAGCAAGTGGCCGAAAGCACAGCATCGCTTTTGGAGGGCGCGATGGCAAGCGTTCCGGATGAGTACTTGGAAAACGGGCGGCTATCTGCCGCGCGATGGGGGGAAGGATTTACGGAGACCATCGCGCCAGTACTCGAACAAGTGCGCGCGAGCGTGATGGATATCTTTGCGCTGGCGGGGCGCGCAAACGCATATGTTTCTGCATCCGGCAACACGATCATCACGCACAATAACACCTTCCAGGCCAACACAACGGTAAATGGAAGCAGCCTATCGCCCGCACAGACGTCGGAGGCCAATCGGAGGATGCTAAAATCTTTGGCAATACAGGGGGCGTAAGTATGCAACGGATCACATTTCGCGGGCTGACCTTGGCCAGCGACAGTAAATATATCATTACACGCACCGAAGGGTTTGCCGCCGGAGAAGGAGAGGGCCAGAAGATTCGCTATATCGACATGGACGGCACCAAGACGCGGGATTTTTTCTTTGAGGAACGGATATTGACCATTGAAGGGCATCTTCTCTTTGATAGCCTGGAAGAGCGCAAATATTTGCGGCGGTCGTTCATACGTGCCATGAATCCCAAATTGGATCCGGCACCGCTCATCTATTGGGACGGCACGGAACGGTACTATATGATGGCGCGGGGGGATGCTCTTCCTTCGTGGGGGGATTTTATGTTCGGTGCAGAGCAGTTTACGGCATATCTCAGTGTGCCGGACTATTATCTTTTGTCCTATGAGGAGCACAATGTGGATATCTATCATCGGACCAATCTGCTTTCCTCGCCGTTTACACTTCCGTGTGTTGCGACCGAGCGCGTGAGTGAGGCATATGTCACCAATCGCGGAGATGTCGCGGCAGAATGCGTCATTGATGTCTTATGTCTGTCTGACCAGCAATCGGGCGGTGGCGTATCCGTTTCCAATGAGACGACGGGAGAGTGCATTACGCTTTCGTACGTTATGACGGAGGGGGAACGTATTGAGATCGACATGGGCAGGTGTACGGTGACGAGCTCCAAAAGCGGTAATATCATCAATGCGGTGGATAGCGGGAGTGACTGGTTTTTGCTGGCGTGCGGCACCAATCATATCAGCGCACACGGCGCATCTGGGCAGGATATCTCGGTGCGTGTCCGCTACCGGGACAAATATTTGGGGGTGTAGGCATGCTTATTGAGGTATTATCCCCGGACACGCTGGAACGCATTGGGACCATCACGCGGGCAGAATCGGTGCAGTGGGAGCGAAAGTATAACGATTACGGCACCTTTGAGATTCACACGGACCAGGATGGTATCAGACAGTTTCATATTTTAAAGCAGGGAGAAAATTGCGGGATTCTGCTAAAAACCGAGGAGACCTATCAGGGCGTTGTCGGGTATGGACTGGACTTAAACGGCATTCTAAAAGCGAGGCATATTGAAACCAAACAGCAGGAGACGGCAGATGCAGAGACTCTGATCAAACATCTTGTCACGTCCCTTATGGTATCTCCTGCGGATGCGGACCGCAAAATCGCACATATGGTGGTAGCGGCAAACCAGCACCGTGGGAAAGAGATTACGTGGGAATGCGACAACGTCAATTTGGCGGAGGAGGTACGTTCCCTCTGCATGCAGGGTGGACTTGGGTATCGTATTGCGGTGATAGATGGGGAGCTGGTATTTGATGTATACGAGGGGGAGGATCGATCTGCCTATACCACCTTTTCCCGTGAGTTTCGCAACCTGGAGGAGGCCTCCTATACCATGGATGCCCTAAACAGCGCCACCTTTGCGTATGCTGTGCAGGATGGTGCTGTTGTGACCTCTGCGGGTGAGGGAAGTGGCATCCTGCGGTGGGAGACCGCGATCTCCGATACAGGGGATGCTGCGCTTTTGCAAACCAAGCTGGAGGAAGCACTGCAAAGCAAACGGCCCGTGGAATCCATCGAGGCGGTTGCCAATGACAAACTGGTGTATCATGTGGACTGGGAACTCGGGGATTTTGTCACGGTGCGCTTCCGAGATAAACTGGTCAAAAAGCAGATTACCCAGGTGCGGGAAGTCTACGAGCGAGCCAACAGCAAGATTGAACCCATTTTTGGAGAACAGAAGGACAATATTATCAAACTGCTGATGAAGGAGTGAGCAGATGGGGTACAAGGGGACGTTTTTGGACAACGAGGAGGTTAAGGCATCGGAGCTAAATGCGATTGTAACGGATGTTGGCGGGGATGTTACAAGCGAATTTACCGATGGGACGACCTATGGCGTGGACGATTTAAACCGCATCACGGCTGACCTGGTCGGCCGGGGCGTGAGCCAGTTGGATGCAGGAAGTCTCAGGGTGAGCGTGGTATCCGGAAGCGCGCGCATCGCGCCGGGGACGGCATTTTTTGCAAGCGGGGGAAAGCTCACCGTGGATGCGGAGGGTGTCACGCTGCCGCTGGTGTCGGGAGGCACGAGCTATGTCTATTTGGTGCATGACGCGGTTGCCAATCAGATGGTTCCGCGGTGCGGCGGAACCCCGCCCGAGGGGGATTGTGTGCCGCTGGCGGAGGTGAGTGCGGCGGGCGCGGTGACAGATGTGCGGCGGCCCGCCATCATGAAAAACCCGTCGACGCTTCCGAATTTGTATCAGGAACAAGATGTGGTGATTGGCTTTTCCAAAGAGGATTATGAATATCACGACACGGGGATCTCGGTTGATGGGTATCGGTATGCGTATTTCCAGGAAAACAATACGGCAAATTATGTCGCATTTGGAATTTGGGATTTGCTGGCGGACAAGATCTGGTCGGCGGATGACAGCGGGGATGACCATGTGAACAGCGGAGGCATTGCATCCACCCACCCAAGCACTACATACGGCGGCAAGGTGCAAAACGGAACCATATGGATTCGTAAATACGGCACCCTTTCAGCCAGCTTCAAGTATCATTTTGTTATCATGTAGGGAGGTGAGGCAGCATGCCAGTGCGAGAAATAGTGGTAAAGGCGTCGGGCGGGTTTACGGTATACGGGGGCCAGATGCTGGTGCCGGGGGATGTACACGCGTACCGCATCCGGCTGGTGACGCCGTGGGAGCTTGCGGGGTGCAGCTTCTGCGTGACGGCCAAGCGGGCGGACGGCGCGGTGATCGAGGACCTCGGGACGGTTGCGGGCAAGGAGGCATCCTATCTCCTGGCAAACAACATGTACAGCGTCCCGGGGGATGCGACCTTTCGGCTGACGCTGCTGTCCGAAGACGGCGGGGTGCTCACCGACCGGGAGCTGGTTTTGCCGGTGGCGGAGGCGTTTGTGCCTCCAGATGCCACGGGGGATGACCGGCTGCCCATCCTCACCCGCCTGATCTCGGATGCCACAGTCGCGACGGCGGACGCGAACAGCGCGGCGGCCTATGCAAACGAGCAGGGGGCATATGCCGAGGTGCAGGCCGAGGCCGCGCGGGAGGCGGCGGAGCAAGCGGCGGAAACCAATGCGGCGGCCTCCCAGGCCGAACAGGAACGGCAGGCCGCAGAGGCGGCGCGCGCCCAGGCCGAATTGGCCCGGCAGACCGCAGAGAGCGCGCGGGCGGCGGCAGAGGAGACGCGGGCCCAAGCGGAGACGGACCGGGGAGCGGCAGAAGCAGCGCGGGCCCAGAGTGAAACAGAACGAATTGCGGCCGAGGAGGCCCGGTCCCAAGCGGAAGGGGATCGCATCGCCGCGGAATCCGCACGGTCCGAAGCGGAAGCGGCGCGGATAGCGGCGGAGATCACACGGGCACAGAATGAGACGAAGCGAATCACAGCAGAGGAGACGCGGGCCCAGGCGGAGACGGCTCGAACAGAGGCAGAGGCGGCGCGGGTCCAGAAGGAAACAGAGCGAACCACAGCCGAAGAGGCGCGGGCCCAAGCGGAAACGGCTCGGGAAGGGGCAGAAGTAGCACGGGCGGAGGCGGAGGCGGCCCGGGCGGCAGCAGAGGCGGCCCGGCAAGCGGCGGAGGAGGCCCGCGCGCTGGCAGAGAGCTTGCGCGCTGCCGCAGAAACGGCGCGAAACGAGACCTTTGCGGCCTACATCGAGGCCATTGACGGCGCGCTGTCCGAGGGGGCCGTTCAGGCCGTGAACGGCAAGACGGGGCTGGTTTGGCTCACCAAAGCGGATTTGGGGCTGCCCGAAGAACCTGTGGTGGTGGGCCCCGCGTGCACCCAGACGGGCGTTGTCCTGTGGTTCAACACGGACGGGATCCCCCAGCCGCCCGGGCCCGACGCGCCCATCGACGCGCATTTGATCCTGGGGGAGGTCACGGGGGAGACCCCCATTGTCGCCGTGATGGACGGCGAACAATACGGTGTTGAGAACGCGAGCGCGGACGGTTTGCCAGACGGGCGCGCTTACGATTTCAAAATATTACCATAATTCAAAGGAGGAAAACAACATGGCAAACGTAAAGAAGGCAATCCTAAACGCACTGGTGGACGGCGCACTGGCCGAGCTGATGGTCAAGACCACGGCGGACCAGGTGTCGCTGGCGGACGGCGCGACGCTGGAGGCCAAGATTCAGGAGATTGCGACGGAACTTGCGGGCAAGGTGGATCAGGAGCCCGGCAAGGGGCTGTCAACCGAGGACTTTACCACCGCGCTCAAGGACAAGCTGGACGCGATTGCGGCGGGGGCACAGGTCAACGTCATCGAGACCGTGAAGGTCAACGGAACGCCGCAGCAGGTCACGGACAAGGGCGTTGACATCACCGTTCCGACGGCGGTGTCCGAGCTCACCAACGACAGCGGGTATCAGACCGAAGCACAGGTGAATGCGAAGATCAGCGCGGTGTACAAGCCGGGCGGTTCGGTGGCATTTGCCAGCCTGCCCGCAGCGGACGCGGATCATCTCGGCATGGTGTACAACGTGACGGATGGCTTCACCACGACGGACGACTTCGTGGAGGGTGCGGGCAGCACCTATCCGGCGGGCACCAACGTGGCGGTTGTAGCGATGGAGGGGGACGCATATGGGTACGATGTGCTGTCCGGCTTTGTGGATCTTTCGGGGTATGTGACCAAGGAGGAAGGAAAGGGGCTGTCCCAAAACGACTACACCAATGAGGACAAGAGCAAGCTCGCAGGCATAGAAGCGGGCGCGCAGGTCAACGTCATTGAGTCTGTGAAGGTCAACGGCGCGGCGCAGCCCGTGACCGAAAAAGGCGTGGACATCGCCGTGCCCACCGGCGCGCTGGCGAGCAAGGACCAGGTGTCCGAGACGGATCTGGATGAAGCGCTCCAGGAGAAGGTCAACGCGGCGGCGGAGGGCAACCACAGCCACGCGAACAAGACGGTGCTAGACGGCATCACGCAGGAGAAGGTGACCGCGTGGGACGGCAAGTCCCGCGTGCTGGTCGCATCCGAGCAGCCCGCGGATCTTGCGGCGGGGGATCTGTGGATCCAGCTGATCGACGTCGCATAAACAAGGCCGCGGCTTTGCGTGCTTGCAGAAAGCCCCTATCCTTTGCGGATAGGGGTATTTTTCTGCAACAATGGGATGCTGCGGCGTTGTCCAAATCTTTGATTATGAGGGGCCCCCGAAACGCCCGCAGGCGTTTTGGGGAGAAGGATGCGGCGTTGTCCAAATCTTTGATTTGGCAAACAACACCCATGCAAAGCTTTCCCAAGAAAGCAAGCCGCAGGCGCAGCTTGATTGGGAGAAAGCGACTGCTGGAGTGGCAAAGCGGGCGGATGGCTGCCGGACAGGCAGCCGGAGCAGAGCGAAGCACACTCCGACGTAAGGAGGAGGAAAGAGAAAATGGCAACAACCGAAAATAACGGACTGATGATCTATCAGGACGATGCGGGCAACCGATATATTTTGTATCCGGTCACCAAGGCGGAGCTGGTGGATGGGCTCCTAGACGACGCGGGGAAGATCCCGGCCGCGCTGCTGCCCGAGATGGACGGCGGCGTTGGCAAAGACCTGGAAGGGGAGACGCTATCTCCAATTGAAGGTACAGGTTTCGTTGCCGAAACGGGCGCCGAGATTTTTAACGATTATCGAGAAAGAACGTTTGTGTCATATGCTGCTGCGAATGGCAACGTTGCTACTGGTTCATATTCTCACGCGGAAGGGATGGCTACTACCGCGATGGGTGACAATTCCCATGCGGAAGGACGTCAAACCATTGCGATTGGAACCGCTTCTCATGCGCAAGGAAGACAGTCAATTGCAACAGATACATGTTCACATGCAGAAGGAAATAATACGATTAGTTGTCACGAAAATAGTCATGCAGAAGGTTATTGTACGACTGCATCGGGTGAAAGTTCTCACGCTGAGGGTACTGTAGAGGATGGCTCTTCAAATTATACCACCATTTCACCAGTAACGATATCCGACATTTCTGGTAGCCTATGCGATATTACAGGCCCATCTACGTTGTCCCAGCTTGCTTCTGGTGACGTACTTTTAATAGATAATATACCCTACCGAATCCGAACGATATATAGTAGTAGCAATAGATTTTCCTTTAATACGACCATTCTATTTGATACATCCGTTACATCCTTAACTTGGATTAGAAAAGGTGCGTTTGGAGAAGCGTCTCACGTAGAAGGAAATTCTACCGTTGCAAAAGGGGATGCGTCTCATGCAGAGGGGTATTATACACAAGCAACGGAGGCTTACTCCCATGCGGAAGGGAATTCTTCCATTGCAAGTGGAGAATCTTCTCATGCGGAGGGGGAATCTACTGCTGCGGAAGGGCTTTGTTCCCACGCGGAAGGATATTACACGCTGGCGAGTGGCACGAATTCCCACGCGGAAGGGGACAACACCGCTGCCATGGGAGATAATTCTCACGCAGAAGGTTCCTATACGACAGCTAGTGGCACGAATTCCCATGCTTCTGGCTCCTATACCACGGCGAGCGGGGAGAATTCGTTCGTAGTTGGTAAATATGGTGTTGCTGGCACAGGGGTACTATTTGGTGTTGGTAACGGCACGTCTGAATCGAGTACAAAATTGGCATTTGAGGTGCGCAACGACGATGCAGCATACGTGGACGGTCAGAAAGTTGTGACGTTTGATGATAACGGATGTATAGCGAATGCGAGCGGCGGATTTGAAGGTGGTTCCGGCGCATGGACAGACGGACGTGGCGGTGCAGTAGGTATGAATTCCACTGCTAGTGACGGTTTCGCTGGCGGTTTCGGTGCTGAATGCATTAACAGCATGGGAGACCCGGTTGATTGCATCCAACTTGGAACGGGATCAAATGGTATGTCTAAATCATTAAAAGTGTACAGCTATATGCTTATGAATGCTGATGGCACCATCCCAGCAGAGCGCACTGCCACCACATCGGATGCACGGCTCAAGCGGGATATTGCAGATGCGGATACTGCGCGCATGGCAGCGTTTGTGGATGCGCTCCGTGTGTCCCAATTCCGCTACCTGGACAGCGACGAAGACCACGTAGGCTTGGTTGCCCAGCAAGTGCAGGAAGCAGATGCGGAACTTGCTAAACACATCGTGCTGGAAAAAGAGGACGGATACCTCGCCGTTCGGCCCGAGCAGCTGGTATACCCGCTCATTGCGGCGGTGCAGGCGCTCGCGCGCGAGGTGGAAAAGCTCAAAAACGGGCTTGACAAGGGAAGGAAAATGCAGTAAAATAAAAGCAGATAAGAGGAAGGCCGTTGCAAGAACGGTTGACCGAAATAAGAGTTAACAATAACCGCTTACCTTGGTCGGAGGGCGGTTATTGTGCTTTTATGGAGAAAACTAAAAGTGAAACAATAAGAAATACCAAGACTTTTAGTATGTACTTCCACATAAGCGGCACCCCCTTTCTGCAAGGGAGTGTCAACCGTCCTCTTGGGCATCATGAAATGGGGTCCCCGAAACGCGGCTTTTGCGTTTTGGGGAGAGGAGGAGCAAGGGAGCAAAGCGAAGGGCTTATTTTTGCAAAAAATAAGCCAGAGCGAAGCGGACTTTGCTCTGACGGCTGCCTGCGGGATAGCCCGCAAGGGGATTATATCATAATATGTAAAATCATGCAAGCACTTGCCGTGACGCGGCAGGTGCTTTTTTATACGCGTAAAATGCAGCTTATGGCATGCGATAGGGAAAAGCAGTACAATAAAAAGGGCCCCCGGAATGCCCGAAGGGCATTTTGGGGAGAGAATGCGGCGTTGTCCAAATCTTTGATTTGGCGAACAACGCCCATGCAAAACTTTCCCAAGAAAACGAGGCGCGGAGCGACGACGTTTGATTGGGAGAAAGCGACTGTAGCGGCAACGGAGTGGACGACACTGGCTGCGCAGCAGACAATGGAGGGAACAAAGTTTGCCGCGACGAAGAGGGGTGATACAACATGAAGATATTCATTGATCCGGGTCATGGCGGCACGGACAGCGGCGCTGTGGGGCAAAATGGGACATATGAGAGCAATGTTGTGCTGGAAGTGGCGATGAATCTCAAAAAACTGCTGGAAAACAACGGTCATGTGGCAAAGTGCAGCCGGGAGCGGGATGAGAGCGTTGGGCTGTCCGAACGGGCGGCCATGGCAAACGCCTGGGGGGCGGACCTGTTTGTGTCGGTCCATGCCAACAGTGCATCCGACGCGGCGGCACACGGCACCGAGACCTACTGCTACCCCGGCGCAGCGGCGGCCAAGGAACGGGCCGCCTCGGTGCAGCGGTCGCTGGTGGCCTATCTGGGCCGGGCGGACCGCGGGGTCAAGACGGCCAATTTCGCGGTGCTCCGGGAGACGGCCATGCCAGCCATCTTGGTGGAGCTGGCGTTTTTGTCCAACCCGACGGAGGAGGCGCTCTTGGCCGATGCCGCGTTCCGGCAGCGGTGTGCTGCGGCGATTGCGGCGGGGATCGCGGGCGAGGCGGCAGAGCCAGCGGAGGACGGGCCGCAGACGGCCATGCGGCTGGACGGCGTCTGGGTGCAGCAGATGGAGCCCGCGGGGTTTGACTTCCGGGTGTGTGACGTGAAAAAGCGCGAAGTGGGGGAAGTGAACTACTTTAATGGGGGATTTTTCACGGATGATGGGGCGGGACACACCATTCCGGTTGGAAATTTGGCGTGCGGTGGGGAAGTGATCGCGCAGGCCAAGGACAACCCGGGGTGGATCAACGTCGCAAACCACGACCTGTCCACCATCGTGGTGCGCTATGACGGCAGCGTGGAGCTGGTCAAGACGCGGGATTTGGGCCAGATTTCGGGCCTCAAATGTGCAGTTTCGGGCATCCCCATCATCGTGGGCGGCAAGTATGTGCCCCGGGAGGAGATCCTGGCGGAGGGCTATTTTGGGAATGAGCTGTATGACACGTGGCACGGGTTTCTGGGGATTCGGGACGGCAAGCTGGTGTATGCGGCGGCCAAATGCGCCTTTGCCGATATGTGCTGGATCTTGGTGGCGCTGGGTGTGTACAATGCGATCAAGCTGGACGGCGGCGGCAGCTTCATCCTGCGAAACGGCAAGGAGCTTGCCGGGACGAGCGAGAACCGGCAGATCCACAATGTGGGGATTTGGAAGGGGTGACAGAAGGATGACCGAATGGACGGTGGTGACGGTTGTGATATCGCTGGTGGGCCTGCTGGTGGCGGTGGCGACGCCTATCATCAAACTCAATGCGACCATCACGAGGCTCACGACACAGATGGAAAACTTTATGAAGGGCCTGGGGGAGTTTAAGACGCGGTACACCAGTCAGCTGACCGAGTGCAAACGGACGCACGCGGACCTGTATGACAAGGTGGACAACCACGAGCGGCGTATCACGGTGTTGGAGGCATGGGATATGCGGCAAGCGCAAGCGAGAGCGCCGCGTGCGCCCCATGGCCCAGCCGGTCTTTCGGAGATGGAAGGCAAATAGGGGCCCCCAAAGCGCCCGTAGGTGCTTTGGGGAAGAGATGCGCCAAACAGGCGCGACGAGCGAAGGGAAGGTTATTTCGATGAGAGCGAGGAACAGACCATCCGATGAGTGAAGGAGGAGACGGGACATGTATGAGGTGTTGAAGGAATTTGTGCGGCCTGAGCTGTTGGTGCTGGTGCCGGTGTTGTATCTGCTTGGGATGGCGCTGAAGAAAAGCGCGGCGCCCGACCGGTGCATCCCGTGGGTGCTGGGGGGCGCGGGCGTTGTGTTGGCGCTGCTGTATGTCGCGGCGACGTGTGAGGCATACGGCTGGCAGTCGATTTTGCTGGGCATGTTCACCGCGGTGGTGCAGGGCGTTTTGTGCGCGGGTGCGAGCGTGTATGTGAACCAGGTGGTAAAGCAGGCGGGGAAGAAGGAGTAAAAAGGAAGGCGGGAAAAAGTTTTGTAATTTTTTTAAAAATCTGCTTGTACTTTAGGTGAAATTTCAGTATAATATTATTGTAATAATCGTTGTAAGGGGAGGCGTATCTGATGGCGAGTGTATTAGATGTTGCAGCGTATGTCGTTCAAAAATGCGGCAGTCTTACAACTATGAAATTACAAAAATTGGTATACTATTGTCAGGCGTGGTCGTTGGCATGGGACGAAGAGCCGCTATTTGATGAGGATTTTGAGGCTTGGGCAAATGGACCGGTTTGTCCCGTGCTGTTTTATCAGCATAAAGGGCTGTTTTCGGTCCCAAGCACTTTCTTGCAGGCTCATCGTGATTATCCCTTTACGGAGACGCAGAAGGAAACCATGGATGCTGTTTTGCGGGATCTGGCAGATAAGCCGCCGCAATGGCTCAGTGATCTCACGCACAGTGAATTGCCATGGAAAAATGCCCGTAAGGGATGTGAACCAGGAGAATACTGTAATGCGGTTATTTCGAAAGAGGATATGCAGCAGTATTATGGGGGCCTGATTGGCGATGAGTAAGAGTATTCCGCCTGTGCCGGATAATATACGTGGTAATAAGTCCATTAAAAACCGCAACGGGTCAGACCGGAAAAAGACGGTTCACCATACTGATCCTGAAAGTTATGATAAGCGTTTGGTCAGTTGGGGATTTAAGCTATCGGATAAAGTGGGCCGTTGGTCAGTTACAAATGATAACTGGCAGCTTTGGCAACAGGATATTTATCCGAAATTGGCTGCATTTGAGGGGATGACGTGACATGAGGTTAAGTCGCAATCAAAAGCGCATGGGACGGGGAGTGCAAGTCATAGTGTTGAAATCGGACGATTAGTAGTGCCGGCACAAGATGAGTTTCGGCGTATGGGACTGCATTACGATTCTGTGTTTTCTTTGCGGTTGCAAGGCTCACAGCGCCTGTATGGGATTTTGGATAGAGGGATATTTTATATTTTGTGGTATGACCCAAATCATGAGATATGTAAAAGTACCAGATCATAGAAGAAATAGTAAAAGCCGGAGGGGAAATCCTCCGGCTGGGTTTTGGTTGGATAAAATGGTTGAAACGCAGTGGATAGGTTGAGAAGTTCATCCACGATTTATCCACGATTTCGTGAAATTTTACAATTTTATGATGTTACATAGGAAAACATGCCATTTCCAAAAAACGCATAGCAAAGGCATTTGTGACGGTTTTGTATGCATGATAAAATCAAGTAAACGATTGGATTTTGTTCCCGTCGCCTCCACCAAAATGCTTGAAAGGATGCCATGTACAAATTATCTGACAAGTACAAACTACACGAAATTTTAAGGTGCTAATATGTTCTACAATAGCAAAAAATTGATTGATGAAAAAGTTTTACAACAGTATTTTTTCGAGAAATTCATGTTGGCAGATGCGAAAGAGCTGAAAACGTTGTTGCCTGCAAAATACCATGCCCTGTATCCTGATATACAGAGTAGAAAGGGGTTGCAGCCTGAGGTCACGTTGGGGCGGTCAACGAACGAGAAAATACATAAAACTGATTTCGTATTATATCCAACAGCAGCCACTTCAAAGAAATTAAATATAGAAATTAAGTGGAAAAAGGATGACTTTGAAACATGGCGCTATCCTTACTATGATGGGACATATGGCTATGGCTTTGTCGTATGTTTGGGATCGTCATGCAATCAAAACGATGATAAAATATCTGGAACAGATATTCTGTCGTTTATTTAGACAGCCATGATTTTGAGAAATGGTTTACCTTGAATGCACAAACTATCATTTCGCAAGCGTTATCGAATAAACTGGGCGTTCCGCCCAGCCGATTAACCGGACGCAAATATTGGGTAGTCTCTGTCAGCAACGAAGCTTTAGACCATTATGTGAATTTTGGACGAAAAAAATTTATATGGGCGTTTCGAAATAATGTCAGCCCTTGCAATATTATGAATATCCTCGAGGGAGACTATATTATATTTTTCAATTTGAGTTACTGTCATCCGGGAAGAATGCTTGCGCCCGATTATGCGAATAAAAATGATATCATACCGACAAGACGCGGCGGACAAGTGAAGTCTGGAGATAACAGATGGGCAATCGGTTTGGCCGATGTTTATCAAGTGAAACAGGGTTACCATTTGAATTTCGGAAATCGTGATTTATACACTGGATTCGAAATGGAAAATTGGGATAGAACCCCGGATACCAAAGATTACACACAATATATTACCTTGTACAACAACTCAAATAATGAGGATCGTTTTTAATATCGATGGCCAGAAAAGACGAATAAAGTTTTACCACGTGAATTGTTCCCAAATACAAATGTTAATTTAAAGGAATTGGTTATAGCATTTAGCCATTCTTTGAATCACAAAGGGGATGCGAAAGAAATAAGTTTTTCTGCTTTCCAGGCATTTATGCAGCTTTTACATTCATTATAATAATGGGTGATCCTATTTTATTCTCACCTCAAATGGGTAATTCTCATATTAAATTGGTTGCCTTGTGGCATTGATGATGGGGATAAAATATCGGCGGCGAGAGACTGGTTGTTTGCACAATCAAAATGAACCACAATCAGCTGCCGCACGTTGTCTGGTTTGGTTGATAACCTGAGTGCCAAAGCACTTACCTCGATATCGGCAATACGTTATCATCCCATTTGTTGTGTCCTAACCCGCTCAGTGTCTGACTGAGCGGGTTTTCTTTTGCCTTGTAGTTGTTTTGGTTTCTTCGTTATAGCAGTCCAATGTGGCCGGCTTTTTGTATGACCGGTTCACTGAATGATAATCGCGGCATTTTCGGTTATGATGGCAGAAACATGCATGCATGGCAATGGAGGCATGCAAATGGGGTTGGTGTAGAGACCGGGGTGCTGTCCGCTTGGGATAGCCGTTCTAAAATAGCACATGATCTTCCTGCCATTTTTTTGGAGGAAAGCGCCGCATTTCTGCTTGCGTATGCCCTCCCATTGTAGTATAATGAAATCAAATAAGATGATAGGATAGTATGGGTAAATGTAGACCATCGGCCTATGCTGTCATGCCTGCGGCACGGAGCGTTTCGTGTGATTCGGCGGGCGAAAGGCGGTACACGCACATGCAGCAAAAAAAATGGAAGATTCTAGGAAGACAGCAACGCCCCGACGACATACAGCGGCTGGCGACGGAATACGCGATCCCGCCGGTGATTGCCGCGATTCTCTTAAACCGTCAAGTCAAGGATGTTTCGATGTTTTTGTCCCCCGACCTTTCTTTGCTCCATGACCCAGCCTTGATGAAGGGGATGGGGGAGGCCGTTTCGCGGATTTTGGAGGCCATCCAGCGTGGGGAGCGCATTACGGTGTATGGCGACTACGATGTGGATGGTATTACGTCTACTGCGTGCGTGGTGCGGTTTTTGCGGGAACATCAGGCCAACGTGACCTATTATATCCCCGACCGCATGGGGGAAGGATATGGCGTCAACACTGGCGCCATCGCGCGTATGGCGGAGGAAGGGTGTACGCTGCTGCTCACGGTGGACTGCGGCATCACCGCGGTGGAGGAGGTGGCATATGCGAAAACCCTCGGCATGGATGTCATCATCACCGATCACCACGAGTGCAAGGAGCAGCTGCCTGACGCGTATAGTATCGTGAACCCCAAACAGCCGGGATGCCCTTATCCGTTCAAAAAGCTGGCGGGGGTGGGCGTGGCCTTCAAGCTGCTGCAGGCCATCACGCAGCGGCTGCGGTATCATATGACCGAATTCATTGAGGCATACATGGATCTAGTCGCCATCGGGACGGTGGCGGACGTGATGCCCATTTTGGATGAAAACCGTATCATTGTGAAAAAGGGGCTGGAATTGCTGCCCTATACCCAAAACCGGGGCCTGCGGGCGGTGATGGCCTATGCGGGGCTGGCGGACCGTGCCGTCAACACGGGCACCATCAGCTTCATGATCGCGCCCCGCATCAATGCGGCGGGCCGCATGGGGGATCCCAAGATGGCGGTGGAGATGCTGCTGGCGACGGATGACAAAACCGCGAACAAGTATGCGAACATCCTCAATGAAGCCAACAAGGAACGGCAGGGAACCGAGCAGATCATCTTTGAAGAGGCGCTTTCGCTCATCGCGTCTGACCCCGCCTATGCGACAGAATCGGTCCTGGTACTATCCCATCCCGGCTGGCACCATGGGATCATCGGCATTGTGGCATCCAAGCTCACTGAGCGGTATTACCGGCCCACCATTCTCATCAGTACGGAAGACGGCATGGGGAAGGGTTCAGGGCGCTCTATCCGGGGGCTGAATCTGTTTGAGGCGCTGTCCCACTGTGCAGATGACCTGGTCAAATTCGGCGGGCATGAGCTGGCAGCGGGGCTCACCCTGCGGGAGGAGGACATTCCCGCCTTCCGGCAGCACATCAATGCATATGCCGCAGGCGTGCTCACGCAGTCGGATTTTGTGCCCAGCTTAAACATTGACTGTGAGCTGCCCATTGCGTACATCAATCTGGGTACGGTGGAGCGGCTGTCCGTTTTAGAGCCCTTTGGCATGGGGAATCCCAACCCGGTGTTCTATCTGCGGGGGCTGCGTATTGCCAACCTGCGTGCGCTCAGTGAGGGCCGGCACCTAAAGCTTACGCTGTCGAGACAAGGATATCTGGTGGATGCCATTGGGTTTAATATGGGACAGTTTCTGCCCCAGCTGAAGCTTGGGGATCTGATTGATATAGCATTTTCCTTGGATGTGAACCTGTTTCGCGGCGAGCGGCTGGTGCAGGTGCTGCTCAAGGATATCCGGTTTTCAGAGGTGAGATGAGATGGAACGAATGACCTATAACGCATTGGAAAATAAGGTGCGGCGTTATGCGCCGAACTGTGACTTTGCGCGGCTGCATAAGGCATATGAATTTGCCAAGACGGCGCATAGCGGCCAATCCCGTGAATCGGGGGAACCCTATGTGACCCATCCGCTGGAGGTCGCCTCCATCGTGGCGGACATGGAGCTGGACTGTGACGCCTTGATCGGCGCCCTGCTGCACGATGTGGTGGAGGATACCGAGGTTACGGTGTCGGATATTGAAAAGGAATTTGGTTCCAACGTCGCCCTGATTGTGGATGGACTGACCAAGCTGTCCAAGCTCCATTTTGCCTCCAAAGAGGAGCAGCAGGTGGAAAATCTGCGCAAGATGTTTTTGGCCATGGCCAAGGATGTCCGCGTCATCATCATCAAGCTGGCCGACCGGCTGCACAACATGCGGACGCTCAAGGCCAAATCGGAGGAAAAACAGCGGGAAAAGGCCCGGGAGACCCTGGAGGTCTATGCGGCGCTGGCGCATCGGCTGGGCATGAGTAAGATCAAGTGGGAACTGGAGGACATCTCGCTCCGGTACCTAGACCCCATTGCCTATAAGGAAATCGCGGAAAGCATCAATCAAAAGCGCCGGGAACGGGAGCAATATATTGCCGATATCACCGCTGCGCTGGAGGTGGGGCTGGAAAACCGCGGCATCAAGGCCACGGTGACGGGCCGCGCCAAGCATTTTTACAGCATCTACCGCAAGATGTATACCCAAAACAAGTCCATCGATGAGCTCTATGACCTGTTCGCGGTGCGCGCCATTGTGGACACTGTAAAGGATTGCTATGCCGTGCTGGGGATGGTGCATGAGCTGTATTACCCCATGCCGGGCCGCTTTAAGGACTATATCGCCATGCCCAAGCCCAACATGTATCAGTCGCTGCATACCACGGTGATCGGTCCCAATGGGACGCCGTTTGAGATCCAGATTCGGACCTGGGAGATGCACCGGGTCGCGGAATATGGTATCGCGGCGCACTGGAAGTACAAGGAGGGTACGACGGACGCCAGCGATATGGACTCCAAGCTCGCCTGGATTCGCCAAATATTGGAAATTCAAAATGCGGCCGTGGACTCGGATGACTTCATGCGTGCCCTAAAGATTGACATGTTTGCGGATGAGGTGTTTGTGTTTACGCCCAAGGGGGACGTGTTAAACCTGCCCGCGGGGTCCACGCCCATCGACTTTGCATTTGCCATCCACAGCGCCGTGGGGTGCCGTATGATGGGGGCGAAGGTCAACGGCAAGATTGCAACGCTTGACTATGTGCTGCAAAACGGCGACATCGTGGAGATTATGACCTCTTCGGCCGTGCATGGCCCCAGTCGGGACTGGCTCAAGATCTGCAAAACCTCCCAGGCGCGGAGCAAGATCAACCAATGGCTCAAAAAGGAGCGCCGGGAAGAGAACGTCATGCGGGGCAAGGAGCTCACCGAACGGGAACTCAAGCGCATTGGCGTTTCCCATGCGGACCTGTTCCGCCCTGAGTGGGTGGAGACGCTGTGCAAGCGGTATGGCTTTGCCAATCTGGACGATTTGTATGCCGCGGTTGGGTATGGCGGCCTTGCGGTCAATAAGGCCATCTCCTATCTGCGGGAAAAATACCGCAGCGAGATGCACACCGAGGTCACCAAGTCGGACGGCACTCCCGCGCCCAAGCCGGGAAACGCGCCGCACAAGACGGTGCAGAAGAAGCAACGCAAGGCATATAACAACAACGGCGTGGTGGTGCGGGGGATTGAAAACTGCCTGGTGCGGCTGTCCCGGTGCTGCAACCCCGTGCCGGGGGATGACATCGTGGGGTATATCACTCGCGGGCGCGGCGTTTCGGTGCACCGGCTGGACTGCCCCAATATCAAATCCACCGGTGAGGAGGCCCAGCGTCTCATTGAGGTGTACTGGGAGAATGCGCCGGCCTCGCAGTCTTACCTCACCGAGCTGCAGATTGCCTCCAATGACCGGACGGGCCTGCTGTCTGACGTGACGGCATGTATATCAGACATCAAGATTCCCATCACCAATATCAATTTGCGGATTACCAAGGAGCAGATCGCGCTTATCAACGTGACCATTGAGATCAAGAGTACCGATGATTTGATCAAAGTGAGTAAAAAGATCCGCCAGATTCCGGGCGTGTTTGAAGTGAAGCGCAGCAACCTGTAAAGGCTGTTTCCTTTGCACGAATGTGCCTGCAACATGCGAACAAAAGACCCTGTGCCCCTCTGGCATGGGGCCTTTTTGGTATGGGGCATTTGCAGCGGTTGACAATCGGGCGGGCGGGTGGTATACTGTTGGAAAGCATGACGGATGTGGCACATGTTTGTAGCATCCGGTTGGAGAGAAGGGAAGCAAATGTCCGATACTGCGGTGACCATCCGGGTGGCAACCCAACGGGATGCCGAGGCCCTGCGGGCTATTTATGCACCGTACGTGCAGGAGACGGCGGTGACGTTTGAGTATGACATTCCGTCTGTTGCCGAATTTGCCCGGCGTATTGGGGATACGCTGCAGCGGTATCCCTATTTGGCGGCAGAGTGTGCGGGAACGGTGGTGGGGTATGCATATGCCGGCCCTTTTCAAAGTCGTCCGGCATATGATTGGTCGGTGGAAACCTCCATCTATGTCGGGCAGGGACATAGGCGGCAAGGGGTTGGCAGCAGTCTCTATGGTGCATTGGAGGCGGCCTTGCGGGCTCAGGGCATTTTAAACATCAATGCCTGTATTGCATGTGCGCGGGAGGCTGATCCCTTTTTACCGGCGGACAGCATCCCATTCCATGAACAAGCGGGCTTCCGACCCGTCGGCAGATTTCACAAATGTGGTTATAAATTTGAGCGGTGGTATGATATTCTGTGGATGGAGAAGCACATTGGCCCCCATTCCGTTCCGCCTCAGTCCGTGCGGTGGGCCGATGCTGTTTGGAAAAATATGGGTTTTTATCAGAAAAAGAGGGAAAGTATGCTCGATTGATAGGGTATGGCTTGTTGGATGTGGGAAACCAGACTGGAGCGTGACGCGCACCAGGTAGGCAGGGAGAAGGGAGCGGGAAATGGGACGGATTGTGATTGCGCCAGATTCGTTTAAGGGATCGCTGACAGCGGTACAGGCGGCGGATATCATGGCGGAGGCAGCTGCCGAGGTCTTTGGGGGTGAGATTCAAAAACTGCCCATGGCGGATGGCGGCGAAGGCACGGTGGAAGCCGTGGTGGCGGCGCTGGGCGGTACGTTTTGTGAGGTGCCGGTGCGCGGTCCGCTGGGGCGGCCCGTGACGGCGCGGTATGGCATCCTGCCGGATGGGACGGCGGTGATGGAGATGGCGGCGGCATCGGGGATTCTCTTGCTGGCGCAAAGGGAACTCAACCCGCTGCTAGCCTCGACATATGGGACGGGGGAGATGCTGGCGGCGGCGCTGAACCGGGGCTGCCGCCACATTATCCTAGGGATTGGCGGCAGTGCAACCAACGACGGCGGCGCCGGCATGGCAGAGGCCTTGGGCGTCCGATTTGTGGATGCGGCGGGAAAGCCGCTTTCCATGTGCGGTGGGACGCTGGCGCAGGTGGCGGCGATTGACTGCACGGGGCTGCACCCCGCTTTGGCGGAAACAGTGGTGGAAGCGGCCTGTGATGTGACCAATCCGCTGTGCGGACCGCAGGGCGCGTCTTATGTGTTTGGCCCCCAAAAAGGAGCAGATGAGGAGACGGCGGCCGATTTGGACCGTGCACTCGCACACTATGCGGCGCTGGTGGAGCATGCCACGGGCACTGCGGTGCTATCCCTGCCGGGCGGCGGCGCGGCCGGCGGGCTGGGTGCGGGTCTGGTTGCATTTTGCGGCGCCAAGCTGCGCCCCGGATTTGATTTGATTGCTGAGGCCGTGGGGCTGGAGGCCCATATTCGGGATGCGGCGTTGGTGTTGACAGGAGAAGGATGTACCGATGCGCAGACTGCGTTCGGCAAGCTGCCAAGCGGCGTCGGCCGATTGGCAAAGCGGCATGGGCGGCCCTGCGTCGTGGTGAGCGGCGCGGTGCGGGGGGATGTGTCGTCCTTGTATGATACAGGGGTTACTGCGGTGTTTTCCTGCGTGACCGTGCCGCAGTCGCTGGAGGAGGCGCTGGCGCATGCAGCGCAAAACCTCCATCGTGCCACTCGGAATGTGGTGCGTCTGTATATGGGCGGATCGGGCTGCGATTTGAAACGTTAGTGGCCGATCGGGTGCGTTGGATACATGAAAAAAAGAGATCAAACTTGTGCCAAAATGGCACAAGTTTTTTTGTATATCCATGGGGAACTGTCATACCGTAAAATAAAAAAATACAAAGTTATGGTCATTTCTTTCAGTTGAGCTTGTCTAATTTTTATAGAAATCCGTTTGATTTTCTGTATGGTTTTCACAAAAAATATTTACCATAATCTGATAGCAATTCCAATATTTATGAAATCAAAATGGGTCTACAACCCCACATTTCATGCATTTTCATCACATTTCTATCTTTTTGATAGCTCATCAAAGTTTTTGTTGATTTACGGGAAAGTGAGCCCGGTGGTAAAATGTTAATATGAAATTGGGGCATTTTGGTTTTTGAAACCGAAATACGTAAGGAGGAGTTGTGACGTGAAAAAAGAGGGTTGGAAAAAAGATGGCTGCTGTTTGTTTGTCTCCCTGTCCCTGCTGGCATCCGTGGGACTCGTTGGGTCGGCAGAAGAACCCGAGCTGCCGCAGCCGCAAAATGAGATTTACATAGGTTCGGATTGTATGACCACCAACAGTGAAAGTGTCAATGCGATCTATGCATTTGACAACAAGAAAGACACTGGAAAAAAATGGGAAATCAAGGCTGGCGAATGGGTGAAGATAGACTTTGGAATGCCTGTGAAAGTGGAAAGCTATATGCTGTGTTCAACACCAGCAGCCGCTGCGCAAGTGAATAACAACGAGGGCGTTATGAAAGCAACGTTGGAAGTGAGTGATACAGGTGGGGATGATGCTGCGGAATGGCAGGTAGTCGACACTGTGGATAATTCCAATCCGGAAAAGCCGAACGAAACACTCTGGAACACACTCGATAACATTGTGGTTGATACGCCGACAGCGGCCAGGTATTATCGCCTCACGTTTCCCCAGGTGGCGGCTTGGAATAAAACGACCATTTTGGAGATGAAGTTTTATTCCAGTGAGCAGTATGAAAACATCTTGTTGAATAAGCAGGTTGTATTCAATTCACGGCATCACAGAGAGTGGCAAACGGGCCTTTCAATGCCGGCTCAAATGATTGATGGTGATTTTAATACAATGTGGTCTGCAGAAGGCGATATTGAGCAGGTGGAAGGCCAAGTGGTAATACATGATGCGACCCATGAGAGCATCATTGATCTTGGGGCATTTTATAACATCAAACGATGGTTTATGGCAAATATTACCTGGGAAAATGTTGGTGGATCCGCAACGCAAGCATTTACGCTGTCTTATTTGAAACCGGATGGTACCTGGGAAGTGTTTGCAGAAAGAGAAGAGACGGATACCGCCTTAAATGGTTATGGTGGTGTGCCGACGGAAGAAGTGAATGCGCGTTATATTCGACTGTATGTCTCAAAGCCAGGAACTGGTGCGGCGTTGAATATCCGTGAGCTGCAGATGTTTGGAACTAAGCTGCCTGATACACAGCAGGCCAATTTGGCGTCTGCGGCGGTTGTGTTCCCTATTGATAATACACTGGTATGGGATGCTGTGACGGGGAGTGTAGGCGTGGATTCAGGTACCATTGTGGCCGGCAGTACAGGGACAGCACTGAATTATACAACGGGACAAGGCGGAACGACCTGGAGTACGTTTCGTTTCGCTGTACCTGAGGCACTCAATCTTTCGGATGCACAGGCCATTGACTTTACAATGAGCGAAGACGCTACGGCAGATGCAAAGCCGCGTATCATGCAAGTGGCTTTGGAAGAGGTCAGTGGGGAGGTTACTGAAAAGTATTGTGTCGATCTGTATATCAAAGCAGGCAGTGGCAGTGAGATATTTTCCATTCCAATTGATGGCTTTGTTAAGGAAGCCAATACAGAGGGGGATGGGATATTGGACTTGTCCAAGGTAACCCATATTTCCCTCACTGCACGCGGCAATGACAACAGTGCTGGAACCGCTGGCAGTGTCACGTTTACAAACATTACAATACATAAGAACAAATCGGTTGCAATGAATACGCCCGTGCGGCTGGAACAATCCAATGGGGATGATACCTGGACAGACATCACGGATACGGGTCTGGTTGCTGGGGATGTCCGCTTGACGGGTTCCATCAAAAACCTCGATGCGGAGCCAGCAACCTACACCATCTTTGCCGGGGTGTATGAGAAAGCGGCGACGGGCAATGCTGTGCTCAAGAAGGTTGCAATGACACAAGTTGTGGATGCGGAATATGGCAAGGATGATGCCTTTACACTTTCGCTGACTGTGCCTGAGAATCCTGAAAATTACCAAATTAAGGCATTTGTTTGGTATGACAATATGTTGCTTCCCATTACGGAGGGACATGTATTTGAATAAAAGTAAAGAGGTAGACGCATGAATCGAACAGCTCCATTTTACAAAGGATGTATTTGTTTCATAGTAACAGCAGCACTTTTGCTGACGATGTGTCCCATTTTGCCGGCGGCAGAGGGGAACACGCTGGCAGATGTTCAGGATATTGCCTTCCAGCTTGCGACGGCGGAAGGGAACAGCGATATTACATATGTAGGGTTTCGGCAGGGTACGGTGAGCGTGAGTGGAACGCTGCAGAACCTGCAGGCGTCCACTGCTTCCTATACTGCATACCTCGCTTTATACGAGGCGGACGAAGAGACGGGGGAGGAAGTCCTGTCGCAGCTCAGCGTTCAAGCCATGGAGGATGTTGCGGTAGGCGGGACTGCGCAGCTGTCTGCACAGGTCACGGTGCCCGAGGACTATCTGAATTGTATCATCCGCCTGTATGTATGGACTTCTCCCGGCATGGAACCCGTTTTGAGCCCGTCAAGAGTCTTGCGGCCTGACCCTGTGTACTGGCCTGAGACGGAAGAGGTTAACGACGAGTTTGACGCGCTTCGTGTACGATGGAAGAATTATCTCATCGGCGGCCGGGAGTACTACGACGTCAATGATCCTGACATCAAAGCAAAGATCACCGAGATGGACGCCGAAGTGCGGAAATTGATGAACGATATGCAAACAGGTGCCGATCGGACCAATCTGTGGACGAGGATGGCCAGATCGGCTATAAGCTGCATGGTCTTGCCAATGGCGTGTTCAGTGAATACTTGGCCGAGAAAGAAGCGCTGACGCTGACAACCGCTGGTGGACGGATGCCGCAGCGCGGAGACGTTCTGCGTATCTCCACTGATAAGAACAACAAGATTTCCAGCATTACGTTGGATCTGGATATCACCAAGCTGGATACATCGCAAAGCGGATACAATGGCACTTTTATGACGAGTTTCTATGAATTTATGGGGCCGGTTGTAGGCAAAGGAAACGGGTATTTTGTTGTCAAAGGCCGCCATAGCAGTGCGACGGGAGATATATATCTGACGCCGTCTGCTGCTGGGAACTTCTATGTGTATGACAGCACGCGTGACCGCATTACAAATGGCTCGGTGGATGACCTCATCTGCGGTGATTCGGTTGCAGAGGGCGCGAGCTACGTGCTGGTACGAATGAGTTATGAAACGTGTAGAGACGTTGTCATCTTTAAATAATGGCTGACACAAAAACACCATATCCCAAACGGGATATGGTGTTTTTTTACCCAAAAAATGTGAAAAAGAGCAGGCTGCAGCCTGCCCTTTTTTAGGTATTTGGTTTATCCAACCCCAGCAGCACATCTTCCACTTGAATCACACGGTATTCCGCATCGGAATCAATGCATTTGCCGCAGTTGTTGCATTTTTTGGTCTTATCCAGGTCACATACCTCACAGTCGCCGCACCAAGTACAAATTCGGTCTTCCAATATGCATCGTTTCATAAGCGACTCCTTATAGCACTTTACTGAGAAATAGCTTGGTTCGCGGATTCTGTGGATTGCCAAAGATTTGGTCTGGTGTTCCTTCCTCCATGACGACGCCTTCATCCATAAACAGCACCCGCGTGGCGACTTCTTTGGCAAAGCCCATTTCATGCGTCACCACGACCATGGTCATGCCGGCATCCGCCAGACTTTTCATAACGGTCAGCACCTCGCCGACCATCTCGGGGTCCAGCGCGGAGGTGGGTTCGTCAAACAGCATGACATCGGGGTGGAGCATGAGGGCGCGCGCGATGGCGACGCGTTGTTTCTGCCCGCCCGACAGCTGGACAGGAAACGCCTCTGCTTTGTCGGACAACCCAACCTGCCCCAAAAGCCGATGTGCCTCTGCTTCTGCTTCCGCCTTGTTCATCTTTTTGAGTTTGAGAGGCGCCATGGTTAGGTTTTTTAGCACGGTTAGGTGAGGAAATAGGTTGAATTGCTGGAACACCATTCCCATTTTCTGGCGCGTGAGATCCACATTGTGCTGCGGGTCAGTGAGGTCAATGCCTTCAAAGACAATCCGGCCCTTGGTGGGCGTTTCCAATAGATTGAGACAGCGCAGGAACGTGCTTTTGCCCGACCCCGACGGGCCGATCACCACCACGACCTCGCCCTTTTCGATGTGTTGATCGATGCCTTTTAATACCTCTAGGCTGCCAAATTGTTTGTGTAAACCTTCAACGGATATCACTCTTGCGCAGCCTCCTTTCCAAGATCCCAAATATTTTTGCCAGCGTCAGTGTCATGCATAGGTAAAGCAATGCGACAATAATAAGAGGCGTATATGCGTCAAACGTGTCGCTTCGAATTTGGTCGCCCGCCTTGGTGAGATCCACCAGCGCAATGTAGCCCACGATGGAGGTTTCTTTGAGCAGGACGATGAACTCACTGGTATAGGTCGGCAGGATGTTCTTGACTGCCTGCGGCAGGATAATGGTAAACATGGTCGGCCAATATCCAAGCCCCAGCGAACGGCCGGCCTCCATTTGTCCGTGATCCACCGACAGGATACCTGCGCGGATGATCTCCGCGACATAGGCGCCGCTGTTGATGCCAAACGCAATGATGGCAACCAGGATCTTGTTGAGGTCAACCGATCCGAAGATACCATAGTAGATCAGCAAAAGCTGGACCACGGTCGGGGTCCCTCGAATGACCTCAATATAAACATGGGCAATGCCGCGCAAAAACTTGTTTTTGGACAGCTTGAGCAGGCAGAAGATGATGCCCAGCAGTGTCCCCAACACAATGGCGGCCAACGTGATGATTAAGGTGATACCGAGCCCATGCAATAGGGAAAACCATCGGTCCTGCACGATCAGCGTATTGTATAGCGCCGTCCCGATGGACTGAAAAAACTCTGACATTGCACTGTTCACATCCTTGAAAAGGCGCCCTCCGGCAGGGAAGATGCCCAATTTGCTTGTTTTTTTGGAGAGGAGTCTAGCAAACAAAAAACGGGCGGAGCTGCTCTCCGCCCGCACATTTTTTATTCCTTGACCACAACGACCTGTTCGGCGGTGAAATAAGGGTCGGAGAAGTCAACATTCTGGCGGCGCTCATCGTTTGCGGTCATGCCCGCAATAGCCATGTCCACCTTGCCTGACTGCACGGCAGCGATGATGCCCCCAAACTCCATATCCTCAATCTTGAGGTTGTAGCCTGCGTCCTTGGCAATCTGCATTGCCATATCAACGTCAAAGCCGACGATTTCGTTGTTTTCCCGGTATTCAAAGGGCTCAAACTGCGCATTGGTGCCCATGACGAGTGTTTCGGTGTTCCCGGAAAGGTCAACCGCAGGCATCCGCTCGCTGTCTTCGGTCTTATACGCCTTGGCGATGGCCTCCAGCGTTCCATCCGACTTCATGCGCGCGATGGAGGCATTGATCTTCTCCAGAAGCTCGGTGTTGCCCTTCTGCACGGCAATCGCATATTCCTCCGCCGTCAGCTCCAGGCCTTCCACGATGCGCAGACCATCACGCTTTGCGACGGCGCGCTGGGACGGCAGCTCATCCCAAATAACGCAGTCCAGCTTGCCGTTTGCCAGGTCGGTCATGGCGTCAATCGCATTTTTATAAGCGCTGACCTGGGCGTCCTGCACCTTGTTTGCATAGTCGTTCCCGGTGGTCCCTTCCTGCACGCCGATGCGGCAGCCAACCAGATCGTCCACCGAAGTGATGGTCTTGACCTGCTGGGTGTCGGTCCCTTGGTTGTTGGACGCATCCTTGGGCGTACATCCGGTGGTCAGTGACAGACACAGCACAGCAGCCGTCATCAAAGAAACAAATGATCTCATTTTCATAACATCCTCCCAAATCTTCTTAAATTTTTTGCATTCAAAAGACAATTTCTTTCCTATTATACATCAATCTTACCAAAACTGCAAGCCCCAACCTGGAAAATATATGATTTTTGATGACAAATCGGACAGACGGTGGTGTGCATTATGCCATTGTATGCCATACGGTGGCCATGTTATGGAAGGTATTTCGATAGGAAACATCAAATGGATGGGTGATAGGATGCATCAACAGGATGTGTTCAATGAAGTGCTTGTTTTATGTCGAATGGATGCGTCTGGGATGCTGTGGCGAAGAAAACCAATAAAAATATGGCAAATGTCAATAGGTAAGTGCAAGATTTTTATGTTAATTTTTTATGAACAACTCCCGTTACCCATAATATCAGCCAGCGCGGCATCAAACAGGCTCTGGCTGTTACGCCAGCCCAGCAGTTTGCGCGGGTAATTGTTCAGCCATCTGGTGGCGCGTTCCAGCATTTCCTCGGTTACGTTGTCAAAGTTCGTGCCTTTCGGAAAGTGACGGCGCAGCATCTGGTTTTGCTTTTCGTTGCTGCCACGTTCCTGCGGATTGGACGGGTGGCAGTAGTAGCATTTTGTCCGCTTGCCGCCGAAAAGGGATCGCTCCATGCCCTCGCAGTCTGCAAACTCGCTGCCGTTGTCCATCGTGATAGACTTGAAAACGTCTTTGAAATACTCCCCAAACCTGCGTTCCAGCCTGTCCAGGGCGGCAACCACGCTGTCCGTTGTCTTGTCTGGTATTTTAACCGTGATTTCCTGGCGGGTCTGCCGTTCGGTCAGCACAAGTGCGTTACTTTTGCTGCCTCTGCACCCGTCCACTAAATCCTGCTCCCAGTGCCCAAACTCGCTGCGATCATTGATGTGGTCGGGGCGCTTTTCGATGCTTTCGCCGCAGGAGGGACGTGCGGCACGGACTTTCCTTGTTTTCCTGTGTTTGCGCCGCTTGCCACGGAACGGCAGATCGCAGTTGGTAATGCGCAGAAATACGCCCTGATCAATGTACTTGTACAGGGTGGCGCGGCAAATGGTCACGCTGAATTGCAGATCAGGATCGTTTTCAATTTCAGCCAGCACGGCGCAGGGGCTGTATTTTTCATCCGCAATTTTCGTTTCAATATAAGCCGCCAGGGCGTGATCGCTGCCGATTTTCAGCGGTGCGCCTTTGGCGGTCTTGTTATATTCATACCGCTGCTGGGCACCGTCTGGGTTGTAGCGTATTTCAGTGGTCAGGTCGCTGTTGAGGTGTTCGTAGGTGGATCGGCGCAGCTCGCGGCTGATCGTGCTTTCACTGACGTGCAGGGCGTGGGCAATTTCTACCTGCTTTCTGCCCTCGTTTTTCATTTTAGCGATCTTTAGCCTGTCATGCCATGTTAAATGCTTATAACCTTTACCCATATCTGCACCCTCCCAGTGATAGAGATAACAAAAGCGGGGGCTTATTTCTGCCCCCGCCCGCTTTTACGCCAATTTCTGTACTTGCCCGTTTTTACCCTGCCGTCCGGGTAGGGTTCGTTTTCGTCTATGATCCAGTTGCGGGCAATTTTTTGTGCGGTTTGAAAACCGCCCCGCGCGGCCATCTGCCTGACTGTTACGGGGCTTTTGCCGTGCATAGCTGCATATTCTGCCAGTGAGATCATACGGTTCGCCTCCTTATCGTGTTATAATTATACACCTTTATAGATGTATTGTCAATAGAGAAAACAGCCACGAGGCAGTTATTTTTTTTGCCCCGTGGCTGTGTGTCCGTTATTCGGTCAGTTTTTCAGGCAGTTCATAGACAGCCGCCTCGATCAGATTTTCGATGGCATCCATATCCACGGTATACCCACGGTCATTGAGAAATTTCAAAACGTATGCTTTCTTTTCCGCACCGCGGCCGGGCCCGTTATAAATCTGCTCCGCAGCCGTGACTGCGATCTGCACCCACTCGGAAACCTCTGCCAGCTTTTCCGCGCTTACCTTGCGTTTCAGCCACGGAATGACAAAGGCAGAAACAGCCGCAATGCACAAAGTCAGTACAGCCTCCACAATTACGGTTAAATCGATCATTATCCAACGCCTCCTATATCGTCATAATTTGTTGTTTCAGCAGGCAGGTTTGCCGTGCTGTCTGTGTTCCCGCTGTCCGGGATGTCCAGCTGTTCTTTTTTCTT
>CALYAO010000010.1 GCA_944393605.1 uncultured Clostridia bacterium
CAAACCGTCCGTAAAAGGAATATTTTACCATCTGCATGACCCAACGTCTCCCCGTCTCCGCTGCCACCCGTATAAAAGTCGCCGAAAATCACGGAAATGTGCAAAAAAACCTTGAAATACAGCCGAAAAACAGGTAAAATAGAATAGATAGCTATGCTACATGACCGACAGGAGGGCAAACAATGATTTCACAGGAACGTGTTTTGGAAGTACTGAAGGAAGCGGGTGTTCTGCAGGAAGGGCATTTTCGGCTCACCTCGGGCCGGCATTCGGACAAATACCTGCAGTGCGCAAAGATCTTCCAATATAGCAAATACAGCGAGGAGCTGTGCGGTGCGCTGGCAGAAAAATACCGGGATGCGGGCGTTTCGGTCGTCATCGGCCCTGCCATCGGCGCGGTACAGATGAGTTACGAGGTCAGCCGTCAGCTGGGCGTCAAAAACATCTTCGCAGAGCGGGAGAACGGCGTCATGACGCTTCGCCGCGGCTTTACCATCCAGCCGGGCGAAAAGGTGCTGGTTGTGGAAGACGTGGTCACCACCGGCGGTTCGGTGCGTGAGGTGATTGACATCGTGCGGGCAAACGGCGGCGACATCGTGGGGGTCGGCGCCATCGTGGACCGGACTGGCGGGAAGATTGATTTCGGCGTTCCCTTCCAGGCGGTCATCTCCATGGATGTGACCTCCTATGAGCCCGACGAATGCCCGCTCTGTAAGCAGGGACTCCCCATCGTAAAGCCCGGGAGCAGACAGATATCGTAAGTAGGTGAGACAGCATGGCAGAGGGAACACATCACCGGCACCGGGAACGGCTGCGCAAACGGTATGAACATGAGGGGCTGTCCCATTTTGAGCCACATGAGATTTTGGAACTGCTGCTCTTTTACAGCATCCCGCTCAAAGACACCAACCCAATTGCGCACAATCTGCTCGACCGATTTGGTTCGCTGTCCAATGTTTTAGAGGCACCTGTGGACCAGCTGGTTAAGGTAGAAGGCGTGGGGCGCAGTTCTGCCGTATTCCTTCATATGCTGCCCGAGGTCTTTCGGGAATATGAACAGAGCAAATACCGGAACAAGGTCGTTTTGGGAACCAATCAGGAAGCGGCGCGGTTCGCCGCAGCCATGTTCATCGGGATGACCAAAGAAGGATTTGCCCTCATCAGCCTCGATTCCAACCGCATGGTCCTCTGGCACGATATCATCTCATATGGGACAAGCAACCGTGCCATCGTATACCCACGGGACGTTGTGGAAGCGGTTTTGGGGCACAACATTCAAAACGTCATCTTTGCGCACAACCATCCCAATGGCAGCCTGGCTGCATCCCACGAGGACAAGATTTTGACCGAAACCTTGATTGATGCGCTTCGGCCCCTGGAGGTCAACGTCATTGACCACATCATCGTGGCCGGTGCGGACCGGTATCTGAGTATGTCGGATGCGGGCCTGATGCGCAATTAAAAACGGGCCGCCTTCCGGCAGCCCGATGTTATCACTTTTTTTCTCTGGGTTTAAAGATGAGCGCAACCAGAAAGCCAAATACGATGGCCGCAGTGATGCCTGCCGCCGTCCCCGTGAGACCGCCTGTGAAGATGCCGTACAGGCCATGTTCAGACACGCCTTTCATGGCCCCCTTTGCCAAGGAGTATCCGAACCCGGTCAGCGGGACAGTCGCGCCCGCGCCCGCAAACTTCACAAGCGGTTCATATACGCCGATGAGCGTCAAGATCACGCCGCTCACCACGTAAATGACCAAAATGCGTGCCGGCGTGAGCTTGCATTTATCAATCAAAATCTGGGCGATGGCGCACAGGGCGCCGCCAATCAAAAAGGCCCACAAATATTGCATGTCCCTTCCCCCGTTTCGGTGCTTGGTTTCACAATTAGTATGGGATGGGACGCAAAAAATATACCAGCAGTTTGCAAAAAAGGAGCGTTTGCTATGTCAGGACATTCGAAATGGTCAAATATCAAACATAAAAAAGAAAAGACCGACGCCATCAAAGGCAAGATCTTCACCAAGATCGGGCGCGAGATGACCGTCATTGTCAAACAAGGCGGGCCCGACCCCGAAACCAACTCCCGCCTCAAGGACTGTATTGCCAAAGCCAAGGCCAACAACATGCCCAATGACAACATTGAGCGGTGCATCAAAAAGGCCTCGGGCGAGCTGGGTGGCGCAAACTACGAAAACATGACCTACGAGGGATACGGCCCCTCGGGCGTCGCCGTCATCGTGGAAGCGCTGACCGACAACCGCAACCGGACCGCCGGAGACATGCGGCACTACTTTGATAAGTTTGGCGGCAACCTGGGGCAGACCGGGTGCGTCGGATACCTGTTTGATCAGAAGGGCGTTTTGATCATTGACGATGAGGACGGGGAGCTGGATGAGGACACCGTCATGATGGATGCGCTGGAGGCCGGAGCAGACGACGTGGCGCCCGATACGGGGTGCTTCGAGATTCTGACCACCCCCGAGGCCTTCTCCACCGTGCGGGATGCGCTCACCGAAAAGGGATACACCTTCTCCACCGCCGAAGTGGAAATGATCCCGCAGACCACGGTCAAGCTCACCGATGAGCACGATATTCTTATGATGAGCAAACTCATCGAACACCTAGAGGACAATGACGACGTCCAGAACGTATACCACAACTGGGAAGAGGAATAATTGCCACCCGCGGGTGGCAAGCTAACCATCAGGCACACAAAGGAGGCGGCAGCATGTTTCAATCGGATGCACTCTCAATCAACCACAGCAACCATCTTACCATCGGCGGATGTGATACCGTCGCGCTCGCCCAGCAATACGGGACGCCGCTGTATGTCATGGATGAAGACCTCATCCGGGCAAACTGCCGACTGTACAAACACGCCATGGACACCTACTACGACGGCCATGGCCAGATTCTCTATGCCAGCAAGGCTTTCAGCACCCTGTATATCTACCGGCTTGTGCAGGAAGAGGGGCTGGGCGCGGATGTGGTCTCCGCCGGCGAGCTATACACCGCCCTCAAAGCAGGGTTTCCCGCCGAACGCATCTACTTCCACGGCAACAACAAAACGGATGAAGAGCTCACCATGGCGGTAGAACGCGGTGTCGGCCGCATCGTGGTGGACAATGCATACGAGCTGTCGCGGCTGGACACCATCGCGGGCCGCGCGGGCAAGGTGGTGGACATCGCCTTCCGCGTCAAGCCCGGCATCGACGCACATACCCATCAGGCCATCATGACGGGTCAGATCGACTCCAAATTCGGGGTCGCGCTGGAGACGGGCGAGGCCATGGACATCGTAAGGCGCGCGCATGGGATGGCGCACGTGCGTGTTGTGGGGCTGCACTGTCACATTGGGTCGCAAATTTTTGACCTCTCCCCCTTCCAGGAGGCCGCGCGGGTCATGATGCACTTCATCGGGGACATCAAGGATGCGTTGGGGCTGGAGATTAACGAGCTCAACCTGGGCGGCGGCTATGGCATCCAATACCTGCCCAGCGACAACCCAGTGCCCTATGATCAATATATCGAGGCGGTATCCAAAGTCGTAAAGGCCACCGCGGCTGAGCGCGGTTTGACCCTCCCCCGCATTCTCATGGAACCGGGGCGTTCCATCACGGCGCCCGCCGGCATCACGCTGTACACCGTCGGCGGCGTGAAAGAGATTCCGGACGTTCGCACCTATGTCTCGGTGGACGGCGGCATGGCGGACAAACCGCGTTATATCCTCTACCAGTCGGCATACAGTTTTGTCCTGGCTAACAAAGCGGGAGACGCGCCAACCAAGACCGTGACAGTGGCAGGGAAATGCTGCGAATCGGGCGACCTGCTGGGCGAAGGCGTTTCGTTGCCGCAGGTTGAGCCGGGCGACACGCTGGCTGTGCTCGCCACCGGTGCCTATAACTATGCCATGGCCAGCAACTACAATCGCATCCCCCGCCCGCCCGTTGTGATGGTTTCGGGCGGTCAGTCCTGTTTGATCGTTCGGCGGGAATCGTTGGACGACCTCATTCAAAATGACCTTTTAGAATAAACAAAACGGATAGGGGTTCCCTATCCGTTTTTTGGGCATTTTTCTGATTTTTGTATATGACGCACGCATGGTGCTTGTACTGTTGCCCCATGTGTGGTATCATAAACATGCGCCTGCAGGGCTGTTTGGACCCCAAATCTTGGAATATCCAGGTCATGGCGCACAATGCAGTTTGCAATACGTTTGATTTGTGACCACAAGGAAAGGATGATGAACCATGGAACAACGAAAAGTAGGGATTGCCGGATATGGCAACTTGGGCAGAGGCGTGGAAATCGCGCTGTCTCACGCGGCTGATATGTCGCTGGCCGCCGTGTTTACGCGCCGCGACCCTTCGACCGTCAAAACGCTCGGGGCGCCCGTATACCCCATGCAGGAGATCGCAAACCACACCGAATTGGATGTGGTCATCCTGTGCGGCGGATCGGCGACCGACCTGCCCACCCAGACGCCCGAGCTGGCAAAGACCTTCAACCTGGTGGATAGCTTTGACACCCACGCAAAGATCCCCGAGCACTTTGCGGCCGTGGATGCCGCCGCAAAACAGGCGGACAAGGTGGCTGTCATCTCCGCCGGCTGGGACCCCGGCCTGTTTTCCATGCAGCGCATCCTGTTTGAGTCCGTCCTGCCCCAAGGCGAAACCTATACCTTCTGGGGCAAAGGTGTCAGCCAAGGGCATTCAGATGCCATCCGCCGGGTGCCGGGCGTCGCCAACGGCATCCAGTATACCATCCCCATCCAGGAGGCGGTGGATGCGGTTCGGACGGGGACCAACCCCACGCTCACCACACGCCAAAAGCACCTGCGGGAGTGCTATGTGGTGCCCGAGGAAGGTGCTGATCAGGAGGCCATCCGGCGCGCCATCTGTGAGATGCCCAACTACTTCTCCGACTATGACACGGTGGTCCATTTCATCACGGCCGAAGAGCTCAAAGCCAACCACAGCGGCATGCCGCACGGCGGCTTTGTCATCCGAGGCGGCGAAACCAGCAGCGGCACGCGGCATGTGACCGAATTTTCCCTCAAGCTGGACTCCAACCCCGAGTTTACCGCGAGCGTCTTGGTCGCTTGTGCACGTGCTGCAGTGCGCATGAACCAGGAGGGGGACAGCGGCGCCAAAACCGTCTTTGATATCCCGCTTGCCAAGCTGTCCACCAAGTCGGCAGAACAGCTCCGCAAGGAATTGCTATAACGGCAAACAAAAAGGCCCCTCAAGGGGCCTTTTTTTGATGTCTTCCGTCATATATCCGTCTCTTCTACCGCTGTTACAAGCAGAAAAGAAATTTACAATATTTGGAACATGCGTTTGGGCTGCATTACAGCCGGTCATATCTGCCATAGGTCATGGCGGTCTGATAGAGCGCTTCGATGTTCTCCATGGGGGTATTTCCCTGGATGGCATGCGTCGGGGCAATGGCATAGCCGCCCACGGGCATCATCGCATCCAGCGTCTCGCGGACTGTCTGTTCCACATCGGCGGCCGTTCCATATGCCAAGGCGCCCGCCGTGGAGATACAGCCGTGGAAGCTCAGGCGCCCGCCAAACCGCTCTGCCAGCTGTGCCGGCTTCATGGTCTCCACCTCGGGCTGCAGCGTATCCACCGCGTCAAAGCCCAATTCGATAAAATCTTCATAGGCCCAGCTGCTGTAGCCGCAGGTATGGATCATGATGCGCTTACCATAGGATTTGGCAAGGTCCACATACTCCTTGTGGAAGGGCTTGATCTGCTTGCGGTAGGTCTCCAGGCTGATGATGGGCGCAATCTGCGTCCCCAAGTCCTCCCCGATCCAGATGAAATCCACATAGTCCTTACATTTGTCCAGCGTCCGCTCGATAATGCCCAAGCGTTTCTCATGGCGGCGCTTGCGCAGCAGCGCACCCGCCTCATCATCCGTCACCAGGTCCACAAAGACCTGCTCCATGCCACGGAGCATCCCCGTCCCGTTGATGATGTCGCCATAGGCCGGATTGCCCACGCTGATGGCATAGTCCTTGTGCGCTTTGCAGTATTCCAAGGCAGCCTCATAGTCAAAATCGTCCAGATTGGGAAGCGGCCAGTTGGCAACTTCCTCCACATCCGCCGTTTCCAGCGGAAAATCACAGTAGTCATAGCTTCCGCCAAATGCGTTGTCCATAAACTTCTTCCGGATGCCCCACATGGGATCCACAATGCGGTCCTCGATCTCCGGGTGCAGCCGCGGCCCTATGTATGCCGGGATCACATTGCGGTAGTCAATGTGCAGCGCCTCGAGCAGTCCCTCATAATCTTTGACGCCCAGGTGCTTCATGAGTCGCTCATTTACAATATCCTCTCCCATATAATCGAGCGGCACCCGGTCGGTGCGTTCCAGTGCAAATGTTTTGTTCACTCGTTCCTTCGAAGTCATTGGTACATCCCCTCCTGTGTTTCGAAGATCAACTGCATATGTATTTAGTATACCATAAAACAGCGCATCTGGCCGCATGAAAAACTTGTCATTTTAACGAATGTTATGCAGCGGTTTGCCTATTACCCGGGCATTCCCACCCCATCCAAGCGCAAAACAACGCCGCATTCCCCTTCCATCATCCGCTATTGCCTTGACAGAAGCGGAATCCAATCTTGCATAACTCCCACTTGACTTCCCCAACGATCTAGTATATCATAGAGACACCCATGCGAAAGTCAGATTTTTGTAATAATGCCCATGACAAGACCATATTGTAGGAAAGGAGTATACCGGCATGGACATGAATCTGTCAAAGTATATGGCATTTGTCGCAACGGTCGAATATGGTAGTTTTACCAAAGCCGCAGAGACACTGTGCTATTCGCAATCCGCCATCAGCCGTATGATCAATGACTTGGAGGCAGAATGGAAACTTACGGTGCTAGAGCGCGGCAAATCGGGCGTCAAGCTCACCCCGGACGGCTGGAAACTGCTGCCGTACGCCAAGGGACTGTGTGAGGAATACCGCAAGCTGCAGATGCAGGTGGATGAGCTCCATGGGATGCAATCTGGCCTCATCCGAATTGGAACCTTTTCCAGCGTCACAATCCATTGGCTTCCCAGCATCCTCCGTGCGTTTCAACAGGACTACCCCAACATCGACTTTGAATTGCTGCAAGGGGATTATACTGAGATCGAGAGCTGGATTATGGAAGGCCGGGCAGACTGCGGCTTCTTGCGTCTGCCGACCCGGCCTCCTCTGGTAAGTACATTTTTAACCACAGACCCGCTGTTTGCAATTTTACCCCAGGGCCATCCCCTGGGAGAGCAAAACACCGTCTCTTTGGCGAGCCTGTGCCATGAGCCCTTCTTGCTGGCAGAAAAAGGCGCCAAATCGGAGATCTCCGCACTGTTTACCAAACATGATCTCGTGCCCAAAGTGCGCCTTTCCACATGGGATTACCATGCCATTTTGGCCATGGTCGAAGCCGGCTTGGGGGTCAGCATCCTGCCTGCACTTCTGCTGCAGCGGCACCCTTACCAAGTTACAGCCAAGCCGCTGGACATTGCTGCATCCCGCGACATCGGGTTTGCGCTGCGCAGCCAGAAAAATGCATCCTTGGCGGTACAGCGTTTTTTCCATTACCTTTCGTCCCACCGGCCCTCTGATGTCACCAGCTGGGTGTCTGGTGTCACTGACGCCCAACTGTAGCCATGCTGGTATTATTTGTTCATCGCATTGCTCAAAAGGAGGCATTGTCTACATGCACGCAACCGGCCTTGTCATCGGCGCCATCACATTTTTGGTAATCGGTTTGTTCCACCCCATTGTCATCTGGTGCGAGTACCATTTTTCCTGGAAAATCTGGCCCCTCTTTTTGATCGGCGGATTGCTTCTGTGCGGCACCTCCCTTTTTATGGCCCATCCTATTTTATCAGCCACATTGGCCGTCGTTGGGTTTTCCGCTCTGTGGAGCATTGGGGAACTGAAGCAACAGGCCGAACGAGTACGAAAGGGCTGGTATCCTGCCAACCCCAACCGCAAGGGGTAGCGGCGGTGCACCCCCGCACCATACGCATGCCGGCTTGCACGCCAGTTAACACCATTGGGCAAGATCAGCAGGCGCGGTACGTTCCTTTGTCCCGTTTCACCGCCGTGTCAACAAAGGTACACCCACAGCATACAGCAAGTGGGCCCCGAGGATGGCATTTTCCATACCCTGAGCCCACTTTTTTCTATCTCGCACGCCATGGCTGTCACCCAAACAAGTTGGTTTCAAAGAGAAATTTGTGTGTTTTCACTGATTGGTTCCTTTGCACGTTATCTTGACAACCGTACTTTTCGGCCCTCACTCGATTCCAGCCAGGCTGCCGGTTCCACAACGTCTCCCGACCGAAAGGAGCCATAGCCAAACTGTTGTTTACTGAGATCGTTTCATCGCTATCCCAATACTATTTAGCATGAACACTATGATGATTCCTGCAAAAGAAATGAGACCAAGAATCACAATACAATCCCGATTTGGCACAATCATTTTGGAGCAGCCATATCATTCCGCTCCCCAATACAATACACTCATGATCGCAAAAGCAAATACTGCATAGCGTTTTGTCTTGGTCAGATAATCCACAACAGCATTCATGATACTTATCATGATCATCATTGTAAGGAGGATCAGATGTGAAAAGATATCAGATTCGGTCAAAACAATTGGAATATCCGCGGTAATCAGCAGAAAATGCAAACCAAAAACAAGCATTCCTAGTATTGTTAGACAACTGCCGATCCACCGCAAAATCTGCTTCAATCGCATAGTCTCTCCCCCGCTCATTGGTATGCAGCTATGGCAATTCCTGCCCGCTTGCCGCGGTGCACAGCATACCGGCAGCTCTACTAGGCAAACGGCCTTATGGATTCTCTTTTATCGCTACTATCTCCCATTTGCCATTTTCTTTCTGAATAATCCAGGTTGCCGGAACATCAATGGAAGCGGATAACAATACTCCCTTTTCATTTTTTGTCCTTCTGGTGTACATTACTTTCATAAAACCATCTTTAAAATTATGCAATGTAAAGACTAGCTTTATTTGAACCTCACCAACAGAACCGGGATATGTCCCAAGAGGGTTGTACACATCAATTGCCCTGCCCCCCGTTAAAGCGGTTGGTACTTTCCCTTCCATCACTTCTTGTACCTCCTGAATGACTGGGGAAACATCATGGCAGACAACAGCGTATAATACCATAACGAGTATCAGGAGTTCGCCATTTGTTGCGCATACCCACCTGCGCACTGCCATCGGGCTTGGCAGCCTTTGCCAGGGTTTCGTCACCGCCATATTCATAGTACCATGACCACACGTTGATGTCAAGCCCCTGACGTGTGCAATCCGTCATCGGTGTTCGAAATGGTGCATGCTCCTTCTCCTTCATACTCCTTCATCTGGGATGCAGCATGCCAGCCATGGTTGCTGTTACATCTCTATAAAGATAGCAAATAAAATAAAATGACAATTTGTATGATTTGCCGCATTGACATTTGTATCACTCTGTGATATGATAATAAAACCATAAGGTTATGGTACAGATTTCAGGCATCATCACGAAAGCGCGTATCCGTGTTTGATCGCGTATCATCATGGGTCTTATTCTCCGTGATGAGGGGCGCAAAGTTGCGTTCATTATTTTTTTGCTCAATGGTTAGTTTCATCTAACCATTGTCCTATTACACCGAAAGGAGGGACCAACATGTAAAAACATTTGACACGGCGGGCACAAATACAGCGATACGGGATATCTGCGCCATGGGTGCGTCTGAAATTTACAGAAAGTAGAAGGCAGTGAGCCGCGAACCTTCGGGCGGCAAACGGAAACAATGGAGAGAAAACGATGAGTATTGTAATTGTTGGTGGTCATGATAGAATGCATTGCCGGTATAAGGAAATCTGCAAACGACACGGGTGTAAGTGCAAAGTGTTTACCCAGTGCCCCGCAGATTTTAAAAACCAGATTGGCAATCCAGATATCATTGTTATTTTTACAGGAACGGTGGCACATAAGATGCTGAATGTCGCCTCTTTGCAGGCCAAAAAATCGGGTGCATGCGTGGTACATTGTCATTCATCCAGTGCCTGCGCCTTAAATGAGACCTTGACAAAGCACCTTACGCGCAACCCCTAATTTTTGTACTTTGGTTAGTTTAATCTAACCACAAAAGGGAGGCAATCCGGATGGAAGCATGCATCGCATATCACTGCGGCCCCGCACTTGCTGGCATCAAGCCCGCCAACCTTGTGGCTTGTTACAAGGCAACATATCCCAACATCCACCACGAGCTTGCGAGACTAAACCGCCAGCTCAACGGTGCGGAAATCTATTTAGACATTCTCTGCGAATGTGACCGACGGGTACTCATTATGGTCTATCGGAAAACATGCCTCGCAGACTACCTGTGCCGGCCCGAGGTCCAAGCGTTGCTGCGTGCATTTGGATATCGTTGCGGCTCAAATACCGCGGATTGTCTGACGCGTCTGAAAAGGCGGATGCGCAAAGGAGCGTTTCCCCATGAAATCGGTGCCTTCCTGGGCTATCCCACCCATGACATCTATGGATTCCTGCACCACCGGGATGTTGGCTGTCTGCTCACCGGCGAATGGAAAGTCTATCGGGATGCCGAAGGGGCAAAACAGCTCTTTGCGCGCTATCAGGCCTGCCGCTGTGCACTTTTGGCACGCATCACAGAGGGGAAGACCCTATTTGAGCTTTTTGTGCAACACAACCAGACAGGAAACAAGAACACAACATGTAATTGCAATGAATAAAGGAGGTTTATACAGATGGGAAAAACAGCAATTGTGTATTGGAGCGGAACCGGCAACACAGCCGCGATGGCGGAGGCGATTTGGGAAGGTGCCAAAGAAGTGAATCCTGAAACCGCCTATTTTACGGTTTCGGAGCTATCCGCATCTGACGCGGCCGGATATGATACCCTCATCTTGGGATGCCCCGCCATGGGTGCGGAGGTGTTGGAAGAGAATGAATTTGAGCCCTTTTTTGCCGAGCTGGAATCCCAAATCGGAGGCAAAAATGTCGCCCTGTTTGGCTCCTATGGCTGGGGCGACGGCGAATGGATGCGCAACTGGGAGGGACGTGTAACCGCCAGCGGGGCAACGCTCATCGGGGGCGCTGGTCTGATGGCCAACGAAATGCCAGATGACACGGCACTTGCAGCGTGCCGTGCGCTTGGCAAACAAGCGGCGGCATCGTGATGTGACACATATCGGCACATTTTTCTGCTGACATGTGTCATGCCTTTCCGATGGGCGGAGGGGTACATCGGGGCTGTACCCTTGCAGCCGAAGGGCATACAGACAACAAAACGGGCGGAGCCTTCGCGCTTCGCCCGTCCTTTTTTTCTGTTACACCATGCCAGATGCCAGCAGATACCGGGCTCCACCCCAGACGAAGCAAGCAAACCACGGATATGCCGCATCACAAGCCGCTGCAAAACACTGCCAACCGGCCATTTTGCCAAACAGCCATACCGCGCTATGGCCGCCGATTTTTTCCCAGCGATGCGATAATGGCCTCCACAAATTCTGCGTTGCTCCGGGTCCGTACCAGCCAATGGATGAGCTGCTCAGTAACGTCCGACGTGTTGTGGGAAGACAGCTCCCGACGGATGGTCCAGATCGCTTCGAGCTCCCGCTGGGACTGCAGCAGTTCCTCCTTGCGGGTCCCCGATTTGTTGATGTCTACCGCAGGAAAGATGCGCTTTTCGGACAGCTTGCGGTCCAGGTGCAGTTCCATGTTCCCTGTCCCTTTAAACTCCTCAAAGATCACATCATCCATCCGGCTGCCCGTTTCCACCAACGCGGTCCCCAAAATGGTGAGGCTGCCGCCATGTTCAATGTTGCGCGCAGCACCAAAGAATTTTTTGGGCTTATGCAGCGCGCCCGGGTCCAAACCGCCCGAAAGGGTGCGCCCTGAGGGGGGCACCGTGAGGTTATAAGCGCGCGCCAGCCGCGTAATGCTGTCCAGCAGCACCACAACGTCCTTATTCTGCTCTACCAGCCGCTGGGCACGCTCCAACACGATCTCCGCCACCTTGGCATGATGCTCGGGCACCTGATCAAAGGTGGAATACACCACATCCCCTTTGATGGACCGCTTCATGTCCGTCACTTCCTCGGGCCGCTCGTCAATGAGCAGCATGATCAGGGTGATGTCAGGGTGATTTTTTTCAATATTGTTTGCGATGTTTTTAAGCAGCGTGGTTTTACCTGCCTTGGGAGGCGCTACAATGAGCCCACGCTGTCCCTTGCCGATGGGCGCAATGAGATCCACCAGCCGCATGGCATACTCCCGGGGGTCATTTTCCAGGTGAATGCGTTCGGTCGGAAAGATGGGCGTTAAGTATTCAAACGGGCGGCGGCGAATGGCCTTATCGGGCGTATCGTCATTGACGTGCTTGACATAGATGAGTGCGGGAAACCGCTCACCGTCCTTGGGCATCCGGCCAATTCCCGTCACCTTGTCCCCCGTTTTAAGGTTAAACCGCTTAATTTGCGTGGGAGAGACATAGATATCCTTTGGGGTGGACAGATAATTCTCGCCACGCAAGAACCCATACCCATCTGCCAGCACCTCTAAGATGCCCTCCACAAAGTTGTCATCTCCCTGCAGCGTCAGGCCGTCCTCCCGGACCTCCCGAACCCGCGGCGCAGCGCCTTCTGCCGGCCGCTGCGATGCTGCTTGCTTCTTGGGCGCAGGCCGCTCTGCGGGCCGGCTGGCGCCTGTTCTGCCCATGCGTTTGGGCGCAGGCTGCCCCTCTGCGACCGATTTATTTTCCTTCTTTTCTGGCTTGGTCTGCTCCAGCAACAGCGCGAGCAACTCCGCCTTTTTGTATTTTGTCACCGACACCATACCGCGCTCTTTGGCCAATTTGCGCAGTTCATCGAGCTTCATATCCTGTAACCTGCGTTGTTCCATGCTGTCACCATCTTCCAAATTGGTTTGATGTTCCTGGGGGATGATTCCGCCGTGATTCCTTGCGTATGACTTCCAGTGTAAAAACGGAAGCACATTACAGACAAAGGCCGCCATAACAGCCACACATTCATGGGTAAAAAATGATACTTATCCCAACGGTCGTGCATAACAAACCATGTGAAAAACCGCGTATCACGGCGAATACGCGGAAAATAACGCTCTCTTGCGGAAACAATAGACAAGACAGAAATACACCTGACCAGAAACAAACCAAGCATCATGCCGACACAGAACAGACCGGATGCATAACAGACAATGCACAGACGGCCTCTGTCCCACAGTGTGCCACCCTTGATGCTATCGACCTACATGCCATTCTCTGTCACACAATATTATACCATACCCCGCTATTTGATACTATTGGGAATTTTCATAAATTTCCCTGTAAAAAACTGTGAATATATACCGAAAACCCGCCTTGCTCTCACAGCTTTTTCTCCAGCTCCCGAATCTTATCCCGCAGCTTTGCAGCCTCTTCAAATTTGAGGTCGACAGCGCATGCCCGCATCTGCTCGGACAGAATCTCGATCTGTAAATTGATATCCATATCCTTTGTGACCTTGATGGACTGCACTTCCTCCACGTCGATGTCCTCATAGGACTTGATGACCTCACGGATCCCCTTGTGGATGGTCTGCGGCACAATGCCGTGCTCCTTATTGAAGGCCAGCTGCTTGGCGCGCCGCCGCTCCGTCTCCTCGATGGCCCGCCGCATGGAGTCGGTCACGGTATCTGCATACATGATGACGCGGCCGGCGGCATTGCGCGCGGCGCGGCCAATGGTCTGCACCAGAGATGTCTCAGAGCGCAAAAACCCTTCCTTGTCCGCATCCAAGATAGCAACCAGCGATACCTCTGGGATATCCAGCCCCTCCCGCAGGAGGTTGATGCCCACGAGGACGTCAAACAGGCCCTTTCGCAGTTCCTGCACGATTTCCATACGCTCGATGGTCTTGACATCCGAATGGAGATACTTCACCTTGATGCCGAGGTCCCGGATATAGTCGGTGAGGTCCTCCGCCATCTTCTTGGTCAGCGTCGTAACCAAAACGCGCTCATCCTTTGCAATCTGCGCGTTAATCTCCCCCACCAGGTCATCTATCTGCCCTTTCACGGGCCGCACCGAGATTTCGGGATCCACCAGCCCCGTCGGCCGAATCACCTGTTCCACAATCTGGGTGGACTTGCTCCGTTCATACTCCGCCGGGGTCGCAGACACATAAATGGCCTGGTTGACGCGCTCTTCAAACTCTTTAAAGTTTAAAGGCCGGTTGTCAAATGCGGAGGGCAGCCGAAACCCATAGTCCACCAGCGCCTGTTTGCGCGCACGGTCCCCGTTGTACATCGCCCGCACCTGCGGGATGGTGACATGCGCCTCATCCACCACCAGCAGGTAGTCGTCTGGGAAATAGTCCATGAGGGTATAGGGCGCAGAACCCGGCGCCCGCCCGCTGATGTGGCGGGAATAGTTCTCAATCCCCTGGCAGAAGCCGATCTCCCGCATCATCTCAATATCGTAGTTGGTGCGCTGGGCGAGACGCTGCGCCTCCAGGAGCTTGTCCTGCTGCTTCAGCTCAAACAGCCGCTGATCCAGCTCTTCCTGAATGGTTTCAATGGCCCGTTCCATCTTCTCCTTGGTGGTGACATAGTGGGACGCCGGATAGATCATGACATGGTTCTGGATGCTGAGCAGTTCCCCCGTCAGCACGTCAATCTCCGTGATCCGGTCAATCTCATCCCCGAAAAACTCAATGCGGATGGCACGGTCTCCGGCGCTCACCGGGAACACCTCCACCACATCTCCCCGGACCCGGAATTTGCCCCGGACGAAGTTGATGTCGTTGCGCTCGTATTGGATGTCCACCAGTTTCTTGAGCAAATCCTCCCGTTTTTTTACCATACCAGGGCGCAGAGACACCACCAGCTCGGTATAGTCCTCCGGGTCGCCCAGGCCATAGATACAGGAGACGCTCGCCACCACAATCACGTCCCGGCGTTCAAACAGGGCACAGGTTGCGCTGTGCCGCAGCTTGTCGATCTCGTCATTGATGGAGGAATCCTTCTCGATGTAAGTATCCGTACTGGGAATATAGGCCTCAGGCTGATAGTAATCGTAATAGCTGACAAAAAATTCCACGGCATTGTGGGGGAAAAACTCCTTAAACTCACTGCACAGCTGTGCCGCGAGGATCTTGTTGTGCGCCAGCACCAACGTCGGGCGGTTGGTCTTCGCAATGGCATTGGCGATGGTGAAGGTTTTGCCCGACCCCGTGACGCCCAGAAGGGTCTGCCCCTTGTCTCCGCGCTCGATGCCCCGCACCAGCTGTTCTATCGCCTGGGGCTGGTCCCCCGCGGGCTTGTACTCCGAAACCAATTCAAATCCTGCCATATGGTCCTCCTGTTATCCTTCGTCACACCGGAGCCCGATGAGCTCCCGCACATCCGCCAATGTCGCCTCATCCGCCACCTCCAGCATGAGCCACCGGCCGCCCATGCTGGGTTTTTGCTCCCAGTAACGCCGCTGCACCGTCTCCGTGCAAGTGGGCAGGAGCACCTCCGCACGGCCAAATACCCGCTCAGGCACCAGGATGAGGCAAGAAAAACTGCCCGCATCGGGGTACAGCGTACAGATGGCCCGGCCCTTTTTCTGATACTTCACGTTCCACCCCGGCGCCATGGAGCACCCGCTGTATGAGAGCTTGGGTTTGCTGCCATACCGCTCCTCGATCAAGGTGCACAGCGCGCCCCACAGCGGGGTGGCGACATATGCGGCGACCTCCGCCATGGTGGGCTGCTTGTCTTTGGGGAATCTCTCCTGCCAAGTCATACGGGTGCTCCTTTCTCGCTACATTGGGGATACGCCAAAGGGAAGGCATGCAAAACGGCACCCCTCCCTTTGACGACTTTATCCTGCTATGTTTGCGCTATCCTGCCCCCGCAGCGATGCATACTCCTTCCGCCAAATATGGCGCTGCGACCTCGCACAAAAGGACGTTGCGCGCAGATCAACGATGCCTGCCAGGCGCCAAGCGGCGGGCTACGATACTTTTACCGTTCCATTCACCACAGAACCGACCGCCGAGAACGCAGACGTGTTCTTGCTATCATACTGTATATCAAATCCAGCATGACGCCACGGAGTTTAAAAATACTCCACCGTGACGCGCTTGCCGCACCGTTCCAGCTCAGCGGCAAGCTCATTGATGAGGTTGAGCTTGAGCCCCAGCGACACAGGCATGCCGGGATTCTGGTGCGCCGGATTGAGGGCACGGCCCACCAAAAAGTGCACCTCGGTCGCATCCTCCAAGAGCAGGCGCGCAAGCAGCGTCGCGCCATCCTTCTTATTGAGATTATAGGACTCCCAATTCTCACTTTTGTGCATAGACTGCAAGATCTCCAGCGCCTTACGCACCGTGAGCACGCCCTCGGTCACCAGGTCTACCCCTGCCAGCGACGCGGTTGGCGGCACGGCGGGGTTTTCGTAATCCACATGCACCTTAAGCTCGTTCCCGCTGATGCGGCTCACAATCTGCGACGTCGTCCCGCCGCACACCACTTTCAGGCCCTTGGCATACATCAGCCGGTCTACCACTTTTTTGTCGTTCTCCTTATCAATGGGCGGCCCCACCATGACGGTCGCAGGCTTGCTCGCGCGCAGAGACAGCACGCATGCAGTGGAATCATCCCCCGGTTTGTTCATATACAGCGTGTTGACCGCCGCCAGCAGCTTGTTGACCAACACCCGCGGCGGCATGGGACATTCGATGTTCTCACAGATAAACTTTACGATGTTGTCATACTGCCAACCCAGGTCCAAAAGCGCCCCAACGCCCGCATGCACCACGCCGTCTGAGAAGGTCACGATGGTGTCATTCTCCTCCGCCATGAAATTGCTGACGAAGATGGTCTTGCCATCCACCTCCATGACCTCCCGCGGAACATCCATCATCTGGGTCCCTTTAAAGTATACGAGATTGGGGTTGTCAAACTCCGCCGCATACACCTGTCCGTCCCGGGACACCTTGATGATGGTGAAGGTGGAATAGGCGATGTTGCGCTCCTTACAGGCAGGCAACGTGCTCGCGATGGTCTCCACGACCTCCGAAAGCGCCGCGCCGCCCGCCATCATGGTGGCGATGATCTTGCTGGTCAGGGTGGACAAAATATTGGCCTTCACGCCGCTGCCCAAGCCATCTGCCAGCACAGCCAGAAAGAAGTCATCCTGCCGGACAAATTCCACCTTGTCCCCACACAGCTCCTCGCCGTATTTGTGCAGGCTGTCATATGCCGCATCTATAAATAGCTCCATGCGCCCGCCTCCCCTACTCGTTCATAGACTTCTTGAGGTTGGTAAGAGCGACCTTGGTTTCCGCCGTGGTCTCCCCAAGGAGGCTTGCAATCTCCTGTGCGACGCGCATCTGCTTGTCAATGACATTTTGCGCAATCTCCACCGTGTTGATACGCATCTTTTCCATCTGCTGTTCTGCCAATGCATCCTGCGTGATATCCTTGACCACGGTGAGGAACATCCCGTGCTGCTGGACAAACAGGAAGGTCACCTCCAGCACCTTGCCGCCCTCTTCCACCTTTTTGACAATGGGGGTGCAGGCATCATGCGCCTCCGCAAAGCCCGACTCCCCATAAAATGCGGGCAGCGGCTTTCCGAGGGCCTCGCCCTTGGTGGTGTTAAAAATCTGCTCCGCCGCCGGGTTGATGTCCAGCACGCACAGCGTATCATCAAATGCCACAATGCCGTTGGGGGAATGCTCAATGACGGTGTTGGAGATGTTTTCCGCACGTTCCCGGAAGAAGGGCAGGCACATGTTGATGTCCGCCTTGCCCTGGTACACCGCGACCGCCTTGTCCCGGCAGGTGGGATACCCGCAGCATCCGCAGTTGAGCTCCTGCTCAGGGCTGGTCTTGCCAATGCGCGCTAAAATATCGCGGATTTCATCCTCGCTGGGCATCTTCACCGTCACGCTCTTGTCCACAAAGCCGCGCTGATAGGTGAGCTCCATGCCGCTGGTCGCAGCCGGGCGCGCATCCCGCGGCGCCGTCTTGTCGGACAGCTTGGCCTCGTTGATCACACACAGCCGGTCCCGGCCACGCATAACCGGCCCGCCGATGCAGCCGCCCGGGCATACGTTGGCCTCGATGAACAGCCCTGTCACGTTTCCATCCCGCAGGGAATCGAACAGCTCCATACAGCGATCCAGCCCGTCCACCGCGATGGGGTTATACCGACCGTCTTCTGGGACGTGAACAGTCTTTAGAATGCCCGACGGCTTGGGATAATACCGCATCACCGGCGTCTGCATCCCGACACTCTCGGTATCCTCCGCCGTCTGGACGCCTGCCTCAGCCACCCAGCCATCCAGCTGGTCAAAGGTGAGCGCATAGTCCACCAGGCCGCCCGCCAGCGGATCCAAAATCTCCTGCTTCTTTGCAAAGCAAGGCCCAATAAAGGCCACATCACAGTCCCCATACGCCTGCTTCATCAGCTTGGCATGCGCCATCATGGGGGAAGGGGTTGGCGCCAGCATGCCGATCAGGGAAGGATAATACCGCTCCACCAGCATCACGACCCCCGGACATGCGGTCACGATGATGTTGGCCATCTTGCCTTCCTGCATGAGGCGGTCATATTCCCGGGAGCTCTCCCGTGCGCCGATGGCCGTCTCCTCCACGCCTGCAAAGCCCAGGGCCTTAAGCTTACCCGACAGCGCCTCAAAATCCTCCGTCCACCCCACATAGGAGGGCGCAACCGACGCATATACCTTGCGGCCTGATGCAATGGCCGCCTTGATCTTCTCCACATCGCTGCTGATATATTTCGCATTCTGCGGACAATTGAGCACACACTTCCCGCACAAAATGCACGCATTTTCGATGATGCGCGCATGCTCATCCTTAAATTCGATGGCTTTTAGCGGACATTCCCGGATACATTTATAACAATTCTTGCAATTGCCCACATTGAGTTCGATGACACTCATATGTTTCCCTCCTCGCATCACGTCTGTTCGTTGCAAATTGGCAAAATCACATCATAGAAAATCTGCTCCGCATTGGAGAACCCAACATTTTGGATGGGGGTATCCCCCGCCATCACCGAGATGCCCTCCATACAATGCCCCATACAGAAAGACGCCTTAAGCGTGATTTTATCCTCCAAATGATTTTGCTTAATGAGCTCCGTAAAGGTTTTTAACACTTGATAGGACCCTTTCATGTGACAAGAACTGCCAACACATACCGATAAATCCATCCAAACGCACCCCCAAAGGTTTCAAAACCGTACAAACTTCGACTCTTTTAGTATACCATGACAAGGGCGTTTTTTCAAGCCCCTTTGCGGGAATGCAGACCATCATACAGGCAAACAAAAAGCAGGCCGAGGGAAGCGGCCTGCTTTCGTTCCTTTTACTAAAAAAGGAGGGGAAATGAAAAAAGTTGTGTTGGTTGTGGTATGGTTTAATGATACCACCACTGGGGCAAAAATGCAATTGGCAGGTTGCTTGAAATTCCACACATACCCCCCATGTTCCCTTGTGCATATTCTACAAAATCGCAATATAGAATGGTAATTATTTACTCTCTTGCATCTTGTAACCAGCTTGGCACAGTGGGTGCAGCGATATCGTCTTCCTTTTGGCGCATCCCTCCGCACCCGCCATTTGCGGCGGTATCCCCAATGGTTTCCCATACCGTAATTGTTAAAAAAATGACATAGATATGGCTTTTCATTTCTAGAAAACATCAATCCATCCAATGGGAGGAAATAACATGCTCGGCAAAACAAAGCAGGAAACAGCGCTTACACTGTTTCCTGCCCGTTTACGATCCTGCCAAAACGTTGGGAGGGTTATTTCTGAATGCTTTTCTCCGCGATTCGAATCGCCTGCGTCACCATGTTTCCACAGTCACGCGATGTCACCTCGCCCCAGCCGCCGTTTCGCTTGACGTTGTCATAAACGCCCAGCTCCCGCGCGATCTCTTCTTTCAGGGCCTCCGACATGATAGAACGCTTGCTCATAACTCGTTTCCCTCCTGCCTTTTATGTGCGCTTTCGCACAATCCTAGTATGCGCAGTCGAAAAACAAATATCCCGGTCGAAGCGTTGTAAATCCTGTCAGCGATTACAAAATTTTATTGCTCGGTCACAGTGCCGTTCTGGACATAAAACCGCTTGCCGCCCACGCCAGAGATGAGCTCACCGTCGGTGCACGTGACAATTACCTGTTTGTCCCGAATTTTTTCCAGCAAAAACCGGCGGCGGGACAAGTCCAGCTCAGACATGATATCGTCCAACAGCAAGACGGGATATTCCCCCAGCATGTCTCCCATAAAATCCGCCTGCGCGATTTTCAGAGACAGCACACAGGTGCGCTGCTGGCCTTGGGAAGCATACACCTTGGCATCCAAGTCATTGATCAAAAGATCCAAATCGTCTCGGTGCGGCCCGTATAGCGTTGCGCCCTGTTCCAGCTCCTTTGACAAGTTGCTGGATAATTTTTCCAAAAAATCCACCTGACTTTCCAGCTTGCTGCGGTAGGAGACCGCCAGCGTCTCGCCCGACAGCTCCGCATGCACGGCCCTGGCGTACTCCGCCAGCCGCGCCACATACTCCCTGCGGTATTGGATGAGGCCCCACCCATACTCCGCCAGCTTTTCGTTCCAAACGGGCATGGTGTCGGCCGAATATCCGCGCAGTTTGATTTTTTTGAGCAGCGTATTCCGCTGCTCCAGCGTTTTTTGATACCGGGACAGCAGATGGTAATAGTTGGGGCGCGCCTGGCTGATGGCGATGTCCAAAAAGCGGCGCCGGTGTGACGGGCCTTCCTTCACGAGGCTCAGCTCTTCGGGATAGAACAGCACGACGCCCAACCGCCCCACCAGTTCCCCCAGCCGGCTGAGGTTAACGCCGTTCACCCGCACCTGCTTCTTTCGGTCCCGCCGCACCACTGCGTCAATCGTCTGCTCCCGGCTGCGGTCTGCAAACGTCACCGTGATGTGGGTTGCGTCCTCCCCGAAGCGGATGAGCTCCTTGTCCTGTGTGGTGCGGAAGGATTTGCCAAAGGCAAAGTAATACAGCGCCTCAATGAGATTGGTCTTCCCCTGCGCGTTGCCGCCATAGATGACGTTGACGCCAGGATGAAAGGTCACCTCCTGGGCGGTATAGTTGCGGAAGTTTTGAAGCGTTAGCCGCTCGATTCTCATGTCACGTCACCACGATTTCCATATCCGCTTCCCCAATGGCGACCACGACGCGGTCGCCCGGGCGCACCTTCTTGCCCCGCATAGCCGTCGGGATGCCGTTTACGGTCACCAGGCCATCTAAAATCATGTTTTTTGCCATTGCACCCGTATCCGCGATGCCCGCAAACTTCAGGAGCTGATCCAGCTTGATATACTCCGTCTCAATATGCACCTGCATGCCGTTCCCTCCTTCCCGGCCACCGGGCTACCGATCCCGGTTTTCCAGGTTCTTGGTCAGTTCGTCCACGATCTTGCGCGTATCGCTGTTGGACTCCATGCTGCTCTTGATATTGTTGATGCCGTTGATGATGGTCGCATGGTTGCGGTTGAGTTCCTTGCCGATCTTGGGCAGGGACAGATGCGCAAACTCCCGCAGCAGGTACATCGCGATATGGCGCGCATAGGAGATCTCCTGCGTCCGTTTAGAGGACAAGATCTCGTCCGACGTCAGTCCAAAATAATTGGATACAATGGACAAAATGTACTCGGTGTTGATATGGGGATCCTCCGACTTGTTGAGAAACTCCTTGATGGCATCGTCCGCCAACGCCATGGTGATGGGCTTGCCCATGAGGACATTGTAGGCCGTCAGCCGCTTTAGAACCCCCTCAAGGTTCCGGATATTGGACTTTAAATTCTCCGCGATGTAGAATAAAATCTCATCGGGAACGTCGAAGTTCTCCTCTTCCGCCTTCTTCTTTAGGATGGCGACCCGCGTCTCCAAATCGGGCGGTTTGATGTCCGTAATCAAGCCCCACTCAAACCGCGTCCGAAGCCGTTCCTCCAGCTCCTTGATCTCCTTGGGCGGCCGGTCGGATGTCATAATAATCTGTTTGTTGGCCTCATACAGCGCATTGAAGGTATGGAAAAACTCCACCTGGGTCTGATCCTTATTGGAAATGAACTGGATATCATCTATGATCAGCACGTCACAGGTGCGGTATTTGTTGCGGAAATCCGTGTTGTTCTTCTTTTCCATCAGGGTATTGATGAAATCGTTGGTAAAGCTCTCACTCGTAATATATACGACGTTTGCACGAGGATTGAGCTCCAGGATACGGTTGCCAATCGCCTGGATGAGATGCGTCTTGCCAAGGCCGGCGCCGCCATACACAAACAGCGGGTTAAAGGCCGCAGCCGGCCGCTCCGCGACCGCCTTGGATGCGGCGTGCGCCAGCTGGTTGGACTCCCCCACCACAAAGGAATCGAAGGTATAGCGCGGATTGAGGTTGGCAGACCCGCTTTTGGGCTGCGCATCATTCATTGCGGAATCCTCCGGGATGGAAGTATCGTCATAGTCAAGCAGCTTGACCTGATAGTCGTCCACTGCGGCAACGGCCTGCCGGATGTTATCCAGGTGCATGGACTGCACGATTTCAAAATGAATCTGCGTCGGCATCTTCAGATACAACACCCCATCCTTTGCTGCAACAGGAAGCAGCGGTTCAATCCAATGTTCATAGGAAGTCGCGGAAAGGTCGGGCTTCTCCTTTAAAATTTTGAGCGCAGAATACCAGATCTGTTGTGCTTTCGTCATGTGCTTGACTCCTCTATCCTTCAGGGGGATTCACCCCCATTTTTTCACAAAAAAATTTGCAGCAGACGAATCGGCTACAAAGCAGTCAAATATGTCGCAATAGCCATTCATGGATGGGTGCCCATGCGCCGGCCGGGCATGGAAATGCAGCGGTCACGGGCGGTGACGCCAAGGAAACGCCAGCGCCTTACACAATCGCAGCGCACTTCGTACATCCCATCAGAATGCATCTATTATACCACAGCGATACCCTCAAAATCAATCGCATCCTTGCAGAAAAATAAAATTTTTGTAAAAAACACACCGCAACAGGTCATCCTGCACGGTCGCACGGCTCCTCCGCGGACAGCTGACGGCGGAGCCTGCGGGCAATCAGCCGGTCCAGCCGGCAGCTGATTCGGTAAATCTCGTCAAACGTCGCCCCGCGCGCAATGCTGTCATCCAGCGCCCGTTTGAGCTCTTCAATCTGGTCGTTTCGCATCTCAAGCACCCCATATCTCTTCCTGTTTCCATAGCAATCCATACTGGCTATGTTCATCATAGCAAAAATCCGCAATGATTTCGAGCAAAAATTTAACCGCTTGTCTGCCGGTTTTTGGATTTTCTGCGGCGTCGTTCGACACCATTTGCCACATGCCGCTCACGTGGCAGGCCCCATGTCACTTGCATCCCGCTTCGCATTCGTGTTATAATAAGAGCATGGATTTTCAAACTGGAGGCATCGCCATGAAGATAAACACCTTGATTCGACAGGCATTTTTGACCCCTTTCACCAGGCCGGACCGCCGCTATATCGGCGTCGAGCTGGAGTTTCCCCTGCTCAACCTCGCCCAGGCGCCCGTTGACCGCGATACTGCAACGACGCTCATGGCGCACATGATGACAAAGGGGTTTGACACCGTCCAAGAGATGGCGGAAGGCCACCCCGTTTTCATCCAAAACGCAGCGGGGGACGTGCTTTCGTTCGACAATTCCTATAACAACTTCGAATTCTCCATGGCAAAGGACGAAAACCTTGCCGATATCGCGCGCCGGTTTTACACGTATTACGCGGAGGTGCAGGCATTTTTGCTGCCCCGGAGACACAAGCTGTGCGGGCTGGGCACCAACCCGTTTCAGCCGTTTGTCAAACTCGACGCGGTGGACATCCCTATCTATGGTATTATCCGTGCATTTTTATCCGCGTTTTCAGGCGGCGCATACCACACGTATCCCGACTTTCCCGCTTACCTCTCCTCCATCCAGACCCACCTGGATGTCCCGCTTGCGCAGCTGCCCCGCGCGCTGACGCTGTACGCGGCGCTGGACTTTGTACGTGCGCTGCTCTTCTCCAATTCCCTTCCCTTTCCGCAGGCATCGGGGTTCTCCGAAACGGTCTGCTTCCGCGACTACCTCTGGGAGAGGAGCGGCTTTGGCAGCCTTTCCTGCAACGTCGGCAAACCCACGGGGCCCTTTGCCTGTGAACAGGATATCATAGACGCGATTGCCCGCCGCTCCCTATTTTTCCGTATGCGGGAGGGGCGATATGAACGCATCCAACCCCAGACGCTCGCAGACTACTTCGCAACAGAAGGTCAAGCGGAAGACCTGGACTGCTATCTCTCCTTCCAGACGGTGGAGGTCACCCGGCGCGGAACGCTGGAGATCCGCAGCGACTGCGCCCAGCCCGTCCGGGAGGCATTTGTTCCTGCCGCTTTTAATTTGGGGATTTTACAGGCGGTGCCCGAAGCGGAGGCACTGCTGTCCGCATTTTTCACGGACCATGGCATCCCCGAAACGCCCGATCGCAACCGCATACTGCGCGATCGTGTCGTCTACCAGTATCAGCTGCCCGCAGCGCGGGAGGCCGTCCGGCGCCTGCTTCTGGACCTAGTCGCCCTCGCGGAGCATGGGCTGAAAAGCCGCGGCATGGGAGAAGAGGCGCTGCTTCAGCCGCTGTACACGCGCGCGGAACAGATTACCTGTCCCGCCCGCGAGATGCGGCGGCAGCTGGCGCGCGGCGCCGACCTCACGGACATCATCCAGCAATACAGCGCCCAATAACAGACAGCAATGCCCCAAGCATCCGGTTTGGGGCATTTTTATTTTTTTCATTAAATTGCAAAATAACGCTTGACAAACTACAAAAGTAGTTGTATACTGTCCTTGTAATTACAATTGTAGTTAAGAAATTGGGAGGTCATGACATGCCCGGAGAAAAAAAACACATCACCGAATCCGAACTGGAAATCATGAAGGTCTTATGGGAGAGCGACCAGCCCCTTCCCGTTGGGGAGGTGCGCAAGCGTCTGTCCAACGACTGGAAAAACACCACCGTCGCTACCCTGCTGACGCGGCTGGTGGAAAAGGGCGCCGTGTGTTTTGAGGCCACCGGCAAAATACACCGGTACTATGCGGTGCTTGGGCGGGAGGAATATGGTCTGGGCGCAACCAAGTCGCTGTTGTCCAAGATTTACAACGGCTCCGTCCGCAACCTCGTTGCAGCCCTGTATGACCACAAAGAGATCAGTCAGGACGAGATTGCAGATATCAAAAAACTATTTGAATTGGAGTAAGAAGATGTTTGAGCATTTGATCACGGTATTGCTGCTGAGCCTGCTGGGTGGTGGGCTCACGGCGCTTCTGCTGCTGTTTCGGCCGCTGACCGTCCGGTGGGTATCCCCCGCCTGGCAGGTTGCCGCTTGGCTGCTGGTGTTATTTTTTATGGCGGTCCCTGTATGGCAATGGATACCCCGGTCCCAACCGACTCCCACGGCGCCGACCGCCACGCCGACGCAGACGGCCCCGGCAGCCCAGGCGCCCCCAACCGTTCAGCCCGCCCCAACCAGCGCGCCGCCTGACCCCGCCGACATCGCGGACCTCGCGGAACAGACCCCGCTGGAATACCGCACAGTAGCCCTGCCGTTTCGTGCGGTGCGGCTGTATGACCTGCTCGCCTTTCTGTGGCTGGCAGGGGCGGCGGGGTTTCTGCTGCTCGCCATGGGGAGCTACATACACTTTCTATACCGCAAAAGACAACGCGCACATCCAGTCCCACCCGACGCGGTATTTCTTGCAGCATGCCGCACGCTGTCCATCCGGCGCAAAATCCGCCTCCGTGCTTGCACGGACAGCACGTCACCCATGCTCGTCGGGATCCTGCGTCCCGTCATCTATCTGCCCGATCCCCCGCTGCCAGAGGATCGTCTGCGCATGGTCCTGCTCCACGAACTCGCCCACTACAAGCGAAAGGACCTGCTGATCAAGTGGCTTGCTACGCTTGTCAACGCTGTGCACTGGTTCAACCCGCTTGCCTATCTGGCCTGTGCCCGGTTGGGAGAGGCGCTGGAGATGGCCTGTGACCGCTCCGTGACGCGGCACATGACACAGTCCGAGCAGACGCTCTATATGCAGACCATTTTGGATTTGGTACAACACAAAAAAGGAGGATGAACCCATGTTTCAAAACCGATATACCACCCGCATGAGCGGCAACAAACGCATCCTTACAACACGGTTTACCCAAATTCGCAGCGGCGGCCATGCCCGGCTTGCCAAATCCCTCCTGTCCGCCGCGGTGGTGCTGGGGCTGCTGTCCTGCATGCTGTTTGCGAGCAGCGTCATGGCGGCAACGCTCCGAAGCGACACCGCCCTGGTAAGTATCAACGGCACACAGCACGACATGCGGATTCTGCACGTTGACAACAGCCAGTATCTGTACTCCGACAGCTATTATGTGCCCCTGCGGGATCTGTTCACGGCGCTGGGGTGCACCGTCCGCTATGACATTGACCGGGTAGAAGCGCCCGACGCCTTTCAGGTGGACGACGAAACCCAAACCTTTCCTTGGTATGATTGGCGGGAGCATCTGGTAACCGACGATATCAGCGCGCAGCTTTACGGTGCAACGACCTTTCCAAACGCCAACATGCCCATCATTGAAGCTGTTTTTCCGTCGGGTGAAGCCTTCTACTGTCAGTTGGGCTCCACGTATTACACCCATGCAGGCGGCACGCCCCCGCCCATCCTGGTGGACGGCAAAACGTATGTCCCCATCCGCGCGGTCGCATATCTGCTGGGCGGGGACAACAACGTCCAATGGGACGGCCAGAAGGGGGATACCTACTACGAGGGCAAGGTGACGTGGGACGAGGCAAACCGTTCCCTCATCATCGACGAGAACGCCGCATGCCCATTTGATGCCTATGTCCAGACCCGCGCTTCCCTCAACGCAGACGGCAGCCGCATCCTCTCGCTCAAAGAAAACCATGCATATGCATTTTGCGTGGTGCAAAACGAGGCGGATCTCTCCCAGCTGACCCTGCTTGCCATCAACAAGTATACCGGTTCGGTCATTTTGCTGGATCGCATCCCCAACACTCCTTTATTGTATATTGAATTTTTGGACGACCGGGAGGATGCGTTTGCGCTCTACCTGGGCGGCGACCCATCCGACAGCCAAAATCTCTACAACATCTATACCGTATCCGAATAACGGGCCAAGCGGAGGAGAGCATGTCCCCCCTCCGCTTTTTGCTGGCCATGGTCAAACGGATGGGCGATGTTTGGCACACAGCGGCGGTATTGCGCGCCGGATGCGTTTCTTTTGGCCGCTGCGCCTATGGTGTTCGCAGCCGAAGCAAGCATGGGAAACACTTCAGCAGCGCCAGCAGGTCTCGCTTGCTTTCTCCGCGGCACTGTGGTACAATGAGGATACCCATACAAAAACGACGGAGGTGTTCCTATGTTATTGTTAGAATATCCATCATGCACCACCTGCCAGAAGGCAAAAAAGTGGCTGGATGCGCATGGCATATCCCATACCGACCGGCATATCAAGGAAGACAACCCCACCTATGAAGAGCTCAAGCGTTGGCATGCCAAAAGCGGCCTGCCGCTGCGCCGGTTCTTTAATACCAGCGGCATGCGCTACCGCTCCCTGCAGCTATCCGAAAAGCTGCCGGCCATGTCCGAAGACGAACAGCTGCGCCTGCTCGCCACCGACGGCATGCTGGTAAAGCGCCCCATTGCCGTGGATGGCGATACCGTCCTGGTCGGATTTCGCCCCGAGGCATGGGCGGATGCCCTGCTGTAACCAGCCACAGCCAAGACAAAACGAGGCAGCGTGCGCTCACCCTGCACTGCCCCTATAAGGGGCTATTACCGGCTTAACCCCTCAAAAGGGGTACTGAATGATAGTATCGCATCACATGCACTGCCACCCGTAAACGGGTAAAAACTCGCTATTTTTTTACTTTGAAATAAATTTTCAA
>CALYAO010000011.1 GCA_944393605.1 uncultured Clostridia bacterium
CCTCAGACACGGTAAGGAAACAATAACTTCTGATGGAGAGGGAATCCCTCCTTCAGTTATTCATTTAGACTTTGTAACTATTAAACCGTAGTCATGATTGACTACACCATTATTATACTAGGAGGAATCAAAATGGGCAAAAATTACCGCAAATCCCGTCTGCTGGAACCCGATGCGTACGATGCCATGACCCAATTCAAGCTGGAAGTCGCACAGGAGATGGGACTTTCCCAATTCTGCAAGGAGCACAATGACCACTACAAAGGGGACCTTTCCGCCCGCCAAAACGGGCAGGAAGGCGGCCCCATCGGCGGGGAAATGGTGAAGCGCATGATCGCATCTTACGAAAAGGACAACCTGGGATAACCGCCATATGGCCGGCTCTGCATCAAGCAGGGCCGGTTTTTTTGTACGAATTTGTACTGCCATTGTAAAATTTTATCCAATTTGAAAAAGGCATTGACATCCGCTCCCAATTTGCTATAATAAAGATAACGATAATGATTATTGTTTTGAGGGATCGCTATGAGCACCACCAAAAACAGCAAACAAAAAGAGGCTATTTTGCGTGTCCTGCGCGGCACCAAGACCCACCCCAATGCCGATTGGATATACAGTCAGGTGCGCAGGGAGCTGCCAAACATCAGCCTGGGCACGGTGTACCGCAACCTGTCCCGGTTTTCGGAGGATGGCACCATCGCCAAACTCAACATCGGAACGGGAACGGAACATTTTGACGGCACTGCAACACCCCACTATCATCTGGTGTGCCGGCAATGCGGCGGCATCTTTGACCTGCCCATGGCATATCAAACCGGGCTGGATCAAGCCGCCAGCACAGTGACCGGCGGCCGGGTGGAGCAGCATGCGCTGGTGTTTCACGGCATCTGTGCGGCCTGCCGGGACGCACACTAATTCTTCGTCAAACCTATTTATTATCATACATCAACAAGGAGGATTACAACCATGAAAAAATTCGTATGCACCATCTGTGGGTACACCCATGAAGGCAATGAGCCCCCCGAAAAATGTCCGCAGTGTAACGCACCGAAGGAAAAGTTCACCGAGGTTGCCGGTGAGATGGGCTGGGCGGACGAGCATCGCATCGGCGTCGCCAAAGACGTGGAGCCCGACCTGATTGAGGACCTGCGCGCACATTTCAACGGCGAGTGCTCGGAGGTTGGTATGTACCTGGCGATGGCGCGCGTGGCGCATCGTGAAGGATATCCCGAAATCGGCCTGTACTGGGAGAAGGCCGCTTGGGAAGAGGCGGAGCATGCCGCCAAGTTTGCAGAGCTGTTGGGCGAAGTCGTAACCGACTCCACGAAGAAGAACCTGCAGATGCGTGTGGATGCGGAGAACGGCGCATGTGCCAGCAAGAAGGACATTGCGACCCGTGCCAAGGAGCGCGGCTACGATGCCATCCATGACACCGTGCATGAAATGGCAAAGGATGAAGCGCGGCACGGCAAGGCGTTTGAGGGCCTGCTCAAGCGGTACTTCGGCTAAAACCGACGATTGGGAAACCAATACATACAAAAAACACGAGGATGGGGGATCCATCCTCGTGTTTTTTTTGTTGTCCGCAACGCTTTGCCGGCATGTTCCGTTTTTTCCACAAACCTGGCCGCCTCCGCGGGATACGCTCCCACGACATTCCCATTGCGCAAAATCGACATGCCCGCGTCCTGCCGCCCCATGCGATCGTCGCTTTAGCTGACATCTCGTTTGGAAAGAATCCAACTGCCGATGCCCACAAACAGCGCCAAATATATCACGCAGGTAATCACAAAGGGCACAGAACCGCTTTCCAGCATCTGCTGGGGTGCGTTGGAGTTCATGCCATAAGCCATCAGCGAATAGGGCCAGACATGCCCCAGGTCCTTGGCCAAAAAGACCAGCCCCGATATCCCGCCCACCAAAGAGATGCCAACCGGCAGGGCAAAACTCTTGAAAAACAAGGAGATCACCAGCTGGATGGATGCCATCACCATGCCGCCCAGCGTGCCCATCAGGCACCATGTCGTAAGCTCTGCAAACGGGATGGGCGCCGCAAGGCCCGCCAGTTTTCCTGACAACACAAAGAGCACACCGATCCACACCTCGCTGAGCAGAATCATCCCCGAAACGCAGACCAGCTTTGCTACGAGAACCATCCCCCGGGATACCGGCATGGTCAGCACCTTGTTCCAGTTGTGATGATTCTGCTCCTGCCGCATGGTATAGGAACAGTATACGCCAATCATGACCGGCAGGAAAAAATAGCAGGTAAAGAGGGTGTGCTGCGTCCAAAGGCTATACCATGCACTTTGCAGCAGCTCCAAATTGTTCAGGTAATTGAGCGTCCCCAATGCCGCAGGCACCACCGGCATGAGCAAAAATGCCAGCCACACCGGGGACCGTTTCAGCTTCATCTGTTCCGTTCGTATCAAGCGCCATAACATAAAACCAACTCCTTTTCAAACATCCTCTGCCGGCCAGACAGCCGCAGCATCCAAATCCGCCTCCGTGCTAGCATTCCTTCCGGCAAAACAGCCACCGCCCTGCCAAGTACAGCAAGACCGATGCGATTACCAGCACGCAAAAAAACGGCCAGTCCATCTCCATGATTGCAAAATATGCCTGATCATACCGGGTTTCCTTCGTCCAGCCAAACAGGCCCACAAATTGGAGCGTCCCGTAGTAACCCCAGGGCAGGCAGCGCCGGAGCAGCGGAAACTGAGGCAGAAACATGGAAAACAGGCCCGCAAAGGTGCCGATAATCCCTGTGAAAAAGGCGACTGCTTGGTTTTTCACACACAGAGAAATCGTATGCTGGATGAGATAGACGGCGATGGTGGGCAGAAGCGTAAACAGCAGAAACAACAGATAGAGCCCCATGGGTAGCGTTCCGCCAAAGCCCCGAAACAAGCCGAATACAATGAGCCCCGCCCAGCCAAGAATGACCGACAGCAGGACAATCGCGAGCCCATAGAGCAGCTTGGCATCATACAGCCGCCCCTTCTCTTCCATGGCACACAGCTGCTTGAGTGCACCGCCTTTGTGTTCCACATCCGCAAGCCGGGACGCAATGACCATGGACAGCAGCGGATAAAAAATGGCATTCAGCAAGGGAAGCTGATACAGAAAGCTCATCCAGCCATTCTCCAGCAGGAAGGCGCCGCTGGGGCCGTCATAGTCCCCATAGGTCGCCCAGACCAGCCCCACCGCCGTGATGGCAAGTGCGGTCAAAACGAGGTACCGTCGCCGCGTCTTATAAAACTCACAACGCATCAGCCGTATCATAAGCTCACGTCCTTCCCCGTGAGGTCCAAAAAGATCTCCTCCAGCGTTTTGGTCCTATCCATTTCATGCAGGCGGTGCAGCGGGCCCTGATACTTCAGATTGCCATTCGCGATGATCCCGACGTCCTCCGCCATCTGATCGATCTCAGAAAGCAGATGGCTGGATACCACCACCGTCATGCCATACTGCCGCGGCAGCGAGCGGATAAGCTCCCGCATCTCTTGAATCCCCGCGGGGTCCAGGCCATTGGTTGGCTCGTCCAGGATCAGGAGTTTGGGAAAGGACAACAGGGCCGAGGCGAGCCCTAGCCGCTGTTTCATCCCCAGCGAATATGCGGAAACCCGCTTGTGCTGCTGTTTGTCCAGCCGGACAATGCGCAAAACCTCATCGATGTTTTGCTTTGGCAGATCCAGCATGGTCTGATAGATGCGCAGGTTCTCCTGTGCGGTCAGGTGCCCATAATACGAGGGGGATTCAATGAGCGAGCCAATGTTTCGCAGAATCTCCTTTTTGGTTTTTGGAGTGAAACGTTTCCCAAAAATATCCATTTCTCCCCTGGTCGGATGGGTCAGGCCCAAAAGCATTTTCAGCGTTGTGGACTTCCCCGCTCCGTTAGGCCCCAAAAAGCCATAAATGCGCCCTTCCGCTACGCATAGATTCAAGTTGTTGACGCATACGTCGCCATGATACTCCTTTGTGAGCATCTGCGTTTTCACCAATTCTTTCATCGCAAATATCCATCCTTTCGCTTGGGATACTGGCAGTATAACAGGCCAACCTGTTTTTAAGCTGTTCCAAACCTTAAGACAACCTTAAATTTGCACGAATCCTTTCAAACGGGGCCGATCGGTGGTATAATAAAGGCGGTGGTGAGCCTACGATGCAAGAACTATACAACAAAAAAATTTTGGTGGTGGACGACGAACCCGCACTGCTGCAGCTAATCGGCGATGTGTTATTCTCCGAAGGGTTCTATAGCCTCTATCAGGCGCCCAGCTATCAAAAGGCCATGGAAGTGATAAGGAGCCAGCCCATCGCGCTGATTCTGCTGGACATCAACCTGCCCGACGGAAACGGGTTTCTGCTGTATCAGGAACTCCGGCAGTATACACAGGCACCCGTGATCTTTCTCACCGCGCGCGGTGAAGCGGAAGATCGGATTCAGGGGCTGACACTTGGCGCGGATGACTATGTCGTAAAGCCCTTTCTCCCCCGAGAGCTTGTGCTCCGGGTCAAGGCGCTCCTTCGCCGGACCTATGGATCGGACCCAACCACGGCCGGTTTTGCCATCGGCGATCGTTATGTCGATTTTGAGAAGGCCATGGTGGTCGCAGGGGATGTCAAAACCCCACTCACAGCCAAGGAGCTCATCCTGGTCAAAAAGCTGTGGGAAAACAAAAACCGCATTGTCACAAGCGATGCGCTTTGTATGGCAGTTTGGGGCGAAGATTACTATGGGCATGAAAACAATCTCATGGTTCACATTCGACATCTGCGCGAAAAAATAGAGCCATCCCCCTCCCATCCGCGGTATATCATCACCGCCAAGGGGCTTGGCTACAAGCTGGTGACCGACGATGCATAAGACCGTGATCAAAATTTTTGGTACGTTTGTCCTCTCCGCCGCCGTCATTGCGACGGCCCTGCTTTGCATCAATTTCATGGGCTTTGCGATACTCGGAACGGACACAAGCGACGGCATCAGCGCCAAACAGATCCTGTTGGACCTCAGCCAGAATTTGGTGCAAGGCGAAAACGGCCTGACGCTCATCGATCAAAGCGTGCTGCCGCCCGCGCATTGGGCCATGGTGATTGACCCAAACGGCCAGGTCATCTGGAGCGAAAACCTGCCGGCAGATGTCCCGTCCCAATATTCTTTAAACGACATCGCCCGCATGACGCGATGGTTTCTCGCGGACTACCCCGTTTATGTGCAAACAGAAGACTATGGACTGCTGGTTTTAGGGCTGCCCAAAAACGCACTTGGAAAGTATGAAATTGCCTACTCCATGTCGTGGTTCCACACACTGCCACAACGCATTCTGGGCGTGTTGGTGCTAAACCTGTGCCTGGCCACTGTGTTTGCCTGTGTCATCGGCATCCAGCTCTACCGGCGCCTGCGGCAGCTCATGCGAGGCATACGGGATCTGGGACAGGAAAAAAGCGTCCATTTAAGGGAAAAGGGCATCTTTCGAGAGGTCTCCCACAATCTCAACCAGGCGTCACAGATCATGGAACGAAAGAATCTGGCGCTGGCGGCGCGGGACAATGCCCGTTCCAACTGGATTGCGGGGATTTCCCACGACATTCGGACACCGCTTTCGGTGGTAACGGGCTATGCCGAGGCACTCGCCACATGCGGGGCGCTGTCGGACGAGAACCGCAAAAAAGCCCAGGCCGTGCTGCAAAACAGCATGAAGATCGAGCGGCTGATCGAAGACCTCAATCTGATTTCCTCCATGGAGTACGACATGCAGCCCTCCCAAAAGGTCCCCGTCAAGCTCTGCCCGCTTCTCCGGCGTGTCACTGCGGACATCGTCAACGGCGGCTTGCCCGAACGCTTTACCATCCACCTGGATCTGCGGGCGGAGCGGGCGGTGGTGCTGGGGGATGAAGCCCTGCTGGAACGGGCGGTTACCAACCTCATCCACAACGCCGTCACCCACAACCAAAACGGCTGTGAGATTCACATCACCGAAGAGATCGTAGACAGCTGGGCGCAGATCGTCCTTATGGACAACGGCAGCGGCGTCCCCGATGCGGTGCTGTCCCGCATCCACGAGATTCCCAAAACCACCCACGGCATCGGCCTCCCCATGGCATACCGCATCATCCACGTCCATGGCGGCAGCTTTACGGCCTACAACCGGGATGGATTTGTGGTCAAGATTCGGCTTCCGCTGCAATAAGCAATCTACCGTGGACCAGACGGAAGCACCGCTGCGGCGGTTGCCCCAAACTGGCCCCATCTTGGATGTACCAACAAGCCCGCCGCTGTGCCGAAGGATGCGCAAGGCGGCATGCGCTGCCGCATATGTGCTATGATGAAAGACACGCTGGCATAACAGGCATAGAAAAACGGACCGCGCGAAATGCCCGGTCCGTTTTTCTATTTTATTCCAAAATGTCATATCCTGCGCTGCATGCGCTTGCCTTCACAGGCAGTACAAAACCGCCCCTTGGCGCCTTTACGGTTCCTCCCCATCCCGCTTCCACCAGGTCTGCTTGCCCAGTGTCGTGGTGTCCCCCAGGTGCGCGTTGTCCCCTTCGGTCACAACGTCAAACCGGTCACCATCCACCCAGATCTCCGTCACCGAAGCATTGTCATACCACCGGATGTTGTTGAGATAGGTGAGCGGCTCCCCATAGAAGTAACACACCAGCGCGCGGATGGCCGTCCCATGGGTCGCGATACAGATGGTCTGCCCCTCATGCCGCGCGACCAGCTCGGATACCGTTTGGACCAGCCGGTGCTGAAACGCTGCCATGGTCTCTCCACCCGGGAGCGCAAGCGCATAAGGTGCGTCCACCCAGTCGCGGTAGCTCTCGGGGAACCGTTCGGGCAGCTCTGCAAAGGGCACATCTTCCCACTCGCCGCCCGCAATCTCCCGCAGGCCGGGATGGGTGTGCACCGGCAGGCCATGCTGGTCCGCGACCGCCTTGGCGGTCTGGTATGCGCGCGCAAGGTCACTTGCGTATACCACGTCGATGTGTGTATCCCGGAGCCGCTCTGCGAGCAGCGCAATCTGCCGCTTTCCGTTCTCCGTGAGGCTGGAGTCATAGTGGCCATGAAACCGGCGGGCGATGTTACCCTCCGCCTCCCCATGCCGGATGAAAATCAGTTTGGTCAGCATACCCGTTTCCTCCTTTCATCATGCCTGCAAGAATGCGGCCGCATCCGCAAAATACTGCTCGGTTAGCGCCCCATCCAACGCATCATACCACCGGTACCGATTCTCCCGCCGGAACCAGGTGAGCTGCCGCTTGGCATAGTTGCGGGAATTCTTCTGGATGAGCGCGATGCAGTCCGCTTCGGTGAGCAGCCCATCCAAGCAATCCAGCACCTCCTTGTATCCGATGCCCTGCATGCTGGTACAGGCCCGCCCCACGCCCGCATCCCGCAGATGGGCCACCTCCGCAAACAACCCCTGCTCCACCATGTCCGTAACCCGCCTGTCAATGCGCGCATACAGCTGCGCACGGTCACAGGTGAGGGCGGCAAAAAAGGGTACATAGGGGGAGGGCACCTGCCGGGACAGTTCATCCTGCCGCGATTTGGGCACCCCCGTCACGTGGTAACACTCCAGCGCGCGGATGACGCGGTGCACATTGTTGGGATGGATGGCATCCGCGCTTTTGGGGTCCACCGCCCGCAGCATCCCATGCAGGTAGTCTGCCCCGTTTTGTGCGGCCAATGCGCGCAGCTCCTCCCGGTATGCCGGGTCGGATGCGCTGTCCGAAAAGGTCACGTTATCCAAAAGGGACGAGATGTAAAGCCCCGTCCCGCCCACCACGATGGGCACATGCCCCCTGGCCGCGATGTCCCGGATACACCCGTGTGCGCGGGCACAATAATCCGCGACCGAAAAGGACTCCTCGGGGTCTACGATGTCCATCATATGGTGGGGGATGCCGCATCGCTCCGCCATGGATGGTTTGGCCGTCCCAATGTCCATGCCGCGATACACCTGCATGGAGTCGGCGGACACCACCTCCCCGCCAAAGGCGGATGCCGCCGCAAGGGACAGCGCCGTCTTGCCCGATGCGGTGGGGCCGCCAATCACCAGCACCTTGATGCCCCTCATGCCAGCTTCTCCACCACGCCGCATACCAGCCGGTAAAACCGCGCCTTGGCATCCTCGGGTAGGCTGATATCCGCGATTTGGTCGGTGAGGTCAGCGGCGGGGTTGGTGACAAAGGAAATTCCCAACACGGCTAGCCCAGCATGCGCCGCCGCGATGACCTCAGGCACGGTGGACATCCCAACCACATCCGCCCCCAGCAACCGCAGCATCCGGATCTCCGCGGGCGTCTCATAGCAAGGGCCGGGCATGTACGCATAGACCCCTTCGTGCAACGCGCCGTCTATCTCCCGTGCCAACGTGCGCAAGCGGGCGGGGTAAGCATTACACATGTCGCTGAAGCGGGGACCCAGCGCATCCAAATTCGGACCCCGCAGCGGGGTGTCATTGAAAAACTTGATATGGTCCCGGATGAGCATGAGGTCGCCGACACGATAATCCCGATTGATGCCGCCCACCGCATTGGTGAGGATGACCGTTTCCGCCCCAAGCAGGCGCAGCACGCGCACCGGGAAGGCCACCTCCTGCATGCTGTACCCCTCATAGTAGTGGACGCGGCCCTCCAACACACAGACGGGAACGCCCGCCAGTCTGCCCAGGCGCATGCGCCCCGCGTGGTCGGGTGCGGTGGAGACGGGAAAGTTTGGGATGTCGGCATAGGGGAGGACCGCCTCAGCGGTTACCTGCTCTGCCAGGCCGCCCAGCCCCGTTCCCAACACAATGCCCACCTTGGGCACGAGATTGGATTTCTCTTGGATATATGCTGCCGCTTGGGCCAATGGTTTCATCATAGCGTTTGCCCCTTTGTTTCCATTTTTTTACTTCCCGTATAAACCCCATCTTTCTGTACCATAATCATAGCATAAAATCCGCCCGCGCGCAACTGCCGGCCTGCCCTTTCCCTTCCAAAAATGCCCGCTTTGGGCAAATTTCACTTTACACCCCACAGGGGGTGTGATATAATGACGAATATCATAGAAGGGATATCAAAGAGGGAGGATGGAATTATGTTAACCAAGCGCATCTACTTATATGAGGACCGGCAGGACGTCTGGCTGGACGTCTATGTCGCGCAAACACTGCACTTTGAACGGGATCAGCGCAAGCGGGCCATGCTGGTGGTGCCGGGCGGCGGATACTGGTTCTGTTCCGACCGGGAGGCGGAACCCATCGCGCGCGCCTTCATGGGGCATGACATGAACGCCTTTGTGCTGCAGTATTCCATTGCCGAAAAGGCCAAATTCCCCCAGCCGCTGCTGGATGCCTCCAAGGCCATGGCCATCATCCGGGAACATGCGGAGGAGTTCCACATCAACCCCGATCAGATCACGGCATGCGGCTTCTCTGCAGGGGGGCATCTTGCGGCATCCCTTGCGACGCTGTGGCACCTGCCTGTGATTACCGAAACGCTGGGCATTCCCTTTGGCGCAAACCGCCCCAACGGCGTGATCCTGTCCTACCCTGTCATCACGGCGGGTCCCTTTGCCAATGTTGGATCCATCCAAGCGCTGGCGGGTTCCGAAAACGTCACCGAGGAGCAGGCCGCGCTCTTCTCGCTGGAACAACACGTAGACGAGCGGACCGCGCCCGCCTTCATCTGGCATACCGCCAACGACCCGGTCGTTCCCATTGAAAATTCTCTGCTGTTGGGCATGGCTTATGCCAAGGCCAAGGTCCCGTTTGAGATGCACATCTTCCCCGATGGACCGCATGGGCTGTCCCTTGCGACCGAAGAGGTGTCGGACATCCAAAAGGCCTTCCCGCACTGCGCACAGTGGGTGGACCTCGCGGTCAAATGGCTCAATGAGGCGCTGTATCAATAAGCTGGTCAGCCGGCGGCGGCCCCAGACGCATATGGGAGAAATCACATGAATAAAAAAGAATGGTTTAGCAAGTGGATTGGGGCGTTCCTGTTTGGTACGTTGCTCATCACGGTATACAAAACCTTTGACAACCTCACCAATATCTACGAAGCGATCATGCGGATTTTGGGCCTGTTTACGCCCTTCATCATCGGATTCACCCTGGCCTTCTTTCTGTATCCCGCATGCTGCAAGGTGGAGCTGCTCTATGGCAAATGCAAGCCCGAACCCATCCGCAGGCACAAGCGAACGCTGGGGATCCTTACGGTATACTTCATCTTTCTGGCCCTGCTTGTTTTGGTGATCGCCTATGTGCTGCCCATGATCTCCTCCAGCGTTGCGGACCTCATTAAGAATATTCCCATGTATATGGAATCCATCCGGGAATTTTTAGAAGGCCTCAAAGAAGACGGCGGCATGTTTGCAAAACTGGACGTGGATCAGATCATGCAAAGCATCAATCTAGAGCGCCTTATCGAGTATTTTCTGTTCCGGGATGTCAGCCAATATATCGAGGGCTTCCGGGGCGTGACCTCAACGCTCATGTCCTGGTTCATGGGCATCGTGGTATGTGCATATACCTTGCTGGAGAAGGATTCGCTGTTCGGAACGGTAAAACGCATCTGCGGCAAGCTGTTTCGCCGGACGCGCATGGAAGGCGTCAGCGCATATCTCCACAAGATCAGCAGCATCTTCTACAGCTTCTTTTTTGGCAAAATGGTGGAATCCCTGCTGGTTGGCGCCATCGGAACTGCCGGATTCTATCTCCTGGGCGTTCCGTTCCCCTTTTTGATGGGAATCATCCTAACGCTGTTTAACATGATCCCCTATTTCGGTCCCATCATCGGCGCGGTGCCCATTCTGCTGGTGACGCTCCTGATGGCAGACCCCATGCTGGCGCTGTGGACGGGGATTTTTATCCTGGTGCTCCAACAGCTGGACGGGATCTATATCGGCCCCAAGGTGCTCGGCAATTCCGTTGGAATCAGCCCGTTTTGGATCATCTTCGCCATCCTCATCGGCGGCGGCCTGTTTGGGATTTGGGGCATGGTCATCGGCGTGCCGCTGGTGGCGGTGCTGCGCATGCTGCTGAATGACTATCTGGATGACGGCAGGATCAATGCGACCGCAGAGACCGCGCCCGAACACCGTCCAAACGAACAGGAGGCGAAGTAAGTGGAAGCATTGCTCACCCAAGGTGCCGCACAGCTCGACGTGCCGTTGTCAGCGCAGCAAGTCACCCAATTCTTGACCTATCAGGCGCTGCTGGCGGAATGGAACGAGAAAATGAATCTGACCGCCATCACCGAGCCGCAGGAGGTCATCACCAAGCACTTTTTGGATAGCCTCGCCGCAGCAAAGTATCTTGCGCAGGGTGCGCGGGTGGTGGATGTTGGGACGGGTGCAGGATTTCCGGGCCTGCCCCTCAAAATCGCACGGGCCGACCTGTCTGTCACGCTGCTGGACAGCTTGAACAAACGCCTGCTCTTCTTGGAGGAAGTGACGCGCACCTTGTCTCTTTCGGATGTCACCCTGCTGCACAAGCGGGCGGAGGAAGGGGGGCGGGATCCCCAGCTCCGCGAGGCCTTCGACGTGGCGGTGTCCCGTGCGGTGGCAAACTTGCGGGTGCTGTGCGAGCTGTGCCTGCCCTATGTAAAGACGGGCGGGCTGTTTATCGCATACAAGGGGCCCGACATGGCGGAGGAGTTGGCCGAGGCCCAGCCCACCATCCATGTGCTGGGCGGCAAGTTGGCGGAGACGGTGCCTGTGCACCTGCCCCAGTCGGACCTGCAGCATCAGCTTATTATGATAAAAAAAGTTCGACAGACCCCGGCAAAATACCCCAGGCAATTTGCAAAAATAACAAAATCTCCCATAAAGTGATGGCAGATTCACCAGGAAAACAGAGAAAGGGAAGAAAAACCGTCGAACGGTTTTTCTTCCCTTTCTTTCCAATTTATGGTATATTATGGGTGCGGCATCCTGAAGCGGTAGTGCCAGATGGAGGCCAGATTACATAGGAGGATACCATCCATGGAACTGCGAGCCATCTTAAAACCGACCAACGAGACCGAAGGCGTGCTGGACCGAACCACCAAAATCGTGAGCCTGCCCATTGGGTGCATCAAATCCAATCCCAACCAACCACGGCGCACCTTTACGGATTCCGCACTGGCAGAACTCAGCCAATCCATTTTAAACTTTGGGGTCATGCAGCCCATCACCGTCCGCAAGGTGGGGCCCAACTTTTTTGAACTCATCGCGGGCGAGCGCCGGCTTCGTGCCAGCAAGATGGCCGGCCTGACACACATCCCCGCCATTGTGGTGGATGTGGACAACGAAAACTCCGCCATGCTGGCGCTGCTGGAGAATCTCCAGCGGGAAGACCTCAATTACATGGAGGAAGCGGATGGCTATGCGCGCCTTATCGGCACCCACCACATGACGCAGGAGGAGCTGGCGGACAAGCTCGGAAAAAAGCAGTCCACCATCGCCAACAAACTCCGGCTGCTAAAGCTCTCCCCCATTGTCCGAGACGCACTGTTGTCCACCGGCCTGTCCGAGCGGCATGCCCGTGCGCTGCTGCGGCTGGAGAACGAGGTGCAGACGCTGGAAGTGCTGCATGCAGTGGTGGAAAAGCACTTAAACGTCAAAGAAACCGAAGCCTACATTGACCAATACCTGCAAAAGGGCGCCACCGAAAAAGAGGGCACCAAGAAAAAGCGCGTTTACCAATGCAAAGACATCCGCATCTTCACCAACACCATCAAGCAGGCGGTCGACATGATGCTCAGTGCAGGTATCCAGGCCAAGGCCAGCTCCAAAGACTGCGGCGACCACCTGGAATATACCATTATCATACCCAAATAACATCGCCTCCCCCATTTCTTATTTTTCATATGCAGCCGTCCCCGTCTGACCAACTGGGACGGCTGCTGCATTTTCTTGACTTTTTGGCCTGGGTGTGCTATCATGTTGCCAACTGAAGGGAGGCACAGCCATGTTTGAACACGCAAAATGGATCGGATGGCAACCACCCGGGGCGGATGGCCCCGCGGAATTCGGGGAAGGCGCGCCGCTGCTGCGCGGCCGGTTCGTGTTGGACAAACAGCCTGTTCGGGGCTCGTTGGCGGTATGTGGACTCGGCCTGGGAGAATATTACATCAATGGGCAGTCCGCCACAACCGATGTCCTGACCACGCCATACAGCCAGTACGACAAAACGGTTTACTATTCTGTCTACGACGTCTCGGCATTGCTCCGCCGCGGGGAGAATGTCTTTGCCGCTATGCTTGGAAACGGGATGTACAACGACATCGCCGCCACCTGGGATTTTGAAAAGGCCCCCTGGCGGCATCATCCCAAGCTCCTGATGCAGCTGGACATCACCTTTTCAGACGGCACATGCCGCACCGTGGTCTCGGATACGTCCTTTGTCTGGGCCGATGGCCCCATCACCTTTAACCATGCGCGGTGCGGCGAGCACTTTGATGCCCGATTAGAACCCAACGGCTGGACCACCCTCCCCTTTGACGACAGCGGCTGGCAGCATGTCGCCGTGTGCCGTGCGCCGGGTGGACTTCTGCAGGAGGCCAACATGCCGCCCATCCGAGTGACACAGACCCTGCCCGCCAAAAAAATCGGCGACTCGCTCTATGACCTGGGGCAGAACATCAGCGGCTGGGTGCAAATTACAACGCGCGGCCCGGCCGGCCAAGAGATCATCCTAACCTATGCGGAACGGCTGGGAGCGGACGGTTCCATCGACGCTGACAATATCAATCGGTTCAATCACACGGCGCCCCATCAGGACCGCTATATCCTGCGGGGCGGCAAGACCGAACGTTGGCATCCGCGTTTTGCCTATCACGGCTTTCGTTATGTCGAGGTGACCGGTGCGCCTGCGAAATTCTCGCTGGAAGGCATGGTGGTCCATACCGACCTGCCCATCATCGGGGAATTCTCCTGTGGCTGCGACATGCTAAACCGCATCCATAGCGCCACCCGCTGGTCCACGCTGTGCAACTTCCACGGCATCCCGACCGATTGCCCCCACCGGGAACAAAACGGATGGACGGGAGATGCCTGCCTGTCGGCCGAGCAGTCCCTCATGAATTACGACATGAATGCCAGCTATCAAAAGTGGCTGGCGGATATCCGGGATGCCCAGCGGCCCAGCGGCCAAATCCCCGGCATCGTGCCCACCGGCGGCTGGGGCTATGACTGGGGCAGCGGGCCCGCATGGGATGCCGCGCTCATCCTGATCCCCCACTATGTCTATCAATACACGGGTGACATGACTGCCATCTGGCAATGCTGGCAGAGCATGCAGCGATACATGGACTTCATCGCTTCCATGGCCGAAGACGACATCGTATGCTTCGGGCTGGGGGACTGGTGTGCACCCAAGGAGACCGACGTCTGTGACACCGCGGTCACGGATACGGCTTACTACTATGTGTTTGCCAAGACCATGGCGGCGTGTGCCGCACTCCTTGGCGAAGACGCGGCGCCCTATGCCAGCTTGGCCGAACAGATCCGATCCAAATTCCGTGCCCGCTTTCTGCGGGATGGGGTCATTGACAACGGCGGACAGACCGCCACCGCATGCGGCATCTATCAGGGGCTGTATGACCCCGACGAGTGCCCTGCCGCGGCCAAACGGCTGGCCGAGCTGGTCCGGGACAACGGGTATCACATCGACTGCGGCATCTTGGGGGCCAAATACATCTTCTCCGCGCTGGCAGAATATGGATATGACGACGTCCTCTACCGCATGGTCACCAACCCGACCTACCCCAGCTATGCCCATTGGATCAACAGCGGTATGACGACGCTGTGTGAGGACTGGGGCATGGAGAATTCCCTGCTGCACCATATGTATAGTGAGGTGGAGCTGTGGTTCTACCGCTATTTGGCCGGGATTCGGCCCGCGAAGCCCGGATTCTCAGAGGTGATCATACAGCCGCATTTTCTGCCCGATGTCGGCTGGGTCAAAGCACGTCACCGGGATATTGTAGTGAAATGGGATGCGGACAAGCTGACCATACAAACACCTGTACCCGCAGTTTTGCGCATGGATGGGCGGGAGGAAGATCTCGCACCCGGCAGCTATATTTTTCCCCGATGACAGCATAAAGCGGCTGCCCTATAGCCTGGGCAGCCGCTCATTGCAATTTTTTCAAAAAACCTTTTGCATTTTGCCAACAACTGTGGTATAATAAGTTGCGTTCGTAAATTGTATAAGGAGCGGTATCGAAGTGGTCATAACGGGACTGACTCGAAATCCAGTAGAGTTAGTGGGGCTCTAAACCGCTGCAAACCGCATTGTGACTGGGTTTGCATGAAAACTGAATAGCATTGTTTTTAACTGTTTCCAAAAAAAGTTTCCAAAAATCTGCAACTTGCAGATCGAGCTTAAAATTTTGTAAGCAGTTAAGATATACCCGGAGAAGTATCGAAGAGGTCATAACGAGCGCGACTCGAAATCTTGCGGGAAGCTGTCCGTTTCGTCCACCAAAAACCTTGTAACCATGCAGGTTTTACCCGGTTCGAAAAACTGAATAATTTGCTGTTCTTTCCGTCAGTTCTCTCCAAAGCCCTTTTTCACCGAAAAAAGGCAGGAAAAAACGGCGGGCTGACATATACGGAGACGTATCGAAGTGGTCATAACGAGAACGACTCGAAATGGTGTTTCACCCCGCCGCTCCGATACCCCGCAAACCCGCATGAATCCGGCGATTTCGGAAGTGTCCCGGTTCACCGGATTTCCCCGGTACTAATGGA
>CALYAO010000012.1 GCA_944393605.1 uncultured Clostridia bacterium
CTCGCGGACGCCACCACGCGGCCGCCCGGGCACATGCAGAACGAGTAGCATGCCCGCCCGTTTACGCGGCAGGAGAGCTGGTAATCCGCGGCGCCCAGCGCGGGGTGCCCCGCATACCGGCCATACCGCGCCGCATCGATATCGGCCTGCCGGTGCTCTATGCGGGCGCCGATGGAAAACGCCTTCTGCGCGATGTGCACGCCGCTCTCCAGCAGCATCTGATAGGTATCCCGCGCACTGTGCCCAATGGCCAGCACCAGCGCATCACAGGGAATGCTGCTGCCATCCGACAGAGCAATGCCCGCAAGGCATCCATCCCGGATGACAAGCCCGGTGAGCGCGGTCTCAAACCGCACCTCGCCCCCCAGCCGCACGATCTCCTCCCGCATGCGCTTCACCAGGGTTTTTAGGATATCCGTCCCAATGTGTGGCTTGGCCTTATACAGGATCTCGTCGGGCGCTCCAGAGCGGTGAAAATCCGCCAAAATATCCCGCTGACGGGGGTCACTGGTGCGGGTGGTGAGCTTGCCGTCCGAAAAGGTCCCGGCGCCGCCCTCTCCAAACTGGACGTTGGTCCCAGGGTCAAGCGGACCGCCCTGCCAAAAGGCGGCCACCCGCTGCATACGGCGGTCCACATCGCTGCCCCGCTCCAGCAGCAGGGGGGCATACCCCTGCCGTGCCAGCGTGAGCCCGGCAAACAGACCCGCCGGGCCCGTTCCCACCACGACAGGCCGATGCTGCATGGGCTCCGTGCCCCGCATGAGCGGCTCCCGCGCATAATCCACCCGCCGGACGTTGGCGTTCTCCCGCACATGTGCCTCGTCAGACAACGTGAGCTCCGCGCCATAGAGAAAGCGAACGCCGTGCCGCGCATCCACCGACTGCTTGGCAACCCGGAAAGACAGCACCTCTCCGCCCGTCCCATGCAACGCGGCAACGGCACGCTCCCGCACGTCCTCCAAAGAGGCGTCCAGCGGCAATATGATGTTGTTGACCCGAACCGCCATACCGCGCCTCCTTTGTCCCTCCTGTCAATTATACAGACTGGTGAAGATGGAATTGGAAACGTTCATGCCCTTGAGCGTGAGCCGGATACGGCCCGCGCTTGACGTCATCATCTTGAGGTTGGTATACCACTGGATGGTCTTGCCAAATTCATCGAAAATATCCTTGCCAAACTTCTCTTTGAACTCCGCAACGTCGATCCCCTCATTCATGCGGAGCCCCAAAAACAAGAACTCGTTCTGCATGTCCCGCTCGTCCAATTCCACGATATCAAACGGATTGCGGCCCTCCTTGACCATCTTAAAATACTCCTCCATGGTCTCAGGGTTACCATACCGCGTCTCATGATAGAGTGAGTGCGCCGCGACGCCAATCCCAATATAAGACACACGTTTCCAGTATTTTACATTATGCCGCGACCGATATCCCTGCTTGGCAAAATTGGAGATCTCATACATCTGGAATCCGTGCTGCGTGAACAGCTCCACGGCACTCTCAAACATGGCCCGCTCAGCTTCTTCGCCCGGCATGTTCAGCTTGCCGTTCATGTTGTCTTTGTACATCGGCGTCCCGCTCTCCAGCGTCAGCGCATAGCAGGAGATGTGCTGAATGCCGAGGTTGGCCACCTCATAGCAGGTCTCCAGAAAGCTATCAAACGTTTGATCGGGCAGGCCAAACATCACATCCACGCTGATATTGGAAAATCCTGCCTCCTGTGCCCACTGGATGCTCTTTAGCGCCTGCGCCCGGTCATGCAGGCGGCCCAGCGCCGTGAGCTCGCTGTCGTGCAGAGACTGCACGCCGATGCTGACCCGGTTGACTCCCAGCTCCCGGATGGCCGCAAGGTAGTCGGGCGACATGCTGGACGGATTCATCTCCATGGTAATCTCACTGTCTTTGTCCACGTCAAAGCGTTCCCGAACGCCTTCTAAAATTGCGCCGATGTGCGCCTCTGTGAGGGTGGATGGCGTCCCGCCGCCCAAGTAGATGGTGTCAATCGCCTCGCCGCGGTATCCGTCCATCTCCTGCAAGAGTGCCTTCACATACGCCTCCACTTTGTCGTATTGGTCCGCAAAGGTGGTAAAATCACAGTACCGGCACCGCTGCCGACAGAACGGGAGATGGATATATAGCCCTGTTTTCATATGTAAGCCTCCCAAAACCGCCCCGCTTTCCGCGGGCGGGGCGTCATTTAGTCATCCAGCTTCAGCACCGACATAAATGCCTCCTGCGGCACCTCCACGCTGCCCACTTGGCGCATGCGTTTTTTGCCCTCTTTTTGCTTTTCCAGCAGCTTTTTCTTGCGCGTGATATCCCCGCCATAGCACTTGGCCAAAACGTCTTTCCGCAGCGCTTTTACGGTCTCTCGCGCGATGATTTTGCCGCCGATGGCCGCCTGGATGGGGATTTCAAACAACTGACGCGGAATGGCCTCTTTGAGCTTCTCCGCAATCCGCCGTCCGCGCGCATATGCCTTGTCCGCATGCACGATAAAAGACAGCGCGTCCACCATCTCTCCGTTTAGCAGAATGTCCAGCTTGACCAGATTGGACTGCTGGTACCCGCACAGCTCATAGTCCAAAGAGGCATACCCGCGGGTGCGGGACTTGAGCGCGTCAAAAAAGTCGTAGATGATCTCATTTAGGGGCAGCCGATAGTGCAGCTGTGCACGGCCCGTGTCGATATATGTCGTATTGAGGTAGGTCCCCCGCCGGTCCTGGCACAGCTCCATGATGTTGCCCATAAATTCCGTCGGCACCATGATGGAGGCCTCCACCATGGGCTCTTCCATATGGTCAATATGAGATGGGTCGGGCAGGTTGGTGGGATTGGCAATGTCCAGTACCGTCCCGTCCGTCTTGGTCACCTTATAGATAACGCTGGGCGCAGTGGTCACAAGGTCCAGATTGTACTCCCGCTCCAGCCGTTCCTGGATGATCTCCATGTGCAGCAGCCCCAGGAACCCGCACCGGAAGCCAAAGCCCAGGGCAACGGAGGTCTCGGGTTCAAACACCAGCGCCGCGTCATTGAGCTGGAGCCGCGCGAGCGCCTCCCGGAGATCCTCATACCGCGCGCCGTCCGCCGGATAGATGCCGCAGAACACCATGGGGTTGACCTTCTTATACCCCGCCAGCGGCGCCTCCGCCGGGCGGGATGCCAGCGTCACCGTATCCCCCACGCGCGCATCCTTGACATTCTTGATGGCGGCGGTTAAATACCCCACCTCGCCGGCCGACAGGCTGTCTGCCTTCAAAAAGCCCGACGGGTGCAGATACCCCAGCTCCACCACGTCAAACTCCTTCTCCGTCGCCATGAGACGGATGCGGTCGCCGCGGCGCACCGTCCCCTCCTTGACGCGGAAGTAGATGATAACGCCCTTGTAGGCATCATAATAGCTGTCAAAGATGAGCGCCTGCAGGGGGGCGTTCTCATCCCCGCTCGGTGCAGGGATCTTGGCGACAATCTGCTCTAGGACCTCCTCGATGCCGATGCCGTTTTTGGCGGAAATGCGGGGCGCATCCTGCGCTTCGATGCCAATCACGTTTTCAATCTCCTCCACGCACATATCGGGCTGCGCGGCGGGCAGGTCAATCTTGTTGATAACCGGCATGATCTCCAGGTCATGCTCCACCGCCAGGTAAGTATTGGCGAGCGTCTGCGCCTCGATGCCCTGTGCGGCATCCACAATGAGGATCGCGCCCTCGCACGCAGCCAGAGACCGGGACACCTCATAGTTAAAGTCCACGTGCCCCGGCGTATCGATGAGGTTTAAGATATATTCCTTCCCATCCTTTGCCTGATACTTAAGCCGGACGGCGCGGGCCTTGATGGTGATGCCCCGCTCCC
>CALYAO010000013.1 GCA_944393605.1 uncultured Clostridia bacterium
ATCTATTCAAACAAACAAGCATCTTTGGAATGCGCGTCAGCCCAGCATAAGCAGGGAACCCACGTCGGTGAGCGGGCCATCATCTAGGCTGACGGGCGTAACGCCCCGCGTATGTAAAAACGCGCAGATGGCCGCATGGTCGGGGTGAAGGGCGACGTTTCCCGCAAACAGCAGGGTGCCCTGCCCGTCATCGCCCGACGCGCCGCCCAAAAACCCCGTGTCATACCCCGGCAGGGACACGTGCCCCGGGCGGATGGGGAGGACGGGCAGGCCCGCTTCCCGCGCGGTGCGCAAAATGGCCCGATCGGCCGTGATGAGGCCGCCCGCCGCCGTGCAGGCAGCACACCGGGCATACCCCTGGCGGGTGGGAAGCAGTGTTTTTCCAGCTTCTTCCAACACGGCCAGCACGACGGGATCGGTACAGCCCGCCTTGTGGAAGGCATACCCGCCTGCCGTCAATACATTATATGCGACACAGCTTGGGTAGTTACGGGAGAGCACCGTCTCCCCTTGTACGACTTTTATCCCTTTTTCGCCCAAAAGGGTGCGGTACCGGGAAAACACGGTGGGCTCCGCGATGACAGTTTTCGCGCCGGCGGCAAACACGGTCATGTCGGGGTGATATGCCTCGGGTTCGGGCAGGGCACTGCATGGCACAGAGGGCAGGGCGACGTGGCCCAGCCGGGCGAGGGGCGGCCCGAATCGTTCTATATACCGGGCGTCTACCAATACAATCACAGCGGGGGCCTCCTTTCGTGCAAATCATTTGCCACTTGCTATTTTCCATCAAAACAGGTATGATATACATGATAGCGGAATTGGGATCAAAATGCAACAGGGGAAAGGAGCGGCAAATATGACCATACTTTTGCTGGCGGAAGGATTTGAGGAGATTGAGGCGATCACGACGGTGGATTTTCTGCGGCGGTGTGACATTCCGGTGCAGACCGTTTCGGTGACAAACGGCGGCAAGACCGTGACGGGGGCGCATGGCATCCCGGTGGTATGTGACTTGGAGATGTGGGACGTTCGTCCCGATGATGTGACGTGCGTCATCCTGCCCGGCGGCATGCCGGGGACGCGGAACCTGGGAGACAGCACGTGGGTGACCGATCTGGTGCAGGCAGCATGCGGCCGGGGGGACTGGGTGGCGGCCATCTGTGCGGCGCCGTCGGTGCTGGGCAAACTGGGGCTGTTGCGCAACAAAAATGCGACCTGTTACCCCGGATTTGAGCGGGAGCTCACGGGGGCGATCATGACCACCGAGAAGGCCGTTCGGGACGGCAATATCATCACCTCCAAGGCGGCGGGGACGGCAGTGGACTTTGCGGAGGCCATCGCCACCGCGCTGGGCAAGAAAGAGGTCGCCCAGCAGGTGCGGGCAGAGATGTTTTATAAGTAAGGATGGGTTTTGGCAAAGGATTTGGAAACGGATCGGATTCCAATGCGTAACATGGGACGATGCGGGCGCGGGACCGACCGCATTGCGGCGAGCAGCACCTTGCGGCGGGCTGCCCGATGGGTCTATGGCGGCATATTCGGTGTGTTTTTGATCCTTTTTCAAAGAAACGGAAGGCCAAGGTGCACGAAGGGCGCTTTCTGCGCCATGAGTCAAAGACAGCAGCGCTTTGGCAATTGCTGCATCAGAAAGTATGCTGAAAAAATCGGCGGATTTTTGTGCATGCGGCGGCTGGGGTGGCATGAATCCATAAAAACTGCATAACATAATACCAACCGTGGATTGCGAAGAAAATGGAGGTTGGATTATGAAAAAATTCGTCAGTTTGCTGACCGTTATGCTGCTGGTTTGCAGCCTATCCCTGCCCGCGCAAGCGGCGGTGGCGGCGCCCGAGATCACCGCGCCTTCCGCTGTGCTCATGGAGGCCAGCACGGGGCAGATTTTATATGAAAAGAACAGCCATGACCGGCGCCCGCCTGCGAGCGTCACCAAGGTCATGACCATGCTGCTCACCATGGAAGCCATCGACAGCGGCAAGATCCAGATGGAGGATATGGTGACCGCAAGCGAGTATGCGTGCGGCATGGGCGGCTCCCAGGTCTATTTGGAGCCCGGAGAACAGATGAGTGTCCGGGATATGCTAAAGGCGGTGGCGGTGGCGTCGGGCAACGATGCGGCTGCGGCCCTGGGGGAGCACATTGCGGGCAGCGCCGAGGCGTTTGTGGGCATGATGAACGAGCGCGCCAAGGCGCTGGGCATGCAGGATACCAACTTTGTCAACTGCAACGGGCTGGATGCGGATGGCCATCTCACCTCGGCGCATGATATTGCCCTCATGTCCCGGGAACTGCTGACACATCCCACCATCCTGGAGTTTACGACCATCTGGATGGACAGCCTGCGGGACGGCAAGTTTGGCCTTGCCAACACCAACAAGCTCATTCGGTTCTATAATGGCGCGACGGGGCTCAAGACGGGCTCCACAGGCAACGCGAAGTTTTGCGTGTCCGCGACGGCGCGGCGGGACAACATGGACCTCATCGCGGTGATCATGGGGGCGGAGACCTCCCAGGATCGGTTTAACGATGCCAAAAAATTGCTGGACTATGGCTTTGCCAACTATGCCATCGCGAACAACGCCATCAGCAGTGAGGACCTGTCGCCGGTGACGGTGCACAAAGGGGCGGCGGAAACGCTGCAGCTGGAGGCCGCCGGCGCGCAGTCCATCCTGGTGGAGAAGGGGAAGGCTGCCGATGTGGAAAAACGGGTGACGCTGCCCGAATCGGTGGAAGCGCCCGTCACCAAGGGGGATAAGGTGGGCGAGGTCGCTTTTTACCTGGGAGAGGAGCAGATTGGAACCTGTGACCTGGTCGCGGCAGAGGATGTCCTGCGCATCAATGTATTTCAAATGTTTGCCAAAATCACCAAGTGTTTCCTGCTGGGAAACGCATCCTAACAAAACGGGCCGCCGCCAAGGCGGCCTTTTTTGATGGCGCTGTGGATGCAGGAAACTGGCATGCGCCACCCGGCGCATGTCGGCGGAAGCGCCGAGCTGGCAATGCTGCATGCCGGGCGGCACGCATCCATCCGCCTCTTGCATTTTGCAGGCATCTGTGGTAAGATGAAAACACGAAAAAACTGGTAGCGAGGTGCCTGTATGATACTGGAAAGCTATGAAGTGGGGCCGCTGGGCGTCAACTGTTATCTGGCCGGCGACCCGAAAGGGCTGCTGATGATTGACCCGGGCGGCAATGCACAGCAGCTCATCGGCGTGGTGGAGCAAAAGGGCTATACCATCGCCTATGTGGTGCTCACCCATGCACACTATGATCACATCGGCGGTGCGGCGGCGGTGTGTGCGCACTTTGGCGCGCCGCTTTGCATGGGCCGGGAGGAGGCAGACGTGTATGCGGACAACCGCAGCAACGTCTCCGATGACTTTGTGCGCGGCTTTGTGCCCAAGCCGCCCGACCGCCTGCTGGACGAGGGGGATGTATTGCAAAGCGGGGCGGATGCGTTCCGCGTGATCCATACCCCGGGGCACACCAAGGGGGGCATCTGCCTGCTGTGCGGAGACGTGCTGTTTTCGGGGGATACGATGTTCCGCGGGGCCATCGGCCGCGCCGACCTGCCGACGGGGAATCTGGGGGCGCTGGTGCGCTCCATCCGGGACAAGCTGCTGGTGCTGCCCGATGCGGTGCGGGTCTATCCCGGCCACGGGCCGGCGACCACCATTGGCTATGAGCGGCAGCACAGCGAATATTACGAGTATGAAAGGTTCTGCGATGCGAATGAATGAGGGATTGCCATGGGGCGGCTTTACGGGCATCCGGCCCGTCAAGCATTTTACCAAACTGCTGGGGGAGGGCGTTTCTGAACCCGAAATCCGCCGTATCATGCGACAGGAGCATGGGCTGTGGGACGAGAAGATCGACGTTGCCATGGCCATCGCAAAAAAAGAGATGGCGCTCATGGCGGGCGCGGATGCCAAAGACATCAGCCTGTATGTCGGCATCCCGTTTTGCCCGACCCGGTGTGCATACTGCTCCTTTGTGTCGGCCGCGGTGGGGCGCATGGCAAAATACGTGGAACCCTACTTGGATGCGCTGAAAAAAGAGATTGCGGCGGCGGCGAAGATCGCAAAAGACCTGGGGCTGTGCATCAAAAACGTCTATTTCGGCGGCGGAACGCCAACCACGCTGTCCGCTGCGCAGCTGGACGATCTGCTGTATGACCTCTCCTGCCATTTTGACCTGTCTCATGTCGTGGAGTATACGGTGGAGGCGGGGCGGCCCGACACCATCACGCGGGACAAGCTGCGGGCGCTCAAACGGTGCGGTGTGGACCGTATCAGCATCAACCCGCAGACCATGCACCAGCGGACGCTGGACCTCATTGGCCGCCGGCATACGGTGGAACAGGTGACCGATGCCTATGCGCTGGCCCGCGAAGTGGGATTTTCCTGCATCAATATGGACCTCATCGCGGGGCTGCCCGAGGAGACGGCGGAACAGTTTCGGTATTCGCTGGACACGGTGTGCGGCCTGGCGCCCGAGAATATCACGGTACATACCATGTGCATCAAGCGCGCGGCGGACATGGGCGGGCGGGACAATTGCCTTCCCATCACCGAAGGCCAAGTGGTGCGGGACATGATTGGGTACAGCTATGAAAAGCTGGCCGCAGAGGGCTATGCACCGTACTATCTGTACCGTCAAAAAAATATCCTGGGAGATATGGAGAACGTCGGATTTGCCCTCCCTGGGACCGAGGGGCGGTACAACGTGTTCATCATGGAGGAGATCCAGACCATCCTGTCGATCGGGTGCGGCGGGGTGACCAAGCTGGTGCGGGGAGACCGCATTGAGCGGGTGTTTAATGTCAAGGACATCATAGAATACATCGGCCGGGTGGATGAGATGATCGCCCGCAAGGGGTATCTCTATGAATTTTTGGCATAGGGTCGGTTTTGTGCATTTTTTGCTGGAATTGTATAATAAATGTGCAATCTGGATAAACTGAGCATAAAACGGTAAAAATGTGCCGCGTGGGGCTTGTCACATGCCCCGCGGTTGCGATATAATATATAAGTTGTTTGATGATACTTGCATGTAACAAAGAATAAGGAGTGGACAGCAAATGAGTAAATTCTTGGATCGGATCAAAGAGCGCGCCAAAGCGGACAAAAAGACCATCGTGCTCGCAGAGGGCGAGGAATTGCGTACCGTCAAGGCGGCAGACATGATCTTAAAAGAGGGCATCGCCGATATCATCCTCCTGGGCAATGAGGACAAGATCAAGGCGCTCTCCGAAGGGCTGGATATCAGCCGCGCCACCATCATCGACCCCGAAAAGTCGGACAAATTGACGGCGTTTGCGGACAAGTTCTATGAGATGAGAAAGAACAAGGGGATGACCCCCGAAAAGGCGCTGGAGACCATGAAGAGCGTCCTGTACTTTGGCGTTATGATGGTCAAGGAAAACCTGGCGGACGGCATGGTTGCGGGTGCGGTGAACTCCACGCCAAACGTGCTGCGTCCCTGCCTGCAGATCCTAAAGACCGCGCCGGGCACCAAGCTGGTCTCTGCGTTCTTCGTCATGGTGGTGCCCAACTGTGAGTATGGCGAGCATGGTACGTTTATCTATGCGGATGCAGGCCTCAACGAGAATCCCGATGCGGATGCGGTGTCGGAGATTGCCATCTCCTCGGCCAAGTCATTTGAGACGCTGATTGAGGCGGAACCTCGGATCGCCATGCTGTCCTATTCCACCTATGGCAGCGCCAAGAGCGAGCTGGTTGACAAGATGCAGCTGGCGACCAAGCTGGCCAAGGAAAAGCGCCCCGATCTCAAGCTGGACGGTGAACTCCAGGCGGATGCGGCGATGGTGCCTGCCATCGGCAAGTCCAAGGCGCCGGGTTCGGATATCGCTGGGACGGCAAATGTCTTGGTGTTCCCCGACCTCAACTGCGGCAACATCGCATACAAGCTGACCGAGCGCCTGGCCAAGGCGGAGGCATACGGCCCCATCACGCAGGGGATCGCAAAGCCCGTCAACGACCTGTCCCGCGGCTGCAGCGCGGAGGATATCGTGGGCGTCTGCGCCATCACCTGTGTACAGGCGCAGAACCAGGGCTAAACCGGGCGGATGCGTCTTCTGTGTCGCTTGATCCATCTGTGATGCGAGGCGCCCAGAGACGTCTTGCAATCCTGTTTGGCTTAACAAATGGCTATGAATCGATGCCATCCATTGTAAATGGATGAAAGCTCCGCCGGGTGATTGCCGGGCGGCATACAACTGTAAGGGGGAAACAGAACATGAAGGTTTTGGTTATCAACGCGGGCAGCTCTTCGCTCAAGTATCAGCTCATCGACATGGACACCAGAGGTGTCATGGCGAAGGGGCAGTGTGAGCGCATTGGCATCAGCGGCTCCCGGCTCAAGCAGACGGGTAAGAGCGAGCTGGTGGTGGAGCAGCCCATGAAGAATCATGCGGACGCCATCAAGCTCGTTCTGTCCGCGCTCACCGACCCGGAACACGGCGTCATCGCGGACATGAGCGAGATCAGCGCCGTGGGGCACCGTGTGGTGCATGGCGGGGAGTACTTCAGCAGCGCGGTTATTATCGACGACGAAGTGAAAAAGGCCATTGAGGACTGTGTGGACCTCGCCCCGCTGCACAACCCGGCGAATCTCATTGGGATTGAAGCGTGTGAGACGGCGATGCCGGGCGTGCCCATGGTGGCAGTTTTTGATACCGCGTTCCATCAGACCATGCCGCCCGAGGCATATCTGTATGCGATTCCGTATGAGCTGTATGAGAAGTACAAGATTCGTAAGTATGGCTTCCACGGGACTTCCCACTACTATGTGTCTCGCCGCGCAGCTGAGATTCTGGGTAAACCCGTAGAGGACCTCAAGATTGTAACCATGCATCTGGGGAACGGTGCGTCGGTCACCGCCATCAAGGATGGCAAATCCATTGATACCAGCATGGGCTTTACGCCGCTTGCGGGCGTCATCATGGGGACCCGTTCGGGCCTGATTGATCCCGCGATCATTCCCTTCCTCATGGAGAAGGAACATATGACCATGCAGGAAGTGAACGACATGCTCAATAAAAAGAGCGGCGTTCTGGGGATTTCGGGCGTGTCAAGTGACTTCCGCGATGTGGAGAAGGCCGCAGCAGAGGGCAACAAGCGGGCGCAGCTCGCGCAGGACATGTTTGTATACAGCGTCAAGCGGTACATTGGGCTGTATGCTTCCATCATGGGCGGCCTGGATGTGGTCGTCTTCACAGCTGGCGTGGGCGAGAACAACGCTGCGATGCGTGTGGAGCTTGTGCGCGGCATGGAATTCATGGGCATTGAGATTGACGAAGAAAAGAACAAAGTGCGCGGGGAAGAACGCGTTGTGAGCAAGGATTCTTCCAAGGTAAAGCTGGTTGTGGTTCCCACCAATGAGGAGCTGACCATTGCGCTGGAAACCGAAAAACTGCTTGGCTGATTTTCGGCCTGTGTAGCAGGAAAATTGTGAATTTTTGAAAGATATTGCTTGACAAGCGGCACGGATGTCGATATAATATAATTTGTGTTTTTGTGAGGGGTGCAAAAAATGGTCGTGGATCTGCTTCCGGTGCTGAAAAACGAGGGCGCCGTGCTTCCGATTGAAGGATCCTGTGATTTGGATCATTTGCGGCTTTCTGATGCGGGGCCGGTCTTTGACCAGCCTGTTCAGGTCAAAGCGCAGCTGGAGAATGTCGGCGGTGCGCTGGAGCTGACGGGGACGGTTTCGGGCCAGTTTATGGTCCTGTGTGCGCGGTGTACCAAAGAGCTGACGGAGCCGTTTTGTTT
>CALYAO010000014.1 GCA_944393605.1 uncultured Clostridia bacterium
GGACGGTCAGACCTATCGTGGCCGGAACAACATCGCCCTGTCCAAGGCGGACAACGACTATGAGTGCACCCTTGTGGATGCAGAAGGCGAGCCTATGGAGCTTGCGGATGTTGTGCCCTATGACGCAATCACGGTAGTTGGGGATCTAGACAGCCAGAACCTCACCGTCATGGTGTCCAAGGAGAAAATCTATGGCACCATCTCGGAGATCACCGAACGGTATGTCATCCTGGAAGGGGAGGAGTATCGGATTGGTAAGGACGCGTCGGGCGAAGATATGCTGACGGTCAGCCTCAATGCACTGGGCAATTACATCATTGATGCATATGGCAAAATTGTAGGCTTTGAGGAGACAGGCGAGAGCAAAAACTATGGCTATGTCACTGCAACGACGGGTGTCACTGCGCTGGGCGACGAACTGAAACTAAAGATTGTCACCGGTGGACGCATCACCGAGTTGGAGAAAGAAAATGCAGGCGATGACCCGCGTTACAGCATCGGCAACGAGGCGATCGCTGTGTATAATCTGCCCGCCGAAGTCAGGGTGAATGGAGAAAGGCTAACGCGGGAGGAACGGGAAGCGGCGCTAACGGGACAAGTCGTCTCCTTTACGTCCGTGGGTGATGAAATCCGTAAGATTGAGACGCTGCGCACGACACAGCCCATGCGGGATGTCGCGTTTAATCCCGATATCAAGTCGTTTGGCGGTCTGTTCTATGTGGACGAGAATACCAATATCATGTGTATTCCTACCAATGCAGGCGCTGCGGATGATGATTATTATACCCTTTTGACCCTGGAAGGTACTTCCCAATACACAATGATTGGATATGACATTGATCCTGACACCAAGATTGCGCGGGCGGCGGTTCTGCATGAGGAGATGCAGATCGACGAGCCGGGTGTGATCACCAAGTCTACCAAGGCCTCTGTGGTACAGTCGGTCAGCCGCATGATGCTAGACGACGAAGAAGTTTGGTCTATTACCTTATATAACAACGGTGAACAGAAAAAGCTGTATGCAAAAGACAGCGCTGCGGTTGGTGAGTATGCGGAGTCTATGCGGTTTGGAGATGTGATCTACTACAGCGTGAATTCCCAGGGTGTTATTGACAACATTGAGTTTGTGGAGCACATCGGCAGCGACGTGGAGCCGTTCCACCGGGATGTTCGAAACGGCAAGGAGCGTATCTTTGGGACGCTGTATACCCTGCAGCGGGAAGAACTTTCTGTTGATACCAATACGGAGGTCAATACCTTTGGTGTAAGTCTCACAGGGGATGGTTCGGACCGCCTCGACTTTACCGTTGAGAGCACCGAAACACCCGTCATTTATCTCATTGATACCTACAAAGAGACCATTACGCCGATTACCATTGATGAATTGGCACCGTACCGCGAGTTTGGCGAAGATGCGATGCAGATCTTTATTGGTAAGAGAAATTATCAGATCAGCAGCATCGTTGCAGTACGGTAGAGGAGGGCTGACGCATGAAAAAATATATCAGTCTGGTTCTGAGTTTCCTGCTCGCACTGTCCGTCTGGAACATTGCAGCAGCGGAAACTCAGACCACCACAGTATTTAACGAACAATTTGATACCCTGGATGGATGGAATGTTACCAAGACCGGCATTGAGGGGAATGGCTTTGACGCCGCTGAAGCGACAGCGGCAGACGGGGTTGCCAGCATTTTGATACAGGGCAATGTCGGTGCCAATCCGCGCTTTGCTTCCAGCGTTGCGATGGAGAAAGACCTGGCGGAAGCGGCCTCGGGCAAGCTGGTCCTAAAGGCCAAGATGGGGCTGGAGGATCGTGGGCTTGCAGGCGCGGGCACCACGATGAACAACAACAACCGCGCGAAGTTGGAATTGCTGGATGAAGACGGTCAGGTGATTTTTGGGGTTTGGCACTGGCTCAACCCGAATTTGTCGGACACCAGCTCTGCGATTTGGAGCATGCATGATCAAACCACGAATACGCAGGATACATCTCTTGCAAAGTTCACTTATCAGGATTGGCTGGATGCGGCGCGCGGCGAGCCGCTTTACGACGGTACGCTCTCTGATGTGGAATTGCACCTGGATGCGGAAGCAGGAACGGCGCAGCTGTATGTGGGAGAGATGTTGACACCCATTCTGGAGGTATCTTTTACAAATGCGACCGCAGTAAAGTCCGTCCGTCTGCAAAATGACTTTTATAGCCGCGACAAGAGGCGGTATGTCAATGCGGCGGCGCTCTATGACTACGTGACGCTGGATCTGATCACGGACTCGCAGACGCCTGATTCTGGCCCCGATGCTGGGGAGGATCCCGATCCTGCAGGGGATTACCTGTTCTATGAGGACTTTGCGGATACTTCCAGCTTGGAAGGCTGGGATGAGACCAAGCAAAATGAAGATATGACAGGCCTTGAAGCGCTGACGACGACGGTTTCGGACAGTGCTGCAAGCCTGCTGGTTCAGGGCAATGTCTCAGCAGACCCACGTGTATCCATTGTCGTTGCCGATACGAAAGACTTGGATGCGCCGGCCTCTGGCAAACTGGTGCTAAAGACCCGGATGGGGCTGTATGACCGTGGTGAGCCTGAAGGTGTCAATCGGACCATCTCTAACAATCACCGGGCGAAGCTGGAGCTGCTGGATGAGAGCGGCCACGTGATTTTGGGCGTCTGGCAGTGGCAGAATGCCAATTTGAAGAACCCGGATACAACGTGTTTTTGGTCCCTCAACGACGAAGATCACCAAAGTGTGGGTATTAACGATACCCTTGCCAATTATACCGTTGCGCAGAGCAGAACTGATGGCCGGGACGACGTGGCATACGATGGGACGCGCTATGAGGTTGAGCTGCATCTGGACCCTGAGGCAGGGCAGGCGCAGCTGTTCGTGGAGGACATGAGTGCGCCCATTTTGACCATTCCCTTTACGAATACCAGCGCGGTACATGCGATTCGGATGCAAAACGATTATTATGTGCGCAACGGCGCAGCCAGATACAGCAACACCGCTGCACTGTTTGACTATGTGACGCTGGAGCAGGATGGCGGGGATGAACCTGTTGAGCCGCCCGAACTGCAAGAGGCGTTTAACGAACAATTCACGGATGCCGCGAGCTTGGAAGCGTGGGATGTGACTGAAACCGGAACGGATATCACGGGCTTCCAGACATCCGAAGTTACCGTCGAATCCGAGATGGCAAACATCCATATGGCGGCTCACAATGTTGGAGCGGATCCATCGCGGCCAAAGGCATCCATTGCGATGCAGAAGGAGTTGGACAAGCCTGCTTCGGGGCAACTGTTGGTCAAGGCCAGAATGGGTCTTCAGGACAACGGCATTTCGCAAGGGACCCTGTATAACAACCATCGGGCCAAACTGGAGCTGCTGGATGCAAACGGCAGAGTGATTTTGGGCGTTTGGTACTGGCAGAACCCCAATTTAGATACACCTGCGCAAAACTATCTGTGGACGCTGCACGATGCTACCAGAAATGAGGATAATGCCTTCATTGACAGCTATACCTATCAGGATGCGCTGGATCTGGGCCACGAGGATCCCAAATATGACGGGTCTCTGTATGAAGTGGAGCTGCAGGTGGATCCGGATGCGCAAACGGTTAAACTGTTGGTAGACGGCGTGGAACTTCTTGCACTGTCGGATTATCAAATCACCGAACCGGTTGCCGCGGTGCAGCTGCAGGAGTATTTTTCGGGCTATAGACAAAATCGCTCCATGGATACCTTGGCATTGTTTGATTATGTGACGCTGGAGGCAGAAACGTTGGAGGAGGAGCCGGTTGAGCCGCCCGAGTCGAATGACCCGGCGATGGATGAGGATGAGGGCATTCCCAATCAGACCAGTGTCCTGTATGACAATTTTGATGTGGTGGATGGCACGACCGAATTTGACGGATGGGATGTTTCGCTGGAATCGCAGAGTGGAGATGCGCTGACCCGCACCTTTGGCTCCAAGGACGGCAAGGTTGTATCCAGCATGAAGAAAGCGCTGAACGAACGACAAGAAGATACCCTGCGGATGAAACATCCACTCAAGTACAAGGTTGGCAGCGAGATGGTTGTGCGGGCCGGCATTGGCTTGAAGGAAACGGAGGAGACAAAGGGTGTATATAAAAATGCCCAATCCGCCATCCAGGTGCTGGATCAAAATGGCGCCAGCCTGGTGACCTTGGCGTTGGCGTCCGCGCATAATCCAACGGATGATACACCTGTTTGGAAGCTATATACGACTCAATCGGTGGATATATCACAACCCGGGGATGCGTCTTTGCCGTGGAAAGATTATAAGGATGCACTGGATGGGCATCAATATGACATCAAGCTGCATTTGCGCCCGGATGATGCCATGGTAGATGTATATATTGACGACATGGAAACGCCGGTGTTTTCTAATATCAAATATGAGCCCGAGGGCAGATTGGCGACTGATATTCAGTTCTACCATTTCCAGAAGGCATATAACAAGGGATGGACCTGTGATTCGCAGGCACTGTTTAGCTACGTGAAGGCAGATGCCGACGTGGCGGCGGATCCGGGGGATCAGGCTGCGGTGGATGCGACCTATGAGGCGCTGACATTTGAGAATATTGCGCATGAACTTGATACCATTGACAACGTTCGGCATCGGCTAGACCTGAGCGGGGCTGGTGAGAACGGTTGTGTGATCCTGTGGAGCAGCAGCGATCCGAGCGTTGTGGGTACAGACGGTATCATAAACCGTCCGGAGACGGAGGACAAGACCGTAACGCTTTCCGCGGATATTGTAAAAGGGTTCGCGTCCCGTACCAAGGAATTCACGCTGACGGTACCCAAGACGGGGACGCTGCAAATGTATGAATTCTTTAAAGATGACTTTACGGGACAGACCCCAGAGCAGCAGATTGAGGGCAACTGGGTCATGACCTATCCGACCCCCAGCAAATCGGACAAGACGGACGTCTTTGCGGCGGTTGACCCCCATGATCCCAACAACATTGTGGCGCGGCATTCCAATGATCTGAATCCGCCGCAGTCCTACTTTGGCTTTACCGCGAAGCGGATTTTGGACAATACGTTCAGCGGACACGCGACCTTGACGTTCCGTATCATGGTGGGCCAGACCAACACCACTTCGACGATCTATTTCTATAATGAAGCTGGCGTTGAGATCTTTGCGCTCCAGGCCAACAGCTCCCAGTGGGTGATCAACCCGACGGTGGATGCGGCCAGTGGCCCGGCGGTCACAGCAAATGAGTGGGTCAACGTCAAAGTGGAGCTCAACACCACAGATGGTTACTTTACGGTCTACTTTGACGATGTGTCTGCTGGCACATATGACCTTGAGCCCAACTATGGGAATCAGTTTGAACTGGCGGCCTATTCTCTGTACTCCTGGAATAGAACCAGCGGGTTGGAAAACCGGCTGTATCTGGATGACTTTGTCATTATGGAAAACCTCAATCTCCAGACAGAGGCGATCTATGACAGCCTCAATCCTGATATTTTGAATTACACCTTTGAGGATACCATACCGCATGCCATTGTAGGGGATTTCGTTCTGCCTGTGGAGCAAGATGGCGCAACCATTTCGTGGGCGAGCTCTGCTTCTGCCATTGCGGTGGATAACACTACCGGGCAGGCGACCATCAGCCGGACAGATGCGGATCAAGCGGTTACGCTGACGGCAACCATCACGTACAAGGGTTATACCATGACCAAGGAGTTTCCTGTGACGGTGCTGCATGAGCTGACCGGTTCGGAGATTGTGACATATGACAAGCAGAATCTGACCTTTGACTTGTTGGCGGATGAGCTGGCATCCCGTGTGACGAAGGACTTCTCGCTCGTGTCGACCGGGATGTATGGCAGCACCATTACCTGGACAAGCAGCGACGAGTCGGTGCTGTCCATTGCGGATGGCAAGGCGGTCGTGCACCGCGCTGATGCAGATCAGCCGGTCACCCTGACGGCGACGCTGTCGAGCACGGATGGTGCAACCGATACCGTATCCTTTGAACTTACGGTTCTGCAGGCATATCCGGTCAACCTGATCACAGGCGGGCGGATTTTGAAGGTTTCCTCCGAGCTGGCTTCCAATCCGGCTTCCAATCTGGTGGATGACAATTTCTCCACCACGTTTAGAACGTCGGTTTCGGATACTACCAATGAGCTTGTCATCGATATGGGTTCTGCAAAACGGGTAGGCGGTTTCCTCCTGTGGCCTGAGTCCAATGTGGCAAGCTATGAGCTGCAGCTGTCGACGGACAACGATTTGTGGCAGACTGCCGCTTCGGGCACTGTCAGCACGCAGAACATAATGACGATATCCTGCTCACCAACAACAGCGCGGTACATCAAGCTGAAATATACGCCGATTACCACAGGTGCATATATGGAACTGAGTGAGCTGATGGCCTTTGGCAGCCTGCTCACCGATGAAGAGGCTGTGCAGGCGGACATGGAAGCGGTCACGCTGCCGTCCTATACGACGGGCAATCTGACCCTGCTGACGGAAGGGCCCAACGGTTCTACCATCACCTGGTCCAGCAGCAATACGTCCGTGATCAGCAACACCGGGCGTGTGACCCGTCCGAGCGGGCAAGATGTGACGGTGACGATGACTGCGACCTTCCAGAAAAATGATGCAGGACCGGTCCAAAAGACGTATAGTGTGACAGTCGGCAAGACGGGCAGCAGTTCCGGCGGTGGCGGCGGTGGCGGCACCGGCGGCGGTGGTTCTACGGTCATCGGTAAGCCGAGTGACGATGGGACGACGGTGATTCCGCCCTATGAGCCGACGACGCCTTCGGATGACACCCCCATCTTCCCTGATGTGAGTGAAGATGCATGGAGCTATGTCTATATTGAAGAACTGTATAATCACGGGATTGTGAGCGGGGATACAGAGGGCCGCTTCAACCCGGGCAACCCGGTAACACGGGAAGAATTTTCCAAGATGCTGAGCCTGACGCTGCCCATCGATGTGGAAGCAGCAGAGCTCACGTTTAGCGACGTGTCTGTAGACAGCTGGTACTATGACTATGTAGCTGAACTGTATGCTGCCGGCGTTGTGATGGGCGTATCGGATACGCTCTTTGGCACGGGCGAGAGCATCACGCGGCAGGATGCTGCTGTGATGGCATATCGCATGCTGGAGCAGGCAGGCATCGAGACCGTGGCTGCTGATCCGGCATTTGCCGACAGCGATGCGATTGCGGACTATGCAAAAGAGGCTGTTGGCGCGCTGGCTGCGATGGGTATCTTAAACGGCGGAGAGGATAACAACTTCCGTCCGCAGGATTCCATCACCAGAGAAGAAACGGCGAAGATTATGAGTATGCTGCTTTCCAAAAGGGGGTAGTTATCTATGAAAAAACTGACAGGCATATGCCTCAGCATACTGATGTTGCTGCAAAGCATGGCCCTGCCCGTCTTTGGGGAGGCATTACATGAAGCAGCGGAGCCACCGGCTTCCGCTGCTGTGGTAGAAACGGAGCCGCCGGCAGACATGCCGGCGAGCACCATTCTGCCCGCAGAGACACAGGAAGCACCGGCAGCCTCTGAGGTGCCGGATGTCACCCAAACACCCGAAGGCTTGCCTTCTGCCAGTGCGTCGGCAGAGCCCGATGAAACCCAAGCGCCTGCGGAGACGGCGGCGCCCAGCGCATCTGCAGAACCGGATGTGCCCGACGAGCCGCAGCAGGCTGGCGGCGTAGCGGCGCCGGTTGAGCCGCTGGCGGAGGAAGATGACGGTCTGACCGACTCTTCCAGCATGACGGATGCGGAGTTTTTTGGTGTTTGGAATACAGAAAAGGGCGAGTGGAGCAGCGAGGGCAAGCTGGATTATGACAACAATCCCGGTTTGTCCGAGGTGCTGCGGTACGTAAAAGAAGGGCAGTATGCGGATGCGAAGAGCGAACTGCTCTATTACATGAAGAACCGGGGCTTTGACCTCAAGGGTACCAATATTTCCACCAACTATGAAGCGGCTGACCTGCTGTGTGACAACATCATGTGGCAAAGCAGCAGCACGGTTGCGGGTACCTTCTCGGTAAATGGCCAGGAATACCAGGCCTATACCATTGAAGTGAGTGACATTGTTCGCCGCCGCGGCTCGTTTAGCTTCATGGTGATGCAGCGGTATAAGGATGAAGAGGCGGCGGAAATTGCGACCCGGGAAGCGGGTGATGCACTGGCGCCCAAGCTGACCATCCAGTACGACAACAAGTCCGCAACGTTCACCGCTTCCAAGGACACCTATGTTGGCACAGATGACATGGACCTGGGCCATGGTTCGGAGCAGTCCATGCTGGTCAAAGAATCCATTGATTCGGACCAGTCCAATCCGTACTGGCGGCTGTTTGGCGACGAGACCAAACGTGCATACATGCAGTTTGATGTGCGGGGTCTCGACCGCAATACCACCATTGACAGCGCTTTTATCACCATCTATGCTCGTTCCCAGGGCGAAAAGACCGACCTTGTAATGTGGAGACATTCCGTGACCATCTGGGATGAGGCAGAATTCTGCTGGAATACCTCGCAGCAGAACATCCTCTCTTTCAATGGGACAGAGGCGGATTTTGAGAACCTGCCGGCTGGTGTGATGGGGTTCGAGACGGGGCTGGAAAACAACACCGCCCGGTTCCAGTGGGCCACCATGATGGCGGGCTGCTATATCACAAGCAATGACGAGCGGTATGCGGAAAACCTGATTCGCCTGCTCAATAACTTTGTGGAGAGCACCCGGGACAATGTGGGCGCTTATACCCAGCAGGACGCTGCCATGCGTGTCAATCTGTTTGTGAACATCTATGACGACCTCCTGCGGAGCGAAAGCCTGGATGCGGATTCCAGCACGGCCTTTTTGAAGAATTTCTGGCAGCTGGCAGAATATCTGTCTTTCCCGGCGAATTATCGGCCGGACCATAACCATGGCTGCTTCGAGGTACGTGGACTCCAGAAGGTAGCAGTGTATTTGCCGGAATTTACCAAGTCGGAAGAATGGACGGATATGTTCATCTATCGCTGGAATGAGCTGGCACGTAACCTGATGGCTGAAAATGATTATCGGGAAGGCACGACGGGGTATGCCGGCACGGTGCTGAACACGTTTAACAATGCGCTGCTTGATTCTGAATACTATGGGTTTGATCTCGGAGAAGACTTTGAAAAGTATACCCTAAAGCTGGCCAAATACCTGGGCATGGTTTCCTTCCCCAATGGCATCGACATTCAGCTGGGTGACTCGGATGCCGTGCAGCAGTTCTCGACGGTGCAAGCGACGCTGGACATCTTGGAGGATGAGACGATCGAGTATATGATCACCAATGGGGAATCGGGCACATACCCCGGGTTTGACTCCACCTACCTGGCAGGTCGTAACGCAATCGCGATCATGCGCAGCGGCTGGTCACAGGACGACCTGTTCCTCGCCATCAATGCCGCCAGCGCGGATGGGCGAAGCCATACACATCCCGATAACCTGGGGCTGGTTGCCTATGCCTATGGGCAGCGGCTGCTTGTTGACCCCGGTAGGTATTCATACAGCGATATCCCTGAGGCCAACTGGCTCCGCGTGAACACGGAATCCCACAATACGGTTTTCATCGACGGGACCTCGCAGTCCATTGCGGCAGGCAGTGTGCAGCTGTTTGAGACCAATGACTATTTTGACAGCTACAAAGCAAGAGATACGACGGTCAATCCGTTTACCTATGAACGCAATATCCTGTTTGTAAAACCATATTTCTGGATTGTGTCGGATGTGGTCAAGGGCGGTGCAGAAGGTGAAGTTCACACTTACGATCAGAACTGGCACTTCCTGCCCGAAGCGAACATCTCGCTGGATGGAAATACCGTCACCACCGATTTTGAGGAAGGTGCCAATCTCAAGATGGTCAGCGTGGAAAATCCGGATGTGACAGGTGTGATTCGCGATGGCTATTATTCGGACGGCAACAATTCGGTGGAAGAGGCAAAGTATGCAACCTATCGGCAGGAAACGGATGGGGAAGTGGCGTTTGATACCATCCTGTTCCCTGTGAAGCAAGGCAGCACCAACGACGTCTCGGCAACCCGGCTGGATATCGGGACCGCGCCTTCGGTTGCTTCCGCATTTTCCATGGATCTCACCATCAACAATCAGCAATTCCAAAGCATTGTGTATACCTCCCATGAGAGCACACCGGCGTATCGCAAGATCAGCAGTAAATATGGGTTTGACGGCCGTCAGGCGTATATTGAGCACAAGGCGGACGGCAGCCTGAGCGCGATCAACCTGAGTCAGGGCTCTGTGTTGGATGAAAATGGAACCAATGTGGTGAGCTTTGGAGATGGCGCGGCCATCGAGAATTTGTCCGTGCTCTATGAGACGGGCCGTGTCTTTCTGTACAGCGAAGACCTGACCCCGGAAAAGCTGGCCTCTCTCAGCTTAAAGGTCAATGATACGATTACGGAAGTTCAGGTGAATGATCAGCCGGTTGGGTTCTACCAAGTGGGCGATCAGATTGTCTTCAATCAGAACTATGACAAGATTGACGTGTCTGCGGACGGCAGCAACCAAGTTGGAACGCTTCCGGATGAGCGGACACTGCAAACCAACTACAACTATGAAGGTGCGACAAAACAGGCGACGCTGACCTATCAGGCAGGCACCACACTGACGGGCCCGAGCACTTGGACGGGAACACTGCCTGCCCCCATATCCTCCTCGGCCTCTGTGTCGGTGGATGGCACGGTGCGGGTATGCATTGGCTTCACCAACCAAGCCGTGACCTTCGATCAGCCCGTTACGCTTTCCATGCCGCTGCCCGATGTGGAGCTGGCTTATGTGAAGAATGGCGAACTCCGTGAGCTTGAAACGGAGGATGACATCGTGGTGACTACCGAGAACGGCACCCTAACGGTCACCTTTGAAAATCAGTTGTATGAGATCATCGCCTATAAAAAGACGCCCAGCACCAGTGGCGGTGGCGGTGGTGGCGGTAGCACCGGAGGCAGTGGCGGAGGAGGAACTTCGACCCCAACTCCCACGCCCACACCAACCCCAACCCCGACACCGACGCCAACACCTGACCCTGGTACGTCTCCGTTTGAGGACATTTCGGGACACTGGGCAGAAGAAGATATTTTGTTCATGGCGGAACAAGGTGTTGTTGCGGGAGAAGATGGCATGTTCTATCCCGATCGAGATGTGAGCCGCGCGGAATTTGCGACCTTCTTGATCCGCATGCTCGGGCTGGAGGCCAATGCGGCAGCAGATTTTTCGGATGTCGCGGCGGACGCTTGGTATGCCGGATATGTTGGAACGGCGGCCTCCATCGGCCTGATTCAGGGCGCAGATGGGCTGTTCCGGCCCAATGATCCCATTACGCGGGAGGAAGCTGCGGTTATGATGGTGCGCCTGTTGGATTACAAGGAAGTGCCCTATGAGACGATGGCTTCGCTGGATGATCTGGCGGACCGTGCGCAGATCAGTGACTGGGCAGAAAACGCTGTTTCGGTCATGCTGACCGAGGGCTTTATGACGGGCATATCCGATTCAGAATTTGCACCCAAGTCGCCCACCAGCCGCGCAATGGCTGTGACGGTGCTGCGGCGCGTCTATGACAGATTGGAGCAATAACATGAATAATACGTTAGAGCAACTGACTGATATTTTAAAACGCGGGGAGCATTGTCCCATTTTTCCCGAAAAGGCTCGCATACAGGAGAATGCCGCCCTCCCATTCTTTGCGGAGGAGCGCGCAAAACTGAAGGCTATTGCGGAGGATGCAATCGAGCATCCTTCGCATGTGCTTCCCTTTTCGGAATATAAGGTCTTTGATACCGAAGGCTCCCGGGCGGGGTATGATGATCACTATATGGCCCGCCGGATGAAGCTCAACGCGCTGGTGTTTACGGCCATGGTGGAGGATGATCCCCGTTATATCACGGCTTTAGAGGATGAAATCTGGGTCTGGCTGAATGAATTTTGCTGGTCCATGCCATCGGGTATGCATGGTATGAGTTTAGACCTTGCTGGTGTGGATGGATGCCCGCAGGAGCTGCATCTGGATCTATGTGCCACTGAAATGGGGTATACCTTGGCGGAGATTGACTGCCTGCTGGGTGACTGGCTGTCCCCCTTTATTCGATATCGGATGGAGCAGGAGGTGCGCCGCCGTGTTCTGGACAGCTACCGGAAATATCACTTCCACTGGGAGGACTGTGACAACAACTGGGCCGCTGTGTGCGGCGGTTCGGTGGGTGCAGCAGCCATCTATTACATCCATGAAAGTGCCGAA
>CALYAO010000015.1 GCA_944393605.1 uncultured Clostridia bacterium
CCCTCTTTTTCTCCGAAGAAAAAGAGGCAAAAAGTCGCCGGGGGAATCCCCCCGGACCCCCTAGCAGCCCGCAGCTCTCGCGGCCCCTACTAGGCCTTTTCTCTACAACACTGTTAGGTTAGCTCTCGAATAAGAACGCATTTTCCAAGTTTTAAAATTTTATATGATATATTTGTGCTATTTATTTGATATAATTGTATTTTATCAAATTGCATATAGTTATAAAAACTAAATATTCCAAATTTGCGAATTATTTTTCTTGCCACGCAGAAAAAAATTCAACTATATTGAAGTTTTGATTTGCCTTTGTTGCTATACTATTTGAGCGCTGAGCTAACAGTGTTGTAGAGAACGTGTACGCAGAAGGATGAAACGCTGCGGGCGGACGGGGGGTCTGGGGGAACGCCCCCAGTGGCCTTTTGCTTCTTTTCCTCCAAAGGAAAAGAAGGCCTGGGGCGTGCAGAGGGCGCCCCCTATGCAGGAGGGGCATCCCCGGGGAGGCATCGCCCCGGTAAATAATGGATAGATGACAAAAATCGATATCACCCCATCACGCACCCCTCCAAAGCGACCATTTCACCAAAAAGAAATCACAAAAAAACGACCCCATTGAGGGTCGTTTTCATCACTATATCCGCCTTGACAGCTTATCTCGGTTTTCCTCCCGGAAGGCCGCAAACCGCCCTTCCTCAATGGCCTGCCGAATCTTCCGCATGAGATTGTTGTAAAAATAGAGGTTATGCGTCACACACAGCCGCATGCCCAGCATCTCCCCCGCCTTGAGCAGATGGCGCAGATACGCCCGCGAATAGCGCTGACAGGTGGGGCAGGTGCATTTGGGGTCAATGGGGCGTTGGTCCAGCTCATACTTTTTGTTGTTGAGATTGATGATGCCCTCCCACGTGTTGAGGTGCCCATGCCGCGCATTCCGGCTGGGCATGACGCAGTCAAAGAAATCAATCCCCCGTGCCACCGACTCGATAATGTTGCCCGGCGTCCCGACGCCCATCAGGTACCGCGGCCGATCGTCGGGCATATGAGGCTCCACCACGTCGATGATGTGATACATCTCCGCGTGTGTCTCCCCCACTGCCAGACCGCCCAGCGCATACCCCGCCAGGTCAAGCTTCGCGATGTTCTTCATATTCTGGATGCGAATATCCTCACAAATGGCACCCTGGTTGATGCCAAACAAAAGCTGATTGGGATTTAAGGTCCCTATCGTGCTGTTTAGCCGTTTTAACTCCGCGACACACCGCGTGAGCCATCGCTCGGTCCGCGCCACCGACTGCTTGATGTAGTCATACTCCGATGGGATGGGGATGCACTCGTCAAAGGCCATGGCGATGGTGGACGCCAGATGGGACTGGATGCGCATGGACTCCTCGGGGCCCATGAAGATGCGCCGGCCGTCAATGTGAGAGGCAAAAAACACGCCCTCCTCCCGGATCTTCCGGATCTGGGCGAGGGAAAACACCTGAAAGCCGCCGCTGTCCGTCAGGATGGGGCGGTCCCAATTCATAAACGCATGCAGACCGCCCAAGGCCTTGACCGCCTCATCCCCCGGCCGGAGATGCAGGTGGTAGGTGTTAGAAAGCTGCACCTGGCAGCCAATCTCCTCCAAATCCTGCGTGGAGACCGCGCCCTTGATGGCCGCCGCCGTCCCCACATTCATGAACACGGGTGTCTGCACCGTCCCATGCACAGTGGTAAGCTCTCCGCGCCGGGCGCGCCCATCCTTTGCCAATATCTTAAACATCCGTCTCTCCTTCGTCCGTTTCCTCGTCCCCGCTCAGCACACAGCCGTCAATGTACTCCCATACATCCTCCACACACTGGTTCTGTTTGGTGGAGAATGGAATCAAAATGTCGCCGTCCTGCAAATCCAGCGTCTCGATGATGAGCTGCATGTTGGGCGCCACCTGGGAGACGTTCAATTTATCACATTTCGTTGCGATAACCACCGCATACTCGTTGTATCCACGGATCCATTCCATCATGAGGTAATCATCGGCAGTGGGCTTATGCCGGCTGTCCACCAGCAGGATGACCTGGCAAAGCTGGGGACGGTTATTCAGATATTCCGCGATCATGTCCCCCCATTTGGAGATTTCCCCCTTGGACTTGGCGGCATAGCCATACCCCGGGAGATCCACGATGTTGAGCTGGCCATCCACATTATAAAAGTTAATGGTCGCGGTTTTGCCCGGCGTCGCACTGACGCGCGCCAGGCTCTTTCGGCCCAGCAGCTTGTTGAGCAGGGAGGATTTCCCCACATTGGACCGCCCCACCAGCGCGATTTCAGGCACCATCGTTGCCGGATACTGTGTTTTTTTGACCGCCGAAATGAGCAGTTCCACCTTGTGAACATTGAGCTTCATGCCGCATCCCCCGCTTTCTGTTCCATTTTGATGTTAGAATGGTTCCATTATACTACATGCCCCGGCAGATGTCAAACGCTGTGTGCCGCAATCCGCCCTGCATCCGCTGTCTTTTGCAGCCCGCAAGCAGGAGCGCATGTGACATCCCGAGACTTTTAAGCACGCCCTGCCACCCCAGCACACAGGGCACGCACCGTATTCCGCAAGGCCAGCGTGGCCCCGAAAGCGACTTTCCCCACCTGCTTGTCTATCCAGCCCGCCGCAAGCAGTCAAGACCACCAGTAAACTGGTGGCTTGCACTGCCCCTATAAGGGGCTATTACCGGCTTAACCCCTAAAAGGGGTACTGAATGATAGTATCGCATCTCATGCACTGCCACCCGTAAACGGGTAAAAACTCGCTATTTTTTTACTTTAAATAAATTTTCAAATCGTTTCTTACATTTTGCGGCTTGCATGAAGCTCGCCGCTTTTTATTGCAGCTCCGCTCTTTTTTCTTCCCCCAGTAGAACTGGGGGATTATTTTCACGTCTGAAGACACCATGCAAAAACGGCTCGCATCGAAAGATGCGGGCCGTTTGCTTATTGCGCGGCGAGCGTCACCTCGACGGTGTGTGTCTTGCCGTCGTCCGTGAGTGCGATCTCCCGGCAGGCCACGCCGTCCACCGTGATATGGGGCGCCCCGCAAGACAAATGATGCGGGTTCTCCACCGTGATCTGATAGGTGGCGGCGCCAAAGCGAAAGGTGAGCGAAAACCCAGGCCATTCCCTCGGGATACAAGGCCGGATGGAGAGCGTATTTTCCTGTTTTTGGAAACCCAAAATGCCTTCCAGCATGGCCCGATAGTACCACCCCGCCGCTCCCGTGTACCACGTCCAACCCGCCCGGCCGGCATGGGGCGGTGCCGAATACACATCCGCAGCCATCACATAGGGCTCCGCCATGTAGCGGTCTGCTTCTGCCTTGCCATCCGCGTGGCGAAGGGGATTTAACATGTCCGCCAGCACGGCGGCCCGCTCGCCGTCTCCCCGCATGGCAAAGGCCAGCAGGAGCCACACGGCGGCATGGCTGTACTGTCCGCCGTTCTCCCGCACCCCCGGCAGATAGCTCATGATATAGCCAGGAGAAGGGTCACTTTGCACAAAAGGCGGGTCCAGGAGCTTTACGATGCCGGCATCGGGATCCACCAAGCGGTCGTATGCATGCGCCAGCGCGGAGGAAACCTTCTCCTCCCGGCCCGCGCCCGAAATGACCGCCCAAGACTGCGCGATGGAATCTATTTCACACTCCTTGCTGCCGGCCGCCCCCAGCGGGGTTCCGTCGTCAAAGTAGGCGCGCCGGTACCACGCACCATCCCATCCCTCGGTATCCAATGCCTCCCTGAGCGCCGCCAGCGCCTCACGATACCGGGCAGCATGCGTCTGATCCGCCCTTGCCTCCGCCAAGGGCACAAAACGCTTCAAAACATCACACAAAAACCACCCCAGCCACACACTCTCCCCGCGCCCGCCATTGCCGACGGTGTTCATTCCATCGTTCCAGTCCCCCGACCCCATGAGGGGCAGGCCGTGAGGACCGGTGCGCAGGGCGCGGTCAATGGCACGCAGGCAGTGGGCATACACCGTGTCGCTTTGCTCCGACTTGCGCGGGATGGCATAGTGCTCATCCACCCCGTCGGGCAGGGGATCTCCCTCAATATAGGGCGCCATCTCGTCCAGGATGGTCACATCCCCCGTGGCGGTCGCGTAACAAGACGTGACGTACGGCAGCCACAGCAGGTCATCCGAGAACCGCGTCCGAATGCCCTTGTCCGCATCGGGGGCATCCGTTTTGGGGTTGGGATGCCACCAGTGCTGTACGTCCCCTTCGGGGAACTGGTGGGCCGCATGCAGCAAGATCTGCTGCCGCGTGAGAAGCGGGTCGGCATACAGCAGCGCGAGGCTGTCTTGCAGCTGGTCGCGGTAGCCATATGCCCCGCCCGACTGGTAGAACGCGCTGCGTGCCAGCATGCGGCAGCACAGCACCTGGTACAAAAGCCAACCGTTTAGCAGAACATCCATGTGAGGATCGGGTGTCTTGACCGCGACGGCAGACAACGTATGGCGCCAGTAGTCCCGCACCTCAGAAAGCGCCGCCGCCATCGCCTCCGTGTCCGCGTATTTTTGGGACAGCGCATGGGTCTCTTCCTCCGACAGGCCCTGTCCCAACCGAAGGCCGACCGAACGGGTCTCGCCCCCGCCAAGCGTCACCGTCAGCTGGATGGCCAAACAGGCATCCAGCCCCACGCCTGTCCGCCCGCTGAGCGTATGAGCCGTGAGGGCGGCGGGGGTACCATCCGAGAGCGGCAGAAAGTCCCGCCGATCCCCCGTGACCGCACGCACGGGCTCGGTCGCCCCCAAAAACAGGATGCGGCCCCCAAACTCGCTGTTGTAGCTGTTGCGCGCCCAGATACCGCATCTCTCGTCGGACCCCGTCACAAGGTAGGGGTCGGTCATGCTTTCAAGGCCGCCCATGAGGGGCTTGGCATAGTAGTAAACCGAGAAGGTGCGGGGCGTATCCGCCGTGTTGGTGAGGGTCAAAAGGGACAATTTTACGGGATCCTCTGTGGGCACAAACTGCCGAAGCGTGAGGGTCAGTCCGGGCACGGCATGGGTGTAGACACAGTACCCAAAGCCATACCGCACCACATAGTCTCCGCCGTCCATGAAGGGCTGCTGCGTGGGCGCATAGAGCTTGCCATCCGCCTCATCCCGCACGCATACCCACTCGCCCTGCGGATCGGATACGGGGTCGTTGTACCACGGCGTCAGCTTGTTTTCCCGGGAGTTCTCCGCCCACGTGTACCCGCCGCCGCTTTCGGTTGCCACAAACCCGAACGTTTCGTTTGCCACCACGTTGCTCCAAGGCAGGGGCGTATGCGCACCATCCGACAGGGTGATGACCACCTCCTCCCCATCCATCCCGCCATAGCCGTTTTGCATGGTAAGCTGGCCGGGGCGGATGTCTGCCGGCGGCGGCAGGGGCATGCTGCTGCCGAACTGTGCGGGCGCCGGCAATGACGGCAGTGCGGGATAGAGGCTGTCGAGATCACTGCCGCTCCCCAGCACCACCCGCGCCACCGTGACCAGCAGGTCGCAGTATGCGGGGTCTATTCCGGCTGCATTTAGGACATAGATGCCGCCGCGGACATTTTTGAGCGGCCCCGCATTGTTGGCAGCCAGCACGCTCTCCACCGCGCCGCCCGTCTTGTCCCAGTATCCGCCGTCCTCATACAGGATGACCAGGTCGGCCGCCATCCCTTTGAACCGGAGGTACAAAAAGGCCTTGACCACCTCATCCAGCACGTCGGTGTCCTCCCCCGTTCCGGCCTGATAGAGCAGGATGGGATTGTCCCCCGAAATGCCATGTTGCCACAGCTCCTGCTGGCCATATCGATTCTTTCGGACGATGTCCGCATACCGGCGTTTATGGGGCGTCTGGAACGTGAGGGCGGACAGGAGGGACAAAAAGCGGCCCTCCTGCTCCCCCGAGATGCCCAAATACCGGTTTTCGGCACGGCTGCGGTTCTGTGCGCCCTCTCGGATGGCGGGATATCGTTTGGGATCCGCATATTTTTGCCAAAGCGCAAGCACCTCCTCCCGGCTCTCAGCATACAGAGTGACAAACGCCAGCCGTGCCGTTCGGTCCGCACAGACGTCCACACGCAGGCTCATCACGGGGTCCAAAACCGCCCCGGCGGTACCCGACAGCGCCTCCTGCTCCATGGCCTGTGCATTGCCGGGATACCGCCCGCGGCCCAGGAAAGCGCGCCGATCGGTCTCAAAGCTGATGGCTTCCGTCTGTCCCGTCACAAAGTGTCCGGCATAGATGGGCCTGCCCGTGCCGCCGCGGGGACGGCGCTCCGCAATGAGCAGCCGCCGCGACTCGTCATACTCCGTGCGCACAAATAGCCCCAAGAAGGCGGGATGCGCCTCATCGGACAACGCGCCCGCGAGCGTGACGGGAAAATAACTCATCACGGAGGCACGATGGGCCATCCCCGTACAGCTTTCCAGTTCCACCTCCCGAATCTCCACGTTGTCCCGTGGGGCAGCATACACATCGGTGCGCACGGTAAGCGTTTCCGTCTGGTAGGAAAGGCGGGCCAGGTTGCTCTGGAAGGTGGCCGCCATGGGGGTGCCAAGCGCCGGGCCCGACCACCCGCCGCTGTCTCGCACATAGAGCAAGATCCCCGCATCGTTTTGGATGGCATCCGCACGGATGCGGGTGAGCAGGGTGTCCCGACACTTGGACCACCCTGTGCCGCGGTCTGTGATGAGCACTGCATACCGCCCGTTGGACAGGAGATTACACTTGGGAACGGATGCCTGGGAAGGCAGCTCCTCCCGATACAGCGTGAGCCGGTCATCCGTCTCCTGCTGGGGTGCTTCGGTCTCCTGCTGGTGGTCGGATAAGACGACCCGGCCGGGGATGGTCTCCTCCAACAGGCTGCACGCCGCCTTGACCTGCGGGTCGGACTCAAACCGCGCCTGCATGATGCCGTTATGAAGCAGGTTGTTGAGCGCCAACAGACTCATACCCTGGTGGTGGGCCATGTCGCTTTGCACCACGGCATAGTCCTCCCCCGTGTATAGGTGTCGGGGGGCATAGTCCAGCGACTCATACATCCCATAGTCTCCCAGCATGCCGAGTCGCTCCAGGGCATGCAGGTTTTCCGTCGCCGCCTGGGGCGCCACCATGAGCGCCAGCATGGTGGCATACGACGCGGCGACATAGTCCTTGCCCAGCCCGCGGCGGAGGCCAAGGCCGGGCACACCGACCGCCTTATATTGGTAGTTGAGGTCCACATCAAAGCTGTAGAACGCGCATTCTGAGATGCCCCAAACCTTGCCGCGCGATTTGCCAAACCTGCGGTGTTCCGCGACGGCGGCGCGGTAGGTCTCGTCCCACAGCGTCCCCTCCCGGGCACGGAGCAGGAGCAGCGGCATGAGGTATTCAAACATGGTGCCCGTCCAGGAAACCAGCGAAAGGCCGCCGCCCGCCGCGGTCAGTCCCCTTGCCAGTTTCATCCAGTGTTTTTCGGACACATCCCCATGCGCCACCGCGATAAAGCTGGTCTGCCGCGCCTCCGTCGCCAGAAGGTCATAGTGGTTGTCAGATAATTTGCCCGCCTCCACATCATAGCCGATGGTGAACAGCTGTCGGGCCTCGTCAAACAGGGGGCGGAAGCTGGTGCCACGGATCATGCCGTCCAGGCGATGGATGAGCGCTTGGGTGCGCGGCCCGTCCGCCTCAAACAGCGTGGGGTTGTCGCAGCCGTGCAGGGTGAGCTGTTCGTAGAGGGCCTCCGCCATGCGCGCAAACCGCCCGCCCCAGCCTGTATGCCCAAACGGGCGGGATAGCAGCTGGGTCAATTGGGTCTTGAGCTCCACGGCACGGAATTCCTCCCCCGCAAGCCCCAAAAGACCCGTCACATCAATCTCCGCCCCCTCCTCGTTGGCCAGCTTTGCGGTATCCAAAAGGCCAGAAAGCTGCGCCTTGTCGAAGATAGGCCGGTCCAGCCATTTGGTGAGCGCCTCTTTGACGGCAATGAGATAACAGATGTAGTTGCCGTTGTCCACGGTGGAAACATAGCGTGGCGCCAGGGGCTTGAGGGTTCGGGTGTCATACCAATTGAGCAGATGCCCGTTCCACGTCTCCAGCCCCGCGATGGTGGTCAGCGTCTGCTCCAACAGCCACAGCATGCGGTCGGTGGTGAGATATCCAAAGTCCCGCGCCGTCACGGTGGAGGCCAGCAGCAGGCCCATGTTGGTGGGAGATGTGCGGTGCGCAATGCCGTTTGCGGGCTCTTCCTGGAAGTTGTCGGGCGGAAGAAAGTGGTCTTCTGGCCCCGCGAACTCCTCAAAGTACCGCCAGGTGCGGCGCGCCAGCATGCGCAGGTAGTCCGTATCTTCCGCAGAAAGCACGAATCGGTTGGTGCGTTCCCGGCTCAGCACATAGGACAGCCAGGGCGCCATGCACCACAGAAGCAGCAGCACGACGCCCAGCGGAATGCAAGGCGGCGCAAAGAAAATGGCAAGCAGCAGCGCTGCCACACCCGCCACGGGCGAAAACCACATCTTGGCATAGGCGGATTTTAGACTGTTTTTTCCCCGCTTGTCCGCTTCGGACGCGGTCACCCACTCCAGCATGTTGCGGTTTTTGACCGCAAGCCGATAGAGGGTGCGCAAAATCGCATCCACGGCCACATAGGCCTGATAGGGCAGAAACGCAAGCAACAGGCCGGCCTCCGCCAGCACGCGGCCCACGCTATGCCAGAATCGCGTATGGTAATGGACGATGCGGCTTGCCGGCGGGATCCCCAAGACGGCATCCACCGTCAGCGTAACCAGGGAAAGGAGCAGTGCCGCTGCGACAAAGGCCAACAGCACCCAGGGACAGGGCCCGGGCAGCAGGAAAGCAACCAGCACCGCTACCAAGAGAAGGGGGGCGAGCAAACTGCGGCGAAGATTGTCCGCCATCTTCCACCGGGCGATGCCGGGCAAGGGGTTTGGAATGATTTGCCCCAATCCATCCCGGATGGTGCGGGAAAGGTAGGGCAGCAGCTGCCAATCTCCCCGCACCCAGCGATGGTAGCGGGACATGTAGCTGCTGTATTTATGGGGAAAGCCATCCTGCAGCAGAACGTCACTCACCAGGCCGCACCGCAGGTAGCTGCCTTCCAACAGGTCATGGCTCAAAACCCGGTTGGATGGAATGGCGTGGTTGAGCAATGCATAGTAAACATCCACCGAGAAGATGCCCTTGCCCGTGAAGATCCCTTCGCCAAACAGATCCTGGTAGATATCGCTCACCGCACAGCTGTAGGGGTCAATGCCGCCCTGCCCCGCAAAAGCCATGGCAAACTGGGAACGGTGGCTGCTGTCCGCATCCACCCCAATGCGGGGCTGCAGCATCCCATACCCGCGCACCACCCGTGTTTTTTCTTTATTTAGGACGGGCTGGTTGAGTGGATGCAGCATGGCGCCGATCAGCTTTTTGGCGCTGCCCCGCAGAAGCTGGGTGTCCGCATCCAGCGTCAGGATATACTGCGGGCGGGGCACCTCCGACAGTGCGCAGCTGGTGACTTGGTAGCTGGTTTCCTCCCCGCGCAGCAGGCGCACAAATTCCAAAATGGCGCCCCGTTTGCGTTCCCAGCCCGTATAGAGCTGTGTGGCAGGGTTGAACGTCCGATGGCGATGAAAATAAAAGAATTTGGGGCCATACTGCCCGTTTAGCCGCACAATCTCCGCATTGACGGCGTCGATGATCTCCTGGTCGGCATCCCCCGAGGCGGAAGGGCTGTCCCCAAAATCCCCCACCAGCGCAAAAAACAGGTTGTCCTCGCTGTTGGCATGGTAAAACACCTCCAGATTCTTCACCAGCTGCACCGCCTGGTCCTTGTCCGTGAGCAAGGTCGGAACGATGACAAAGGTGGCGCCCTCGGACGGAATGCCACCCTCCAGCGCCAATTTTGGAACAAATTGGATGGGAAGGGCATGCAGCAGGAGCCAGTTTACGGTCCGGACGGCGATATCACTGGCAGGAAGCAGGAAGAGGATTGCCATACCAAGGGCGAGCCACAGGCTTGCGCTCGCCCAATGGAGACAAAAAGCGAGCAGGGCGCTGACCGCCAGCGTTGCAAGCCCCAGCGCAGACAGATAGAGCCCTGTCCGATGCCGTCCCGCCTGGCGCGCAATCCACAGCGCAAATGGCGTTTTTCCATATGCGCCACACAGGTCGGACAGGCCCTCTCCCAGGAGGTAATAGCCGATGTGCCTGCGGCAAGGCTCCGTCCGGTTTTGCGGCGCTCTGGCGAGAGAAACCGCCTTTTTTGCAACATCCACCTCGGTGGTTCGAAAGCGCTTTGCCAATCGCTCAATGCGGTGCCGGTAGTGGTCCCGGCTCCCAAAGTCCATTTTCGGATAGGTACCCGATGGATCGCGGGACAGGACGCGCTCCAGCTTGCTTGCCCGGTCAAACACACGGGTGAAGTCCACGGTGTTGATGGTGACCAAGCTGCCAAAGCAGGCCGCCAGTTCCTCCGTTTCCTGCGCATCGGCCGGGCATGCGCCTTCCCAGGCATCCAATCGGAGGCCGATCTCATAGATCTTGCCCAGGATGACCACATACAGCATGAGAGACAAGGCCCAGATATCAGAGCTTTTCAATGCCTGTCGTTTTTGAAACTCCTGCAGACCCTGGATGATGGCAGCCTGATCCACCTGGTAGCTGCACGCCTCGCAGATGGCACGGGCACAGCTTAAAATGACGGGTTTTCCCAAAAAACGGGTAAGTTTTTGATAGAGGCTGTGCGTCAGGTCCATGTGAAGGGCCTTCACCTTGCGCTCCACCAGATAAAAATTATCCAGCAGCCACTCGCTGCCCGGATGCAGCGCCATGCCGCCCGCTGCGCGCTCAGACAGCTGCGCAGTCAGCTTTTTGAGGTAGCGGTATTTACGTCCTGTATCCCGGAGGAGTTGACGTTCTTTGCCGCCTATGAGCCGCAGGAGCATGACGAGCACCACAAGTCCCAACAAGATGGCAGGTATGATCCAGTTTATATGCATAAGACATCCGGTTCCTTCCTATGTTTCGTCTTCTGTCTAGTATTGCCAAGGATTGGCTTTTTTTATGCACAACAGCGATCTCTCTGGGGCTGGCATGCAAAAAGACGGGCCTGTGCCCGTCTTTTTTTGCCTTTTTCCCATCAGCCCGCCATGCGGTCCCACCACTCCGCAATCTTGAGCTTGGGCCGAACCACCACCTTGTCGCCGTCCTCCACCAGGGTTGCGGATTCTTGCAGACGTGCCTGGGCGTCGGGCGACACCTCGCCCGTCGTTTCTCCCGTAAAACACAGCGGCGGATACATGACGCACCACCAATTTTGTCCCGCACCCGCACCGATCCGGATGCGAACGCCGTCGTACATGCCCGCTGGAAACACGTATCCGCCGTATTCTTTGACCGGAAATGCAAAGTTGCCATATTCCACCGTAACAGGGTACTGGTAGCCCCGCTTTTGTACCTCGTCTTCTGCGATGGTACGGATGAGGTCTTGGTGGCCGATGATGAACTGGTCGGGCGCCGTGGTACTGCCGCACAAGCGGGTCACCTCCGCCAGAATGCGGTCCCGCACCTGAAGTTTTAGGGCCTGATCCTCCGCCGTGTCGCTGTTTGCCAGGATGTGCAGCCGGATGATGGTGCCGGGTGCCGAGAAACATGCGTCGTTTACCAGGGTAATGGCAAAGGTCAAAACCAATGCCAGCAGGATGGAGATGGAAAGCTTATTGGTCTTCATGCTGTCGTCCTCACTTATATGTAGAATGGATACAGTATCCAGTTTGGACAACAAAAGAAGCGGATATACCTTTTTATAGTAAAAAATACAATAATAAATATCCCCCCGTATAACGGGGGGTATTTCATTTTCGGGCATAGCCCTATCCACTACTGGCAACGCACAAGTGCGTTTTTGATTGGCCTGCCAGCCATGCATCTGTTACTTACTACCCGTAAA
>CALYAO010000016.1 GCA_944393605.1 uncultured Clostridia bacterium
GAGCACTCAAAGTTCTTTCCGAATCGCGCCGGCTCCTCGCCAGCGCAATCCCCCGCACTGTTCATTTCTCAATGTACCTTTTGAGCATAAAATACCACCTCCCGCACACTCCGCAAGAGGTGTCCGCCCGCCGCGCTCTCACGCGACTTGTCTATTATACATCGCAGAACAAGAAAATGCAAACCCATTTCATCGCCAATTATCAGCCATTTATGGATATTGTCTCATCTTTCCTCCCATTTCCTGTAGAATTCGCATGTATTTCTCCCATTTTCTCGTTTTTGAAGAAACGGTTATTTCACCGCCCCATGTACGAAAAATGCATAAAATCCTTGGGCGTATCCCAGGCATTACCGCCCCAGGTAAAGCCATGCTCCCGGAAAATTCGCACCACCTCGCCGTCTTCCGGAATGGAGTATGGATCTTCTCCGGGCCTCCAATATTTTCCAACGATGGTGCCGTCTGCATAGATGCAGTAATTCTCATCGGGGTTGATGTCAATGGCCGTCCCCCAATTGTGCTCCGAAAGCCGCCCGCTGCTCATGGGCGCACGCCAACTGTAGCCTCCCACAGATTTGATAGGAAACTGCTCTTCCCCTTGGAAGATTTCCTCGAAGACCGCCCAGACCTCATCCTTGATGGCGCGGTGCACGGTAAGAGATAGGGTTGCGGGGGTTTTACTCCCATCGCTGTTCAGCTGCCAAACATTGACTGTGATGGTCTCTTGCAGCGCCTCTGCCTCCTCCTGCGTGGTGACTTCCCCAAAGGACTGGATATATGCCCGATTTGCATCCAAATCAATCAGGCCATCCTCCGCCGGTTTTTCGGGGAAGATCACCCCATCCCCCGAAGCACTTGGCCCATCGGTCCCGTCAAGTCCATCACCGTCGGTGCTTGTATCCGGAAACGTGACGGACAGCAGGTTTTCACACAGCCGCACCGCCATGGCGACCGCCTGTTCTACGCTGGTATACGCCAGAGGCGCAATCGTCCCGTCGTCCATCCCTGTCACAATGCCCTCCGCCAGCATCACACTCACAGGCTCCACCGCCCAATCCGCAATTTGAATGTGATCGGGATACTGGTTCAGCATCGCCGGCGTCAACATGGATAAATCCTCTCGAAACAGCTTGGTCAGCAAAAAGAATATCTTGCACAGCTCCTGCCGTTTTACCGGGCTGTCGGGTGCAAACAGGCTGCCCTGCTCGGTAACCTCCACGCCGTTGACCAGCCCAAGCTCATAGGCAATGCCCACATTCTCGTTGTCGGTATCCAAAAAGTATGGTTGCTGGGGCGGCTGCGGCGTAAACTTGGATGCATAGATCCCCACCGCCATATCACACACCTCTGCCCGCGTGATAGGGCGGCGCAGGTCTCCTTCGGGGGCAATCCCGATGGCAGCCGCTTTCTCATAATACGGCCTCGCCCACTCCCCCATGGAAGGAGCGGCATGGGCCGCCTGGCATATCAGCACACACGAAAGCAATACGGCAAGGAGTTTTTTTGACACCCAAATGCCCCTCCTTTCCCTCTTGGAACCCATACATAACAGTTGGCATCATTTTACAACAAATTTCGTCAAATGTCAAGAATGGGGCATTGCAGGCACCATAACAACAGCAACGCTCCCACTCCTGCAACGTTGTCCTCTCAGAAAATCCACATGCACCAATCAAAAAAGGCCAAAAACCGCTTGGTTTTTGGCCTTTTTTACACCATTCCTTACTGCACAGGTACTCCGCTCGTTCCGCCGCTCGTTCCCGTTGTACTCTGTGTCACTTCGGTCTTTTTCACCGGCAGACTGTCCACCCGGCCTTGCTCCACCTGGATGTCCATCTCCGACCGGAAACCGTCAATATATGCGTTATACTTATCCATCTGCAGCGTCTGCTCCGCCGTCGTCCGCAATTGCTCATAATCCGGGTTGTCGCTCGTGAGTTCATACCGTTTTAGAATATGATATCCAAAATCCGATTCCACAATGTCGCTCACATCCCCCACGTTTTGCAGAGCGAGCGCAGCGGTCTCAAACGGCTCCACCATGCCGCTGCCCTTGTATACCACATAGCCCTGGGGCGAGCTGTCCATGCCCGGGTCTTCCCCAAAGTCCGCCACCAGCTTGTCGAAATCCTCGCCGGCCTTTGCACGCGCCAAGACGTCCTCAGCGGTCTGCTTTTTGGCCGCCTTCTCCTCGTCCGTCAGCGGCACCGTCGTGGTCTGGGGCGCTGCGCTCGCGGTGGCTGCTGCGTCAGCAGACGCCGCAGGATCAGCCGATGCCGCAGCATCGGGGCTTGCAGTTGCCTCCCCTTCCGCCGGCGCCTCGGACTCCACAGGCACCTCTTTGTCCTGCGTGCTGAGCAGAACATGCTTCACGAGAACGTTGTCCTCGTTGATCTTGGCCACAATCTCTTCCTCCGTGGGCGCAAGAGAGGTATCCTCCGCCAGCACCTTCTCCTGGTACAGCGACGCCAGGACCTGCTTCTCCTGCATGCTCTTTAACACCTGATCGTTCAGGCCCGTCAGATCATAGATATATTCCACCTGTTCCCGCTCACTTGAGGACTGCGGATTCACCAGCGCATTGATCTGCTTCTGCGTTTCCGCATCAATGGTAAGGCCCGCTTCCTCCGCCTTGATCGCGCCGATCTCAACGCGGATCGCCTCATCCAAAGCGCGCTCGCGCGCGACATCTGCCGCCTTCTGCCCATCTACCTCAGCTGTCTCCCAGTAATCCTCCGCCTGGCCAGCTTCTCCGGCTTCCTGTTCCATTTCATATTTGATATTTTCCAGGTAATATCGCAGCTCTGCCTTGGTGATAACCCTGCCATTCACCGACGCCGCCTCGGTAGAAATCCGCAGCCTGCTGCATGCGGTAAACGACAGCACCACAGTCAACGCCAACACGGCGGCAAGTCCCTTTTTGATTCCTTTCAACCAAAACACCCTTTCTGATACGTTTGTCTTTGATGCCACCGGCTTGTCCGCGCCAAAAGCACAGAAAACCGGATATGTGAAAAAGCGCCGCGATCCGGCGGATCAGAATACGGCAGAAGGCGAAACAAGCCCACCCGTCAGCCGCGTTTTGCCACCCCCGCACCCGCGGGCACACAAACTCATTGCGTTTTATTATACACTATTGTTCGGATATTTGCAATTGTTTGTATAAATTTAATATTTTTTTAATATTATCCGTCAGTGCGACCCCCGTCTCTTTTGTTTGCAGGGTCAGATAAGGCTTTTCGGCAGGAGAGAACAACAGCTTGCCCCCCGTCTGCCCGATGAGTTCAGCCAGGAGCCGCATATCATACGACTGCCGCAGATACAGCAGCACGCCCCGGCTGCCGCTTGTGATCTCACTGATGTTGCATGCCTTGGCCAAGCTCTTGATCATAGCCACTTCCAACAGGTTCACCACACACCGCGGCGGGTCCCCGAAGCGGTCCACCATCTCATCCAGCACATCCGAATAATCCGCCTCATCTGTGATGGCGGCAATCTTTTTATAGATGTCAATGCGCATGGTGTGGTTGTGGATGTAATCGGGCGGGATAAACGCATCCAGCTGGATGTCAATCACAGGCTCCCACACCGTTTCCACCGGCATCCCCTGCATCTCGCCCACCGTTTCTGCCAGTATTTGACAATACATGTCGTAGCCGACTGTATCCATATGCCCGTGCTGCTGGGCACCCAAAATGTTGCCCGCACCCCGGATCTCGAGGTCCCGCATGGCGATTTTAAAGCCTGAGCCAAACTCGGTAAACTCCCGGATGGCCTGCAGCCGTTTGACCGCATCCTCATTCATCACGCGATCAGGACGATAGGTGAGATAAGCAAAGGCCCGGCGGTTGGAGCGCCCCACCCGCCCTTTGAGCTGATAGAGCTGCGCCAGCCCCATATGGTCGGCATTTTCTATGATGATGGTGTTGACATTGGGGATGTCCAGCCCCGTCTCGATGATGGTCGTGCACACCAGCACGTCCACCTCACCGTTTAGCGTCTCCATCATAATCTCTTCCAGCTCATTTTCGTCCATCTGCCCATGTGCAAACCGGATATTCGCCTCGGGCAGCAGATTCTTCAGCCGGCGCACGGTCGCATCCATGGATTGAACACGGTTGTGCAGGTAATACACCTGTCCATCCCGCGCGAGCTCCTTGCGGATGGCATCGGCCAGGATGGCAGGATTGTGCTCCAGCACGTAGGTCTGGACGGGATACCGATCCTCGGGCGGCTGGGTGAGCACGCTCATGTCCCGGATGGACACCATCGCCATGTGCAGCGTCCGCGGAATGGGAGTGGCGGACAGGGTGAGCACATCCACATTGTGCTTCATCTCCTTGAGGCGCTCCTTGTGTGCCACGCCAAACCGCTGTTCCTCGTCCACCACCAACAGGCCCAGGTCTTTGAACTGGATGTTCTTGCCCAGCAGCTTATGGGTACCCACCACCACGTCCACCTCACCCGAAGCGAGGCCGGCGATGACCCGTTCCTGTTCCTTTGGCGTCCGGAACCGGGACAGCATCTCCACCCGGATGGGATAGTCCCGGAATCGCTGCAAAAAGGTGCTGTAATGCTGCATGCACAAAACGGTGGTGGGTGCCAGAAACGCAACCTGTTTGCCGTCCATCACGGCCTTAAAGGCGCCCCGGAGCGCCACCTCCGTCTTTCCGTATCCCACGTCCCCGCACAGCAGCCGGTCCATGGGGCGGATGCTCTCCATATCCTGCTTCATCTCCGCGATGGCACGGAGCTGGTCCTCCGTCTCAGTATAGGGAAATTTGTCCTCAAACTCCTTCTGCCACTGCGTGTCGGGGGAAAACGCGAACCCTTCCGCCTGCTGCCGCTTGGCATACAAATCAATGAGATAACGCGCGAGGTCCGCCACCGACTTTTTAACCCGCGCTTTCTGGCGCGCAAAGTCCGCACCGCCCATCTTGGACAGGCGGACACCGCCTTCTTTGCCGATGTATTTGTGCAACAGGTCCAGCTGATCGGTGGGGACATACAGGTAGTCCTCCCCGGCATACTTGATCTTTAGATAGTCCTTATGCACCGCATCCACCGTCAGGGTGTCAATGCCGACGTATTGTCCGATACCGTGGGTATTGTGCACCACATAATCTCCAACCGACAGGTCGGTAAACGAACGGATGGCGCTTGCCGCCTCCCGTTTTGTCCCCTTCTTGGCCTTGCGGCTTCTGCCGAAGATCTCGTCGCCGCTGAGCAGCACAAATTGAATGAGCGGATAGGCAAATCCACGGGTCAGGCTGCCTTCTAGGATGCTGATGGTGCGGGGCGCAAGCGGCGCAGCCGCTCCCCTATCCACAACACTGCACACAAAGCCGCGGTCGTTAAGCAGCGTTTGCAGATTCTCGCACTTTTGTGCGTTTCCCGCCAGGATGACCACGCGAAAACCTTTTTCCACCCACTCCTGCAAATCATCCGCCAGAAAATCCATATTGCCGCTGTAGGTGTTGGTGTTTGCCACCGTCAGATTTTCGCTGGCACGCGGCGTATACTCCTTGCAGGAGTGCGGCAGGTTGTACAGGCCGATGCACTGCCGCGTGAGCAATGTGGACAGCGTTTCGGGGAAGGGATGGATGTAGCTCTCCTCCGCATGGTCAATGACCTCTTTCTCCAGCAAGGTCCGCACCGTCTCCTCAATCTCCCACGCAAGCCCCTCCGCCCGCTCGGATACTCGGTAGGGCTCGTCCAGGAACACCAGCGCGTCCCGGCCGATATACCGCAGGACGGACGGATGCTCCCCCGAGCGGCCATATGCCTCATCCACAGCGCCCACCGTGACCTCTGTAAGCGGTTCAATGGAGATCTGGGTGATGGCATCAAAGGCGCGGATGGAATCTGCCTCCTCCCCGAAAAACTCAATGCGGCAGGGGTTGTCCATGGAGGGGGCAAACACGTCCAAAATACCGCCGCGCAGCGCAAACTGCCCCACACCTTCCACCATATCCTCCCGCGTGTACCCCATGGCAACCAGCTGCTGGGTAAGGGCAGAGAGGTCATACTCCCGCCCCACTTCGAATTGGATAAAACTGGAAACATACCCTTCGTAATCGATGGTGAACTGCAAGAGCGCGTCCACGCTCATGACCACAGTCACTTGCTCCTTGACCAGTCGCTCCAGCACCCGCAGACGTTCGTTTAAATACTCATTGCTGCGGGCATCCACCTGGTAATACTCAATCTCCTTGGACGGGTAATGGACCACCGCGTCCTCCATAAAAAAGGAAAGATCGTCATACAACCGTTTGGCATGCAATTCGCTGTGTGTGACAACCAGGCCTTGTCTCGCAAATTTTTGGCACAGCGAAAAGACGAGGTGCGCCTTTTGCGTGTCGGTCAGACCCGTCACGTTAAAAGGGGTCACGCCTCGCCTGATGTGATCGGCAATGCGGCTATATTCTTCCTGCTCTTCTAAAATGGTATCAAACAACGGCATGTGCGTCTTCTCCGTTTCTCATGCTATTTTTCATCATATCATGCCGGAGTCCGTTTGTCAATCCCGCGCAGGCTGTTTTTCCAAAAATATCCATTTGAAGAAGCGCAAGTAAGCGCTTCTACTGGCTTTTCTTATGATGCGCAACAAAGCAAAACCGATATTGATTTTTGTCATCTATCCATTATTTACCGGGGCGATGCCTCCCCGGGGATGCCCCTCCTGCATAGGGGGCGCCCTCTGCACACCCCAGGCCTTCTTTTCCTTTGGAGGAAAAGAAGCAAAAGGCCACTGGGGGTGTTCCCCCAGACCCCCCGTCCGCCCGCAGCGTTTCATCCTTCTGCGTACACGTTCTCTACAACACTGTTAGCTCAGCGCTCAAATAAAATATGTTGCTCCAAACTTCGTTTGTTATATGATTTATTTGGATAATTTGTTTTAATATATGAATTTTTACCAATTAAAGCATAATATGCAGGTATAATATTCAAAATAATGAATTATTCTCTTTCTTCGTGATAAATATTCAACAATGTTGGACTTTTACTTTTACAATATTCGAGCGCTGAGCTAACAGTGTTGTAGAGAAAAGGCCTAGTAGGGGCCGCGAGAGCTGCGGGCTGCTAGGGGGTCCGGGGGGATTCCCCCGGCGACTTTTTGCCTCTTTTTCTTCGGAGAAAAAGAGGGCCTGGGGCGTGCAGGGGGCACCCCCTATGCAGGAAGGGCATCCCCGGGGAGGCATCGCCCCGGCAAATATTTTAGAGATGACAAAAATATTCCACACTTATCGTTTCTTCCGTTCATATGGCCTAGGGTCATCTGTCAATTCCAATAAATAATCAATGCTGGTACCATACAATTTTGCCAAAGCAATTAAAATGGAAATGGGGATATTGAGTTTCCCCAACTCATAATCCGAATAGGTGGATTGCCCTATATTGAGTTGATTCGCCATGTCTTTTTGTGAAAAGCCATAATCTTTACGCAAATCATGGATTCTTTCGTACATTTTCACCACCTCAAACAGATTATCGCATACCGGAAATAACGGTATTGACTTTTACCGGAATATCCGGTAAAATAAGTTTAGGGGTGATGAAAATGAATGAAGAAAACAGAATATGCGGAAACTGCCGGCACCTACATCAGCATTACATCATATACAATGGTGTCGTCCGGCCCACCGACTGCGGGCACTGCGGTGTCCCCCGGCTCCATACCCGCCGGCCCAGCCAAGACGCATGTCCTCATTGGGAGCGCCGGCAGGGCAACATGCCCTTTCTGCCCGTATAATCACAAAATAACCGCTCAGGACGCAGGAGTGATCCACCAGAAGGCGGAAAAACTGGGGGGCGCCTGACATTGGGGGCCGCCCGGCACCGCCATCTATATGCTGGTATCACATAAAAAAGGAACGGGCAGCTACCCGTTCCTTTTTCTTTAGCCTTCTGCCATACGGCGAAGCCGCTCCCAACGCTCCTTGGCATCCTCTTCAATGCGGACAAACAGCTCCTCCGCAACCTCGGGGTATTGCTTCATGAGGGACGCATACCGCACCTCTCCCATGAGGAAGTCCCGAATGGGCATGGTCGGCTCTTTGCAGTCCAGCGTGAAGGGGTTTTGGCCCTCTTTGGCGCGCAGGGGATTGTACCGGTAGAGGGGCCAGTAGCCCGACTGTACCGCGAGGCCTTCCTCCCGCTGGGACTTGCCCATGCCGCAGGACAGCCCCTGGCTGATACAGGGCGAATATGCGATGATGAGGGCGGGGCCGTGGTAGCTCTCCGCCTCCAGCAGTGCGTCTAGGAGCTGTTTTTGGCTCGCGCCCATGCTGACGCTTGCGACATACACATACCCGTAGCTCATGGCGATACGCCCCAGGTCCTTTTTGCGGATGCGCTTGCCCGCCGCGGCAAATTTTGCAACCGCACCAAGCGGCGTGGCCTTGGAGGACTGGCCGCCCGTGTTGGAATACACCTCGGTGTCCAGCACGAGGATGTTGACGTCCTCCCCGCTCGCGATGACATGGTCCAGGCCGCCGTAGCCGATGTCATAGCCCCAGCCGTCTCCGCCGATCATCCAGATGGATTTTTTGGTGAACAGGTCGGCCTGTGCCAGAATGTCCGCCAGCAGCTGTTTGGTTTCGGGGACGGCACCCTCCATGCACGCGGGAATTTTTTCCTTGAGCTGATCGCCGATCCGTTGGGACTGTTCCCCGTCGTCCTTATACTGGATCCAGTCCGCCATGAGCTCCGCCAGCTCCTCACAGCAGGGCTTGTCGGTGTATTGCCGCATGAGCTCCTCCAGGCGGCTGCGGCGCTGGGTGAGGGCCAGATGGAAGCCAAAGCCGAACTCCGCGTTGTCCTCAAACAGCGAGTTGGCCCATGCGGGGCCGTGGCCCTTCGCGTTGGTGGTGTAAGCATTGACGGGGGCCGAGCCGCTGTAAATGGTGGAGCACCCGGTCGCATTTGCGATGAGCATGCGGTCGCCGAACAGCTGCGTCACCAGCCGCACATAGGGTGTCTCGCCGCACCCCGCGCATGCACCCGAAAACTCGAACAGCGGCCGGCTGAACTGGCTGTCTTTGACCGTCTTGTTGGAGCGCGCCACATCGGGTTCGGGCAGCGAGTTGGCAAACTGCCAGTTGGCCTCCTCCTTGTCTTTGAGCTCCCCAAAGGGGGTCATGACGAGTGCCTTCTCCTTGGCGGGGCAGACGTCCGCACAGTTGCCGCATCCCGTGCAGTCCAGCGGGCTGAGCTGGATGCGGAACTCGTGTCCCGCATACGCCTTGCCCACGGCCGGCTTGGTGACATACCCCTCGGGTGTCTCCGTGCCCTCCTCATTGAGGAAGGGGCGGATGCACGCATGGGGGCATACATACGCACACTGGTTACATTGGATGCAGTTTTCGGGGATCCACTGGGGCAGGGAGACCGCAATGCCGCGCTTCTCATACTGGGACGTCCCCATGGGGGTGGTGCCGTCGGGGGTGAAGGCACTGACGGGCAGCTTGTCCCCTGAGAGGGTCAGCATGGGATGTGCTACATCCTCGAAGTAGGAGGTCGCCTCCACCTTGATGGGCTGCGCGCCCGTGGTCGTGGTGGCCCAAGCTTGGGGATACTGGATCTCTACCAGCCCGTCCAGCCCCGCATCCACCGCGGCATTGTTCATCGCAACGATGTTTTCCCCCTTGCGCCCGTAGGACTTCTGGATGGCCTCCCGCATGTAGCGCACCGCATCCTCGATGGGCAGAATGTCCGTGAGTTTGAAGAAGGCAGCCATCATGATCATGTTGATGCGGGCCCCCAGGCCAATCTCCCGCGCCAGCCGGATGGCGTCAATCACATAGACCTTCAGCTTTTTTTGTGCAATGATGTTTTTGAGATGGGCAGGAAGCTCGTCCTCCAGCGCCTCTGCCGTGGTCCACGGCGCATTGAGCAGGAAGGTGCCCCCTTCGCGGATGCCGTCTAGGACGGGGTGCCGTGTGAGATAGGATGGGTTGTGGCACGCGATAAAGTCCGCCACATCCAAAACATAAGGAGAGCGGATGGGATTTTTGCCGAACCGCAGGTGGGACACCGTGATCCCGCCCGATTTCTTGGAGTCATACACGAAGTATCCCTGCGCGTACAGGTCGGTGTGGTCCCCGATGATCTTGATCGCGTTTTTGTTGGCGCCCACCGTGCCGTCCGACCCCAGACCGAAGAACTTGCACCGCGACACCTCCCCGCCTGTCACGTCGAGCGCTTCGCCATAGGGCAGGGACAATCCCGTCACGTCGTCCTCGATGCCCACCGTGAAGTGATTTTTGGGAGAGGCGGCCGCCAGGTTGTCATAGACGGCCTTCACCATGGCGGGGGTGAACTCCTTGGAGGCCAGCCCATACCGGCCGCCCACCACGGTGATGTCCGATCTCCCATTTTCTGCCAGTACCGCGCAGACATCTGTAAACAGCGGCTCTCCCACCGCGCCAGGCTCCTTGGTACGGTCCAAAACCGCGAGCTTTTGTACCGATTGAGGCAGTGCGGCGAGGAAGTGACGGGCAGAGAAGGGGCGGTACAGCCGCACCTGGAGTACCCCCACCTTTTCGCCTTGGCCGCACAGATAGTCCGCCGTTTCGATGACCGCCTCGCCGCCCGAGCCCATGATGACGATGACCCGGTCCGCATCGGGGGCGCCGTGGTAGTCAAACAGATGGTAGCGGCGGCCCGTGTGCTGGGCAAGTGTCTCCATGGCGCGCTCCACATGCTCGGGCACCGCGTCGTAGTAGGGGTTGCTGGCCTCGCGGTTCTGGAAGTAGACGTCGGGGTTTTGGGCCGTTCCGCGTTGGTTGGGGTGCTCGGGGTTCATGCCCCGGCGGCGGAAAGCTGCGATCGCATCGTGGTCCACCAGCTCGGCCAGCGTCTCGTAGGGGATTTCGGTAATCTTCTGGATCTCATGGGAGGTACGAAAGCCGTCAAAGAAGTGCAGGAAAGGGACCGAGGCGGTGAGGGTCGCCATGTGCGCCACCGCCGCCAGATCCATGGCCTCCTGCACCGACGCGGATGCGAGCAGGGCAAAGCCGGTTTGGCGGCAGGCCATGACGTCCGAGTGGTCCCCGAAGATGGAGAGCGCATGGGTGGCGACACACCGCGCGCTGACGTGGAACACGCAGGGGAGCAGCTCTCCCGCAATCTTGTACATGTTGGGAATCATGAGCAGAAGCCCCTGGGACGCGGTAAAGGTGGTGGTGAGTGCCCCCGCCGCCAGTGACCCGTGCACGGCCCCAGCCGCCCCAGCTTCCGACTGCATCTCCGCCACCCGCATGGTTTGGCCGAATATGTTTTTGCGCCCGCCCGCAGCCCATTCGTCACAGATCTCCGCCATGGTGGTGGAGGGCGTGATGGGATAGATGGCGGCGGTGTCGGACAGCGCGTATGCCACGTGTGCCGCAGCGGTGTTGCCGTCCACTGTGCGCATTTTCGCGTTGGTCATAGAAATTGCCTCCTCTGTTTGGTTTGTCTATTGGCATATTTTACCCATCGGGGGCTGGTTCTATGCAGGGCGCAAAAAAAGGCCTTAAAAGGTCCTTTTTTATGATTACGCCGGCAGAAAGGGCATGTTGTCCTGCCGGCGTTCCCAATTGGCGCATGCGTCTTGGCTGGGCCGGCGGGTATGGAGCCGGGGGACACCGCAGTGCCCGCAGTCGGTGGGCCGGACGACACCATTGTATATGATGTAATGCTGATGTAGGTGTCAGCAGTTTCCGCATATTCTGTTTTCTTCATTCATTTTCATCACCCCTTTATTTATTTTAGCGAAATTTTCGCTAAAAGTGACATGCAAGGCTTTGCTGTGCTACAATGGTATACAATCACAAAAGGAGGTGTCTAAAATGGCATTTGTACCGAGAAGGCCCCAGCAAAAACAAGAATCCATCTATCGCACGTTGTATCTATCCATGGAGCTCAATAAAAGCGTCGAAAGCATTGCACAAGAATATGAGACCAGCTTCAATCGTGTGGTGGTCAGTATGATCAAACAATGCTTGGAGGATGAGTGATAAGTTTTTTGCCGGGATAATATCCATAATTTTTGTCATCTCTAAAATATTTGCCGGGGCGATGCCTCCCCGGGGATGCCCTTCCTGCATAGGGGGAGCCCTCTGCACACCCCAGGCCCTCTTTTTCTCCGAAGAAAAAGAGGCAAAAAGTCGCCGGGGGAATCCCCCCGGACCCCCTAGCAGCCCGCAGCTCTCGCGGCCCCTACTAGGCCTTTTCTCTACAACACTGTTA
>CALYAO010000017.1 GCA_944393605.1 uncultured Clostridia bacterium
CAGCACATCCGCCTCATACGCACGCACGGCGGGCAGCAGCGCCATCCCCGACGGGCAGTCAGCCCGCTCACAGAACTCATTCCAAACGTCTCCCCACGGCATGGCCTTTAAGGCCTCCAGCGTGGCCAGGCGCCCCGTGTAATCCCCCGCATGCTCCATCTCCCGCAGTTGTGCGGTCGGCTCCAGGAGGCCAATCAGCAGCGCCTTGCGCGCATTGCGGATCCCGATGGTCCATGCCGCAATCCGATTGATGCTCGCGTCAAAGAAATCCAGACCGATATGTACCTTCTCTGTCATCTGGTTGCGAACGATTTCGGCCATAATGGTCTGCAGTTCATCATCCAAAATCACCACATGGTCGCTGTCCCAACGTACCGGACGGCTCACGTGCAGGACGATGCCCGGCAGAAAGTCAACAAGCGCCGTCAGTTTGTTGGAGACCACCTCGGTCGGATGAAAATGCCCCGTATCCAGCGTGAGCAGCGTCTGGTGCTTGACCGCATAGCCCATATAGAACTCATGGGAACCGATGACACAGCTCTCGCTGCCAATCCCAAACACCTTGCTCTCCACCGAATCCAGGTTGTATGGCGTCGGCTTGGCGAAAATCTCGTCCAGTGCCTCCTCCAGCAGTCTGCGCGGCGTATACCGGTCCACGGGGATGTCCTTAAACCCGTCGGGAATCCACAGGTTGGTCACCGCCGCATCTCCCAGCTGCCGGCCCATATCATCTGCAATCTCGCGGCACGCAATGCAGTGTTCAATCCAGAAGCGGCGGATGCCTGCATCCATGCTGGACAACGTAAACCCGCTTTCGGACAGCGGATGGGAGAACAGCGTGGGATTAAAATCCAGCGCGACCCCCTGCTGTCTGGCCCATTGCACCCAGCCCGCAAAGTGCGCCGGAGCAAGCTCATTGCGCGCAACCTGCTTGCCCTCCGTCTCCGCATAACTCGCATGCAGGCTCACCCGGTGCTTGCCCGGCACCAGAGACAACACCTGTTCCAGGTCCTGCCGCAGCTCCTGCGGTGTTCTCGCCCTGCCGGGATAGTTCCCCGTCGTCTGGATGCCGCCCGTCAGCGCACCGCCCGTTTGCTCAAAGCCAATGACGTCATCCCCCTGCCAGCAGTGGACGGAAATGGGAATTTCCGATAGCTGCGCCATGGCCGCCTCGGTATCCACGCCGATGGCTGCATACCGTTCCTTTGCAATCTCATATTGCTTGCTCATTTTGCCCCCTCCTTTTTTTCTTCGCAAACGGCATCTGCCGTTTTCTCATACCCACAACCGCAAAGAATCAGAGGTATTATATCATACTCAAACAGCAGGTGCAATTCTTTTCCCAATTTTCTTATGTCTCTTGTGTTTCTACCCAAACTGTGGTATACTAAAGCCGTCTATTTGCAAAAACTTGGGGAGGGATGCATATGTGGTCACGGGCCGATCTCAAGTGGCAGGCCAAGCAGGTGCTGGGCCGCAGCTATTGGAAATGGCTGCTGGTCACCTTCGTGGCGGGGCTGGTATCGGGGCAGGGATTTTCCTTCACGGTCAACTTCTCGGTCTCGGGCGCAAGCGCCGCACCCGCGGGCTGGGAGCCATTTGCGTTTCTGGCGCCGCTGCTTATGTGGATCCCTATGATACTGTTGGGCGCAGCATTGATCTTTACGCTGTTTGTAAGCGGCCCCATGCAGGTGGGCGCGTGCCGGTTTTACTTCTCCAGCACCGTGTACCAAAATGACGACCTGGGATACCTATTCAGCGGGTTCCGCAGCGAGCAATACCTCCGCAATGCCTGCGCCATGTTCCTCATGGACCTATATATCTTCCTGTGGTCCCTGCTTTTTGTCATTCCGGGCATTGTAAAATCCTATGAATACCGCTTCATCCCCTACTTGCTGGCGGAGTATCCCCAGATGGACCGCCAGACCGCTTTTGCCATAAGCCGGGAGATGACCCTGGGGCATAAGTGGGAGATGTTTGTGCTGGACCTGTCCTTCTTGGGCTGGTATTTTTTGGGACTTCTGGCGTGCGGCATTGGCGTGTTGTTTGTTATGCCCTATGTGGAAGCCACCTACGCGCAGCTGTACCTGCGCCTGCGGGGTGCCCAAACGGCATAGGCAAGTTCCCATGTAAATTTTTCAATTATTTTGACAAAAGGTCTTTTCTTTTATAACAATCTATGATAATATGAAAGCATTCTCTAACGTATAGGGGTGTTACCATGCGTGGTAAAGCGTATGGTAACACCTTTCATCTTGTTGTGAAAGGGGACTGATAGATGTCCAACGCAATCTTACGTCTGGAAGGCATCCGAAAAAGCTATGGGGAAGAGGAAGTCTTAAAAGGGATTGACCTTTCGATTGGGCGGCATGAATTTCTGACGCTGCTGGGGCCCAGCGGGTGCGGTAAGACCACGCTGCTGCGGATCATCGGCGGCTTTGTTGCGCCCTCCGAAGGGATCGTATGGTATGACGGTACCAACATCAACAAGCTGCCGCCTTACAAGCGCCAGCTCAACACCGTATTCCAGAAGTATGCCCTGTTTCCTCATATGAATGTGTTCGGAAACGTGGCATTTGGGCTGCAAATTAAAAAGCTGCCCAAAGCGACCATTGCGGAAAAGGTCAAAAAGATCTTGCAGCTTGTAGGCCTGTCGGGGTTTGAAGACCGGGACATCGAGTCCCTCTCGGGCGGACAGCAGCAGCGCATCGCCATCGCGCGGGCGCTGGTGAACGAGCCGCAGGTGCTGCTGCTCGACGAGCCATTGGGCGCGCTGGACCTCCAACTCCGCAAGGACATGCAGCTTGAACTCAAAAAGATCCAGACGGCGCTGGGCATCACCTTTATATACGTTACGCACGATCAGGAAGAGGCTCTCACCATGTCCGACAAGGTTGTGGTCATGAACAAGGGGGAAATCCAGCAGATGGGGACCCCGGTTGACATCTACAATGAGCCCAAAAACCGGTTTGTGGCGGACTTTATCGGGGAGAGCAACATCATAGACGGCCGCATGCCGGCGGACCGGCGGGTGGTGTTTTTGGGCAAGGAACTGGAATGTTTGGACGGCGGTTTTGCGCCCGATGAGGCGGTGGACGTGGTGATCCGCCCCGAGGACATCCGCGTGAGTACCACCGAGGGGATCTTCCCCGGCGTGGTCACCTCGGTGGTGTTCAAGGGCGTGCATTACGAGATGATGGTACAGTCGGACGGCTTTGACTGGATGGTGCATTCCACGCTCATGGAGCCGGTGGGAACACAGGTGTATCTGACCCTGGGCCCCGACGACATCCACATCATGAAGAAGGTGGCGGCCCATGAATAAGAAATGGTATGCGCAGCCTTATATCCTCTGGTCCATCCTGTTCGTGGTGGTGCCGCTGCTGCTTGTGGTCTACTTTGGATTTACCACCAAAACCGCCGATGGCAGCATGGTGTTCTCGCTGGAAAATTTTCAGAAATTCTTTACGCCTGCCTATTTGGAGGTGTTTTTGCGCTCCCTCTGGTATGCGTTTATCAGCACGGTGGTCTGTTTGCTTTTGGGGTACCCTGCGGCGATGGTGCTGTCCAACCGAAACCTCAAATCCCAGGGCACCATGGTGCTGCTGCTGGTCATTCCCATGTGGATGAACCTGCTGCTGCGCACCTATGCATGGTTGACGCTCCTGGAAAACGAGGGGCTGATCAACCAGTTTTTGCGCTTTATCCATGTCCTGGGCGAAGGGGAATCCATCCAGTTTCTGTACCACGACGGTGCGGTCGTATTCGGCATGGTATATAACTTCCTGCCCTTTATGATCCTGCCCATCTACTCGGTCATGACCAAGCTGGATCAGAGCGTGGTGGAAGCGGCGGAGGATCTGGGGGCCAACTGGTGGCATGTGTTCCGCCGCGTGCGGCTGCCGCTGTCCATCCCGGGCGTCATGAGCGGGATTACCATGGTGTTCGTCCCCGCGGTGACCACCTTTGCCATCTCGGCCATCCTGGGCGGCAACAAGGTGACGCTGCTGGGCAACCTCATCGAGCGGCAGTTCGGGCAGATGAACAACTGGAACTTCGGTTCTGCCATCTCCCTGGTGCTCATGGTCATCATCCTGCTGTCCATGGGGTTTATGTCCAGCTATGAGAAGGAAAATGAAGGGGGTGGGCTGCTGTGAAGCCAAAACGGAACATTGCGGGGAAGGTGTATCTATTCCTCATCTTCCTGTTTTTATACGCGCCCATCATCATCCTGATTATTTACTCGTTCAATGAGTCCAAGTTCCGTACCTGGAGCGGTTTTTCATTTAAATGGTATATCGAGCTGTTCTCGGACACCAAGATCATGGCGGCGCTGTATAACACCATCTTGGTCGCGGTGGTGGCATCCCTGCTCTCCACTGTGATGGGGACGCTGGCCGCCATCGGGATTCACGGGATGAAAAAATGGCCCAAACGGCTCATCATGGATGTGACCTATCTGCCCGTCCTAAACCCTGACATCGTGACGGGCGTATCCCTCATGCTGCTGTTTGTGTTCCTCTCCATCCCGACGGGGCGGCTGACCCTTATCCTCGCGCATATGAGCTTCTGTATCCCCTATGTGATCCTGTCGGTTCTGCCCAAGCTCAAGCAGATGAATCCAAACATCTACCATGCGGCGCTGGATCTGGGTGCAACGCCCATGCGGGCGATGTGGAAGGTGGTGCTGCCCGAAATCATGCCGGGCGTGATTACGGGGCTGCTCATGTCCTTCACCCTGTCCATTGACGATTTTATCGTCAGCTTCTTTACGACGGGGCCGGGCGTGGAAAACCTGTCCATTCTGATCTACAATGCGGCGCGCAAAGGGGTCAACCCCTCCATCAACGCGTTGTCCGCGCTCATGTTCGTGGTCATCATGTGCCTGTTGCTCATCATCAACAAGCGCACAAAGACCAACGTCGATATTATGTTTTAAGCGATGTATCGCCCAATGGGGCCTTACATAAAATTATTTTAAAACGAAGGAGTTTGATGATCGAGTTGAAAAAGCGTGTATTGTGTCTGGCAGCTGCCCTGTGCCTTGCTGCGTCCCTGCTTCTGGTGGGATGCGAGCAGAAGGAAACCATTCGTGTGTTTAACTGGGGCGAATTCATCGCAGAGGGTGTTTTGGAAGATTTTGAGGAAGAAACAGGCATCCAGGTGATATACAGCGAGTATAACACCAACGAGGACATGTACAACAAGCTCAAGACCACGTCCTATGATGTCATTGTGCCTTCTGACTACATGGTGCAGCAGCTCATTGAAGAGGATATGCTCGCCGAGCTCAACTTTGACAACATCCCCAACTACCAGTACATTGACCCGCAGTTCCAAAATACACCGTATGATCCCGAGAACAAGTATTCGGTGCCCTATATGTGGTGTACGCTGGGGATTCTGTATGACAGCGAGAAGGTTGCCGAGCCCATCACCAGCATGACCGCAATGTGGGACCCGCAGTATGAAGGCCGGATGTTCATGATGGACTCCATGCGGGACACCATCGGCATCACCATGAAGATGCTGGGATACAGCGTCAACAGTGAAGATCAGGCCGAGCTGGATGCGGCGCAGGCCAAGCTCATTGAGCAGCGGCCCATGCTGCTTGGGTATGTGACGGATGAGATCAAGGATAAGCTCATCTCGGGCGAAGCCTATTTGGGGCTTGCATACTCAGGCGAAGCCGGCAAGGCCATGGAAGAAAAGGAAAGCCTGGCATACTGTGTACCTGAAGAAGGCACCATCTTCTCCATTGATACGCTGTGCGTGCCCAAGAATGCGCAAAACAAAGAAGGCGGCGAAAAGTTCATCAACTTCATGCACAAACCCGACATCGCCGCGCGCAACGCAGAGGAGATGCTGTATGGGATCGCCAACACCGAAGGCAAAAAACTGCTGCCTGAGGAGATCACCAGCGACGAGAGTCTGTACCCCTCCGATGAGGTCATGGCGCGCTCCGAGCTGATGGCAGTCTCCAAGGAAATCAACGAAAAGAACGAAGCGGTTTGGCAGGCGGTCATGTCAGCGAACTAAAACAAAAAAGGGGCCTTTGGGGCCCCTTCTTTTATGCCATAAACCCTTATAGGTTCCCCGAGACACGCAATTGGAGGATAAGACAACAGCGCGTTTTACGTTTGCCGCAATGACAGCGTTATTTTTGACTGCCAGGCATATCGCGCCGATGCGAAGATCCTGCCCCAATATCGCAATATACAAAAAAAGCGCCTATTTGGCGCTTTTTTGATACTCTTTACACATTTCCACCCGGTAATACCCCATGTCGGTGGACACGTCCCGCACATAAAACCCGCGGCCATAATAAAACCGCACCAACGGAAATGCTTTGGATGCGGTGTGCAAATACACCCGCTCAATGCCCATATCCAGCATGTCCATATCCATCGCATTGATGATGGCCTTCCCAATTCCCAAATTTTGGTAATCCATGCTCACGCCAAACCGGGACAGATAGGCCTCTTTTTCATTCAGCAGCTCTATGCGCACACTGCCCACCACGCGACGGTTCATAAACGCCACATACACCCGCTTGGTCTCCAAATCGTGCAGGACCGCTTCCCGGGTTTCGTGCAGGGCTGCGGTATCCGAAATGCCCGCAATCTCAATATATTTGGCAAACGCTTCCCGCGTGATCTGCATGATGCTGTCCACGTCGGACGGCGTCGCCCGCCTCACTTCAAACATGTCATCCCATCCCTTATCTTATTGCCCCATCACCGTGGCCAACACGGCCTTCTGCGCGTGCAGGCGGTTTTCTGCTTCGTCAAAAATAACCGAACGCGGCCCGTCAATGACCGACTCACTCACCTCATAGCCGCGGTATGCCGGCAGGCAGTGCAGGAAGATGGCATCCTCCTTCGCCTTGCCAAACAGCGCGTCGTCAACGCGGTATGCGTCAAACGCCTTGACCTTCTCCGCCTTTTCGGCCTCCTGCCCCATGCTCACCCACGTATCGGTAACCACGACATCGGCCCCCGACACTGCCTCCACGGGGTCTTCGGTCAGCAGAATATTCGTGCCCGTTTTCTTGGCATCTGCCTTGGCTTTCTCCACCACGTCGCCGTCGCACGCATACTTGGCAGGCGTCCCCACCGCGATGTCCATGCCCACCTTGGCACAGCCATACAGCAGGGAGTGCGCAATGTTGTTGCCATCCCCGACATAGGCCAGCTTCAGCCCCGCAAGCCGCCCCTTGTGCTCCGCGATGGTCTGGAAATCCGCCAAGATCTGGCAGGGATGCACCAGGTCGGTCAGGCCGTTGATGATGGGGATGGTGCCGAACCGCGCGAGGTCTTCCACGTCGCTCTGCGCATAGGTCCGAATCATGATGCCATCCAAAAACCGGGACAGGACGTTCGCCGTATCATAGATGCTCTCTCCGCGGCCCAGCTGGATATCGTTGGCGGACAGAAACAGCGCATGCCCGCCCAGTTGGTACATCCCCACCTCAAAGGACACGCGGGTGCGCGTGGAAGACTTGGAGAAGATCATCCCCAGTGTTTTTCCTTTTAACAGCGGGTGGGAAACGCCCTGTTTGGTCTCTTTTTTCAGTTTATCCGCCAGCTTGAGGACATCCAAAATCTCCTCGCTGGTCCAATCATGCAACGTCAGCAAATGTTTCATGGCCCTCTCTCCTTCCATTTACACCAAAGCCGCAAGCGCCTGCTTTGCGGCATCCATAAAGCCATCAATATCCTTGCGGGTCACAATGAGCGGCGGCAGCAGCCGCAGGATGGTGTTCCCAACCGCGCCCACCAGATAATGCGCTTCAAAGAGCGCCGTCTGAAGGGCCTTTGCGATGGGCTGCACAAACTCCACGCCCAGCATAAGCCCCTTTCCCCGTACCTCACAGGCGCAGATGGCACCCAATTCATGCAGCCGCTCCCCAAAATAGGCGCCCACGTCGGCGGCATGCTGCACCAGATTCTCCCGCTCCAGCACCTCAAATACGCACAGCCCTGCGCGGGTCGCCAGCGGGCCGCCGCCAAACGTGCTCCCGTGGTCACCGGGTGAAAACGCATCCGCCAAAAACTGCTTGGCACAAACCGCCCCGATGGGGATGCCGTTGCCCAACGCCTTGGCCAACGTAAACGCATCGGGCGTGACGCCGTAATGCTCATACCCGAACCACTTGCCCGTTCGGCCCATGCCCGTCTGCACCTCGTCGAACAGCAGCAAAATCCCCTGCGCATCACACAGCTTGCGCACCGCTTGGATATAGCCCTCCTCCAGCGGGTGCACGCCGCTTTCCCCCTGGATGGGCTCACACAAAATCGCCGCTGTCTTGGGCGTAATGGCCCCAAGCAGCGCGTCCATGTCGTTGATGGGCACATGCACAAACCCCGGCGTCAGCGGCGCATAGGGCTTCTGATACTTCTCCTGTCCCGTTGCAGCCACCGTGGTCAGCGTCCGCCCATGGAACGAATTCCGCAGGGTGATGATCTCATACCGGCCTGTGCCCTTCTTGTGATGATAGATCTTGGCCAGCTTGATGAGCCCTTCATTGGCCTCCGCGCCCGAATTGGCAAAAAACACTCGGTCAGCGCAGGAGTGCTTTGCGATGGTCTCTGCCAGCTTGGCCTGGTTTTCGATATAATACAGGTTGGAGGTATGAACGAGCTTTTGCACCTGGTCCGTCATCGCAGCCACAAACACGGGATGGGAATGCCCCAGCGCCGTCACGGCAATGCCCGCCATAAAATCCTGATACGCCGTCCCGTCCGTGGCATACAGCGTCATGCCTTCCCCCCGTTCAAATGCAACGGGGGTACGGCTGCCAAATGTATTCATATAATATGTGGCATCCAGCGCCCCAATCTGTTGAAAATCCATTCCAATCCCACCTTCATTCACAAAATGACGATAATAATTATACAACACATTGCATAAATATGCAAGTACTTTTTTCACATTTTTTTCTCATCCATTACCACTGTATGATTTGGCGCCCATGCGCACACACTAACTCCGAGGTGAAATGCCATGAACACGCAAACAAAACGATTGATTGCGCAGCGTTCGACCCCCATCACGGAGGATGCGACAAAATATGGTGAATTCATCGCGCGCTTCCATAAGTGGCCCACATCCGAGTATCAGATGAAACGCGCGGAACACCTCGCGGATGTCACTTCCAGCAACCATTCCTTCTCATAACGGCATCCTGGCCGAACTGCGGCCAAGCGGGAAGCCTCCTTCCCGCTACATATGCGCCGCCCGGACCCCGTCGCGGATGTCGGACAGCATATACAGCGACCCCACCGCGAGTACTGCGCCGCCGGGCGGACAACTCTGCATCGCGCGCCCAACGGCCTCCTTGGGGCTGGGACAGACATGCACATGTTCGCACCACTGCCTGCCCGCTTCACACAGGGTCTCCGCGCTGGCTGCACGCGGGTTATCCACCGTCGTAAACCAGATCTCCTGCGCCACACCTGCCACCGCGCGAACCGCCTCTTCATATGCCTTGTCCGCCAGCATCCCCATCACAAACGTGATGGGCTTGTCCCGTAGGAACTCCGCCACCGCATCCAACATGGCGCGGATGCCGTCCGCATTGTGCGCCCCATCCGCCACCACCAGCGGTGCCTGAGACAACACCTCCAGCCGCCCGCTCCACCGAGTGGCCGCCAGGCCAGCGTACAGCGCATCTTCCCCAATCTGCCATCCCTGCCCGGCCAGCACGTTCAGTGCGGCAATGGCAGTCACGCAGTTGTCCACCTGGTGCCGGCCCGCCAGACCGATCCGCACATCCCGGTACCCCGCATAATCAAAGACCGCGCCGTCCAGGCCGCAATGGGAAATGTGAACCGCATGCAGGTCAGGCACCACCAGCGGATTGCCCCGTTGCTCGCATATCTCGCGGATGACCGCCATCGCCGCCGCATCCTGCCGGGGATAGCAAACCGTCGTCCCGCCCGGTTTGATGATGCCGCACTTCTCATATGCAATCTGTGCTGGGGTATCACCCAGATACTGCATGTGGTCCAAGCTGATGGAGGTGATCACCGATACCAGCGGCGTTGCAATGACGTTGGTGGCATCCAGCCGGCCGCCCAATCCCACTTCCAGTACCACGATGTCACATTTTGTATCTGCATAGTGACAAAACGCCGCCGCAGTCACCAGCTCAAACTCCGTCGGATGGGGCAGGCCATCCGCCAGCATGCGCTCCACCGCATCCGCCACCCGCGCAACACAGGCGACGAGCTCCTCACGGGAGATTTCCGCGCCATTCACACGGATGCGTTCCCCAAAGGCATAGAGATAGGGCGAGGTATACAGCCCCGTTTGGTAGCCTGCGCAGGTCAGAACAGATGCGATAAACGCCGCCGTGGATCCCTTGCCGTTGGTCCCTGCAATATGGACAAACTGGAGCTTGTCCTGCGGATTTCCCAAATAGCGAAGCAATGTCCGGATGTTATCCAGCCCTAGCTTGGAGCCAAATTGATTGGCCGAATGAATGAAGCGCATGGCGCCCAAAAAATCCAATTTGTTTTCCCCCTCAACAAAAAAATGGGGCGCTTTTGTCAGGCGCCCCGTTTTCTACTCTTGCTGCAGTTTTTGTTTTGCGGCCAGCCGCTTTGCAATAAACCGGTCATAGAAAATGAGCTTTACAACCGCAATCACCGGCACCCCCAAAAACATCCCCAGCAAGCCGCCGAATCTGCCGCCAATGGCCACACCCGCAATGACCAGCAGAGGATTGATGCCAACCGTTTCAGACATGATCTTGGGGCCCACCAGAATGTTGTCAACCACCTGGATACCGATAGCATACAAAATGGTCCACAGCGCCTTCCACGGATCATAGAACAGAACCAACAGCACGCAGGGGATCGCACCCATCCACGGCCCAAAATAGGGGATCATGTTTGTAATCGCGATGACCAGTGCAATGAGAGGCGCAAGCGGGATGCGCAGCGGGATCAAGACCATGAGGCCGATCAAAAACAGCGCAAAAGACTGCAGGATCTTACTGACCAGGAAATTCATAAAAATCTTATGGATATCCCGCCCAAGCTGAATGATCTTTTCTGCACGCGCATCGCTAAACAGCGCAAACAACAGGTCCTTCACATTGGACAGCGCTGCTTCTTTGCTGAACAAAAAGTAGATGGACACGATGACGCCAAACAAGAAGCGAATCATCGCAGTGACCGACACGCTCACCGCATTGGTGACCGCGCCGCCGATGGAGGTATAGTCCAACGCAGATAGGAGCTTATAGAGGTTTTCAAAGAAATTGTCAATGAAGTTTTCCACCTGAAGTGAAAGTTCTGCATTGAGCCCACCCAGAAAATCTCCCAGCCACAGCTCCACGTTATCCGCATAACTGGGCAGGTTATCCACGATCTCTTTGACGCCGTCTATGATGGTCGGCAGGATGGCCACCACAAACAACGTGATCAGGCCCGCCACCAATAAGTACAAAAACGCAATGATCCCGCCCCGCTTGATCATCTTCACCCGCGCCGAATCCTTGGTCGACGCAATCAGCTTCTCAAAATACACCATGGCGGGATTGAGCAGATATGCAATGACAAAACCCCATACAAAATAGGCAATGCAGGAATAGATGGTATCCCAAATCCCCGCAAGAGAGATGTTCATGGTAGAAACCAGCTTATATAAAACAAAGGCGATGAGCAGCACAGGTATCAGCCGCAGATAGGGGATTTTCCACTTCATTAACGGTCCTCCTCTTTTGTCATGACATTTTAAGCGAATCCGACACTTAATCCTTGGCCTGTCGGATGCCCTCCTTTGCAACGAGACCATAATACACAATTCCCGCTAGCGCACCCGCGATGATCACCAGGATGATATTGACATCCAAAACGATGATGAGCAGAAATGCCGCCAGCGCCGCAACAATGCCAAACCAGTCCCGGATGGCGCCGCGGCCAAGCTTATAAATAGCGGTAAATACCATGGCGACCAGCGCAGCACGAACGCCAAGGAAAAACTTGCTGATCCAGACATTCTCGCCGATGTTGAGCAAAAATGCAGCGATCACCAGGATGATGAGAAAAGACGGCAGAATAATAGCAAGCGCGGCCACCACCGCCCCCTTCACGCCAAACAGCCGATGCCCGATAAAGATGGAGGAATTGATGGCAATGACCCCCGGCAGCGCCTGTGACAGCGCAAAGATATCCACGATTTCCTCATCCGTCACCCATTTTTGCCGGTTTACGAATTCGTCCTGCATGATGGAGATCATGACAACGCCGCCCCCGATGGTGAACAGCCCGATCTTAAATAAAATCCAAAACATTTTCCACATTTTCATTGGTATACGCCATCCTGACTTGGTAATTTATGCGGCGGTCGCACCGTTGAAGTATTGGATCATCGCAGTATAAATCCCCCATGCGATACGCTTTTGGTAGTCCTCCGAAAGCAGGAACTGCTCCTCCTCCGGATTGGACACAAATCCGCATTCCACTAAAACCGCCGGAACTTGTGCTTTTTTCAGCAGGTAGATATCATCCGAAGCCTGCTTGATCTCCCGCTTTTCAGGCGGGTCTAGCACCTCTATGAGCCGCGCTTGTATCAGCACTGCCAACGTCTTGCTTTGTTCGTTGTTTTTGGAATAAAATACCTGATGTCCGCGATACTTGGACTGCTCAAACTGATTCATGTGGATGCTTAAAAATACATCCGCATCCGATTCGTTCATGATTTTTTCCCGGTTCCGCATATCTGAAACCTTCTTGGAACGGATGGTGCTCCCTGTATCGTGGATGGAGTTGGCATCCGCACGGGTCACAATGACCTCCGCGCCGCTTTGCTCCAAAAATTCCTGCACCTGAAAGGCGATGGCAAGATTCAGCTCCTGCTCCCGTGCTCCCGCCGCGCCCACCGCGCCGCCGTCGGGCTCGCCATGCCCCGCGTCAATGATGATGCGCTTGCCAAAGCTCGGGATGGTGCTGGTCGGCACCGCCTGGCTGGACCGACCCAAAACCCCAATCGTCCCCACCACGAGGACGCAGATACAAGCAAGCAACAACAAATTCCACTTCTTTAAAATTACAATCACACAACCACACCCCGGAAACAGGCAAACAGCGCCTGATCAATTTTGTATATACCTATTCCGGGATGCCCGTGTTTATGCCCGAGACAACCGCCGCAAACTGCTGATTTTGGCACTTCGTCCGCTGGAATACAAAGCGGTCGGCGGCTTCACCTCCCATTTCCATGCACAAATCCTATTCGTTGAATTTTTCCTTGACCTTTTTACTCGACCGCAGCAGCAGCGCCGACAGATAGAATTCCTTGCTGCCCGCAAAGTACCCCAAAAATGCTGCCACGGGAATGACCAACTGGCCCGCCAACAGCAGAAGCGGATTGGTATCCTCCGCCGGCAGGAACCCCACCAGGTTGCCAAACCACAGCCGCACAATGGGCACCAGCACGCTGATCAACCGCGTCTCAACCAGCTCCCGTGGCTGCCCTTCGGGAAATACGTACGTCGTCCCCACCACAAGGTCACGGATGGGGATGACATTGGTATAAATCAGCGCATAAACCGCGATGATGAGCAAATTCAGCGCCAGCAGCGGGATACACATCACAAGCCCCTTATACCAGTAAGGCGTATCATCCGTATAGGACTTGATGTCGCGCGCGGCGGTATTCCATGTCCTAGAATAAATCATGCCAAATAAAATCAGTGTAAAAACCGCACTAAACACGACCTGCCCCGTCTGTGACCCCATCAGCCAAGCAAAAATGAGCAGCCCGATGATGGTAAACACAATCATCAATAGATAGTCAATAAACAGCTTACAGCCCTTTAAAAGTCCGCATTTGATCATTTTTTCCACCTCGCTAGCGTCTGATTCCAAGTTTTTCCAGAACCGACTCCTGTTTTGTAAACATCTCCGACTCTTCCGCCTGTCCCAACTCATGGTCATATCCCAAAAGATGCAGCATGGAATGCACGGCAAGAAAACAGACCTCCCGCCGAAGGCTGTGCCCAAACTGGTCCGCCTGTTCCCTGGCACGTTCCAGCGACAGCACAATCTCCCCCAGCTGCACCCAGCCCTCAAAGAGATCACCCGGGCCAACCACCGGTTTTCCGTCGGGGCCCGTCTCCAAAAATGGGATGGACAACACGTCTGTCACCGCATCTTTGCGCCGGATGTCCCGGTTGACCGCACGGATACCCGCGTTATCCACCCAGTCCAGCTCCAGCCAAACCGAGTACGCAAAGCCCTCCTGCATAAGCGTCTCCGCCACACATGCCTCCACATCAGCCAGCAGCGCCTCGGGCGGCTGCGCTCCGTCATAGATATGTTCGATTTGCACCTCAGCTGCCATGCTATTCCCCCGATCTGCGCCGTTCGGGCTTTTTCGCACGGACGCTGTTGTCATATTTCTCATATGCCTTAATAATCTTCTGCACCAGCGGATGCCGCACCACATCTTTTTCATCGAAGTAGCAAAAATCAATCCCTTCGATGTTGCGCAGGATCTTGATGACCTCCTTGAGACCCGACTTCTTGCCGCCCGGCAGGTCAATCTGCGTAATATCCCCTGTGATGATGGCCTTGGAACCAAAGCCGATGCGCGTCAGAAACATCTTCATCTGTTCGGGCGTCGTATTTTGCGCCTCATCCAGGATGATATAGGAATTGTCCAACGTGCGCCCCCGCATATATGCCAGCGGCGCGACCTCAATCATGCCCTTTTCCACATATTTGTTGTAGTTCTCCACGCCCAGCATATCATACATCGCGTCATGCAGCGGGCGGAGGTACGGGTCCACCTTCATCTGGAGGTCACCGGGCAGAAAGCCCAGATTCTCCCCCGCTTCCACCGCCGGCCGGGTGATGATGATGCGGCTGACCTCCTTGTTGCGGAAGGCATTGACCGCCATCGCCACCGCAAGATAGGTCTTGCCCGTCCCCGCCGGCCCGACACCAAACACAATCACATTGTCACGGATGCTTTTGACATAGGCCTTCTGCCCCATGGTCTTGCTCTTGATGGGCCGGCCCTTGGCATTCACGCAAACGCAGTCCTGCCCCAGCGACTGCACGTCCAGCCCGTCTTGTGCCATGGAGATGGTGTAACGGATGCGCTGCTCGTCGATTTGTTCCCCCTTGTCCTGCATGGCGATGAGATTGGACACCGCACGATATGCATCCTCAACATTTTGCGCCTCTCCCGCGATCTTGAGCTTCCCATCCCGGGAAGAGATGACGACATCCATCTCGGTTTCAATCAGACGGATGTTTTGATCAAAGCTGCCATAAAGCTGCCCCAAATCCACAGTTGATACGTCAATATTTCTTTCTTCCATAGAGCTCTCCTCTTCTGTACCAGCAAAAACATAAAACACCCTGCGCGCCGCCCGGACCAACACATTCGCTTAAAATCCCACAGAGCAGATGCGCGGCCGACGGTGCGCGGAGCACAAAAAGCACACAGCCCTTGCGCCTATGCTGCCACATTGGACAAACGGGCCATTCCTGCCTTGTGTGCATCCAATTACGTCTATTATACCACGTTTTTCCCCGATTGGGAGGAAAAATCAAAAAATTTATCATTTTTCTCAAGATATCTTTTGCAAACGCCATAGTCAGCAGCTAGCAACACATTTTGTTAAAATTTACACCGCATAATCTGCGCCATTTATCACAGGCTAAAAGAAGTAGAAAAAGGAGAGATGCGGCATGAAAATCGCGATTTGTTTGATCTGTATCCTGCTGCTGGCCGGATGCACCCGCAGCGGCACGGAGCTGCAAAAACAAAGCCAACTCAGCAGCGAAACGCCTCCCCCTGTCACGTCCCATGCGCCCTCTGTGACACAGATGCCCACACAGGCACCCACACCAACACCCGCTCCCACCGCCGTCCCAACCACGCAGCCCACCCAAGCACCCCAACCGACCGAAGAATTTTTGATCACTGCCCAGACGCACATCGACGACCAAACGAATAACCGCATGCACAACATCCAGCTGTGCGCCGATAAGCTGAATGGATACATTGTGGGCCCAGGGGACACCTTCTCCTTCAACGAGGCAGTGGGTGCACGTACACCTGAAAAGGGGTACCGCAAAGCGCCCATCATCATTGAAAAAAAGAAGGAGATGGGATACGGCGGCGGCGTATGCCAGGTGAGCAGCACGCTGTATCAAGCTGCGCGCGACGCGGGATTTCCCATAATAGAGCGGCATGAGCACGGCAAGCCCATCACCTACACCGAAAAGGGGGATGACGCGGCGGTCTCCTACAACGGGTATGACCTGAAATTCCGCAATTCTTCGGACAAAACCCTCAAAATCAAAACCGCGGTGGGCGACTCCATGTCCGTTTCGCTGTATCTGATTTCCTGAGGAAACATGGCCGCCGCGCGACGGCATTTCTTGGCTGTTTCCGCAGCCGCCCACTGACGGCGGCCTGTCCGTCTCCGCAAAGAGCCGCCCACGCGCCTTGCAGCATACCCTCACAGGCAATCGCGGACATGCGGCTTTCTCTTTTCATTTTGAAACAACGACAAAACAAGGCCGAAAAAGGGACGCCCCTTTCTCGGCCTTGTTTTTTTATTGTGAAAGCAACGCAATGCCAGCCTTGACCCGGCGGATGCTCTCCTCCTTGCCCAAGAGCTCTGCAATCTCAATGCCGCCACCCGGCGTAAACGCCTTGCCCGACAGCGCGACCCGAAGCGGCCATAAAATGATCCCATTTTTGACGCCCAGCCGCTCAATGAGCGCAAACAGCGCATCGTGAATGCCGGCCGCCGACCAGTCGTCTAGCTCCTCTAATACCGGCAGGATGGCAGTCAGGCTCTCCAGCGAATTTTCCTCGTTGGTCTTCATCTTTTTATGACAGTACAGCGCGGGCTCATATGCGGGCAGCGCATCCAAAAAGTCGATCTGTTCTGGGATGTCCGACAGCTTCTCCGTCCGCGTATGCAAGAGAGCACTCACCTTTGTGAGATCTATGTCCGGATTCTTGATCTGGTAATACGGCAGCGCCATCTCGTGGAACGCCTCAGGCGACAGCTTCCGGATGTATTCCCCATTCATCCAGTCCAGCTTCTTGACATCGAAGATGGCCGGAGACTTGCTGATACCCGACACGTCAAACTGCTTGACCATCTCATCCAGGGTAAACAGTTCCTGCTCTCCGCCGGGGCTCCACCCCAGGAGCGCCACATAGTTTACGATGGCATCCTTTAGATAGCCCTTGGCGATAAAGTCCTCATAGGAAGCATCCCCTTCCCGCTTGGACAGCTTCTTGTGCGCGTCCTTCATCACGGGGGAACAGTGGATATACGTGGGGATCTCCCACCCAAATGCCTCATACAGGAGGTTATACTTGGGGGTAGAGGACAGGTACTCGCTGCCGCGGATGATGTGCGTGATGCCCATGAGGTGGTCGTCGATGACATTCGCAAAATTGTAGGTCGGCAGGCCGTCTGACTTTAGGAGCACGTTGTCATCCAGCGTCGCATTCTCCACCGTAATCTTGCCAAAGACCTCGTCATGGAAGGTCGTGGTGCCCCGGCGGGGAATCTTCTGGCGGATGACATAGGGAACGCCGCTTGCCAGTTTCTCCTCAATCTCCTCTTTGGACAGGCGCGCACAGTGCCCATCGTATTTGGGGGGCACATTGTTCTTCACCTGCTGCTCCCGGAGCGCATCCAGCCGCTCCTTGTCACAAAAACAGTAATACGCGCCGCCCATCTCCACAAGCTTTTCGGCATACTCCCGATAAATATCTCGCCGCTCACTCTGGATATAGGGGCCATACGGGCCGCCCACATCGGGGCCCTCATCGTGCACCAGCCCTGTCTCCGCAAGGGTTTTGTAGATGAGGTCCACCGCACCTTCCACGTAGCGTTCCTGGTCGGTGTCCTCAATGCGCAGGACAAAATCCCCGCCGGCATGCTTCGCAAGCAAATAGGCATACAGCGCCGTCCGCAGGTTCCCGATATGCATATACCCCGTCGGACTGGGGGCAAACCTGGTTCTAATCCTCATGATGCTTCTTCCTCTCTGGTGTTCTTTTTTGACACGGTTAGGATGCCACACGGAACATGATGCCCCAAACCGCTGCGTTGATCAAAGCTGCGAGTTCTTCCGCGTCCTCCGGATCGTCCAAATCGCCGCTGATGATGCAGTCCTCCGACTGGATGGCCTCGGTCACCCGGGGCCTAGAAATCACTTCCCGCCCCAAGCGGATGGACAAATAATTTTTATTTTCTGCCGCACGGGCAGCAGCAGCCTGGGTCGCCTCATAAAACGCCTCGGCCCCTTCGGACGTAAACGTAAGCAAAACATAGTTCTGGCGAGGACCGCCCAAACTGATGGATCCATTTTCCGCGCTGGCGCCCTCAATCTGGCTCTCATCCAGCCACACCTTGCCGTCCGCATCCAAAAACGTCAGCGACTGCGGCCGGGAAAACGCTTCTACGATATCCTCCCGGACATCCGCGCGGTCGTCCCAGTCCAGGCCGGGGATATGGACGCGCAGCTTGTTGCCCTCCTGCGATACGGCCACATCCACATAGCCCTCCGCCTCCAGCCAGCTCCCCAAGATATCCGCCGCAGCGCGCAGCTCTGCGCCATTGGTACAGACGCCATCCTCCGTATATGCCTCCAAGATAATCTGCCCGCGTTCGGGCTGGCTGTAACCAGCACCGGCCCGCGGCGTCGGGCTCGTCTCATAGCGCCCGCCCATTGGAGTGCGTCCAATATCCGCAGGCCCCGAAGACGCGATCAAACCGACCGAAAGCAGGATCACCAAAATCAATTGCAGCATACAACTTGCCTCCTATTCCTGTTCCAGCTTATCCAATACCTGCGAAAAATACGCGGGCAAGGGCGCGGAAAATTCCATATAGGTCCCCGTCACAGGATGCACAAACCCCAGCAGCCGCGCGTGCAGCAGCTGGCCGTTTAGGGAAAACCGCTCCTTTTTGATGCCATACACGGGGTCGCCCACCACGCTGTGTCCCACCGACTGCATGTGGACACGAATCTGATGCGTCCGCCCCGTCTCCAGCCGGCATGCGACCAGTGTATACCCCCGGTACCGCCGCTCGACCGTAACATGGGTCACCGCATCCCGGCCGCCTGGGACAACCGCCATCTTCTTGCGGTCTTTAGGGCTCCGGCCAATGGGTTTCTGGATGGTGAAAGAGTCCTCACGCACCCGGCCGTTCACCAGCGCCAAATATTCCCGCGTCACAGAATGTGCCTTAATCTGTTCGGACAGAGACAGGTGCGCCCGGTCGCTCTTGGCGACCACCAACAGGCCGCTGGTATCCTTGTCAATGCGGTGTACAATCCCTGGGCGGATGACGCCGTTGATCCCCGACAGACTGTCCCCACAGTGGGCCAGCAGCGCGTTCACCAACGTGCCGCTGGGGCTGCCCGATGCGGGATGCACCACCATGCCCTGCGGCTTATTGACCACCAGCAGGTCGTCATCCTCATACACAATATCCAGCGGGATGTCCTCGGGGGCCGCGTCCAATTGGGCGGGCTCGGAGGGTTCGCATTGGAGCACATCCCCCGTTCGGACGCGGTCACTCTTGCGGGCGGGCCTGCCGTTTACCGTCAGCGTCCCCTCCGCTATTTGACGCGCCACGGCCGACCGCGTCAGGCCAAAGCCGTCCGCTGCGGCCCTGTCTATGCGCTCTCCGTCTAGCGCATCCGTCACGATATATTCAAGCATGGTCTGCCGTCTCTTTCTGTCTCAGCGCATCTCCCTCCGCCTCCTTCCGTTCTTTGGGAGATGACATCTGTTTTTCCTTTTTTCCTTCCACAAAGATCAAGTAGCAGGCCAACAGGATTGCGCCCACCACCACGAACACATCCGCCGCGTTAAACACGGCAAAATGGATGAGCCGAAAATCAAACATGTCAACCACATACCCGCGAATGATGCGGTCCAGAAAATTTCCCAGAGCTCCGCCCACCAACAGCGCCAGCGACGTGAGCAGCAGTTTGCTCTGGGGTTTATACCTCACCAAAAACCAAAACACCCCGATGATAAACACCAGCGTGATGATCACAAACAGCCCCAGCCGTTCCTGCAGAACACCAAACGCCGCACCCCGGTTTTCCACATAGGTCAGGTGAAACACATCCTGGATGATGGGCACGGTGACAGCCGGCTTGACGCACAGCACAGTCAGATATTTTACGAGCTGGTCAATCCCCAACAAGACAATGGCTCCGACAATGACGAATAACAATCCTTCCACTCCTTCTCCCGAAATGGGACAGCAAAAAGGCGGAACCCGGCTGTCGGGAATGTTCCCGCGCCGCCGGCCGCCTTTTGTATTCCATATTATTCCACCACACTTGCGCACCGCGCGCAGATGGTCTCTTTGCCGGGGATGGTTCCGACCGACTCCAGATACATCCAGCACCGTTCACACTTTTCGCCCGGCGCAACACGGACCGCCACCTTCACACCCGTTGCACCCGCCAGCGCATCCGCCGGCGCGTCAGAGAGGGGCGCCACATGCGCGCCCGAGGTGATAAACAAAGTAAACAGGTCGTCCGCCATGCCAGATAACAGGTCATAATCGCTGCCCTCGGCATATACCGTGACAGCAGCGTTGAGCGAATGCCCGATGATCTTGGCGCTCCGGGCCTCCTCCAGCGCCTTGGACACATCGCCGCGGATGGCGATGAGCCGCTCCCACTTGGCCGCCAGCGCCTCGTTGTCGTAAGCGGGATTGGCCTTGGGCATGTCGTTTAGGAGCACGCTCTCACTATTATGTGAACTTCTGTGGGGCATAAACTGCCAGATCTCCTCACTCGTATAGCAGATGGTGGGCTGCAGCAGCCGGACCAGCGCATCCAGGATCTCATACATCACGGTCTGGGCCGCACGGCGCGCCGGCGAATCCGCCTTCTCGGAATACAGCCGGTCTTTGATAATATCCAAATAGAAGTTGGACAGCTCCACCACACAGAAGTTATGGATGCTATGATACACCACGTGGAACTCATAGGTGTCATATGCCTGTATGACGCGGCGAATGAGCGCATTCAGCCGCAGCAGCATATATTTGTCCAGCTCGGTCAGCGCGTCATAGGAAACGCTGTCCCGGTCGGGATCAAATCCACTGAGGTTTCCCAGCAAAAACCGCGCCGTGTTGCGGATCTTGCGGTAAGACTCGGACATCTGCTTTAGGATCGCATCGGACATCACGATGTCGCACTTGTAGTCCGCCGACACCACCCACAGCCGGAGCACATCCGCGCCATACTGTTTGATGACGTCCAGCGGGCTGACGCCATTGCCCAGCGACTTGCTCATCTTGCGGCCGTCTTTATCCACCACGATGCCGTGGGTCACGACCTCCCGATACGGTGCCTTGCCCCGGACCGCCACCGACGTGAGCAGCGAGGACTGGAACCACCCGCGGTACTGGTCGTTGCCCTCCAGGTACAAATCCGCCGGGAAACTCAGCTCGGGATAGATATCCAAAACGCCCGCATGGGACGAGCCCGAATCGAACCAGACATCCATGATGTCTTTCTCTTTGGTAAATGCATGGCACCCGCATTCCGGGCACACCGTACCCGCCGGCAGGATGTCCGCAGCTTCCAGCTCCCACCAAGCATCCGACCCGCGCTCGCGGAACAGCTTTGCCACCGCCGCGATGGTCTCGTCATTTATGAGCTCCTTGCCGCACTCCTTGCAGTAGAAAATGGGGATGGGAACCCCCCAGATGCGCTGGCGGGAAATGCACCAGTCACTCCGGTCTGCCACCATGTTGGAGATACGCTCCTCCCCCCACTTGGGCAGCCATTTGACGCCTTTCACTTCCTCCAGCGCCGCATCCCGGAACTTATCCACCGACGCAAACCACTGCTCGGTTGCCCGGTAGATAATGGGGTCGCCGCACCGCCAGCAGTGCGGATATTGGTGGATAATCTCCTCCACCGCCAAAAGCGCACCCGACTCTTTCAGACACTCAATGATCTTGGCATTGGATTTTTCATAATACAGTCCCGCAAAGGGACCCGCTTCCTCATTCAGCACGCCATGCGCATCCACCGGCACAACGATGGGCAGGTCATAGTTCTGGCATGCCACATAGTCCTCCATACCGTGGCCAGGCGCGGTGTGTACGCACCCCGTACCGGCATCCAGCGTAACGTGATCCCCCAGGATGACCAGCGATTCCCGGTCTAGGAAGGGGTGCTGGGTGGTCATGTTCTCCAGTTCTGCGCCCGTAAACTGCCCAACGATCTCATAGGAGCCGATCCCCGCCGTCTTGCACACGCTTTCCACCAGATCCGTGGCCAGCACGTAGGTCTCGTCCTCCGCGACCTTGACGAGGCTATATGAAAAGTCCGGGTTGAGGCAGATGGCGACGTTGCCCGGCAGCGTCCATGTGGTGGTGGTCCAGATAACGAAATACACCTTTCCCAGCCCGTCAAACTTACCAAAGGAATCCTTCACCAGGAATTTCACATAGATGGAGTTGGTTTTATCCTCCGCATATTCAATCTCGGCCTCTGCCAGCGCCGTCTCGCAGTCAGGGCACCAGTAAACCGGCTTGAGCCCCTTATAGATAAAGCCCTTTTTGGCCATCTCACCAAAGACCTCAATCTGCTTGGCTTCAAATTCAGGCTTTAGCGTCAGATACGGGTCTTCCCATTTTCCAATATTTCCCAATCGCTTAAACTGCTCCCGCTGGCCATTTACGTATTTCATCGCAAACTCGCGGCACGCCTCCCGGAACTTCACCGGGCCCGCCTCATGGCGGTTGATGCCCAGCTTTTTGATGGCCTGCTGCTCGATCGGAAGCCCGTGGGTATCCCACCCGGGAACATAGGGCGCCTGAAAACCGTTCATGTTTTTAAACCGAATGATAATATCTTTTAGAATTTTGTTTAAGGCATGCCCCGTGTGGATATCACCGTTGGCATAGGGCGGTCCGTCATGCAGAATAAACGTGGGCTTGCCCGCGTTATGCGCCATGAGCTTGTGGTAAATCTGCTCATCCTCCCATTTTTTCAAGGTCTCGGGTTCCCGCTGGGGCAGGTTGGCCCGCATGGGGAAGTCAGTCTGGGGCAGGTTCAGGGTTTTGCTGTAATCCATTGTGTTCGCTCCTAACATTTACGTCAATTCTCAAAGATTGAGGCTCCCATGGCATGCGCCACAAAAACACCCTCATACATACGCGTTTCTGATACAATATGTAAATCGTGCTGGATGCATGTGGCGCTTTCGCATACCACAGCATCTTCATAAGACGTCACACGGCGTCTCTTACGACAGCGGGTCGTCTTTGAAGACATCAAAGCTTTCCCCGTCCGCCGCATCAAATTTGAGATAGGTTTTGCCATCCGCCGCATCTTCTTCCAGCACTACAGCGGACTTTTCGGGCTCCACCTCAGCCGCCGGCTTTTGGTTCTTTTGCCGAAGCAATTCCTCCACCACCGGGTTCACCTTGGGCTCGTGGGGAATGGCCTGTTCCTGACGGCGCAGCCGGTGCGGCTCCTCCTTTTTTTCGGGTTCGTCCGTTTCGTCCGTATAGGGGGCAAGTCCACTCACGGCATCAGGCCGGCGCCGCTCCCGCTTCACAGGTTCGGGCTTTTTCTCCTCCACTTCCGCCGCCGGCGGCACAATAGGCGCCTTTTCTTTGGCTGCCGCCTTTTTTTCGATGGGGGTCGCCGTTTTGGCCTTCTCCTTTGGCGCTTCTTCTGGCCCTTTGGCATCCGGCGCAGCCGGCTGCACCTCCGCGTCGGGCGCGCCCACATAGGCCGCATGGGTCTGCCGGTAGGCTGGCATATCCTGGAAAATTCCGCTAAATGCCGTCAGCAGCGCGCTCATCTGCGCCCGGAAGCTGTCCGCCTCTCCGCAAATGCGCGCATATTCATTGTTGATCGCGCTGATGGACTGATTCGCATTGTCAATCGCAGCATTGGCACGGATCTGCGCCTCCGCCACAATATTTTCTGCCTGTTGATGCGCCGACTGCTTGATATCCTCCGCCGTCTGCTGCGCCACCATCAGCGCACTCTGCATGGTATCTTCCATGGTTTTATACTTGCTGATGTGCTCCGTGAGCTCCTCGTTTTTCTTGCGGAGGTCCGCATTTTCCCGATAGAGCTTCTCGAAGTCGTTCACGACTACCCGCATAAAGTCATCCACTTCCCGCTCATCATACCCGCGGAAGCCTTTCCCGAATACTTTATTTTCAATATCAACCGGTGTCAGCACGTTCTGTCCCCCTTTGTTTGGTATTCTCTCATAGGTACCGTTTCATCATGACCCGTATCCGGCCCTTCTTGGTCTCGCCCGCCACCGAGGCCAGCGCCACCCTGCCAAACCGCCGGATGGAGAGCAGATCGCCCTCCTTCACCTGTGCGGACGAATTGCCGCACGGCTCCCAATTTATGCTAACCAGGTCCCCTGCAATATATGCACTCGCTTTCGCGCGGGAAACCCCCATCACAAAAGCGACCACGCAATCCAGCCGCAGGGAGGCCAGGGTCCCTTCCATCAATCGAAATGCCCGCTCGGGCAAACACACGTCCGCCGGCATAACCGCTTCCGCCGTCACGTGCTCCCGCCCGACACGGTCCAGGTTCATGCAGATATAGTCCGCCATCGTCTGGGTGGCAAAGATGAATGCCTGCTGGGGCAGCGAAAAAATATCCCCGATGGTTTCCCGCTTGATCCCCAGGCCCATGAGCGACCCAAGCAGCTCCCGGTGCCCCGCGCCGCCCGTCCCTTTGACGCAAATGGCGGATATGGGAAAAAGAGCCTCATCGGGCTCTTGAAAATCGGGAAATATCCCAACCATGGCGCGTTCACAGTCCGCATGCCCGCCCCAGGTCCGCACCGTCACAAACGGCGACAGGGACAGATGCCGCACCAGACCCAACTGATGCGGATCGCAAAAGGCGGAAAACTGCGGGGTTTTCCGTTTCAGCGTTTGGCTTTGCATGTCCTCCAGACGGGCCAAAAACAGCTCGTCTTCCTGTTCATACCCTGGCATCAATAGCTCCAGGGAAAGCCTTTGCGCAATTCATCTTTGAAATCGCCCATGATCCCAACATTGTAGGGTGCGATCAAAAAGATGCCGTTTGCGACCTTCTGGATGTTGCCGTCCACGCCATACACCGCGCCCGAGAGGAAGTCGACCACTCTGCGCGCAACGTCTTTTTCCAGCTTCTCCAGGTTGATGACAACCGGTTTTTTATTCTTCAGGTGGTCCGCAATGTCCCGTGCATCCTCAAAATCCTGCAGCTGGATGACAACCACCTTGAGCTGCGTCGTCGCATGGATGTTGACCACCTTCCCGCGCTTGCCGCTGGGAATAATGGGCTCTTCCATCTCATCAGCGGATTCGGGGAAGAACTCGTCCTGCTCGTCGTCCATCTCATCGCCAATCCCGATCCACCTCAGCATCTTATTCATCGCACTCATGATATATACCTCCCATATCGTGTTGGCGCATGCGCCAAGTTATCAAATGCAAAAACGGGCGTCACCATGCAGCCGCCGCAAAACGCTGTCAGTCCGCAAAGATGCCCCGTCCCACCCGGATATGCGTCGCCCCTTCCATGATTGCCGGGACATAATCCTCCGTCATACCCATAGATAAAATATCCATAGCTATATTATCGTATTTTTTTCGCCCGATGTCAACAAATTTTTTATAAAGCGTGGAAAAATATTTCCGGTTGTCCTCCGCGTGTTCACATTTGGGTGCAATGGTCATGAGTCCCCGCACATGAATGTGCTCCAGTTCCGCCATGGCACAGGCTATCTCCTCTGTTTCCTCCAGCGCCATACCGAACTTTTGAGGCTCCTTTGCAACGTTCACTTGGAGCAGGATATCCATGTCCCGTCCGGCGCGCGCCGCCTGCCGGCTAATCTCCTCCGCCAGGTGCAAGCTGTCCACCGAATGGATCAAGCAGACCTTATCCGCAATATATTTGACCTTATTGGTCTGAAGATGCCCAATGAGGTGCCACCGCACGGCGTCCCCCATGACCGCATATTTATCCAGCAAGCTCTGTACGCGATTCTCCCCCAGATCGGCCAGACCCAATTCCGCCGCATGCTGCGCCGTGGCAGCATCCACCGTTTTGCTGACGCCAACGACCGTGATCTCCTCCGGGCTGCGCCCCGCACGGGCGCAAGCGTCCGCAACCGTTTCCCGGACACGCTCGATGTTTTCCGCTAACATATGCTCCCTCCTAACGAATCAGCTTGCCATCCTCATAGTGGTCGGCACGCAGGATGACCTCATCATAGAGCCGCAGGCCCTCCGTGCTGACCGGATCATACGCGATAATCGCATATTCATCATTGTTATAGGTGATCTCCACCGGGATAAACACCATGCTGCTTTCCCGAATGGCATATACCCCCTGCTGGCCTTCCTCCGTATGGATGGCGCCGATGGGGAGCTTGAGTCCTTTATATTGGCTTTTGACCACGTCGGTAGCCAGCCGCCGCTTGGCAAAAACGCCCGAAACCTCCTGGCTGGTGGAGAACACCGCGGCGGTCTGCCCCTCCTCATCGGCCGACAGATACTCCACGCGGCAGTCCACCAGGTCATTCGAAATGTCCCGAAAACGCAGCTGCACGCTATCCCCCACCGCAAGGTCGCTGGCCAGCGCGGTGTCAATGGGTACCGCGACATAATACAGGAAGTTGTTGATCACCTTGCACACGGGCGTTCCCGGCGACGCTTCCACCGCTACCTGCACCTGGGCATCCAAATACGGCTTCAGGTCGCTTGGCAGCAGGCCCTGGATGCGCGCGGGGGTCAGCTCCTCCTCAAACCCATCCAAATAGGAGGAAAACACGCCTGTCCCGCTGGCATACATGTCGCTTCGCACCGCCCCAAGCTGGCTTTCCAGTTGGGTTTTCTGTTGCTGAAGGCTCTCGAGCGTATCCAGCTGGATCCCCTCCTCGCCGCGCACAATGGCCTTTTGGTTGGTGAGCATGGCAATGGCAGTCGTGAGCTCGGACAGTTTCTCCATATCCTGATCGGCAGCACTCTCTATGATTTCCGCCACCTTTTCATCAATCTCCCCGTCCAGCTTGCCCATGTCGTTGGACAACACCTGCCCCTGCACCGAGCTGCTCTTTAGGGTTTCGATCCGGCGGTTGATCTGATTGAGCTCCATCTTGAGCGCGGGATCCACCTGCCCCTGGTACACCGACCCGATGCGCATGCCCTTGGACACACGTGCGCCCTCGGCCACCTGCGGTTCGAACGTCCCCGCCGTGCTGCTGGTATAGAGCGTCTCCTCTTTAATGAGCACGCCCTGTCCCGAGATGGCATCCTCCATGACCCCCATCCGCACCACTTCGGTCACCAGGCTGTCCGAAACAACAACGCGCATCAAAACAATCACAATGGCCACAGCCACCACAACCGCCGCCACCTGTAAAAACCGTTTCATATGTATGTTCCTTTCTCAGGCTTCCTCCTGGGGTGGTTTCTCCTCCGCCGCTTCCTTCTCCTGTCTATGACGGTTTGCCGGACCCGCCACCAACACATAAATCAGCACGACCGCAGCAGCCATCAGGAGCAGCCGAAGCACCAGCACCGTCACCTTTGCCGCCAATACCACCAGCAGCAATACCAGCAGCACCAGGCCCAGATAGCCCAGCGTACGCCAGATGCCGCGGTCCTTTTGCTTGGGTTGCTCATGCATGGTCCTCAACCTCCTGCCAATCCTTACACACATCCACCCAGCCTGCCGCATGGGACATCGTCTCCAACTCCGCCAAGGTCAGCTCAATCGCGGAATTGCTGCTCCCACAGGCGGGATATACCGTCTCAAACCGGCGGAGCGATGCATCCAGATAGATGGACACCGCAGGATTTTGAATACCAAACGGACAAACACCGCCCACGGCATACCCCGTGGCGTCAGCGGCCTCCTCAGGAGACAGCATCTTTGCCTTGCATCCAAACTGCGCCCGAAAGGGGCCGTTTGCCACCCGCGCATCTCCCGCCGCCACCAGCAGGATGCAGCCGCCCTCCGCCCCGTGAAAGGTGAGGGATTTGGCGATGCGCCCCGGTATCACACCAAGCGCCTCCGCCGCCAGCGCAACCGTCGCGCTGGACACCGGAAATTCCAAGATGTCTCCGTCTTTGCCCCATTGCCTCAAATATCTCCGAACCGTTTCCACTGACATGCCCGTTTCTCCTCCGTTTTATTGATACCGCCGCCAGACATCCCGTTCCCGGACGCTTTTCATCACATCCACCTCAAACCGGCCCGTCAGCAGCTCTCGCATCAGATCACAAAAACAGATCTCTGCGTCATAATGGGTAAGTTCTAACAGGGCCAGGTTGTTCTCATACGCAAACCGGCCATGATGGTGTTTCAAATCCCCCGAAATATACAGGTCACACCCCATCCGGTAAGCATCTTCCACCAGGTCGCCGCCACCGCCGTTGCAAATGCCCACCGTCTGGACCAGCTCATCCGGATCCCCCACATACCGAAGGCTGGGCAGGGAAAGCGCATCCCGGATTTGCTCCATCAGGTCCCCCAGCGTCATCGCCCGCTCCAGCACCGCCACCCGGCCAATGCCGTCCCGCCGGGCAGCATCCGTAAGAGAGTGCCGGATATCCGTGATGCCCATCTTTTGCAGCAGATAGTCGCACAGGCCGCCCTCTGCCGCATCCAGGTTGGTGTGGCAGGCGTACAGCGCCATGCCGCCGCCGACCAGCCGCCGGAGGGTCTCCCCCGCCGCCTCGTCATACAGGATATGGCGCACCGGATGAAACAGCAGCGGATGATGGGACAAAATGAGCTCACACCCTTGCTCCGCCGCTTCCGCCACCACGTCCGCATCGGTGTCAAGGGACACCAAAACGCGGCTCACCTTGGCCTGCCGGTCCCCCACGAGCAGGCCCACGTTGTCATAGTCCTCCGCCAAGGACAGGGGCGCAATGGTCTCCAAATACGCCATCAGTTTTTCCAGCGTTACCACAAGCACACGACCTCCTTTACTCTCATAGCTCCGCTCTCATGCGCACAAATTCCGCCAGCAATCGCTCCGCTTCCGCCAGACGCGGCCCGCCGCCCGACACGCTTCGGCGCAGGCCATCCACCATCTTGGTATACTTCCCAATCTGTTTTTCCAGCAGCCGGGGCAGCAGCGGGTCATGCGCCCTAAACAGGGCCTCCCCGATGTGGTAATACCCTTCCCGGGTGACCGTCATCTTACCCGACATACACAGCAGAATGGTATACAGCTTGTCCCCTTCCGCGGCCAGCCGCTCAGACACAATTTGAAAACCGTGGGTACACAGGTAGCGGCGCGTCTCCGCAATGGCCGTCATGGGCTGCAGCACCAGCCGCTCCGCTGCCTGCGCGACCGCGCGGCCCGCCTCCAAAATCTCGGTAATCAAAACGCCCCCCATGCCCGCGATGACAATGGTGTCTACCTCACCGGGTACAAGGCCAGAGAGCCCGCCAGCAAGCCGGGTCTCAATGCGCCCGGCAAGCCCATAGCGCGCGATGTTCTCCGAGGCACGCGCGAGCGGGCCGGGGCGCACATCCGACGCAACCGCATGCGCAATGCGGCCCGCCACCGCGATGGGGACATATGCATGATCCGTCCCGATATCCGCCAGGCGCGCACCATCCGGCACATAATCTGCCACCGCGCGCAGCCTCGGCGTCAGCGGGATTTGCGTATCCGCCATACCCATTCCCCTTTTCCCACCTGTCTGTTTTGTATCATTATAATACATTCCTGCCCATTTTGCAAGGAAAAACAACCGCATGCCGACTGCTCGTTCCATCGCTTTCATAAAATGCACTTTACAAAACGTTTCCATTGTGTATCCACTCTCCATGAATGCTTTTCACCGCGCAGTAAATATAAAACCTGCCTTTCGCGCACTTTCCTACCAAATCGCACTCCGCTGATGTCCCCGCTCAGCCATCCACAAAATATCATTGGGCAATCCTCACACAGCAGAGCACCCTTGCCGTGCTTCAGGCCCCAAATTGCGCGCCGCGCAAGGCTGCTTGCCACAAAAGCAAACCAATGCTGTGATGGAAAACGGACACCGCCAGACGGCAGAGTGAACAATCCCTGCCCATTTGTAACCGACAGCAAGAAAATACACTCCGAAACGACATCAACAGATTCTCGTTTTTATCTGTTATATGAAATTTTCTCCAGAAAAAATTTCATTTTTTCCTTTCGTCCCACAACTTTTTTTGTATTTTCCCTTGAAATTCAACAGGTTTTATTGTATGATAAAAAAGTATGTAATACAGCAAAACTGTGCATTCGGGTTGCTGGTACAGCCAGATGCAGAAAGGAAGGGCGCTATGTATCCGATCGTACGCAAAGAGGTGCTCAATCCGCAGGTGACACTCCTGGAGGTCGCCGCGCCGCTCATCGCGGCCAAAGCGGAGCCGGGCCAATTTATCATATTCCGCGTGAAGGAAGGTGGAGAACGGGTTCCTCTCACCATCGCGGACTTTGACCGGGAGAAGGGAACAGTAACCATTATCTTCCAGATGGTGGGCAAGTCCACCAAAGAGCTGGGGCAGCTGGGCGAAGGGGATTCCATTTTGGATTTCGTGGGTCCCTTGGGGACCGCATCTCACCTCACCGGCTACAAGAAGGCGGCCGTCATCGGCGGCGGCCTGGGAACCGCGATTGCCTATCCGCAGGCCAAGCGCCTGCACGAGCTGGGCTGTGAGGTGCATGCCATCTCGGGTTTCCGAAACAAGGATATTATCATCCTGGAAAAAGAGCTCAATGCCGTGGCAGACAAGGTGGTCATTATGACGGACGACGGCTCCAACGGCAACAAGGGCTTTGTGACCGACGCGCTCCGTTCCCTCATTGAAAGCGGAGAGGAATATGACCTTGTGGTCGCCATCGGCCCCCTCATCATGATGAAGATGGTGAGCGAGCGGAATCGGCCCTATGGAATCAAACCCATCGTCTCCATGAACCCCATCATGATTGACGGCACGGGGATGTGCGGCGGCTGCCGCGTCAAGGTGGGAGGCGAGACCAAGTTAGCCTGTGTGGACGGGCCTGATTTTGACGGTCATCTGGTGGATTTCGACGCCGCGATGAAGCGGCAGGGAATGTATAAACGGCAGGAGCGCGACGCGGATTGCCGGCTGTTAGGAGGGAACGGACATGCCTAATATATCCCCAAACAAGGTGCCCATGCCCGAGCAGGCGCCCGATATTCGAAACAAGAACTTTCTGGAGGTCACCCATGGATATGACGAGGCCATGGCCATGGAGGAGGCGGCGCGGTGCCTCAATTGCAAGCACAAGCCCTGCATGACGGGATGTCCCGTGAGCGTCAAGATCCCTGAGTTCATCGCCCTGGTCGCCGCCGGCGATTTTGAGGCGGCTTATCATAAAATCAAAGAGACCAACGCGCTGCCTGCGGTGTGCGGGCGGGTGTGCCCCCAGGAGAACCAGTGTGAGAAACACTGTGTGCGGGGCATCAAAGGGGAGCCGGTCGCCATTGGGCGGCTGGAGCGGTTCGTCGCAGACTGGTACATGAAAAACCGAACGCCCGAACTGCCCGCCATCCAGCCCAATGGGCACAAGGTCGCCATAATCGGCTCTGGCCCCGCCAGCCTGACCTGTGCGGGGGACCTCGCCAAACTTGGATATGCCGTGACCATCTTTGAAGCATTCCACACGGCGGGCGGCGTCCTCATGTATGGCATTCCTGAATTCCGGCTGCCAAAGGCCATTGTCCAAAAGGAGATTGACGCACTGCGGGAGATGGGCGTTGACATCCAGACCAACATGGTCATCGGTAAGGTGTTTTCGGTGGATGAGCTGCTGGAGAGCGGCTATGACGCCGTCTTTATCGGGACGGGTGCAGGCCTGCCCAGCTTTATGGGTATCCCGGGCGAAAACCTAAACGGCGTATACTCCGCGAACGAGTTTTTGACCCGCATCAACCTCATGCAGGCATACCGTTTTCCCGAAGTGAATACCCCCGTGGAGGTGGGCAGTCACGTCGCGGTCATCGGCGGCGGCAACGTTGCGATGGACGCGGCCCGGTGCGCAAAGCGCCTGGGCGCAGAGCATGTGTCCATCGTATACCGCCGGTCGCGGGAGGAGATGCCCGCCCGTGCAGAAGAGGTGGAGCACGCCATGCAGGAAGGCATCGAGTTCCAGATGCTCACCGCCCCCACCGAGATGCTGGGTACGGAGGACGGTTGGGTGCGCGGCCTCGCATGCGTGAAGATGGAGCTGGGCGAGCCCGATGCTTCGGGCCGGCGGCGGCCTGTGGCGGTGCCGGGCAGCGAGTTCGTGCTGGAGGCGGAAACCGTGGTGGTCGCTATCGGGCAGACCCCCAATCCCCTCATCAAAAACACGACGGGCGGCCTTGAAACCCACAGCTGGGGCGGCATCATCACGGAGGAAAACGGCGCAACCAGCAAGCCGGGGGTCTATGCCGGCGGGGATGCGGTCTCGGGTGCGGCAACCGTCATTCTGGCCATGGGTGCCGGCAAAACGGCGGCTGCGGCCATGGATGCCTATATCCAAGAAAAAAAAGAATAGACAGAGCAAAATAAAAAGCTTCCAGGACTGGTCCTGGAAGCTTTTATTTTGCTTTTTTGACAAAAATCTTACTGGATGTATGGCTTGAGATCGTTCACAAACGCATCGCAGTTGTCTTCATGCACCTCTACCTTGATGGGCTTGCTGAGGTCCAGGCTAAAGATGCCCATGATGGACTTGGCATCCACCACATACCGGCCCGACGTCAAATCTACCTCAAAATCATACTTGTTTACAATATTCACAAAGTTCTTCACATCGTTGATGGAACTCAGGACAATGTTAAAGGTTTTCATATCGGTTGCCTCCTCGAAATAAAAAATAATGTAACTGGCAGTGTTTCCCTCCACCACCATGTTTATCATACCTCTTTTTCCGAAAGAAGTCAATTGCTTCTTGAGAATTTCGTCTTTTTTGTGTATAATGGAGAAATCAAGGCCCCAATCTTATTGATTTTGAACAAAAGGGAGGACCCCGGAAGAACGCCATGAAAACCATCGCCATCTATACCCTTGGCTGCAAAGTCAACCAATACGAAAGCGAAGCCGTCTTGGAGCTGTTTGAGCGGGCCGGCTATACCGTCGTGCCCTTTGATGGACCCGCTGACGTCTACCTCATCAACACCTGCACCGTGACCGCCATGTCCGACCGCAAATCCCGCCAGATGATCCGCCGCGCCAAGCACCACAACCCCCATGCCGTGGTGGCCGTCATGGGCTGCTATGCGCAGACCGCGCCCGAGGCCGTGTCCGCCATCCCTGACGTGGACATCGTGATGGGCAACCGCCATCGGGACCGCTTGGTGTCCATGGTGGAGGCATTTCAAACGGAACGGCAAAAAATCACCGCCGTCGAGGACATCATGGCGCAGCGCACCTATGAGCCCCTCACCCTCACCACCTATGACGGCCGTACACGCGCATATCTCAAGGTGCAGGACGGGTGTGACCGCTATTGCAGCTACTGTATCATCCCCTATGCACGGGGACCGGTGCGCAGCCGGCCGGTGGCGGACGCGGCCGCGGAAGCCGAAAAATTGGCAAATTCTGGGTTTTCAGAAGTGGTGCTCACGGGCATCCACGTCGCGTCTTACGGGAAAGACCAAAAGGACGTGACCCTGCTGGACCTCCTGCGCGCCATACACGACATTCCCGCCATCGCCCGCATCCGGTTGGGCTCCTTAGAGCCGCGGCTCTTTACAGATGCATTTGTGAAGGCACTTTCACAAATGCCCAAGGTCTGCCCCCACTTCCACCTCTCTCTCCAGAGCGGGTGCGACGAGACGCTCGCCCGCATGAACCGGCGGTACACCACGGCGGACTATCGCGCAGCCGTCGCGCGGCTGCGACAGGCCATCCCCGACGTCGCCATCACCACCGATATCATTGCGGGCTTCCCGGGGGAAACGGATGCGGAATTTGCTGCGACCTGCGCATTTGTCGCAGAAATCGCCTTTGCGGATGCCCATGTGTTTCCCTTTTCGGTCCGCAAAGGGACCCGCGCAGAGACCATGCCCGACCAGGTGCCGCCCGCTGTCAAAGAGGAACGCGCCCAGCGACTCATCGCGCTTGCTGCCCAATCTGCCCGTGCTTTCCGAATATCCTTCATCGGCCGCACCCTGCCCGTCTTGTTCGAGCAGCGGCATCACGCCGATTCGGCCTATTTAGAAGGAAAGACAGGCAACTACATGACCGTCTTGGTTCGTACAGAAGAGGATTTGACAGGCCAGCTGCGGGATGTACGGCTGGAGGGCATGCTGGGGGATGCCGTGGTGGGAACGCTGCTGCCCTGACCCGGTTTTGGGGGGCGCCTGCCAGAGAAGCAAACCCAAGCCCGAGAACGTTGCTCAGGCAGTATACAATACGCAAAAAAACGGCCAGGCGAATCATCGTCTGGCCGTTTTGTTTATTCCTCCGTTTCCCCGATATAGACCACGTTGTCCGTTCCGTCGTCCGTCATCTTTTTCTCCACATTTTCATAGGTGTTGTCCTTGACCAGCACACCCGTCACCAGCGAGCCCTTGGCCTTATACGGCTGCAGCGGATTGCTGTCCGAGCCCAGCGTGATGCCCCGGTCCAGGTCCTTTAGGGTATTGCCTTCGATGGTACAGCCTTTGATCACATACCGGTCGGGCTTCTCATAGGAACTGGGCGTCACAATATAGATACCGTTGACCTTGGGCGCCTCCGAAAAGTCCCCGATCTCGGGCGCGGGCAGGACACCCGTGATGCTGTTTCCGCGGATGGACAGACCGTACACATGGTATCCAAACGCTTCGTTGTACTCGATGCCCGCCTGTGCGCCAATGCCCGCCACATGGGATTTTTGGGACACACCCGATACACGGTTGTTCTCCATGCGGTTGAAGTAACCGACCACCATGCGGCTGTTGGTTTCACTCTGGCGCACATAGTAGGTCTGGAGGAACACGCCCTCCGCATCCACACTGTCGTTGTCCGCAATCACGCAGTCCATGCCGTTTAAATAGAGCCAGTATCCCTTACCTGCCCGCGTGACGCTGTTTTGGTACATGGTACACGCCCGCTCGGGGATGACCGCTGTGAACTTGCTGGTGCTGTCTGGAACGATGTCCCATGGCCGGTCCAGCGTAACGGTATTGCCGTTGACACCCACCACCTGCCGGTACTGGCCCATGCCTTTGCCGTCCACAATCACGATGTTCCACCAGCCCCACCGCCGTTTTAGGAAATCCCAGGAGTTCTGCCCCTCCTCCGAATGACCCATGATCACGCCCTCCGGACTGAGCATGGGGTCTAGGATCGCGGTGCTGCCTGCCGCGGCTTGGATGGTACCGAACATCTTGGTGCCGCCCTGGTTGGCCTCGTAGTTGATGACCTCGCCCGCGTTGTCGTCGGTGGTGTTATCCGAAAAGCGGTTGCCCTCGAGGTAAGCCGGGCCGTCCATGTCCAGCCCGCGCCGCAGGACGGTCATGCCTTCCTGCCAGGGTTCATGGTAGCTGATGGTGTTGTGCATAGCGACCGTATACGTGCAGGAGATGCCGCAGTTACTGGTCACACAGGTAAAGTCGTTGTTGAGCCACCGGGTGTAATAACTCACGTAGTTGGAAGGGGTGTATGCGCCATACCCCGTAAACGTGCTGTCCTTTAGCAGATAGTGCTGATACAGGGTGGTCTGCACTGCCATGCCGCGGCCCGATCCCTCCCGCATCTCATACGGGTAGGTCAAATGGATGTTGGAGATGAAGCACTTCTCCCCCGTCCGGTCCGCCATGGAGGAGATGGCATCGTTCCAGTCCTGTCCGAGGTGAATGAAGGTGTCGGGCCAGAGCTGGTCGGGATTGGCCTCGTCAATACCCACCGTGAGGTTTGCAATGCCGTTTCGGCCCACCGTCTTGGCGTCGTCCTTGGTGGTGATAAAGCTCCGGCTAGGCACCGATGCATCCACATCCGCCAGCGTGAGGCGGGTGCTTTCCTTGCTCTCCCCCAGCAGCACCACCCGCGCAGGCAGGGCGACCGACTTTAGGTGGTAGTCGCCACCCGGGAAGTACACCACGCCGCCGCCCGCAGCATGCGCCGCATCCACAGCGGCCTGCACCGCCTGCGTGTCATCCGTCGCGCCGTCGCCTGCCGCGCCATGGTCTTTCACGTTCACTTGGTTGTTCCACTGGAATTCCCGCGCCCAGGACACGCCCAGGCCCAGCGGATCCTCCCCTTTTTCCACGATTTCCAGCTGCTGCGGATACTCCAGCCCCCGCCAGAGCACGCCGTCGTTGGACGCCTGGACGTCATAGATGCCCAGCGGCGTCCCGTCGGGCACGGTAAAGTCCAGCGCATAGGGGTTGGCACCCGTGAGCGTCATCTCAAACGTGCCCGCTTCCCCCACCAGCCGCACCCGGCTGGCATCCGCCGCGCCAAATTCGCTGCCCAACAGGTTTCGCCCCGTCAGCTTGACAGAAAGCCCTGCCGCCACCTCGTTGGTGTCAATCCACTGGGGCCGCGGCGCATTGATCACAACGGGCTTGCTCCATCCATATTCATTCTTGACCCACACATCATAGGCCCCCGCTGGCAGATCAGCGGGCAGCACAGTCACCGCGAAATGCCCCTCCGCATCCGTCTGCACCACCTCTGCCGCACGTGCATCAGCCGGCGGCTCGGAGATCACGGTATCCGCCTGTGCAGGCGCGAGTTTGATCTCACACGCGCTGGGCGTCAGAAAACCGCCGTACAGCGTGACAGAATCCCCCGGCTTCGCCGCATCCGACGCGCGGTACAACACGGGCGGCTGCTTCCACGTGAGGGCATCCAGCGTCTCCCCCAGCGCATCCATGACGCGCTTGGTCATGACGGTCGCCTCCGCGCGGGTCGCGGTGCTCCCCGGCTCAAAGGCATCCGCCGTCTTGCCCTGGACGATGCCCAGGCCGCTTGCCGCCGCGACGTATCCTGCGGCCCATGGGCTGATCTGATCCCGGTCGGAAAATTGGTCAACGCTTCCCGCGGGCGGCGCAGCGTCTGTGACCCACTCGTAGGCATTCACGATGGCAGAGGTCATCTCCTCCCGCGTGATGGGTGTCTGGGGCTGTGCGCCGCCCGCCAGCATGGCCGGGTCCAAAAGCCCCGCATCCTGCGCGGCCTGGAGGGTATTGGCATACCAGTCGGTCCCCGACACGTCCGCCGCAAACCCCGCATACGTGACGGGATTGAGCTTAACTACCCGGGTCAATATGGTCAAGAACTCCGCACGGGTGATGGTCGCGTCGGGCGCAAAGTTGGTCTCGTCCACCCCCGCGACAATGCCGCGCTCGGCGGCATATTCCACATCCTGCTGTGCCCAGTGTCCTTCGATATCTGCAAATGTCTTGGTGGGCTCAGTGGGCTGACCAGGCTGCTGTTCCTGCCCAGGTTCCGGCACCTGCGTCCCCACATCCCCCTTTTCAATCTCCCCTGCCGGCAGCTGCACAAACGCAGTCCCATCCCACTTGCCGCTGATGATGAGCACATTCCCCTCCACCAGCATGGTGATACAGCTGCCCGGCAGGAGCACGCCGGTGCTCTGTTCCCCAATGATCTGGTAAAGCTCGGGCTTGCCCGGGTTTGCGACGTTTACAATCTCGGTGCGCCGCTTGCCATAGGAGCCGATGATCATGCACTTTCCGTGGGACGCGATCCCATCGGGCTTAAAGTCGGGGTCAGGCGAGGTATACACATACTGCTCCGCGACATCCATGGCATCAGGCCGTTTGTTGCTGAGGTACACCACCTTGTTCTTGCCGTTGCCATGGCATGCGATGTACACATAATTGTCATCCACATGGAGGTCGTTGATCTCTCCCCCTGCGATTTTGTGCTCCGTGAGATCCGCAACGGTGCATTCCTCGGCCGAGATGGATCCGTCTGCTCCCGTCTTGTATGCCTTCAGATACTCGTCAAACAGCACATACAGATAGCCATTGTGATGGGCAATCCGATTGACACGGCCCGATCCCATATCGATGTCCGCCTTCCATGCCAGCTTATCCAGCTGTGCATCAAACTGCGCCAAGCCATTGTCAAATCCGATGTAGCAGTAATTGCCCACCACCTTCATGGCCCAGCCGCGGGAGGGCAGCCCCGTCACGCGCGCGGTCTCCCCCGGCATCTCAGGGTTTCGGATATCCATCTTTTTGTAGACAAAGGGTTTGGCTTCGTCCGCGATATCTCGATAACCAAAATACAGATAGTCCCCCGCCGCATCCATCAAGCGGTTGTCATAGGTCTCCCCCGAAAACCGCAGGGCTTCGGGCATCTGCGAAAGCAATGCGGGCGCCGCCATGTCCCGTACACTGATGACATCAATCCCCTGATTGGTGTACACATACAAATAATCCCCCCGGCGTACGGCGCTGGTGGTCTGGTCTTCCTTTTCCCCCGTGCTGATGGGGATGGTGGCAATCAGGGAAATCCCCTCCGCCGCCCCAATGGGCAGGACACACAGAACCGACAGCAGCGTCATCCCAGCGATGACACATCCCAACAACTTTTTCCACATCGACATCGTCTCCCTCCTCACACATAGCACGCAGCCGCATGTTTGTGCAACCTGCATTATCTGGTATCCCTATACATGATATTTTATTATACAATGTGCACCAACCCGTCCGATACACAAATTTTGCGCTGTTTGCGGCCAGGTACAACATATCTTGTCATGCATCCAGCTCCAGAAAAGGCACCCACCCGGACGTATCCGCATACAATAGAGCAAACCCATTTCGCACAAAGAAGGAGTGAGGGTACATGGCAACCATCAGCCTATGTATGATCGTCAAAAACGAGGCAGCAGTACTCGCGCGGTGTTTGGACAGCGTTGCGGGTATCCCCGACGAGATCATCCTTGTGGACACAGGCTCAACCGACCAAACGCGGGACATCGCCAAAGCCTACACGCCCTATGTCTACGAGTGCCCTTGGACAGAGGATTTTGCCGCCGCGCGCAACGCCTCCTTCGCCCGCGCCACCATGGACTACATCCTGTGGCTGGATGCAGATGACGTGCTGCTTCCCGCGGACAGGCTGGCACTGCTCAGACTAAAAGATACACTGGACGGAAGCGTCGACGTGGTCATGCTGCCCTACCACACCGCCTTGGACAGCAATGGCAAGCCCACCTTCACCTACTACCGGGAACGGCTTCTCCGCCGTGCGATGGATTTCCACTGGGAGGGGGCAGTCCATGAAGCCATCACGCCGGCCGGCCATGTGCAATACGCTGACATCCCCGTCACGCACCGCAAGCACGGGCCCAGCGATCCTGACCGCAACCTGCGAATCTACGAACGGCTCTTAACCGAAGGGAAACCGCTGTCTCCCCGGAGCCAATTCTACTATGCGCGGGAGCTGTCGGCACACGCACGATATGCGGAGGCAGCGGAGATGCTGGAGCAATATCTGGCGGCGGGGACGGGGTGGATGGAAAACCAGATAGAAGCCTGCCGGGACCTGGCGGCCTGTTACTACCAGCTGGAGGACCCCACCCGCGCGTTGCTGGCCCTACTGCATAGCCTCGCCTACGACCGGCCCCGCGCAGAGCTCTGCTGTGACATCGGCAAACACTTTTTGGACCGGGGCCATTATGCGCCCGCGATCTTTTGGTATACCACCGCCAGCACCTGCCCCCGGCCAGACGTTTTGGGCGGGTTTGTCCTGCCCGACTGCTACGACTATGTTCCCTATCTGCAGCTTTGCGTCTGCTATGACCGGCTGGGCGACCATGCGCAGGCTGCAGCATACAACGAACTGGCAGAACGCGCCAAGCCCGGTGACCCCATCGTGGCACAAAACCGGGCATACTTCGCAGCGCGGCAGGGCGGGACTGTGTAAAGTCGGTCATGTTGCCACCTCGTCCCACGCTGCGGCTTTGCACATGCGCCCTGCAGGGCATTTTTTATGGGCAGCACAAAGGGAGGCCCCACTGTGCCAAACACAATTCCACGGCGTACAACGGCTAAATACAACAGGCGCGGACAAGCCACTCCGTAACCGCTGACACACAAAAAGCCTGACCCGAGGCCAGGCTCTTGAACGCGCCCAAATTGCGCCTTACTTTTTCCCATGAAAATGCTGAGATTGAATACGGTCGAGAGTTTCCCCAAAATGGGTGAGTTACACGCCGCCCCACCATACAAACGGGTGACTGCCAAGATGACGCCCGTTTTTGTCCCTATCGCACACATCCCCAACCAATGTAGGGGACAGCGGCGGCGTCATACCCCTTGTCCATACAAAAAAGCAGGCCCCCGCATCATCTACCAGACGACTGTTCCGCCTATCCCGTGCATAAGATAGGATAGATCAGTGATACGGGAGGGACGGGCAGTGGTAGATAAGCATCGCGATGCACCGAAAGAAACATACTGTGGTAAGGACGGTACCATACGCACCGTCCGGCATATCGCGCTTGTGTCCGACGGAGACGCATCGGACAAAGACCAGCAACTACATCAGGCACTGTACCGCATCTCCTTCCCGCCCGCATCCGAAGGGGAGTGACACCATGATCGCACTGTATGCCCGGCAGTCGGTGGAACGGGAAAACAGCGTCAGCATCCAGACGCAGCTGGCTTACTGCCGCACGGCACTTGGTCCCGACGTGCCCGAGGAGGAACTTGTCTGCTACACCGACGAAGGCTGGAGCGGGGGCACCACCAATCGCCCAGCATTTGCAAAATTGATGGCGGACATCGCACAGGGCCGCATCCAGAAGGTCGTGACCTACAAATTGGATCGTATCAGCCGCTCCCTGAGCGATTTTGTGGGCATTCTCGCCCAATTCCAGGCCCATTATGTAGAATTTGTCTCCTCCCAGGAATGCTTTGACACCGCCTCCCTCTATGGCGACCTGATTCTAAAAATCCTCATGGTATTCGCCGAGTTTGAGCGCACCTCCATCATCAATCGCGTGCGGGACGCCTATGCCAAACGCACAGACATGGGGCTGTATATGGGTGGGCGGCGGCCATATGGCTTTTGCCTGCAAGACACGGTAGAAGGCGGTATCCCCACCAAGGCCTATGTGCCCATTCCCGAAGAGGCCGCCGTCGTGCAGTTCCTCTTTGCCCAATACGCACAGCCCAACATGACGCTCTATAAGCTGCTGGACCGGCTTTCTGAAAACACGGCTGTATCCGGCACGAGTAGGTCGTGGAGTACCGCGAAGCTCCGTGCCATTTTGATCAACCCGCTCTACGCGGCGGCAGACGCGGCGCTCTACCAGTACTTCGACAGCCACCGGGTCCGGATGGTGGACGGTCCCGCCGTCTACGACGGTACCCGTGCGGCCCGCCTGTATGGCCGCAGCACACATGACCGGACCCTGCCCGACTGGTCAGACATGAAGCTGGTCCTGCTCCGTCATGCAGGGCTAGTGCCGTCCGCAGTGTGGCTGGCATGCCAGCACAAGCTCGCCGCCAACAAACAGGCGGGCAACAGCCTGAGCAACCAAACAAGCAGGCTAGCGGGTCTGGTGGTATGCGGGCGATGCGGGCGCACCATGACCACCATCAAAAGCCGTCGCAAAGACGAAACATGCCGCCGATTTTTTCAATGCACCGGGCATACGCATGCCCAAAGTTGTCCCGGCATCGGCCTGCCTATATATGCAGAGGACTTAGAAGCCCTAGCAAACCGCCACATCGCTGCACGGCTGCACGGCATGGGAGAGCTTTTGGTGCCCCAGATGCCGACAACCTCAGACCCAGCGGCCCCCTTACGTACCCGGATGCAAGAAATCCAATGCCAACAGCGTCAGCTCGGAGAACTGCTCCTGTCCCCCGCGATGTCTCCCGAACTGCTGGCCATCGCCAACCGGCAGGCGGCGAGCCTTGCCGAGGACCGGTACCGTGTGGAGGCCGCACTCCGCGAGCATGCCAGACAGGATGCCGCACATGCACCCCGCTTTCGGCTCGCATCCCTTTGGGATACCGCCTCTTTTGACCAACGTAAGGCAGTAGCTCGGCTTCTGCTGGCAGGTGTGGTCATCCAGCCCGGCGGCGGCTGCACCTTCCTTTGGCAAACCTCTGTCGCCCCACCCTAATCAGGGCGGCCCCATCATACAAACAGCACCGGACCCTTAAGGGCCCGGTGCTGTTTCAAATTTATCGGTCCAATCCCTATTGCTGCAAACTTTCATTGTGCGCAATGAGCGCATACCGCTGTTTCACACAGTTGGCGGACGTCAGCCCGTCTGCGGGGGTGTTGAAGCAATAATCCACCATCTGCGCCACCGTGGTGGTCGCCACATGCATGCGGGTGTCGCTGGATCCATAGTAAATATACAGCACGCCATCCCGCTCGACCGCACCGTTGCAGAACACCACGTTGGAGGTATCCCCCACCCGTTCTGTACCCAAGGGCGCCAGAAAATGCCCGCCCGGCGCCGCAATCACCCGGCTCGGGTCATCCAGCGCCGTCATGAAGCAATACAGCACATACCGCAGCCCCGCCGCCGTGTTGCGCACGCCGTGGGCCACATGCAACCAACCCTTGTCCGTCTTGATGGGAGGAGCGCCCGCGCCATTTTTCACCTCTTTTATCGTGTGGTACACGCGCGGCTCAATGATAGACTCCTCATAGACCTCCGCATGGGCCATATCCTCCACCAACGCAAACCCGATTCCGCCGGCACTTCCCACCTCAATAAATCCATCCGACGGTCGGGTGAACAGCGCATACTTGCCATCTACAAACTCTGGATGCAGCAGAACGTTTCGCTGCTGTGCCTTGCTTTTGAGATCAGGCAACCGTTCCCACTGCACCAGGTCCTTGGTGCGCGCGATTCCGCATTTGGCCACCGCCGAAGAGGTGTCCCCCGCAGGTGCATCGGGGTCATGTCGCTCGGTGCAGAACAGGCCATAAATCCACCCATCCTCATGGGCCGTCAGCCGCATGTCGTACACGTTGGTGTCGGGATCCTCCGTCTCGGGCATACACACGGGCCTGTCCCAGAAGCAGAAGCCGTCCACCCCCGTCTCGCTCTCCGCAACCGCGAAGAAGGACTTGCGGTCATAGCCCTCCACGCGCGCCATCAGGATAATCTTCCCATTCCAGACCATCGCGCCCGAATTCATGACCGAATTGATGCCCATGCGCTCCATGAAAAACGGATTGGTGTCCTCACACATGTCATACCGCCAGGTGAGCGGCGCGTGGTCGCGGGTCAAAACGGGATCTTGCCACCGCTCATACACCCCGTTGTACCACGTGGAGTCCACCTGATTTTTCTTCCCAATCAGCGCCTCCTGCGCGGCCAGAACCCGCGCCTTTCTCTCTGCAAATTCCATTGCCTTACCCCTCCTCAAATCCAGCTAAATCGTCAAATAATCTCATCCCACACCTTAAACGTCTCATACACATTTTCGGGCTTGGCGCCGGGTCCAAACTCACAGTGTGCCACGCAGCCGCCCTGTTCCCACAGCGTCTCCTTGATGCGGATGACCGCCTCCCGGATGTCCTGCGTCGTCCCATAGGGCAGCAGGTGCTGGCGGTCCATCTCTCCCCAGAAGGTGATGTGCCCCTTAAACTGTTTGAGCTTATCCAGCCCGATACAGAAAATCTGCGCATTTACGGTATCCAGCCCCAGGTCGATGAGCTCGGGGATGATGTCTAAGATATACCCATCCGAGTGCATTTTGATCTTTTTGCCATGCTTATGCGCAATCTCGATGTAATCCCGGTACATGGGCCGAAAGAGCTCCTTCCAAATGGACGGGTTGATGAGGAGGCTGTGCTGCGAGCCCCAATCGTCCATGATGAACAGCCCCGACACGTCGGTCTGCGCCCATTGGGTCAGAAGCTCACAGTAGAAGGCATGCAGCTTTTCCAGGAATTCCATTAGCTTCCTAGGCCGCGTGAGCAGGTCGATGTACAGCTGCTCGGTGCTGCGGATGAACTGGAGCTGCTCAAACGGGCGGGGGCAGTATCCTGCGGTCACATACTTGTCCGTATTTCGACAGAATTCGTTTACCTTATCCACATCCAGCGTCAGCAGCTCGGTGGGAAAGCGCACGTTGTCCGCGTCCTCCCACTCGTCCCCTCGGACGATGGGATCTTTTACCTCTCCTATGACACCCCGCTGGTAGTTGGTGAACACACAGCCCCACTCGTCCACATACTGGCCGATCTCTGTGGGATTCCCCTTGGTGACGGGCGGCGTCTTGTAAAAACCAGGGCAGGTTACCGTGTCCCGCGGGAAATCCCGGTAAAACTGCTCCAACTCCTCTTTGTAATGGATCTCCGCCCAGGGAAGTGCATACATCTCCCGCGGAATCCGCTCGTTGTTTTGAAACTCCATGGTCTTAATGACCAGTTCTCTGGATGTCATACCAGTGCCTCCTATTCCAGCACCACCCGCTTGGGTGTGCCCTCATATACAACTGATCCGTCCTTTACAATCCGCGTCCAGCCCGGCTTCATCTCAACGTCAATGGTGCTCCCACGATGCCGGTAGCCCCGGATGTTCACATACCCATCCTCGGGCGGCTGCGGCATTGCGACAATGCTGCCATCTAGCTTGGGGCACAGCCCCGCCATCCCGTACAGAACCGCCTGCAAACCCGCCACACCCGCGATGATGTTGGCACGCTTGTTGGCGGGGACGCCCGGCTTGTCACAGTAGTGCTCCTGCGGATAGTATGGCAGCTGCCTGCCCATCCAGAAGTGCCGCTTTAGCACATCCCATGCCAATTCAGGGCATCCGCAGCCCCACAGCGTCTCCGCCAGATTGGGGCCGTCTCCGCCGTAGCTGCCCGCACCCGACCAATCGGGGTCGTTGAGCTCATAGTGCAAAGCGTCCTCTGCGGAGACGCTGCTCACGCCGTAGTCCCCCAAAAATGCACCATCCCGCACGTGCCGCAGGAGTTTCTCCTGCATCGCAGCGTCACATGCGCCGTTGCGCAGCACGTCATATGCCTGGATGGAGTACACCATCTCCACATGGCCGCCGGGGTGGATGCAGCGGAACCAGCCCGCATCCGCATCCCACAGCTTGTCGCGAATGGCCTTGCGGATGGCATCCGCCTTCTCCCGCCATGCTGCAGCGCCCGGTCTGCCAAAGTGGTCCGCGAGGTCCGCCAGCCGATCATAGCACCAGGCCCGCTCCGCATTGGGGCTGGCAACCAAATATTCATACCCGCAGGTGCGCATCTCCAACAGATTGTGCTGCCGGCCATAGTCTTTGAGGCCATCCCGTTCTTCCAGGCGCGCCTCTTCGCCTTCCAGCACCCGCAGCATGTCGTCAAACAGCGCCTCCCCGCTGCCCGTCATGGTGACGCACATCCAGTAGAGATGAAACAGGGACCACAGGCTGTACGAATAGCTGCACCAACCCAGCCCGCCGCCATCCAGCGACATGCTGATGTGGCGGTCAATGCCCGACTGTAGCATCGCGCTAAGAAAGTCCAGCGTTTTGTCCCCCAACAGCATGATGAGGGTCTCGGCACTGTACCCCGCGACATCCCACGGGTAACAGCAGATGGAGCCGCCGTCAATGCCGCTGGTGGCCGGGAAGGGCTGCACAACAAACGCTTCCTTTTCCCACAGAGACACCAGCCCACTTGCCAGGGAGCGGTTGTAATAGCCCACAAGGCCCGGGATGTCGCTCTCCAGCGTGGGTACACCATCCGACGCAGCCAGCACGCGCGCTTCCCATGCCGCACGGGTCTCCTGCTGCCATGCCAAAAGGCTTGCAGGCCGCGTGACCGTCTCACCCGGCAGGGTCAGGACCGCCGCCGCCCAGAACCGCCGCACGCCGCCCGGCGCAAGCTCTCCTTCCCCATCCGCCTCGGTCAGCAGCGTCACCCGCACCTGGTCGTTCTCCCAAATGCTGTCTCCCACCGGGAGAGCCGCCTGCTCAGACGGCTGAGGAGGCATAAATTCCCACTCCCCCAGCGGCACCGTCTTAGGATGCCCCGGATCCAACGTCGTCTGCACTTCCAGCGGCACCGCACAGTCCCCCCGGTTGGTCACGGTGAGCACCACCAGGACGCCCGCCCGGTGCACCAGCGGCACCAGCGCGCTTTCTACGCCCAAAGACAACAGCGTCTCCTCCACGCGGTAGTGGTAGGTGCCGGTGCGTGTGATGGCATCGGGCTGCCAGCGGGCGCCCGAAAACAGCAAGCCGCAGTCCTCTTTTCCCTTATTGCCCGTGTCCGGGATGACATGTCCATTCGCCACAAGCGTAAAGGACAGCGAAAGATCCCCTGCGGCAAAGGGCGGAGAAAAACACCCCTTGACGCCCGCCGCCGTATCCGCAAGCGGCGCACAGGTGCTCCAACCGCTCCCCACCCAGACGTGGTGCGCCGGGGATACGCATTTACGCAGATCCAGAGCAAAATCAGCAAGAGAAAACCCCATGTCGCTCCTCCTTTGTCGTTTTCCATTATAGCTGTCCACAAAAACCAAGCCAATGGCCAATTTGACTTTTTCCTGTCTCTTGTGTCCCACAGCCCGCCGGCGCACATGCCGCCTATGCAAAACAGCGGGCGCCGTTCGTGCTGCGCCCGCTGCCGATTGTCCTGTTTGAAGGGCGCTAGCCCCGTGGTGTTTATTTGTAAATAAAGCAGTCCCGAATATCGCTCCACTTACAATGGATCAGCATAAACGATGCGTCCGACCCATAGGTTTTGAAGTCACGGATATCGTTGACGCTGCCCCATTCCACCTTGTCTCGCTCCCGGTCGTACACACAGATGTTGACCGAGCCCGCCACATAGGTATACAGGTTTGCCTCATCCGTCTCAAACTCCAACGCGGGCAGGGAATCCCGCTTATACGTGGAGGTCACACGAACCCCGCCGCCACCCTGAGAATACACCATGGCATACACCAGGCCGACCTCATTTCTCGTCGTATTGGTAAACACAGATAGATCCATGTTGTCGGGGTTTTTCACTCGCCGGATGTCCATATCCACCGAAATCCCTGAAATCTCACCCTGTGCGTTGGTCGCGTATCGGATCACGTCCCCCCGTTCCAGCTGGATGTATTGGCCAGGGACAATCTCCCAATTGTTGTCATACACCGGCTTTTGAACGGTATTGACGCTGTCCACAAACAGGGACTTTAGCGCACCGTCCTCCATGAAATACAACCTCGGCACCTCTTCCCCTTCGCTGTTGACTGCCATGGTCACGCTGTCCACCATAGAGCAAAGTGCGTCGGTGGATGGAATGTCACTGCCCTCCTCCAGCGTGGTATTGGGCCATACGATAATGGAGGCAATTCCGCCGTCGCTGACATCATAAGCCACCAAATTTGCATACCGCTGGTTGTGAATAAAGCTGCTGTTTGTCCGGACTAGGAATTTTTCATCGCTGATTTGATCGTTGCCGGGACCGGCCGTCGGCACAAAGAATACCACTGTCTCGGTATTGGCAATGACGCGGCTCCCAAAGATCCCCGCGCCTGAGCGCCAGCTTTCGCCGTCTGCCGAGGTGGATACGTCCATCTTGCGTAGAGACGTCACAGGATCTTCCGAACTGGTCAGATTGGCAGTATCCACATAATTGATCTCATTTTTGGCGTTGGTTTTAAAGCGAACGACCTGCATATTGGTATAGCTGCCGCTGCCCTCCGTGACGGTGAGAAGCGCATACAGATCTTCCGGCGTCTTCCCTTTGACACCATCCAGCTCCAGTTTGTCCGCAACGTCCATCTCAACCATCGCACCATCGGTTGTCATGAGCTTGAGCTTAATCTCATTGTCTATCCCACCCATTTGCGCCACCTGCTTGATGTAACCATATTGGGTGGTATCATTGGTGGTACCGAGCTTGCCGGCAATCCTGCCCGCAAAATCCAGCAGGAAAGTTCCGGTATATCCGACCGCAATTTTTCCCGCTTCCTCCAAAAAGGACGGCGCCACAGTATGCTGTATGCCATCCAGCCACATCTTATCTTCATCCAAGGCAACGGCATCCATGGTCCCCGTGATTTTTTGAGAGGAGACAATGATCTCCACATATGTCCCATCCTGGCTAGGCATGATGGTCAAAACCTGGTTGGCCATGAGGGAATTGAGCCGCATTTCCCGGCCTTCTATGTCCCGGATCACCAGGCCGTCTTTATCCTCCATTTCCCCATAGGCAAAGGCAGTATAGGGCGTATACTTACCGTAGATCACCCGGTCACCCGTATCCAGCACCGAAAGCACGAATGTCTGATATTCCTGCACAAATGCGACGCCATATCCGGTATTGTTGTTGTCAACGAGCGTCAGCTTCCCATCCGCCTCCAGCAGACGGGATAGGTCGTAATCAGGATATGCGATACCGTTGAAAATGATGTCCACACTGGTCAGCAGGGTTGCAAACGTGCTTCTGCCATCCTCCTGGAAATAGGTGATCCGCCCGCTCTGAACGTCGATCAAGTCCTTGCTGTCAATCTCCAGCACATTGGTCCTGGCCTGAGATACATAGAGCAGCTGATAGTCCCCTTCCGCATCTTCCTGATAGTAGGCTTTGACGCCATAGCCCAGCAGGGAAGCCGCATCCGTCTCTCCGACGTAGGCCAAAACGGATGTGCCCCGGCTGTCCGTGATCAGGACCTGACCTCTGGGGGTTTTCGCATCGACCGAAGCCAGGCCGGTAAATGCATTGGCTTGGATAACACCACTGATGACATCGCATTCTAAAAACTTGGTCAACACATTCTCCCCAGGGACGATGACAAAATCAGCCTGTTCCCCAATGCCCTTGAGCTGTGCAATGTCAATCTCCAGCATGTTGTAGAGCATGACGGCCGCCTGCGACTTCGACAGAGTCTGGCCCAGCGTCAGCCCTTTAAGCACCCCTAGGTTGGCCGCCCGGGCCAGATACCCAGACGGGAAACCGCCCATGTTCTCCGCCTGCTGCCAATACCCCAACAGGCGGATGACAATGCTGACCGCCTCCGCCGGCGTTATAAGCTCATCGGGACGGAAGATGCGTCTGCCATAGCCACTGATCAGACCGTGCTGTTCCGCCGTCATCACCGACCGGTAATAGGGGTGATCGGGTTCCACATCCCGGAACACATCCGTCTCTGCCGGAATAAAGTCGGGAGCGATGAGCTGGACCAGCATATCCACAAACGCCGCCCGGGTCATTTCCTCATCGGGGCGGAACTCCCCGCTGTCCGTCAGCGCGCCAAGGGCTGTCAGCACCTCCACGGCCTCCCGGTAATCCGCGTTGGCCGGCACGTCCGAATATGCCGCCACGCCGGCGCCAAGCGGTAGGCCCACTGTCAGCAGGCATACCGCCAAGGCCAGACATAACCATTTCTTCAGCAAATTACTCGCCTCCTTTATTCGGCATAGGTGATGGTGTTGAATATGATCTGCGCCGCCTGCGCTCTCGTCGCGCTGTCGAGCGGCTGGAACATATTGTCCCCCACGCCATTGATGATGCCAGATGCCTTCATCGCATTGACTGCGTTTACGGCATACCCATCAATCTGTGCCTCATCTGCAAAGGGCTCCGCATCAAACTGCATCTGAATCCCCAGCTCGGTAATGGCGCGGTAGAGCATCACCGCCATATCCTCACGGGTAATCTCACTGCCAACGCCAAATGTGGTGTCCGACATGCCCTTCACCAGCCCGCTCTGGTATGCCGATGCGATATAGCTATAATACCAGGCATCCTCCGGGACATCTACAAACGAGCAGGTGGCATCCGGGTCATAATACCCCAGCGCCAGCACAATCATCTTCACAAACTCTTCCCGCACAACCTTCTGATCGGGATTGAATTGGGTGACATTGGACAAAACGCCGCGACGGGTCAAGGTGCCAATTGCCTCCTGCGCCCACGGCACCGTCTCCAGATCGGTAAATAAGAGCGGCACTTCTGGGGTATCGGGCTCCGTCGGCTGATTCATACCCGGCGTACTAAACCCAAGCCCACTGCCGCCGGTTCCGCCGCCACCGCCGCCAATCGTACTCGGGCGGTTCGGGCTGCCAGTATTCTGCCCGTTCGCAAGCGAGGACACCACGCTGTTAAACCGGTTTTGTACCGCCGCAACCGAGGCGTATTGCCGCCCCAGCATTTCTTTGAAAACGTCAGACGGGTCGAGGTTTGCATAGTCACTGCCCGCACTGGTGTTCACATCCACATAGGAGGCATAGGTCTGGGTCAGGAGGGTTTGCAGCGTCGTCCACGTGTTGGCCGGATTGCTGAATGCCGCACCGATCACCGCATCCACAAACGCCGCCTGCGCCTGCGCCAACGTGGTCATGGTCTTGGAGACCATGAGGGTGGCCGCGATGGCCCGCGTCCCCGCGTCCATCGCCTGATAATCCGCCAGCAGCCTGGTATCCAGGCCCAGTGCCCCTGCATACCGCAGGATCCAAGCGTCTTCCTTGTCCGCATCGGACTCGCTGTTGAGCAGCTCGAGGCCCACCGCAATGTCCAGCACATCCTGCACCGACTGCACATCCGTAAAGGGTGCTGTCCGGTTGGCATTGAAGCTGCTCAGCACGTTCCCCTTATCCACATACGAGAGCAGGTACTCGGTCAGATCCAATCCCAAATAGGGGTCTTCCAGCATCTCACGGGTTACGGGATTTGCGTTATCGAGCGCTGCAATGAGGCTCGCGAGATTGTCCTGATGGGTGAAGTAGAAGGTGCCCGCCTTCTGATACCCCTGTGCATCCACGCCGGCTTCCACCGTATACATCCCCTGCGGCCACGACTCATCCAGCTGGATGTCCGTCGCGGCAAAGGTTCCGTTTGCCGCGGTCACCAGGTGGTCCACATAGACAATCTCCCCTTCGGACAGAACCGAAATGGGGATGAGCCGGCCGGCCTGTGCCGGGCTGATGGCGCCGCTTACCTCCAGACGGAGGGTCTGCGTGTTATACACCGCCGCAAGCGACGTCATATCCACGCTGCTGGTGCCCGACGGCATCCATTTCTCGGTACCCGCACTCGTCAGATCATATACGCCCGAGAGCAGCCGCTGTCCAGCCGCCCCAATCGCATCCCATACAAACACTTTGATGTGCTGGCTTGCCGCGGTTACTGTAAGGGATGCCTCAAAGGACAGCGAATCCCCCGCAGAAAGTCCCGGGTGGGACTCGGTCACCACATCCAGCAGTTTTGCACCGTCGTACAGCGCCGCAATGCAAACCACGTCTCCCAGGTCCGCATACACATCCCCTGTAAGCGACACATTTGCCGTACCAACCGTAAGCCGGTCGGTTTCGTTCACCGTGAGGGAGGAGACATAGAGCGCAGGCTGCTGCATGGTGTGGAACGCAAACGTCCGCGTCCCGCTATCCACGCTGATGCCCTCATAGTCTACCAGTGACGGGGACAGGGTCAACGTATAATCCGTATCAAACGCCAGCGCACCGTCTAAAACCAGCGTACACGTTCTGGGGTCAAGCGGGTCGCTCAGCACCTCCGCTACCTCGGCGCCGTCTATGGCAAACGAGCCCGGCACAAAGGAAGCACGATCCATGTTTTTGTCAAAGGTCACCGTAAACTGCGGCTGGATGTCCACATTGTCCGCATTGATAGTCAGCGCAGGGATGCTCGCCTTGGCTGTCTGCGCCTCATACGTGAAGCGCACAGCCGAAACCGCAACCGCCCATGCATACCCGCTCTTGTATGCCGGGAACTTCACCTTCAGATATTGAATCTCATTGGGGTCCACAACCGTCTCTCCCGTGGCCGAATCCACCGGGAAGATCAGGTCCGCAATATTGGCCTCATGCAGATAGGTCGCATACCCGGCGTTGTTGTACACGATGGTAGGCGCGGCATTGGCCGTAGCATATGTGACATTGTCCTCCGACACCTCAATGGTGAACAGCTGGGTGGAATCCACCAAACCCGGCCCGTGAATCACCGACCAGACCTGGAAGCTTTTGAGCGCACCCGCCGGCACCTTGTATGTAATGTAGTTATCCGCAAAGTCGTTCAGCGGGCCATACCGGTCTGCACCGTGATCCGGATCATATTTCGGATCGGGATTGTTGACGCGCGCCGCGATATCGGGCCTGCCAGACGCATCCTTTGAGACGTCAAACACCAGGTTTGCGTCATTAATGTCCAAGCACTCATCCAAAACCGTCCCCGCAGGGGCCATAGGGCCTGTCGCAGTCGTCCGGAAGGTCAGCGTCTTGGGCAAAATCTCTTTGTCGCTCACCGCACACACCGCGTCCCCAATGGTGAGGGTGTATACGGTGTCCCGAGCCAGAGCGCTCCCAAACCGGATCTCACAGGCATCCGCCCCAACCGGCGTCACCGATGCGATGACCGCACCGTTGTCCACCGCAAAGTTCGCGGGAATCAGCGTGGCCGTATCCATGTCCTCGCTGAAACGCAGGAGCAAAATGGGCTCCACCTGCACGTTCGTATTGGGCGACAGCGTCGCAAGCACGGTGCCCGGCGCGGGCTCTTCCCCGCCTTGGCCGTCGCCATAGCCGATCTCGACATACGAAATCATCGCGCTCCAAGACGCCACATCCGACCACGCCGGGAAGGTGAGCCGCAGATACTGCATGTCAGAGGGGATGCCGCTGGCAAGGCTCGCCTTGTGCGAAATGGTGGAATACCCGCTGTTCTCATATTCCTGCGCGGTCGCAATGGGCTGCGCATCCGCGTCCGTTGTGCCCTTTGGCGGCGTCGCAAGCGCCTGCCACGCAGCCCCGTCCGCCGACACTTCAAACTTGAAGCTGTCCACACCGTTGATGACACACCAAACATCAAAGTTTTCGATCATGCCAGACGGCACCTTGTAGGTCACAGAGTGCTCCGTCCCTGTGCTGGTCGTATTGCCAGCGACCCGAATCTGGCCCAGGCCATGTGTCGGGTCATACCGGCCGCCCACCTGGTCGGGCTGAACCTGAACCTGAATGGAATCGGTTTTGGCATCCAGATATTGATTATTCAGGTCGATGCACTCGTCCTCAATCACGCCTTCACCCGGCACTGGACCGGGGTCCTCTCCGCCGCCCTGTCCGTCGTCGTAGTCAATCTTCACATAGGTCAGCAGCGCACGCCAATTCTCGCCCGCGCCCCATCCCGGGAACGTGATTTTCAGGTACTGCATCCCTTCCGGGAGGCCCAGCGCCAGGCTGGATTGATAGGAGATGGGAGACCAGCCGTTCTTGGTCGGCGCTTCCAGTGTCTTTCGCATGGGCCTTGCCGTAGCATCGTCTACCGCCGGCATGGGCAGCGTCTGCCAGGTCGTCCCATTTTGGGATACCGCCAGCGAGAAATCGTTGCCGCCCGTCACATTCATGGTCGCCCAGACCTCAAAGCTACCAATGGTCTGCCCCTCCGCCGTCTTATACGTAACATAGTGCGTATTGCCGTCATGCGCGGCGCTGTCGCTGACCACCAGACGGTCAAAGTCGTGCCGGGGGTCATAGTTGGCGTTCTCGCCCGTGCCCACCACAATTTTACCCGACTGGTCGTCAATCTTACCCAGTGTATCACACTCATCCTCGATGCCCGTTGCGGGCTCTGGATCGGGCACATCTCCGCCGCCTTCGCCGTCACCATAGCCGATTTTCACGTAGGCGAGCTGCGCTTCCCAGCTGTTGGTTCCATTCCAAGCCGGGAAGGTGACCTTTAGGTATCGCATCCCGGCGGGGATACCGCTTGCATTGCTGGCTTTAAAGGAAATGGTCGAATAGCCGCTGTTCTCATATTCCTGCTCGGTCGCAATGGGCTGCGCATCCACATCCGTTGTGCCCTTTGGCGGCGTCGCAAGAGCCTGCCAGCTTGTCTTGTCCGCCGACACCTCAAATTTGAAGTTGTCCGTGTTGAGCTGCACGCCCCATACCTCAAAGTTTTGGATGACGGTATTTTCGGGAACCTCATAGATCACATAGTGCTCCGTCCCCGTGCTGGTGACACTGCCATTGACACGCAGCCGCCACAGGCCATGCACCGGGTCATACCGCGTGTTGCCGTCCTGGTGCGCCATGATGAGGCTTGAATACTCCGCCGCCTTCGTCAGATCCTCTCCCTCATCCTCTATAACGCCCTCCTCCGGCTCCACCGGGCCAGGATCTTCGCCGCCTTCGCCGGCACCGTATCCAATTTCTACATACGAAATCTGTGCACGGAAGGAATCCGTCCCCGACCATGCCGGGAAGGTGAGCCGCAGATACTGCATGTCGGAAGGGAGGCCACTGGCAAGGCTCGCCTTGTGGGAAATGGTGGAATACCCGCTGTTTTCGTATTCCTGCTTGGTTGCAATGGGCTGGAATGCATCATCCACCGTGCCTCGCGGCGGCGTCGCCAGTGCCTGCCACGTATTGCCGTTCGCCGACACTTCAAACTTAAAGTTGTCCACGCCGTTAATCACGCACCAAACATCAAAGTTTTCAATCATGCCCGACGGTACCTTGTAGGTCACCGAATGCTCCGTCCCTGTGCTCGTCGTGTTGCCCGCAACCCGAATCTGACCCAGGCCATGTGTCGGGTCATACCGGCCGCCCACCTGGTCGGGCTGATTCTGCTCCTGAATCTTTTCCGTTTTATCCACCAGCGCCGAATTCAAAAGGTCGGTGCACTCATCCTTGATCACACCTTCGCCCGGCTCCACCGGGCCGGGATCTTCGCCACCTTCTCCAGCGCCATAGCCGATCTTCACATACGCAATCTGGGCCCGGTAGGACTCGTTGCCATTCCAGCCCGGGAAGGTAATTTTCAGATACTGTGCACCCTTTGGGATACCCGCCGCAATGCTTGATTTGTACGACATGGTGGAATATCCCTGGCTTTCATACTCCTGCTTGGTCGCAATGGGCGTCCCCTCTTCGTCTACTTCCGTGGGCGTCGGCATGGGCGTCCAAGTTGTGCCATCGGACGACGTCGCAATCTGGAAGAAACTCTTTGCGTTGTTTTGCACGCCCCAAATCTCAAAATTCTCAATCATACCCAACGGCACCTGATACGTGATCCAGTGCTCGCTGCCCGTACTTGTGCTCTCTGGGCTGCCGTCCACACGGATGCGGTCCGCACCATGCACCGAGTCGAATTTGCCATCGTTGCCCGACTGCACTGTGATTCTGTCAGACGACTTGTTGTGGAGTTTGGTCAGATCAACGCCCTCGTCCTCCATCACGCCTTCACCCGGCTCCACCGGGCCGGGATCTTCGCCGCCTTCGCCTTCACCATAGCCGATTTCCACATAGGAAAGCTGCGCATCCCAGTTGTTGCCGCCGCTCCATGCCGGGAAGGTGAGCTTTAAGTACTGCATCCCAGAGGGAATGCCGCTCGCAAGGCTTGCTTTGTGCGAGATGGTGGAATAGTCGCCCGCATACTCCACCGAAGTCGCGATGGGCTTAAACTGATCGTCCGTCGTATTCCTAGGCGGCGTCGCCAGCGTCTGCCACGACGATTTGTCCTTGGATACCTCGAACTGAAAGTTGTCCACGCCATGGATAACGCACCAGACATCAAAATATTCAATCATGCCGGACGGCACCTTGTAGATAACATAGTGCTCGGTGCCCGTGCTGGTCATGTTTGCCTCTACCACACGCAGTCGCCACAGGCCATGCACCGGGTCATACCGCGTATTGCTGTCCTGATGCGGCACCACATACTGCGAGACCTCGTCTGCGATGCTCGTCGTTTCACCCTCGTCTTTTAAAACATTGCCAGTCGGCTCGGGGGCTTCTTCACCGCTTTCGCCATAGCCGATTTTCACATAGGAAAGCACGACCCGCCAACGGCCACCCTCTTCCCATGCCGGAAAGCTGATTTTCAGGTACTTCATCCCCGTCGGCAGCCCCTGCGATACGCTGGATTTATAAGACAGGGTGGACCAGCCGCCGCTGTTGGATGACTCCAGCGTTTTGGCAACCGGCTGTGCCGCAGGGTCCAGACCTGCCGGCAAGGCCAGCTTCTGCCAATTCTGCTGATCGGCCGACACCTCCAGCGTAAAGTCACTGGAAGTCATCATGGTGGCCCACATCTCAAAGTTGCCAATGGTTTGGCCATCCTCTGCCGCATAGATCACATAGTGATTGGTTCCGTCGCTTGTGCCCTGGTCGTCCACCGTGAAGCACTCGTTGTCATGCTTGTCGTTGTACTGGGAGCCAATTGCCGAACCAACGATAATGGCACCTGACTGGCTATCAATTTTATTGAGTGTATCACATTCGTCCTCATACCCGCCTGTCGGGTCCACCACCGGCGGTTCGGGATCCGTTCCGCCTTCTTCGCCTTCCCCGTCACCATAGCCAATCTTCACATAGGAAATCTGCGCACCGATGGAATTGTCAAACGCCGGGAAGGTGATCTTTAAGTACTGCATCCCCGCCGGGATACCGGATGACAAGCTGGCCTTATACGAAATGGTAGAATATCCGCCGCTTTCATCGCCCTTGGCAGGACCATACTCCACATCCGTCGCGATGGGTTTTGCCGTCGGATCCACATCTGTCCCAGGCGTCGCAAGCGACTGCCAGCTTGTCCCATCTGCCGACACTTCAAATTTGAAATTGCCCGTGTTGAGATGGACACACCATACCTCAAAGCTCACAATGGCAGCTTCGGGCACCTTATATGTCACATAGTGATCGGTGCCGTCGCTCGTAATCCCTCCGGGCAAACGCAGGCGCTCAGCGCCATGCACATCATCATATTTATAGTCGCCGCCCGGATGAGACATGATCCCTGTCGAGTAGTCATGAAGCAGCTTCAGATCCTTTCCCTCGTCCTCCAGGTAAGATACCGTATCCGCCGCAAACGTGACTGCCGGGAACAGGCCAACCACCATGGCAAGCGCCACAAACAGGGCCAGTATTTTTTTCATCGCCATACCCTCCTATTGGATTTTTACGCTGTTGCTTTCCGGATCCCACTCCACCGGATGCTGCATCGCCTCGCTGATAAAACGCAGCGGGACCAGGATGCGCCCGTCTGTCAATATGGGCGCCGCATCCAATTGGACGCTCTGTGTGTTGACATACGCCGTGCTGTCCCCTGCGGATAACACAATGCTGGTATATTTATCCAGCAGCGTCGCGCGGCCGCTTGCCTCATCCCAGCGGACTTCCAAGTCCAGCGCCTCCGCCGTCGCACGGATGGGAACCATCACCCGCTCATTCACCATCACCGGCGCCACATCATACGTAACAGGCACGCCGCCTACATACACTTTGATCTCCTGCTCCGGCTCTGTTGGCTCATCGGGATCTTCCACATTGCCACCCGGCGTGAAAACGATCTCGCGGTCCACATATGGTACATCGGGCTCCGTCGAAAGAATCAGGGTCCCAAAGCCAGACGTATCCTGCCAGTTGTTGCTCGTACCATTCCATGCCAGAACGGTTTCTCGCGTGATCCCGCCTTCGTTGTCATCACATGTCAGGTCAAACCCAATCTCAACGCCATCTCCCGGCTGCACGCCTATCACATTCCACGGGATGGCCATCTCGACCGTATAGCCATCTTCTACGTCCTGCCAGCCGGTCTTAACGCCGCTCACGTTGTTGTCATGCAGACCCGTCCGGCCCATGGGATAGCCAACAAACAGCTGCCGGTCCCCCTCCTGGTATGTCCCGCGTTTTTGGTTGCTGGGGTTCAGGAATACCTCCACGCAGTCGTTGTTATAAGGTTGCGAATGGGTAAAGGCCAATATGTGATCCACCACCTTGGCGCCGATGTAGAGGTTTTCGTTGTCCCACAGGGTGCCGAAATTGACAATGTTGTTGGCGCCTGATCCCGAGATCAAAAGCGACGCCTTGTTGTCCATCCGCCAGTCCGCCTCGGACAGTCTGCCGTCAATGGAGACGGGATTGCCCGTGAAGCGGGTATAGGAGACACCATCCGTAAAGTGCGGGGACTGGTCTGTTTTGGTATAGGTCACAACAAATGGGGTCTGTCCCACGTTGTCATACAGGTCCGTTGCCGTCACCACGACATTGTTCTCGCCCTCTTGTAGGACCACCTTTTCTACAAAGGTGTTGCCTTCCCGCATCACGGCCTCCTGCCCGTTTACCATCACATACTTGACATCTTCATTCACTTGCCCGTGTAACACAAATTCCGCATCCTCTGTGGTGTTGGGGTCTGTGAAAGTAACCTCGGGCGCCAGAGAATCACAGAACACCTGGAGCGTCATAGGATCGGATTTGTTGCCCTCCGTATCTTCGGCGGACAGTGTGATGGTGTTATCCCCCTGCTCCAGCGCCACCGTCGTCTCAAAGGACAGGTCCTCACTGACTGCCACCTGTTCTCCATTCACGGTCAGCGTCCCCGCGGTGTTGAGCTTTCCCGTCAAAGGATACGCCGCACTGGATACCACGGTCTGCGGATCCTCTAGGTCAATGCCGACATAGTCGGGGTCATAAGTAAAAGAATAGGTCGCGGCTGGCGCGCTGTTTTTGTTCTCATCCGTCGCCTGCACCTGCACCCTGGTGGTCGCAGACGAAAGCGTCAACGGAACCGACACAGAGAGGTCCGTATCGGTGGTATAGGACTGGCCGTTAATCACAATGGTCGCCGGCTCGTCCGATGTAACCGTAAACGTGATCTCGCGGCTGCGGCTGACATACACATCTCCCTTTTGGCTCAGCTGCCGCTCAGGCACAAACTGCACGTCGGGATAGGAGACGTCGGTCTGGCTGGAGGACACCATGACAATACTTCTGGCCGGCACTGCAATATTTTTCACCGTCCCGCCGGCGATGTTCTGCCGAGCCGTTTCGCCAAATCCACTTGCCTGGATGGTATACACCGTCGCCGAGCTGCCCTTCATGCCATTGAAATTGTATACCTTATCGTCCTTGGATGTGTTAACCAAAACGGCCAGCGTGCCGTTCGCGTGCTCATAGGCCACCATGTCCGTCATGAGGCCGCCATCGTTTTTCACGCCTGGGTCATCCGTTTCCATCCGGCGGATGTAGGAGCCTACCGGCGCGTTGTTGTAGATGGTTTCAAGCGCATAATACTGGAGGCCCTTGTTGACGATAGAAACCCCTTCACCGTCAATCAGGCACTGCTGCCCCACGTCCGAGATGTTGCAGCGCGGGGACCAGCCAATCCACCAGAACCAATAGTTGATCCCGGTAAATCCCATATCTGCATTCATAATCCGCTGAATATCAATGACGCGATCAATCTCCAGAGGCTCCTCGATGGTTGCGTTACATACCTCGGTCTGCCAACGGTCCTTTTCAGGGAATTTGTCATACAATGCGGCAACCCGTCTGGGGCCGTCGTCCTGCGAATCCCGTTTGTTCATATAAGAGTGGCTGGCAAAGGCATCCAGCGCGTCCTGCAAGTCCTTGTCCCTTTCCAAATCTGAAAAATTTTCTCCCAGCCACATCTCCGTGTTGATGTAAGAACCGCCCTCAGGCCCAATCAACGTCACATCCTGGTAACCCGCCTCATCCATGGTCTTGCGCATGAGCTTGGTCAGGCGGATGAACTGCTCGCCTGTCAGATACAGGCTCTGGTAATCCATCGCGTTTTCGGGCTCATTTTGGACACTCAGCGCCGTCGGACGCGGCAGATGCTGTTCTTTTACCAAATAGTCCAGCACGTCCACGACATAATCGCAGTAGGGCTGCTCGTTCTCCTCCGGCAGCTTGGCCACCGTTCCGTCAGGATGCCGCCCCAGCTGGCTCTGATTGTCCTTAAAGACCGCAGGTGGTGAAAACAAGGTGAGCAGATACTGCTCCACGCCATTGTCCAGCCCCAGGCGGATGTTGCCCGCCAGCCGGTCTAAGTGCTCCAACACAAGATTGCCGTCTAGATCCATACACTGAAAAGACAGCTCAATGCGCTGAATGGTGGTACCCAGCTCCTTATACAGTACATTCTGTGCCTCATATTTGTTCCGAAATATAGCCGCCTCGCTGATATAGGCCGGCGTCAGACCCCACCCTTTTACCTGCTGGTAGTTGGTTGGAAGGACGGTGGCCTCATACACCGTCTCCGTCGCCGCCATCACAGGCATCACAGGCAGAAGCAGCGCCGTCAATATCACCAATGCTATCCACGCTCTTTTCACACCGGTTCCTCCTCGTTACTTATTTTCTTCCATGCTTCTTGCAAATGTTTACAAAAGCCCCATCGTCTATCTTTATTTTACAGGAAATCAAGCCCGTTTTTAATAGATAATATTGCGCTTTCGTATAACATTTTGCCCAAACCCGCATCCGTCCGCCAGCTGATGCCACAGATGAGAAATACCGGGCACCCGAGCGCCCGGCATTCTTCCCTATTTCAATAGGTTTCCCCGCTATTTGATTTCCGCCGGCACCAAATACGGCACCTGCGATGCTAAACTATCCCACAGAAAACTCCTAACGGTACAACCAGCAAACCCAGTGAGATCCATTTCCGGGCCTGTGATGGACAGCGCAGTGCCTTCCGCCTGCACCGCCGCCGAACATTTGACAGCCGCCAACACATCGTTCTGGTAAACTGCGGTTATCAAGATGTAGGAATTGCCCGGCACCGCATCCACGATGTCTGCGGTTGCGGTGACCTGCGTCGCACCCGCCAGGGATGTGATCTCCGCGCCCGACTGGTCACGGTAGACGATGGCGGTCTCTTCGGGCTCGGGTTCAATGAACTCCGGCTCATCCGCCCGGGTCACAAACCGCACGTTGTCCAGATAGAACGTGATGGGCACGTCCGTGGTGTTCTTACCCGTGAAGCCAACGCCCGCAACAGAGTCGTAGTTGTAAGTGCCAGCTGCGGTCACCGTCCCCTGCTCTTTCATCTCGGTCAGCGGAATCACGATCTGCTGCCACTGCCCGATCTTTGTACTATCCACATACTCCGCCAGCGGCAGGGATAACGTATCGGGCGCTTCCTCCGCTCCGCTCATAATATACACCGCAAAGTCCTCCGGCATGTTGCTCGCCAGATACACCCAGAATTGCAGGAAAGCCGGACTTTGTCCCTGATGCTCACCCGTCGTATAGGCGTCAAACATCTTTCTTTGATTCGCAACCGGTCCTGATTTTACGCCGAAATCGCAATCCTCTGCATTTGCATCAAAGGTCACCTTGGTGGAATACGTTCCACTGGCAGGCGTGATCTCGGTGGATTTTTCTACCACGCTCCGCGATTCGCTGCCGCTTTGATACAGCGGCGACGTAATGCCCTCCGTGATGAAGTCCCGAAGGAGATTGTTGTCGGGCGAAACATAAACCGTAATGATCTCCGACTCGGCCAAAATGTCCGCCGAGGCATTCTGTGCACGCAATCTCAGCCGGTAATACCCGGGATACCCGGCATAATAGCTGATCGGATAGCCTGCCGCAGCATTGGAGGAATAGGTATTTGTCCTTTGTATGAGCCCCGGCGCCGTAGGCACGTCATTATCCACATACACACGGGAGATCTGGTTATCACCGTTCTTGGCGGGCTGATTTGCCTCCACGTAGAACTGGAAGAAGGAGCCCGTCTGCACGGTGTACATATCAGGCATCGCCATGCCATACAATGCGCCATCCGCCGGGAATTTTGCAGCAATGGTAACGCCCGACACCGTAAACGCACGGGTCACAGCCTCGCTCGCCAGGCCTTCATCGTCATATGCGATCACCTTCACAGTATGCGCCGCATCCGCATCCGATGCAGTCGGTGTCCACGTTGCCTCAAACGGCGCCTGTGTGGCCGTCGCAAAGGGAGAGTCTGCATCATCTAAATAGAACTCCACGCGGTCCGCCGTGCCGTCATCTGTCACATCCGCGCTAAATACGAACTCTTTCTGCTGCTGAATAAACTGGCCCTCTCTAGCCGGCGAGGTGATGGTTGCAGTAGGCGCTGTATTCTCCCCCGTTACTCGCACCTGTCGGGAAATCGCCTCGGAAGTCGCTTCCGCATTCTTTGCCTGAACCGCATATACATAAGAGCTTGCGGCATCTCCGGGCAGCGTATCGGTATAAGTCGTCGCGGTCACAGTATCCAGCAGGGTGCCGTCACGATACACATCATACCCCGTCACGGTTCCTTCTGTCGGCGCCGTCCAGGTCAGCGTTACGTTGGAGGCTGTTTTTTCGGAGACCGCAAGTGCCGAAGGTGCGGCAAGGTAGGGTTCAAATACGGCATCCGCCAGCCGCATGAGTTGGAAGGATTCCAGCGGCTCCTCATTGATGCACGCAATATACAGGCCGCTCACATTGTTCCAATTAAATTCGGTCGCCTCTGCCATACTGGTAGAAAAGGTCCCACGCTCTTTGAAGTACGAAAGTGGGATGGTGACCTTCTGCCAGGTATATACCGCTGTGTTTGGCGCAAAAATTTCCATGTCCGCCACATCTTCCATAGGGACGGTCAGCCTGCCCAATTCATCGGCTCTGCCGCTCGTCCCCAAATCACAGGTGATCCCTATTTCAAAATCCTCGGGATTGGCCATGATAACCGTCCAGAAACTCAGCGCCGCCGTATTCGCCCAGTCCCGTTCCGTATCCAGCGCCTTGCCGTGCAGAATAAATTCCGCTTTGTCATTGTCATCAAAGATATAGTTGACCTTGATGCGCCCATCCTTTTGCACATCTACCGCCGGCCGATTATTTTCTGCAATATCTGCCACCGAAAAGGTTGCAATATTCACCTGCGTCCTGGTGAAGCCGGGATAGGTTCCGTCTTTGCCGAACAGCGTCGCAAGCACCGTTCCGCCCGCGGGCGCGACCTCAGCAGAAACCGCGGGGAGCAGCCCCACCAGCAGAAACGCAGCCACACACAACCCCAAAAGCCTCATACCTTTTTTCATGATCCGCTCCTCCTTTGTGATGGATATTTCCGAGCTATCTGGTTTTATCATACCAATGTGTGCCCCATAAATACAATAGACGATCTTGCGGTATTGTGTATATTCTTGCCGTGGTACAAAAATATACAATGAAGGGCAAAATCGTCTATTGTTTTCGGTTTGGTCAGCCTCTAAAATAAAAAGAGGAAAAAATCAAGCCGAAAGGATGATGCACCTATGAGAAAGCGCATACACTGTCTGCTGCTTGCCGCGCTAGTTGGGGCAATGACGCTGTTGCTCTGTCTGCCCGCCTCCGCGACAGACGATACAGACCCTATCCGCCCGCTGCACATCGAAGGCAACGACTTTGTGGACGACGCGGGCAATGTGGTCAAATTCTGGGGCTTTAACCTGGTCGCCCTCTATCCAACCGCCACGCAGGCCGAGGCCATTGCGGAGCAGCTGGCTGCGTTGGGCGTCAACGTCGTCCGCCCGCACCACAACATGCGCAACAGCAAGGACTGGAACTGGGGGGACATCCCCGGCGCGCTGGTGGACTACGTAAACGACTCGCGGACGCCTGACCCCGTCGCATGGGAAAACTTTGACTATTTAAACTACCAGCTGCGGAAAAAGGGCATCTACACCCGCCCCAGCCTGGATGCCAGCCGCCGGTATCTGCCGGGGGATGTGGCGATTTTAGAGACCACAGAAGAGGATGCGGCAGCATGGTCTAACGCCATGGCAGCCTTGGAGCGGCTCGCATGGAACGAATCCATGGACCTGCGGCGCATCCTGCCCATGATTGACGAGCGGTGTGCGCTGCTCAATGAGGAATATATCAAAAATTTCCTGACCCACACAAACGAACACACCGGCCTCACCTACGGCGAAGACCCTCAGACCCTGACATTGGAGATCATGAACGAGACCTCCACACCGTATGCCATCTATGCGGGCAACCGGTTTGAAAACTACATTGAGCGCGAGCCGGACCTACAGTACTGGTACGACCTATTTGTGGACCGGTTTGAGGCCTATTGCAGCGAACACGGCATGGAGCCGTTTGACTTCCTGACCACGCACACCAACGACCTCACCCTCGAACAGCAGGAATTCCGGGACAATTTCCTGGTGGAGCTAGACAACAACTACTACGAGCGCATCCAGGCGTTTGTCAAAAATGACCTGCAATGCGATATTCCCATCACGTTCAGCAACCTGTTCCGCGGGGAGCATGTCATGCAGACCTATGCCGAGGGCGCGGACTACATCGAGGCACACAGCTACCCCAATCCTTTTGTGGCCGAAACCAAGCAGGACCTATTCTATGACACCGCACAGTCCCAGATCGCGGACATGCCCTACTTCATCGGGGAGCTCAATCAGACCGAAAACTTTTCCAGCGATGCGCTTGCTCAGGATCCCGATATCGAAGCGCGCTATAAGGCCCACCGTACCATGCTTCCGCTTGCCACAGCAGCCTATGGCGCATTCTCAGACTGGGCGGGCGTCAATTTCTTCGCCTGGTGCCACGGCAGCCGTAACCTTGACCAAGACGGCTACGCGCTGCAGTATGACCGGACGCCCAACGACCGGTCCTATATGATCGGTGAGATACAGTCGGACGGCATGATGCTAGACCACATGCGGACAACGGGCATCATCTTCAAAAAGGGTCTGGTACGGGAGAGCGTCCAACCCTTCACCCTATATGTAGACGACCCGGTCTGGATTTCCAACTATGCCGGGACACTGACCTACAAATACCCCATCCAAGTCGGATGGCAGAGCATCCATGCGGTGCGCAAGTCCTATACCGATGGGTCCATTCCCTTCTCCCAGCTGCAATCGAGCATCCTGACGGAGGAGACACCCAGCACCCTCATTTCAGACACCAATGAGATTATCAAAGACACGGTCAAAAAGCAGCTCATCATTAGCGCACCCCAGGCCGAAGCGTTCAGCGGCGACCTGGGCGGTCAGCCCGCCGCTATCAACCACCTCTCGGTGAGTGCATCAGATGGCAACGCCACCGTGGTCCTGGTCGCAGATGACGATACCCCCATCGGGGAGAGCAAAAAACTCATCCTGAGCGCCACCGGCGTACAGGCGGACATGACGACCGAATACAACCCCGTCATCACGCTCTCGGGCCTGCGCGCAGGCACCTGGGAAATGAAGCTCACGCGCGCGGGCGCGGATTCGGGCTCCATCCTGCGGGTACAGACGGATGCGAGCGGCAACGTCACGCTGCCCACCATGGGCGCAGATGTGCCTTGGAACGAATGTGAGCTCACCTATGTACAGAACTTTGCCTTTGAAGGTCCCCTCTTTTCAGACGGGACGGGTGCGCCACTGGCCCAGCTGCCCCTGTCGGGCGGAACGGTGCAGGTTGCTCTGGAGATCACCAACAACACCGGCAGCGCCGCCGATATGGCCGCCATCCTCGCGCTGTATCAAAATGGCGCACTGTTATCCATGTCCATCAACCAAGACACGCTGAGGCCGGGGGCCAACGCCGTGGAGACGGACGCCCTTACCGTGCCCGAGGCGACACCCACTGAGCTGGCCACGGTGACCGACACGGCCTTCACCGATACGAGACTTACGAGCGATACCCGATACCGCTATGTCATAGAGGCCTACCAAGGCGACTCCCTGCTGTCCTCCATAGAACAGGACGTAAAAACCCTAGGCGGAGGCGGGAATGCGCCCGCTGCCCCCAGCAATCTAACACCTGCCTATGTGAGTGCGGACACCATCGGCTTGCAATGGGAGCCGTCGGGCACGCCCTATGTGCAGTATGCCGTATATCGGGACGGCGCTAAGATTGCAACGGTCAGCGGCACGTGCTACCATGACACTAGCCTTGCCCCCAATGCCGCATACACCTATGAGGTGCGTGCACTGCGGGGCAGTACGGAGAGCACAGGTACATCTCTGCGCATCCGCACTGCGCCCTATGTCCTGGCGCAGATGTTTGACGATGCAGAAAACTCCAATTTCGCGGTGGACCGCACTCTCTCATATGGCGTACGGGACAGCAGCACCGCCAATCCCAATACGCCGCAGGGTGACTACTCATACCGGCTCGCGGCGGATATCAGCACCACGTCGGATACGCCAACCCAAATGATGTATTACAACTACCTGTTCCAGCGCAACAATGCAGTCCAAAGCTGCGACCTGACCGAATACCGGGATACGGCCTCCCTGCACCTCTTTATCAACCCGCGGACGCCGCGCCAACGAAACGAAATCGGGCTGGTCAGCCGGGATGCAAATGGCGCTTACTCCTTCCTGCGCGTGGATTTGTCTGATTATGTGGACCTCGGCTTTGGCAACTACATGCCAGGCAACTGGAGGGAGCTCTATATCCCGCTCAGCGACCTTGCACAAAAGGGCATCTACGACCAAAACGGTTCCTCCGCACCCCAATTTGACTGGACCAACGTCGCCGGCTTCTCCCTTGCATGCAGCGATGAAGCATATGCAGGACAGCCGGGCATCCATTGGCTCGCCATTGACGATTACAACCTGGTGCTAAACCGCCCGGCCCCGATGTCCGCGTCGGACGAGGCCTTCACGCTCACCGACCTCAGCGAAGATACCATCTCCTACACCTGGACGCCCGCTCCGGGTGCGGACCGCTATGTGATCAAACGATACGATGGCCTGTGCAGCGCCGAGCTGTTTGTATGGGATTCGCTTACGGGGCAACATCCTTATACCGTGCCCTTTGGGCTTGACTAACCATCATTTTTGAGGAGAGATATACTATGACAGCAAGAGAGATCATCGCCAAACGACTGTGCCACGAAGGCACGCGCGTCACGCCCTATGACGTGCAGCTGGAGCCCAAGCTACACCAGCGCCTGACCGAGCATTACGGCGACCCCGACTGGTTTGAAAAGAAGATCCGCAAATTCACCTGCACCCACCTGCGCGTGGATACGGTCTTGATGCGTCCGGTGGACGACGTGTACGCGGTGGACGGGTATGGTGCGCGCTGGCGCATGGACCGCAAGCCATGGCACCTGGAGACCCCGCCCTTGGCCGAGCCCGCGTTCGGAGAGTACCAATTCCCCAGCGCAGAGATGTTTGTGGCGCCCATTGTGGCCGACCGTGCGGAAGCTGCCCGCCTGTATGAACAGGACACGGAGCATTACCGGATCATCTCCATGGGATGGGGCATCTTTGAACACACCTGGCGTATCCGCGGTTTTGAAAATGCCATGATGGACATGCTGACGGATAAGGGGTTTTATCGAGAACTGACCCAAAGGCTGACAGACAACTACATCGCCATGCTCAAAGCATGCGAGGACGTGCCGGCGGATGCCTATCTGTTCGGGGATGACTGGGGGGATCAGCGGGGCGTCATGATCGGCGTGGAAAGCTGGCGCAAATTCATCAAGCCCTGCTGGGCGCGTATCTACGAGGAGGTGCATCGCCAGGGCAAGGTGGTCATCCAGCATTCCTGCGGCAGCATCGCAGATCTCTACGACGACCTTGCGGAGATCGGCATGGACTGCCACGAGAGCGTCCAGCCCGAGGCACATGGGATGGCCCCTGAGCGCATCAAAGCGTTGTATGGCAAAAAGGTGTCCTTCTGGGGCTGTTTGGGGACGCAGGGCATCCTGTATCATGGGTCCCCCGCCGAAATCCGGGGCGAGATTTACCGGCTGCACCACCTGTTTCAGGAGGACGGCGGGTATGTGCTGGCCCCTTCTAAGCCGCTCCCCGACGAAATGGAGCTGGACAAGGCCATCGCGGTCATCGAAACCCTGGCCGAGCTAAACGGCTGATGCCACAAGATCAAAAAACGGCCTCCTGCGCCTGCGCATAGGGTCGTTTTTTTGAAAGCGCCAGGGAGCGTGCCGTTTTTCCCATACAAAAAAGCCCCAAACCAGTGGGGCCTTTTTTCTGTTCTTATGCACGAATCCGAAACGTCCGAATCTCAAACGGCTTGATGGAAAAGACAAAGGTGCCGTTTTCTTGGGTCATCTGAGCCTCATCCCGCTCCAGCAGGTCACATTCCCACACCGAGGAAACGGGCCCATGCCACGTCACCCGCGCCTCTGACCGGCACCCGTGGCACTCATACAGCCGGATGACGAAGCCATCCGCATCCTCCGCCTGCTTGACCACTTCCACCATGACGTTGTCCCTATCCACATCCACCAGCGAGCCGGAAGCCGGCAGCGCACCCGCATGCGCCTCCTCCACCTGTGCATAGGGCGCGCAGTTGAGCATATACGCGGCCCGGACAGTGCCGCCTTCACGCCATGTGCCCGCGTGCGGATACAGGGCGTAGGTAAAGGTATGCACCTCCCGGTCCGCATTGGGGTTGGGGTCGATGGGGGACTTTAGAAGCGTCTGCCGCATCACGCTGCCGTGGATATCATAGCCATACTTGCAGTCATTTAATAAGCTGACGCCATATCCAGCCTCCGAAAGATCGGCCCACTTCTGCCCGCACACCTCAAATTTCGCCGCATCCCAGCTGGTGTTGCGGTGAGTCGGCCGCACAACGCTGCCATACTGCACCTCATAAGTCGCACAGTCCGTCTGCACATCCACTGGGAAAGCCACCTTGAGCAGAATCTGCCGCTCCTTCCAGTCGATGGTGTTTTTGACGTCAATCCGGGGAATATCCTGATAAATACAGATGTCCTGGTAAATGAGCGACTCCTCAAACCGGCGCGTCACACGGACGCATGCGCGCACGGGGCCTTCCTCCACCACCCGGATTCCCTGCACATCCGCAATCTCCCACATGTGCTCCTCATAGTAGGAAGCGATCTCCCAGGCATCATAGTCGGGCGGACGGTCCTCAAATGCTTGCAGCACATTCCCCCGCGCACCGTCCTGCAACACCTCCCGGCCGTTTTGCTTGTCATAGATGGAAATCATGTGTGCGTTCTCGTCCATCCGAATCCTAAAATACCGGTTTTCCAGGCAGTCAACCGACACATGCAACTCACTGTCCGCATGCCTGCTGGCCGCGCCTTCTGCCAGTGCATATGCCCGGTATCCCTTTGCGGGCAACTCCCGTGCCAGGAACAGCAGACCATCCGCCGTCTTTTGACAGGGCATCGGATTGCCCGCGTCATCCAGCACAACCGGGTTTTCCATCCCGCTGGGCATGTCGCAGCACACCACATCGTCCCGCGCAAAGCCCAGCTGGTTAAACACGACCACCGCACGCTGCGTCAGCGCGACATTGCCCGCCACGCTGTCCGCCGCCGCATGCAGCATGTCCTTGCCGGCTGCCAGGACGCGCTCATAATCCCGCCTGGAGTCCTCATAGACCGCCTCGGTCGCGGACCCGGGCAGGATGTCGTGGAACTGGTTGAGCAGGATGGTATGCCACCCCTCCGAGAGCCGCGCCTGCGGATAGGGGGCGCCGCTCAGCAGCGCGGCCGCCGCTGACAGCCATTCCACATCCTGATACAAAAACTCGCTCTTGCGGTTATATCGCTTATTGCGCCCCATGGAGGTGAGCGTTCCGCGGTGAAACTCTAGGTACAGTTCCCCCACCCACTTGGGCAGCTTGGGATTGTCTCCGACGCTGGCCTCCAGCCGATGGAAAAAGTCCGCGGCTTTGCCCAGCTTCACCTGCGGGCAGCCCGGGATGCCCTTTTCAAACCGCCGGGCATGCTCCAGCATCCACCGGGTGGGGCCGCCGCCGCCGTCCCCATAGCCGAATGCCATCAACACCTCATTGTGCAGCGCCTTCTCCTGATATTTGTTCCAAGCGCTCATCACATGAGGCGCGTCAATGCGTCCATTGTAAGACACGGCATAGGGTCGGGGCATAAAGGTCGGGCTCTGCGCCGTGATCATATGGGTCAACACCTCCGACCCGTCAATGCCCTGCCAATAGAAAGTATCATAGGGCAGGCCGTTGGTATCGTTCCAACCCAACTTGGTGGACATAAAATACTTGACGCCCGACCGCCGCATAATCTGGGGTAGGGCAGGGCTGTATCCAAACACGTCGGGTAGCCACAGAATCTCACAGTCCACCCCAAACTCCTCCTGGAAAAACCGCTTACCATAGAGCATCTGGCGCACCAGCGATTCCCCAGAGGTCACATTGCAGTCCGCCTCCACCCACATGGCGCCCTCGGGCTCCCATCGGCCTTCGGCCACCCGCTCTTTGATCTTCGCATACAGCTCGGGATGGTCCTCCTTGATGTATGCATAGAGCTGGGGCTGGCTGGACATGAAGATATATTCGGGGAACGCCTCCATCAGACGCAGCACGGTGGAAAAGCTCCGCGCGACCTTCTCGCGGGTCTGCGCCAGCGTCCACCACCACGCCACGTCGATGTGGGTATGCCCCACGCACAAGATTGTGATGTCCGACCCCTTGCAGTAGTCCTCGTAGAAGGCATGCTGCATATAATCGCAGGCAGCCGCCACCGATTTCGCATAGTTTTCCGATCCTGGGCGGCGCAGATCCAGCAGGTTCGCCGCATGGGTCAGGTGCGCCAGGATGTCGCTCCGGCGCTTGTCGTTCTTATCCAACAGCTCAACGACCTGGAGCGGTACTTTGAGGTCATAGCACAGCCGCTCGGTCATACGGTCACAGCCTGACAGCGTGCATTTCATCTCAGACATGCCGCCCTTGATGCCGCAGTAGGAATGCAGGGCGATTTTGTATGTCGTCCCGGCGACCGCTTTGGGGCACAGCACCACCTCCTGGTGTCGGATGTCCAGCCCCTGCACCAGCTTGCCATCCACATAGAGGATAAACTGCGGGTTGGCAAGGTCCCAGCCGCCAGCCGTTCCCGTGCTGACGTGCAAAATGACCTCCTGCCCGTCCAGTGACGGCGGGATGGTCACATCCGCGCGAAACCAGAAATGCCGATCCTCTTCGTCCCAGCCACCCCAGCGGTCATCAGCGCCAAATGGCCGCCAGGTGTCATCCATATCCGCATGCTCTCCGCCAGGGAAATTGCCCTTTTTGATCATAAGTCCCAACACCGGCATCCGCCCGGGATATACCATCCCTTCCAAATCGGCCAACAATCTGCTCAGCCGTTCCTCCGGCGTATTCATTTGGTCATCCCTCCTCTTTTGACTGCTCAACACAGCCCGTCACACCGTCCAACCGCACGTTTTTTGCGTCATCAAACCGGTAGGCAGGACGCGCATCTTCCGCATACGGATGCATGCTGACATTGCGCAGCGTGAGGCCGTCACAATGCCGGCAATACAGTCCATAGGCCGGCAGCATCGGCCCGAACCGCGTGGTTTCGGGATAACTTTTGGGATCCTCTGGCACGATACGCTCCGCATCCGCCGCTGTTCCGCCGCCCGGCACGCACAGCCGGATGTCGGACAGGCAGATGTTCTCCACCGGATGGCCCGGCTGGCCCGTAATGGTGGAGGTCACGCACACCGGCTTCTGAATGTCGCTGTCACACTCGATGCTCTCGCGGATGGCATGCCAGCTCTCATAGGGGCCGGTCGCCACTACGTTATGAATGAACACATCGCGGATGGTGCCGATCCCCGTCCCTTCGGGGCCCCGGCGCCGATCCGCCAAGATGAGAAACAGCGGTGTCCCCACATTCCGCATGGTGACGTTACTGATGCTGACGCCCTCTAAGATGCCGCCGTCCACCACTTCCAATGCAATCCCCGCAAAGCGGGTGTTGTAGATGGACAAATTGCTAACCGCAATATTGCGGTAGCCGCCGTTGGACTCTGTCCCCAGCTTAAACGCATTGCACCGGCTGCTGATCACGCACCCCGTGACCGTCACATTCTCGCACATCTTAAGCCGGCCCAGGGTATACGAGCTCTTGGGAACGATAGCATCGTCCCCGCTTCGGATGATGCAGTCCGAAATGACCATATCCTTGCAGCAGTCAGGGCTGATGCCGTCAATGTGGACGTCAGCGGTGATGCCACTCACACGGACCGACTCACACCCCGCAAAATACAGCGCCAGATCGGTCGCATTGCGCAGGGTGAGTCCCGTCACCGTGACGCCGCGACACTCGCGCAGGGCGACAATCTTCGCACCCCGTCGCATAGGGCCGCGTCCGTCGTGCTGTTCCCATGCCGACTGCATATCGATGATGCCGCCTCCTGTGATGGCAACATTCTCCAAATGCTCGCCATAGAGCAAGCTGTGATGAAAATAGCTGTGGGAATGATCCTGATAGAGCGGCTCCTCCCGGGGCTCATCGGGCGCAAAGTCACGGTCCAGTTCCGTGCTCCCCAGCAGCGTTGCGCCCCGCGCAATGTGCAGCTCCACATGGGAATGCAGCATCAGGGTTCCCGTCAAAAAACAGCCGGGCGGGACAAAAACCGTCCCGCCCTCTGCTTGTGCACAGGCATCCATTGCCCGCTGTATCGCTGCTGTGTCCAATGTCACGCCGTCACCTACGGCACCGTACTCTTTGATATTGAAACACATAACGTCCTCCTGTGTCTTTCGGCACGTTTACTGGTTGGCTGCCTTCCATGCGTCATACTGACTTTGCAGCTCCTCCATAATCTTATCTGAACCCGCCTGCTTGAGCTTGGTCAGGAACTGCGGCAGATACTCATTGGGATCAACCGACCCCGTTTCAATGGGCATAACAAACTCTTTTTTAACATTCTCACAGGCAACCACTTCATTCTTCACCGGCTCGGTATCAAAGCTAAAGCCCAGAGTCTTATCGGGTGTGGCCGCTTCGTTGTATGCCGCCAGGTCCACAAACTTATTGGGATCCTCATTGGTCAGGATATAGTTTAAGAACACATTGCCGAATTGCCACTGCGACCCGGCCTGTGAATACCCCGAATCGGGCACGAGCTCAATGATCGTATCCGACTTTTTGGTGTAGTGTTTTCCTTCAATCCCATAGTTCACCAGATTATTGAGATAGGAATCGGTGTTTAGAAGCTCAATAAACATCATAACACGTTCGGGGTTCTTGGAGTTAATGGGGATAGCCATCATAGACCCGATGGTATCACCCGTCGTAATACGAGGCGGCGTCACATCATGCTGGATAAACTCAACGCCCGAAGCTGCGGTAGAGGACAGCTCATCTGCCTTGCCGGGCTTGAGCTGCTCCAAACTCACAAAGAACGCGCCTTCTTTTTGCAGGCTGCTGTAATTCTGCGAAACCGCACAGTCCCGCCGGACATAGCCCGCTTCATACAGCCGCCGCGCCAGCGCCACCGCATCGGCATACTCCTGCGTCTCATAGAGGTTCACCATGGTCTCCTCCGTGCTGTCGGGGAAGAAACCGCCCAGGAGGTTGTTGATGGAAACAAAGTCCAATAGATTCACCGTCGTACGGCCACCAGCCATACCCAGCGGCGTGACATCGGGCTCATTCTGCTGGATCATTTGGAGAACCGGCTCAAGTTCCTCAAAGCTGTTGATATTTTCAATATCAACATTGTATTTTTCCACCAGATCCTTGCGGTAAACAAATCCCCAGTTGTGGCCTTTGTCCTTGTTGGCCGGAATGGCATAAATCTGCCCGTCAATCTCGGGCCCGCGCAGGAATTCCTCGCCGAGCAGCGCCTTGGTCTCAGGCGCGTAATTCTCCAGCAGTTCATCCAGCGGCAGGAATGCCCCCTTGGCGACATTTAAGCTGTAATTTGCACACCAGCTGCAGGTGAAAAGCAGGTCCAGCGGTTCGCCACCCGCCAGCATCATGTTGATCTTATTCTCATAGGTCGCAAAATCCAGGCTGTTCATTTTAACAGTTGCATTCAGCTTGGGCTGTATGTATGCATTGATCTCCGCCTCAACCGATGCGATATCCGTCTGGTTGGGATTCCCGGTGAAATACCACTGAATCTCATAGGCGTCCTTGGGTACGCCTTCGTTTAGGGAACCGTCCGTCTGAGCGGTGTCTCCGCCGCCGCACCCCGTCAACAGAATGGCCGCCGTAAACAGCGCAATGCCAGCCTTTCTCAGTTTGTTCTGAAACATAAGTCATCCTCCTTTATAATAAATCCTGCTTCCTGTTTATCCTTTGATCGCACCAACCGTCAACCCCTGTATAAAATACCGCTGGAAGAACGGGTAAGCAAAAATAATGGGGCCAATAGCCACGATACAGAGCGCCATACGGGTACTCTCTGTCGGCATCCTGTTCAGCGCAGCTCCCACGTCTGCCCCACCTGTGGAAATCTGCGCCAGCATCTGAATGTTGGTCAACATCCGGTACAGCAAAAACTGCAGGTTGGACAGCTCGGGCGAAGTGGTCAACATGAGCGGCAGCCACCAGTCGTTCCAGTAGGTCAGTGTCTGGAACAGCGCAACCGTCGCGATCCCCGGCAGCGACAGCGGAATCACAATGCGGAAAAAGGTCTTGAGCTCACCCGCACCGTCAATCTTGGCGGATTCCACCAGCGAGATGGGAAGCGAGGTCGCAAAAAAGGTTCGCAAGATGATGCAATACCACGAGTTGAACAGGTAGGGCACGATCAGCGCAAAGATGGTATTTTGTATGTGTAGCACCCGCGTACATACCAAATACCACGGCACCATACCACCGTTAAACAGCATGGTCAAAAACATAAAAAACGTAAAGCCGTTGCGGTATTTAAAATCCTTTCGGGACAGCGGATAGGCAAAAAACGCGATGATCAGCACGCTGACAAACGTCCCACATACCGTGACCAAAATGGTGACTCCATAGGCATTTAAGAGCGACTGTGCATTATCCGCGATATACCGGTATGCATCCAAGCTGAATTTTGCCGGGATGAAGTTATAGCCCTCCCGGACAAGCACACTCTCGTCCGTAAACGAGATGCCCACAATCAACAAAATGGGCAAAACGCAGATCAGCGCGAACATGATAAAGACCGCATGCAGTATCACTTCTGCAACCAGTGAATTGCGGTTTAGGTGTCCCTTTTTGGCGACACGCCTGACAGCCAATTCGGTTTTCATAGGTTCCCCTCCTCCCTCAGAACAACGATTTTTCCGGATCAATCCGTTTTACGATCAGATTGGTGGCCAACACCAGGATAAAGCCGATCACCGCCTGATAGAAACCGGCCGCTGATGCCATCCCCATATCGCCCGTCACCTTCATGGCACGATATACATAGGTGTCCAGCACATTGGTCACCGGATAGAGGGTCCCCGAATCCATGGTGGTCTGATAGAACAGGCCAAAGTCCGCATGGAATATCTTTCCGATATTTAAGATGGTCATGATGGTCATAAGGGGCGTCAGATGCGGAATGGTAATGGCCCGAATCTGCTGCCAGCGGGTCGCGCCGTCAATGGCGGCCGCTTCATAATATTCCGTTGAAATCCCCGTGATGGCAGCAAAATAGATGACACTGTTATAACCGACGTTTTTCCACAGGTTGATAAACACGATAAAATATGGCCAGTATTTTGGCTCGTTGTACCAAGACACGGGAGCGATCCCCATTCCTTCAAGTATGATTTTGTTGACGAAACCATAATCGGGGTTTAAAAGCGCGTACACCAGGAAGCTTACAACCACCCAGGACAAAAAATAGGGCAGAAACATGAGGCTCTGGTATACCTTCTTGGCCGCTTTGCTGCGAATCTCATTGAGCGCAATGGCAAACAGCACGGCGACAACCAGCCCCACCACAATGAACACCAGATTGTACAGCAGCGTATTGCGCGTCACGTTAAACGCGTCGGGCGTATTGAAGAAAAACTCGAAGTTCTTCAGTCCCACCCAATCGCTCGCAAAGATCCCCTTGGCGTAGTTGATATTCTTAAACGCGATCACAATCCCCGCCATTGGAATATAATTGAACAACAACAGACATGCCATGCCGGGAAGCAGCATCAAAAATAACACTGGGTTTTTCCGCAGTTCTCGCATGAACCCCTCTTTCTTTTTCCTCGTTGGCCCATTCATCACACGCATGTAACCCAATCACCCTTTCCGTTTCAAGCTTCCTACCCCTGATTTTTATGGTTTCATTATACCGGACAGAAAGGCGCAATTGAATAGATGATCTTGCTCTTTTGTGTATATTCTTGCAAACAAAAAGGAACAGCCCCAAAAGCGGGTACCGTTCCTTTTTGTTTGTGCTGCGGCCGCTCATGTCGTTCCGCCGCTTCGGAATTCCATGGGCGTCTTACCCGTGTACTTCCGGAACAGCTTGGAAAAATAGTGCGGATCCGGAATTCCCACAAGATCCGCCACCTCATAGACCTTATACCGGACATCCTGCAAAAACTCCTTGGCCCGCGCAATCCGGTATTCATTCAAGTAATCCGTAAAAGTCTTGCCCATCTCCTGCTTGAAGATGCGGCTGGCATAGTAGGTGCTGGTATAGATGCAGTTGCCGATATCCCCCAGCGTAATGACCTCCTGATAATGCGCATCCACGTAATCTAGGATGGACTGCACCTTTTGGCTGATGTTTTTATGGTTGAACTGGTGAATCCGATCCACCTCATGGAGCACCACCTGCATCAGTACGTCATTCAAATCTGCCACGCTGCTGCATGCGTGGATCATGTCATACAGGCTCTCCAGTTGTTCCGCGCCGCTCGGCACGCCCGTTTCTGTTTGGATGACCGACCTGCGTATGGCATTGACCGAGTGAATGGTCTGCCAGTAAAAATTGCGGATGTGTGGGCCAATATCGCTGTCCAGCTGCCCAAGGTATGCAAACACCGACTCCAACGTCTCCCGTACATGCGCCACATCCCCCAGACGCACGCCCTCCAGCATCGCAGCTCGGTAGGTTTCCAGCACAGAAAAATCCTCCAACGGAAGAATGGGCATGAGATCCTTATAGCACACCATCGCCCGGGCGCCGACATACAGTTTGTGCTCCAGCGCGCTTTGGCACTCCTGCCACTTTTCATGAAGGCTCGTAAGGCCGGACCCCACTGTGCTGATCCCCAGCGAAACCGTAATGCCAAAACAGTGTTCCACCCGGTCCTGAAACCGCGCACACGAGAGGATGACCGCCTCATAGTCCACCTCCTCTTGGCAGATACACACCACAAACGCAATCCGCTCCGCCGTGAGCGGTACATCATAGACCTGGCAGTCCGAAAAAGCATCCGAAAAGAGTTCGGATATGCCCAACTGGTAGAGCCGGCTGTCCGCATGTTCATCGTCTGGCTCCCCGTCCACTTCCACAGCTACCGCCACATATTGGGTAAGCACCAGCATACAACGCTGCTCTTCTCGCTGCAAATCCTCCATTTGCATACCGCATATAACGTCATACAGCAGTTTCGTCCGGATGGCGGGCAGGTTCTCCTCATACAGCGCCCGGAGCCGATCCAGCTCCTCGACGGCATTGCCCTCCTGCCGCAACTCCTCCACCGCACGCCCCAGCGTCTCGTGAATCTCATGGATGTTGGATGGCTTCAGCATAAAGTCAAAAGCACCCAGCTGCAACGCGTCCCGCGCATACTCAAAATCGCGGTAGCCCGACAGGATGATGATTTTGGCATGCGGAACCAATTCGCGAATCTCCCGGATCATAGAAAGCCCATCCATCTCCCGCATCCGGATGTCGGTGATGATGATGTCGGGCTGCCACTCCCGAATCAGCTCCACACCCTCTGCGCCATCCTCCGCCTCTCCACATACCTCACAGTCCAATTCTTCCCATTTCACCATGCTCCGAAGGCCCTGCCGGATAATGGGTTCGTCGTCAATGAGCACCACAGAAAACATACCCTATGCCTCCTTTCTCCCATCCTGTGCCGGCGCCTTCATGGGCAGACACATGCTGATTTTGGTGTAACAACCCTCCCGCGAGGAGAGCGTAAGCCCATACGTTGGCCCATAGAACAGTTTGATGCGCTGGTTGACATTCCCCAGCCCAATGCTCTGACGGGGATTGGGCGTTTTGGCAAACTGCGTCCCCTTCTGTGCGAGCATATCATTGAGCGCACTGACCTCCTCGGCCGGCATACCGGCACCGTTGTCTATGACCTCTATCACGGCCTGCTCCCCTGCGCGGAATGCACGCAGCAGGATCACGCCCCGGTCCCGTCCCTTCTTTTTCTCTATCCCATGGTACACCGCGTTTTCCACCAAGGGCTGTATCAGCAGCTTGGGAATCCGAAGCTGTGCGACCTCCGCATCCACCCGGCGCACCAGGTTGATCCGGTCCCCAAACCGGTACTTTAAGATGGCGATGTAATGCGTGAGGTAGGTGACCTCCTCCTCCAACGTGATTAACTTGTCGTCCCGTACAATGTTGGCCTCCATCAGCTTGGACAGAGACGTCACCATGTCGCTGATGGATTGGACACCGTTCATCTGCGCCATCCAGTTGATGGATTCCAGCGTGTTAAACAGAAAGTGCGGATTGATCTGGGCTTGCAGGGTTTTGAGCTCCGCTTCCTTCCGCGTGATCCGCTCCTGATAGTTCCACTTGATCAGGTAGTTGATCTCGTCCACCATGGTGTTGAAGCTCTCCTCCAAAAAGCCCAGCTCGTCGCCCCGGTTGACCGGAACGCCTTGCAGCTCCCCCTTTTGCCCCAAGCGCTCCATTGCATTCACCAACAGATTGATGGGGCTCAAAAAATCCACCGTAATCAAAAGGCTGCAGGCGGTCAGCACCAGGACCGAAATACCGCATAGCAAAAAGATCCAATGCCGGAGCATGTCAATCTCACGGTACAGCTCTTTGCGGGAGACTTCCGAGAAGATGGCCCAGCCCGGTTCCCCTACCGAAACGAACGTCACCAGCATATCGTTCTGTTTGTCAAGGTAAGACCCCTCTTTGCCGCGAATTTCTCGGGCGATATCAGGCGCAATCGGCACTGCACGCTCCTCGGGCACGCGAACAATCTCCTCATTGTTCTCGGAAAGGATGGTGATGCCATGAATGTCCTGCGAGATGAGGCCCGCCGACAGGCTGCGCAGATACTCCATCTTCGCTTCGATCACCAAAAGGCCGATTTCCCTAAAATTGTTTTGATTATAGACGATCCGCGCCAGGTAGATGTGCCGCACTTTGCCGCCCACCGCATCCACAAACCACACAACCTCTCCTTGTTTCTTGCGGGCAGCCTCCGAAATCGCATCATATGGCACCGCAGTCCGTTCGCTGGTCTTCCCCGTATTTTCCGAGATATAAGCATGCATGTCTTCGGCCACCAGATGGATGGCCTGAACTTCGCTCCGGGTAAGAATGAGCCGTTTGAAGATGTTGGTGACCTCGCCTGAGAGCTCGTAATACGTCAGAGAATCCTGGCTGGTATCCTCCAGCGTCAGCACCTCATAGATTTTTCTCTCATATAGAATGCTCTGGGATATGAGTTCCAGCCCCTGGGTATAGTTCGTAATCTGATGCTTCATGGCGCCCAGCAGGTTGCCCGAATGGTTGATGGACTTGTCCCGGATGGCGCGGGCGGAGATGAGATAGCTCAGGCTGCTGATGACAAGAAGCGGAACCAAAATCTGTATACAGAGCATGATGGGGAGCTTCTTTTTAAGCGATATACTGTGATACACCCTGACCATGCGGCGCCACAGTCCATGTAGCCGCATCGTATATGTGCTTCTCTTCTCCCGTTGCATCCTAGCGCCCTCCTCTCCGCCGCGGTCATGCAATGGCCCCTTGCAGGCTCCCCAGCTCAGTCTGATACCACTGGATCACCTCGTCCCAAACGGCCTGCGCGGTCGTGGTCCCTTCCAGCACATAGGGCAGCTGCTTGATCACCGTGTTGTTCCAAACCGATCGGTCTATGATGCTGTCGGGCGGCAGAATGACTTCTTTGGTGTTGTCAATCAGCAGACGGCCGCGCTTCATCAATCCGCTGTAATACACGTCAGGCGGCGGGATCTTCACAGCACTGGACATACGCGTGCGCTCTGAAAACAGCGATGCAATCTTCTCCGAGGTCAAATATGCCAGCAAATCCACAGCGGCCTCCCGCGTTTTGGGCACCTCCCAGGCCGACTGGCTGAGGAAAAACGTCCCCGATCCCAGCCCATAGATCAGCGCCGTTGGATCTCCCTTGCCGCCTTGGATGGCCGGGAATGGAATCATATCCACCGTCAGAGGGACATCCTGCCCGCTTTCCGTCTCGGTGCTACTCAGATTGACAGACGAGACCCGCTGGTTGACCTCCCCGATGAACTCCGAACGCTGCACGATCATTGCCGCCTGCTTGTTGTAAAACAACTCCTGTGCGCTACTATCACTGAGCGAAAATGCGTTGGCCGGAAAGGCGCCCAGCTCATACAACTCCTTCACATACGCCAGCGCCTCCACGTAACACGGGCTGATCTGACCGCCCTGGAACGCATACTCCACCTCCAGACGGCCTCCAAGTGCCGCGATGATACTTTGGTACAAAAGGGACCCGATATATTGCGCATTGAAAGAGATGGGAATCACATCGGACGCCAAAAAGGCATTCACCGCGCGTTTTAGCCCCTCAAAATCCTGCGGGATTTCCACCCGATACGCCTCGAACATGTCGGTATTTAAAAACATGCACTGATAGGTCAGCTCCAGCGGGATGCCGTAGATGCGGCCATCCACCGTAACATTGTCCCATGCGCTCTTCTCAAACTGTCTCTTCCAATCGGACTGTGACTCCAGCAAATCTGTCAGATCGGCTACCTTGCCCGCACGTATCAAGGTATTGACGTTGGCACCTGGCCAGATGGCGAACAAATCGGGATCGTTCCCCGAAGCAAAATCGGTCTTTAGCTTCATCAAAAAATCCTCGCCCGTCATGGATTCATTTACGATCTCCACATCGGCGGGATATTGTTCCAGCACGTACCGAAGCGTGTTCGCCTTGGAATCACTGCCCGACCACGGACAGATCAGACGCAGGCGCACCGGTTCCTCTCCAACCGATGCCTCCGAAAAGCGCAGCAGCTCATAGTCCTGTCCGCAAGAAGACACCAATACCGCCAACAACACTACCCACACCAAACACACCGTCTTTTTCCACACAGCATTCCCTCCTAGGTGTCACACCGTCCATTTGCATGCCTCCCGCCGGCATGCAATCCGAATCCTCCATGGAATGTCAACCATTATATCACAAATTTGCCGTTCAAACAATCCGCTATGTAAAAAAAAGGAGAATACCACCGAAATTTCCAAAAAACGGCTCCCAATCGGCACAGTGCTATAAAGCACTTGCTTTTTGCGCGCCAGTCGGGTACAATGGTGCTATGTTATGCAAATCAAAGGAGATGATCGTATGATTCAGCGAATGGGACATGTCGCCTTCGTGGTGCGCGATATGGCGCAATCCCTGGCTTTTTACCGGGACATCCTCGGTTTTGAGCAAGCGTTTACCCTACAGGACCAGGACGGGGCACCCTGGATTGAGTATCTGAAGCTCCCCGGGGGGCAGTTTTTAGAGTTGTTTTACAACCGGACCAACATGCAGGAAAACGCCTCCTATTCCCATCTGTGTCTGGAGGTGGATGACATCCAAGCCATTGCAGCGCACCTGCGCCGCCACCATGTCCCCCTGGACGAGGAGCCCAAACAGGGAGAGGACACCAACTGGCAGTGCTGGGCCAAAGATCCCGACGGCAACCGAATTGAGTTTATGCAGATGATGCCGACGTCGCCACAGGCAAATGTCTAAAACAACCTTTGGTCAAAGCGGACAGTGTGGTCCGAAAGCCTCTGGAGGGGCCGATCCATGCGCTCCAATGGATTGGTGAAGGACCGCCACAGCAGAGAGAAGAATTTTTCTGTTGATGCGGCACAGTACCGTCCCTTTAGCTTGTTTCACAAAGCCCAGCAAGCTGCTTTGTGTCGCATGAAGGGATACCCGTGAACCCGCGCGCATCGGCGGAGCATGCCGGCAATACCCAGCGTCCGCCAGACACCCACCCAAGCGCGCGTCCCTTGACAGGATAAGCCGCATCTCTCTGCAACTGCGCACGGCACGTGCCTTCGCGTATCAGCATGCAAGAAGGCCCGGCCAAAAGCCGGGCCTTCTTTTTTTTGCCGCGCGAGTATCCGCCTCATTTTTTCCCATGGAAATGCTGGGATTGAATGCGGTCGAGCGCTTCCCCAAACCGTTGGAAATGCACGATTTCCCGCTGCCGCAAATATTTAATAACCTTATTGACATCCGGGTCATTGGAAACCCGGAGAATATTGTCGTACGTTGCCCGTGCTTTCTGTTCTGCTGCAACCATGTAAGAACAACAAATCTAGAAGCGAGATGTCTGGTGGCACAAAAGGTACCGACTTACCAGATAAAAACTTACCATTACAAATGATGGGACAAGCTGTTTTCAATTTATTGAATCCAAACAAAAATAATTAAAACAGGCTGTTTTTACAGCCTGTTTTTTTATGCCAAGAAAGGAGAGAGCCCATGCTTTTACTGCACGACAATCCCTTCCACATCACCCGCGTCGGGGGCGCCCTATTTTTAGAGGATGCCCCCGAACCCCTCATCAGCAAGATGACAGCTCTTGGGATGGTAAACGAGGACATGCAGTTGTCCTCTGCTTTTGTAGAGGAACTGGCACAGGACGATGCGGACAACCTCTTTTTCCGCATGCTGGAGCGGCCCGAAAAAGAAGCAGAGCTTGCGTCTATGCTGCAAATCATTTCCCGGCTGGCTCGCAGCGACCGAAACAAGAACGCACCGTTGATACTAAAAGGCCTGTTCTGTTACGCCACCGACACCGTCCCACCTTACTTTGCGCCCGTCATGCACAGCCGTTTCCGGACCATATACCTACGCACAATTATGCTACATCTGTCGGAGTTACTCTATGAAGAATACGCTCAGACCGATTGGGGGCAGGTATAATGCGCGTACTCTCCCTCTTGGGCTCCCAACATGTACAAGATGATATTGCCCGTATGTTGAAGCGCGTGACGTTTGTGACATCCGACTGCCAGGATACGGTGGCATTTTTGTCTGTGCTGGAACAAGACCCTACCATTGAGGCCAGCCTCATCAGCCGCCAACAACTGCTGCATGTAGATGTGGATGCCTTTTTTCAGGCTGTTCGGACAGTGGCCCCTTCACTGCGCCTCGTCCTGCTGACGGATGACCCGGCAGGTGATCGGCAACGGTTAGAAAACACTTTTGCCATCCACCAGTTCCTCCCCGCACACTCACTGGACGGCCACGCGCTGGAACGTGCCCTTTTCGGGGAAGAAACACCAGCCGAGCGGCCATCCAAGGTAAAATCCTTGCCAACACGCGGACCCTATCGCATTGGCATCTTTGGCACGACGCATGGTGCGGGCGTGACCAGCATGACCGTAACTCTGGCGGAAGCATTCGCGGGCACGGGCGCATCCACCATCGCTGTGGAGCTCACAGGCAACCATACGCTATCCACCGTCAAAGGCAAGGCCCAATATGTATGCGAGATGCCACCCGAACCGCCCCCACAGTTCACGATTGTAGATTTTGGTGTCCCGTTTCACATCACACCGGAAGGTATATTCATGGGTAAATCCATCCCACAAGAAATTGTGCAGCTGCTCCAAGGCTGTGACCTCAAGGTGTGCATGGCCTTTGCCGCACCATGGCAGATACAAAAAGCGGTATATTTCATGGAGGATCGCAATTGGCGCCATGAAATCACGCAGGGATATGTGTTTTTGTTTGACAGCCTCCCCCAAGGGTTGCCTGCCCCTCCGGTCCCCATCTTTGAACGCAACGACCCGCAATTTGCGGAGCGCGTTGCCAAACTATTTTTAGGAAGGTGATGCATTTGAAAGGAAAACACATCTTGGACAATCGAATGGCTCTGGGCGGACTGTGCCTGGGGCTGGCAGCAGTCATTGCTTTCGTGGTGATCCCCATGCTTTACCGCGGCCGGGGTGAAACGACACAAGTTTTGCGGCTGACCCAAACGGTTACAGCAGGGACACAGCTCACGCCCGATATGCTCACACAGGTGGAAGTAGGGAGCTTTGGTTTGCCCGCTGCCGTACTCCGGGAAACGGATGAGGCTGTCGGAAAATATGCCCGACTCACCATCACGCCCGACGACCTGCTCCTGCCCGATAAGCTGGCAGACGCCGCCACGGACGAGGCGATAGACCAGCTCGTAGCAGAAGGGAAACGGCTGGTATCCATAAGCATCGGCAGCATTGCGGCAGGTGTCGCGGGACACCTACAACCCGGCGACATCGTGACCATTGCCAGCTATTCAGACGGCAGTAAAAACGCAGCCATTGACCCCGATTTGCGTGGTTTGACGGTATATGGAATTGAAAATGCAGATGCCTTGCCCGTCTCCTCATCTCCTGACGAGACGAACGACAGTCACCTGCCCGCCACACTGACGCTCATCGTCTCCGACGCGCAGGCCCAAAAGCTCATCGCGGCGGAATATGGAGGCAGCCTGCATGTATTGTTTGAGCGGCGCGGCCCAGGGGAGGTGACGGGATGATTTCCAAGATGATTGCAGTCTGGGGCCGGGCAGGCAGCGGTAAAACGACGCTTGCAGTAAGCCTTGCAGTAGCACTCGCCCACCAGGAATACCTCGTTGGCCTCATCAGCACCCGCACAGGGTATGGGGAACTGCAAACCCTGTTTGGCCAGCACATCCCGCAGACCAAGGGGCTATACGCGGCTTTATATGGGGGTGACAAGAATTGCTTCATCCCATCGGGACACATGGAGGGGCTGTACCTGCTCTCTGTTCACAACGGCATGGATGCATTGCTCCTGTCCACCATATCGTCCGAGGAAGTAAACGCTCTGTACGCAGATGCCGCCACCCGCTTTGACCTCATTGTGGTGGACGGCGACGAAAACCTTGACAACCCGCTTTCCAGTATCGCACTGACCCAATGCGCCAAGTTACTGATGCTCCACCATCCCAGTGTGGCAGATAGCCTGTGGTACGCGAGCACCGAGCGGATACGGGCCCTCCTAGGCTTGAATGACAAAGCGGTACACCTGCTCAGCAACGACGACCGTACCTGTGACACTGCCGCATTTTCCGCAGCTCTGTCCGTTCCATATTTCGTTCAACTGGCACACGTCCCCGATGCACCCATGTTGGCAAATACCGGAACACCGTTGTATAAGTCTCGCACCAAAGGTGCAGAGGCATACACCAAGGCCGTGGATAAGCTGGCGCGCATGTGTTTGGAGGTGTAGCAGGTGAGTAGCTTTTCCATTCATGACTTAATTTATCAAGTAGGCGCAGCTGAGACACAGAACACGGATACTGCCATGCAGTCCTACGCCCAGGCCCTTGACCGGGTGCGGCGCGCAATTTCCACCCACCACGGCGCAGAACTTGCGGGCGTGATGGCATCGCCTGAAGCGGAGCAACGCCTTCGTCAGCTCATCACACGCTACCTCACCCAATACCACATCGCCATAGAGGGGATTCCCTCGGTTGCGGACGCGGCTGCACGCATCTATGAGGACATGGCCGGGTTTGGCGTCATCACCCAGTATTTGCGGGACACGCGCATTGAGGAAATTAACATCAACGGCTGGAACCGTCTGGAGCTGGTCTATCCCGACCACATTGAATACCGAACCGAGGCATTTCTGTCCCCAGCCGACTGCGTAGACAAGGTAAAAAAGATGGTACAGCTGGGCGGGGAGGTCATTGACGGTTCTCACCCAGTTGTGGACAGCTACATAGGCGGCGGCACGCGCATCTCCGCCATTATCCCACCGTGTGCGGACGACACCACGGGCGCGGTTGCATCTATCCGGCGGCAGCGCACGGATAGCATTACAAAAGAGCAGCTCATCACGTACCAGACGGCCACAGAAGAGGAACTGGATTTTTTATCGCTGTGTATCAATCACGGGGTTTCCTTGGCCGTTGCGGGCGCGACGGGCGCGGGCAAAACCACAGACCTGGCGTACCTTCTCTCCTGCCTTTCACCCGATAAGCGCATCTATACCATTGAGGACACGCGGGAGATTTACCTGGACCGGGCACGGTTGGTGCAAACCGTCACCAAGGGGGAACCAAACCCCATTTCAGCCAATGACCTGCTCAAAGAGGCATTGCGATTTCATCCGACGCACATCGTCCCCGCGGAAATGCGAGGTAGCGAGGCGTGGACAGCACAAGAAGCAGGCCGAACGGGACATTGCATTTTAACCTCCCTGCATGCCAATTCCGCAGTGGATGCCTACAACCGCATCCTGTCCATGTGTGTCCAATCAGGCATCCAGCTGTCCGAAGGGAAAATCCTCCAGATGATTTTAGAGGCCATGCCCCTTATTTTGTTTAAACGGCAGCTTCCCGATCATCGGCGGGTGTATGCGGAAATTTTTGAAGGCACAGGTATTCAAAACAACACTGTCACGGGCCACACACTTTACCGGTATGAAATCACGGATACCCAAACGGATAAAAACGGCAATGTGGTGTGTGCACGCGGGCTGCACAGGCGGGTGGATTCACCCTCCGATGCACTTATAGAGCGTCTTCGGTATGGAGGCGCCAGCAGAAAGGATCTCCAAAAACTACGAAAGGACGGATAACGATTGCAAACAATATGGTATGGACTGCTATTCGTGCTCCTACTGGTGTGCTTCCTATGCTGGGCGGGTATCAATCCGCTCAAACACCGACACACCATTTCCCTATCCAAGCAGGTATTGCAGGAAAAACGCAAAAGGGTGGACGATGCACTGAGCAAACTGACCCTCCCCGAGCGGCTAGCTGCATACATCGGGGAGACCATCCGCCTGTGCGGCGGCAGCCACCGGGCATATGCTGTTTTTACAACGCTGTGCGCCATCGCGGGATTCGGGGTGGGCATAGGGCTGTTTGGCCGGGTGGGCCTGGCTATCATTGCAGCTTTATGTGCGTTGCCCGTTCCCCTCCTTTTCTACCGTGTCCGCTCCCGCTGGTACCGCCGATCACAAAACGAGCGGCTGGAACACACCATGGCCACCATTACCAATGCCTACATCGGCAGCAACGATTTGTTGTCTGCCATCAATGATAACCTGGACAAGTTGGAGGTGCGAGAACCCTTCTCTGCATTCATTTTAGATGTGACACTCATTGACGCCAGTATCCCGCATGCGCTTCGGCGGCTGGAAGCCAAAATTCGCCATCCGCTCTTCTCCGAATGGATTGACATTTTAATGCTGTGCCAGGAAAAGTCGGGGGACATGCGGTATGCGCTCCCAGCGGTTGTAGAGAGCATGAACGACGCCAAACGGCTGCAAATAGAATCAGACACCGTGATGCTTGGCGTATGGAGAGAGTTTTTCATGGCTGTAGCACTGTCCTTTAGCATCATCCCGCTGCTGCGGTACGCCAATGCGCAATGGTTTGCAATTCTGGTGGGCTCCTTCTTTGGAAAATGCCTACTGGCGGCTATGCTGGTGTATGCAGTAGTGGCCGCCTTCGTGGTGCTACGCATCAATCGTCCGCTGGCATGAGGGAGGGATAACTATGATAGAGGTAGTATTATGCGTGGCACTTGCCTTTGGCGGATATTGGCTGCTTGCCGCTGCCCGAAAATTGCCGCCCGCACAAACCGCGCGGGAGTTGCGCCGGGCCATTGCACGAAAAACACCTTTGTCTCAACAACTCATGCGGCATCTCCAGCCGCTAATTGGGCTAGTGGCAAAAGGTATCCGCCTTGCGCCATACAGGCAGCAGCAATTGGCGGGGCAGTTATCCCGCGCTGGGCTTCAAGAGACACCTGAGACATACATCGCCCGTGCCGTCCTACTGGCTGGTTTGACGCTATTTGGAGGTATGGCCCTGTGCTTTGCGGCAGCACGTACCTTGCTCCCACTGGCCGCATTACTCGCCGGACTCGTATTTGTGAACCAATACCGCCGTATCCGGGACATCCTGAAAGAAAAGGAGCGGCTGGTGGAACGGGAACTGCCCCAGTTTGTCCGTGGCATCGTACACGGCATGCGGACCCAGCGGGATATCACCAAGCTATTTGAAAGCTATGTATTGCTGGCAAAGGAGGGCCTGCGCTATGACTTGGAGGTACTGGTGACAGACCTGCACGCGGGTAGCTTTGAAGCAGGCATGACTGCCTTTGACGCACGGCTGGGTAACGCATATATCTCCCGGCTGTGCAAGGCGCTCATTGCGCAGGAACGCGGCGAGGACCAGTCTGCGGCGCTCACCTATCTTATGGGGGACATGTCCCTGCTCGCCAAAGAGACCATGCAGCGGGAGCTCGCCAAACGGCCAGGCCGTGTCCGGGCCGTGGTAATACCGCTTGTGGCATTGGCCGTTATTACACTGTTTTACGTCATTGGAAGCAATTTGTTCAGTTCGCTTGGCGGACTGGTCTAACCAAAGTCCAGCTAAGAAATGTCAAGAGGTGATATGAAAAAAGTTAAATTTCTTACAGCCGCGAAAAAAGGGTAACCTTAACAGACCATCCCGATATATTGGATTGGCCGCAAACTAAATATTGAGAGT
>CALYAO010000018.1 GCA_944393605.1 uncultured Clostridia bacterium
GCACCATCACCCGGGCGGAGTTTTTGGCGCTGGTCATGCGGGCGACGGACATTCCGGAGGCGGCATGGCAGCCGGGCGCATTTGCGGATGTGGCGGAGGATGCCTGGTATGCCGGCACCATGCAGGGTGCGGCAGAGGCCGGCCTGCTGGATGCGGCGCTGTATGAGGGAACGGGCGGCGCGGCCCAGCCTGAGGCGCCCATCACCCGGGAGGAGATGGCCTCGGTGGTGGTCCGGGCCTACGCGGCTGCCGGCGGCGCCATGGCCGAGCCAGGCACACTGGATGGATTTGTGGACAAGGACGATGTGGCAGACTGGGCGGCGGAGGCAGTCGCCGCCGCCAGCACACTGGGCATCGTCATGGGAAATGAAGCGGGGGCGTTCCTGCCCAAGGCGACCGCAACCCGCGCGGAAGCGGCCGTCATGATTCGGCGCCTGCTGGCCAGCCTGGGGCGTGACCCCGGCGCACGGCCAACGGGGACGGGCATGGATACGGGCGTACCGGTGATATACCGCGTGTCCGATGCGATTGTGGGCGACGAGCTGATTTCGGTGAACGGCGCCTACTTAACTGGGGAAACGAAATTTTATGCGAAGCCCTCAACGGGCGAAGCGACCACGGCAGAGGTGCCGTCCGATGCGACGGAGCTTGCGGTGGTGCAGCGAGATGAAAACAGCCAGTTCGCAGTGGTGCGGATGGCGGCGGATGCGCCCCAGGTGGTATATGACATCTGGGCACAGAATGCCGCGGGGACGGGCATTCCGATCAAGCTCAACGCGCCCCGCATCCACTTTTTGTCGGCGGACGAGGCATGGCAGGGCCAGGAGGTCTATGTGGTGGGCCGCAACTTCGCGTTTGACGCGTCCACCGACCTGGTGGTGCAGCTGACGGACGGAACAAACGCCTATGAGGCGGAGATCATAGAGAAGAACGAGACCATGGCAAAGATCCGCATTGGGGACCAGCCCGCCGGCAGCTACCGGGTGGCGGTGTCCAACAACGGCGGCATGGACTTTGCTGAAAACACCAACGCCCAGACCCTCACCATCCGGGAGGCGGGGGAAGACCCGCTGGGGCTGGGGGTCGCATGGGCGGACGACTTTGCCTGGGACAACCAAATAGACGTGACGAAATGTGGCGCGGTGGCAGGTGACGGCGAACTGGACGACGCGGCGGTGGCACAGGCCATCGCACAGGCCAAGGAAACGGGCGGCGGCGTGGTGTACTTCCCAGACGGGACCTACAACCTGCAGACGGTGGAGCTCCCCAGCGGCATCGTGCTCCTGGGAGAAAGCCGGGAAGGCACCGAGCTCCTCTATACCCATGTGGACGAGGATGCACCCACAACCTTCATCAATTCGGTGGAAGATGGCCCAGAGAAAGGCTTGCAGGGCGTGGCGCGCATGCACATGGGCGTGGCGGACCCCGCATACTGGCCCGACATGTTTGTCGTGCTGGGGCATCCGTGGGGGGATGAGGTGTCGGATATGACCCTGAGGACCGCCGAGAAGCTCTTCATCAAGGACTTCACGCTCACCTACGACATGCTGGAGCGCGGGGAGCAGGCGACACGGGTCAACACCAACCGCGGCATCGGCACCATCGTCATCGCCAAGCAGAAGGTGCTGCTGGAGGACACCGAGTGGACGGGTGCACAGGCGACGCTGGACCGCGCCTATGTGAACCACTACCTGTCCCTTCGGAACAACGTCTTCCGGTATAACCGCTCCTATGTGGTGACCACGGCGGACTACAGCATCGTGGAGAACAACCAGGTGTATGGCACGGACATCGGCGAGGACCTACACGGCCTGTCCGTCCGGGGCAACACCTATGTGGCAAACAATGCGATTTCGGGGGTTGGGAGCCAGGAGAACAACGACGGGGAGGCCATCATGTGTGAAGGCCCCAACAACCCGTGGAACTATGGCAATGTGCTGTCGGCGGACGGCACCAAGATCCGCGTGGAGAATACCCAGGCCGAGCTCTCCATCCCAAGCACCCAGCGCTACGGCCGGCTGGCCATGGTGCTGGTGGACGGCAAGGGCATGGGCCAGATGCGGGACGTGGTTGGGGTGGAAAACGGCGACACGTACGTGCTGGACCGGCCGTTTGACGTGCCGCCCGACCAGACGACCTACTTCTCCCTCATCACGCCCATCGACAACCTGGTGTACTACAACAACACCATCACAGACAACACCAAGGGCATGTGGTTTTATGGGTATCTGTGGGACGGCTTGATGCTGAAGAACAAGAGCATTGACTCGTCGGGCTACTTTGTGCATGCGACGGTCAACCCGCCCCAGTTCCGGTTCCAGACCAACATGTATGTCCGCATGGAGGACAACGACTGCGAGGGCGTGTCCCGCAAGTGCTTCACGAGCGGCATTGGGTACCACATGAACACCAACATCCAAAGCGGCAACTTTCTGGGGACGACGGTGTACAACCTGGAAGTCCGGAACAACCGCATCACGGGGGATCCGGATGCGGTACCCGTCAAGGGCACCGAACAGCCCACCATTTCGGGCATCTACTTCATGTGCAACGAGCAGATCGGCTATGAGGATACGACGGGCAAGAAAGGGGACGGCAAGAACCTCATCGTGGAGGGCAATAGCCTGTCCGATCTGACGCAGGGCATCCACCTCTCCAAGCAAAACTACGGCACCGTCCTCTCGGGCAACACCTTCCAAAATGTGGGAACGCCCGTGGTGGACAAGGAGAGCGGCGCGCTGCTCATTGAGGAGAATTGATGCGTGGCCCTACGACGCAGGAGAGAAGGATGAAGATGAAGCAGACGACCAAACAGGTATGCGCCATGCTGCTCTGCGGCATGTGGCTTTTGGGGCTTACGCCCGTGTGGGCGGCGGAGACGCTCAATACCAACGGCACGGTTTTTTTCACCACGCATTTTACCGTGGATGGGGAGCCCGCAAGCAGCCTTTCGGTTGGGACGGTGACGGCGGCCGCGGAGCTGTCCAACCAGACGGCGGCGCCCTTTACAGGCAAGTATGTCGCGGTCCGAAACGGGCCCGACGAAGTGGTGGATTTCCGCATCCACGACGTTCAAATCCCGGCGGGCGGGACCTGGACACAGCAGGAGACCTTTGAGGTCACGCAGGAGTCCTCCGCCGTGCAGAGCTTTGTGGTGAATAACTTCACGGACATCCGCCCGCTGTTCCGGGTGTTTGCGCTGGAGCATGCCAAGCGCCCCGTTGTCTTCAGTATCTCGGATGCCGTCTCGCCGGGCGGCCTGGTGAGCGTCCGCGGGGAGTATCTGTATGAAGACAGCGTGCAGGTGCATGCCGTGCCGGCGGCGGGCGGTGACGCGGTGACGCTGCCGCTGGTGCAGACGGATGCACACAGCAAATTCCTGGTGGCCCGGCTGCCGCAGGGCACGGCGGCGGGGGTGTACCGGCTCACGGTGGAAACCGCGGGCGGCGCCTCGCTTCCGGTGCTCCTCAATGCGCCCCGGCCCGATTTCATCTCGGAGGACCGTGCGTTTGCGGGGCTTTCCATCCGGCTGGCGGGCAAGAATTTGGACGGTGCGGAGTTTGGGATTCCCACCCAGACCGAGGTGCGGCTGGTGGACCATGCGGGAGCATCTTACCCTGTGGCGCTGTCGGAGGTCACGCCCTTTGCCCTGACGCTGGCCATCCAGGACCAGCCGCTGGGGACCTATTATGTGGAGGTGCGAAGTAGCCCGTCCTGCCCCTGGCAGCGGCTGGGGAGCGGCCAGACGCTCACCATCTCCCCGCCGGCGGAGGACCCGCTGGGCCTGGGGGTCGCATGGGCCGACCTGTTCGCCTGGGACAATGTGTTTACTGTGACCGATCCCGCATATGGTGCGGTGGCAGGTGTGCCAGAGGTACAGGATGAGGCCATTCAAACGGCCATCGATGCGGCCTATGAAGCGGGGGGCGGCGTGGTGTACTTCCCGGCGGGGGACTATGCCGTCGGCAGCCTGGAGCTGCCCTATGGCGTCGTGCTAAACGGCGCGGGCAAGGGGAGCACGCGACTGGTCTTTACCTCCACCGCAAGGCCGGGGCAGCCCGCGCAGTCGGGCATGATTCGGACGGCGGTGACCGAGGAGGACGAACCCGTGGGCCGGCAGGGCATCGCAAACCTTTCCATCGTGAATGCGGACGATACGCTGGTGCCCGATTTCTATGTGAGCTTTGGCTGGCGCACCACCTTAAACCCGGCGGCAGATATGCGGCTCCGGCGGGGGGAACACTTCTTCCTCAAGAATTTTGAGATCCATGTCGGCATGGAGAAACCGCCCGAATATTTTCAGAAGAACGGCGATGGTTCCCTCAAGCTGGATGAGGAGGGGGAGCCCATCCCGATTCTGCGGCGGGGAAGCGGCGTTGGCATCACGGCGGATGCGCACTTCCTCTGTGCGGACAGCGACTTTACCGGGCATGAGGCCGAGCTGGTCCGGTCCTACATGAATGAATACAACCTCTATCAAAACAACCGGGCGGAGTTTGCGACCAACTGCATTGTGATGGTTGCGGCATATACCTTTGTGGAAAACAACCACATCATCGGGCATCCCGAATATGAGGAGGACCTGCATGGGTTCTCGGTTCGGGGCAACAGCCTTTCCTACAACAACGTGATTGAGAGTGTTGGGACCATGTCCAACAATGACGGGGAGGCCATCATGAATGAGGGCCCCAACTCCCCCAAGAATTTCGGCCGCGTGACCGCGGGCGGGGAGGACTGGGTGGAGATCCAGCCCAACATCAACCGGGAAGAGGACGAGGAGGGCAACCCCATCGTGCCGCCCGAACGGTCGGAGATCAAGATGCCCGACGACATGCGCTACGGCAAGCTCACAGCCGCCATCACCTACGGGACGGGCATGGGGCAGACGCGGACCGTGACGGGCGTGTTGGACGGCAAGTTCCTGCTGGAACGCCCGTGGGACGTGGTGCCCGATGAGACGTCCATCGTGTCGGTCGTGGCGCTGGCGCCCAACACCATCTACTACAAAAATACCATCAAAAACTGCACCAAAGGCCTGTGGTTCTATGGCTATATCACGGACAGCGTGATGTCGGACAACGTGAGCATAAATTCCTTGGGAACCTTCATCCATGCGGCACACAACTACGGCCAGAACCGGCTGCAGTTTGACTGGTACAACCGCATCCAAAACACCACGATCACGGGGGTGTCCCGCAAGACCAACATCGCCTCCATCGCATTCAATGCGGGGCGGGCGGGTGCGACCAGCGAGACGGCATATGGACAGTTCTATTCCACCCTGATCTATGGCACGGAGGTGCGGAACAACACCATCGTAGGCGACCTGGAAAAAGTGCCGGTGGATCCGGACGTCTATATGACCGAATCCCCCAACGTGTCGGGCATCGTGGCCTTTGCGACGGAATATTCCTCCGCCTATGACAACAAAGGCGTGGCGGGGGATGCGATGAACACGGTGATTACGGGCAACCAACTGTCAAATCTTTGGGATGCGGTCAACCTGTCCCGCTGTATCTACGGGCAGGTGGTGGAAGGCAATACGTATGAGAACGTTAAGAACAACGTGGCAAACCGGGGCATCAACACCATTGTGGATGGTGTCCGGCTATCATAGCAAGCTAAAAACAATCAGAGGAGGAAACTCGACATGTGCAAACGGAAACGGATCCTGTTGGGAATGCTCATGGCAGCGTTTGTTGCGGCCACCAACCTGCTGTGCGTGCTGCCGGCCCATGCGGCGCTGGAGATGAACCTGGTGAGCAATGCCTTCAGCGTGGCGGGCAGCAATGCGGAAGCCTGGGGCCTCGCGCTGGTGGACGATGATGCGCTGGGCGCTGCGAACAACGGCAACATTGCATTCACTTACCTCAAGCAAGGTTCCAACACGGCGGTCGGCATCTTGGATGTGTCTGATCCCGACGCGCCCAAGGTGGCACGGGATGCGGCATGGAGCATCGCAAACAACGGCACCGATCAGGTGGGGGTTGGCCTGGAGGGCAGCTTTAACCGCCCCAATCTCATCGTGTATTATGAAGGGTATGTGTTTGTATCGGGCAGACAATCCTCCAGCGGATATGCGAGCAACCCCTTTAAGCGGGGCCTGCTGGTGCTCCAGGTGGAGAACCCCGATGCGCCGCCTGCCCAGATGACCTTAAAGCTGGTTGGCAATATCGTGAGCTACACCAACTACGGCACGGTGGATGAGACCTCCACCGAATACATCCGCTCGGTCCTGCGGGATGGGGATGAGATGTTTTTGCTAGACGGCGGCGGATGCCGTATCTTTGACCTGCCGGCGCTCAAAGCCACATTAGACGAGTGGGGGCCCAAGGTGGAAAGCGGGGAAGCGACCCACAGGGACCTGGCGCTGGAGGCAAACAAAGCCGTTACGCGCAACCTGGGCAACAAGACCATTGGCACCCTGCTGCCCAACATGGAACAGACCAAGACGGCGCACTCCAATTACAACACCATGGCCGTCAGCGAGGACTATGTGGCGCTGGTTCCAAATACCGTAACGGTTGGGGATAACCAGACCAACAACCGCAAGATCACGGTGGTGCGGCGCAGTGACTGGTCCATCGTCGGCGAGCTGGACTATGCGACCGCAACAGGGGTTGAGACGCGGAGCGGAACGGAGTACGGATGGATGGTTGAGTCTGCCTATCTAGACGGCGACAAGCTGGTCATGGGCAACAAGGGCGGCTCATCGGTGGATTTTGAAAAGGCGACGGGATCTATCTATGTGCTGGATATCTCCAAAATGAACGATGCTTCTGCCAGCGACCGGCTGGTCAACATCAAGACCCCGGCGCCCGGCAAGGAGGACTTTCGAATTGCGCCCCAGGGCGTCTATCTAAAAAATAACGTCGTCTATTTTGCGACCCACAACTATGCCAACCTTCCGGCGGAGGGACAGAAGCTGTTTGTGATGGATATCACCGATCCGACCCATGCCAAATTCATTGGCAACAGCGCGGGCAACTATACGAATGTCATTCAGTTTTTGGATATTTCTGGGCGCCTGTATGTGGCATCCCGCAACCAGGCGACCAGCGTGTCCAAGATTGACCTGCAGGGCGTGACCTTATCCATGCCGGCAGACGGAACGGTGGTCCGCGTTCCTGCCATTACGGTATCGGGCGGCTTCTTCGGGGACGCATCCGCGCTGACGGCGACCTTGGATGGGGCGCCCCAGACGGTGACGCAGACGGGGGATGCGGCCTGGTCCATTGACCTTGCCGGCCTGTCCGAAGGCCTGCATACCTTCACCATTCAGATGGGGGAGAACACCAAGACGGCGGAGAGTGTGACATTTGACGTCGGAACCCGGCTGGAGCTGTTCGGCGGCACATACAGCGCGGCGAGCGTGCAGGCGGGGGAGATTACGGCGACGGTGAACGTCGGCAATTTCACGGGGACGGAGCAGCCGGTCACCGTTGTGACGGGCCTGTATGAAAAGAGCACGGATGGGCGGCTTGTCATGCGGGGCATCACCAGCACCACCACGACGCTGCCTCCCATCACGGAGGAGTCGCAGGTGACGGGCACCACCAACACCATCACGGTGCCGGCAGATGCCGACGTGGCAAACAGCATCCTTAAGACCTTCGTTTGGGATAGCTTTACGGGGCTCAAATTCATCGGAGAGACGCAGCTGGGCAGTGCCTCCGCGGAGGGGGTTGGCGCATGATGTTCTGGGATCTGGAAGGACAAAAAGAGCGGTTTCATGCGGTTTGTGTCAAAACGGCGCAGTTTAACCTGTCCCATTTCGACGACCATGGCGAATGGCTCCGGCCCGAAGGGAAGGGATTGTTCGGTCTGCGCGAGCGCATCTGGTTCGCGCTGGCTATGCTGGAGGAGGGGAGCGAGGCGGCGCAGCGCAAGGCGAACATCGTCCTGCGGGCGGCGGACTACCAGAACAACTGTCACTTCTCCCCCTCCCAGCTCATCTTCCTGCTGGGGACATATGGGTCCCTGCTGGAGCCCGACGTGTTCGAGCGGGCGGATGCCTATGTGCGCAGCCGCCTGAGCTACTATCTGGAGGACGAGAACGACTTCGTTGGGGTCAACGACAACTTCCCCTGTCTGGCATGCTATACCCTCATTGTGGGCGGGGAACGGTATGGGCGGCCCGAGCTGGTGGAGAAGGGAAAAGAAAACCTCCACAATTTCAAAAAGATGCTCATGCGGCGGGGCTTTCCCACCGAGTACAACAGCGCGACCTACACACCGGTGCAGCTGTGGGGCATCGCGCGGCTGGCGGAGGACACGGCGGACGATGGGGTACGCAGGCTCGCGCTGGCCATCGAGTGCCGCATCTGGGCGGCCTATACCGCCATGTTTGATCCCGAGCTGTGCACTTCATCGGGCCCCAATTCCCGGTCCTACACGGTGGACTGCTGCGCGCATACCCACCAGACACGGTATGTGATGTATGGGCTTTTGGGGGACCGCCTGCCTGTGCACCCTATGAACACCATCTTCACGTCGGAGGATGGGCCCGAAGGGGAGATCCATCACGACGGCTACATCGAATTCAAACAGATCAGCACCTGCTTCGAGCTCTCCGCGCCCTACCATTGTCCGGCGGAATTTGTGGAGCGATTTCTCTTACATAAGCCCTACCCCTTGGTGGTGGAGGGCACATCTGAGTTCACCTCCTCGGCGGATACGCATCTGCCGCCGCCCGACGATCCCGAGACGGGGGATCTGGCCGTTGAGTATGCGGCGGGGGTCAACGAGCTGTATGCCTATTTGGACCGGGGGTATTCCCTCGGCACCTCCCGGCGGGAGTTTCACAACGGCGTCCAGACCGACAGCTTCTTTCTCGCCTACAAAAAGGCGGACAAGGTACAGTCGCAGGCGGATATCGGAACGGTGTATGCGCGGTATGCGATCAACGGCGAGGAGCCCGATGTGCGGGTGCACAACTTCCAGGACGGCGGCCGGAAGATCGCCCTGCAGCATGAGCGGGCGGCCATGGTGCTGTATCGGCCCAAGATCTCCTTCTCCAAGGGGGTCACAAGCCTGCGCCTCCTGCTCAATTTCCCAACCATCTACCGCGCGGTGGAAGATATCTGGGTGGGGGATGCCCAAGTGACGGAGGACTGCCAGCGGTTTATAGAGCCTCAGACGGTCTATGTGAGCGACGGGTGCCTGTACATGGCGTTTACGCCCCTCATCCTGTCCGATCTGGGCCGCTCCTGTGCGGTGGAAGTCAGGCGCGGCAAGGATTTTACCACCGTGGCGTTCTACAACTACGAGGGCCCCGCACGGGACTTTACCAACCGGGCATTTCTGATCATCGGCAACGGCTTCGTGTGTGAGGTTGCACCCAAGGCGGAGTATGAGAGCTTCGCGGCATTCCGCGCCGCGCTGGCGGGCGCCAAGGTTTCCGACCGGCACCGATCCAACATGCACAGCCGGTTTACCACCACCCGCATCACCTCGTATGAGCGGGATACCCTATCACTGGAATGTGAATACAGCCCCGTAAGCGAAGGCATCCGGTACGTCAGCATAAACGGCTATCCGCCCGAATGCCCCAAGCTGAAGCTGGGCGATTATCACGTCAACCAACTGCCATTTATGTAAGGGAGGGAATGTCAAATGAGCAAATCCGAGACGGCCCTGCCCGAACAGGCGGTTGTGCCAAACGCGAACAAACGGGCGGGGCGGGCCGTGGATCCGCACAAGCGGTCGCTGCTGCGGCAGTATCTGGACAACAAATACCTCGTGCTGCTTCTGCTGCCCGGCCTGATCTATTTCATCATCTTCAAGTATGTCCCCATGTATGGGCTGCTCATGTCCTTTCAGGATTACAGCGTTAAGCTCGGCGTTTGGGGGAGCGAGTGGGTGGGGCTCAAACACTTTGAGTTTCTGCTCACGGACCCCAACTTTCTGATGGTCCTCAAAAACACCATCTGGATCAGCTTTTTAAAGATCCTGTTTGGATTTCCCGCGCCCATTATCCTGGCGCTCATCATGAATGAGATCCGGGCGGAGAAGTTCAAGCGGCTGACCCAGACGCTCACGTATCTGCCCCACTTTTTCTCGTGGGTCTTGATCGGCGGCCTGATCACGACCATCCTGTCCCCCAGCACGGGGATTGTAAACGCCATCATCAAGCTGTTTGGCGGCGAACCCATCTATTTTCTGGCGGACAAAAACTGGTTTGTTCCCATCCTGGTCATCACGGATATCTGGAAAGAATTGGGATGGGGCTCCATTGTATACATGGCGGCGCTGGCGGGCCTGGACAGCCAGGTGTATGAGGCGGCCATCATGGACGGCGCCGGCCGGTGGAAGCAGATGCTGCATATCACGCTGCCCGGCATCATGCCGACGGTCGCGGTCATGCTCATCCTGCGGGTGGGCACCGTGCTGGATGCGGGCTTTGACCAGATCTTTAACCTATATAGCCCGCCGGTGTATGACGTGTCGGACATCATCGACACCTATATCTACCGCATGGGCCTGCAAAACTTCAAGTATAGCCTGTCCACCGCGGCGGGGATGTTCAAGTCGGTCATTGGGCTTGCGCTGGTGCTGCTGACCAACTATTTGTCCAACAAGTTCAGCGGCGGCGAAGCGGGTATCTGGTAAGAAAGGGGGAGAGAAGAATGAAAATCAAACAGAGCATCGGCTCGCGGATTGCAACGTTTGTGATCTATCTGTTCATGATCCTGCTGTGCATCACGACTGTCTACCCCTTTTGGCAGACCCTGATCCTTTCCATCAGCTCCCGCGCGGAGGCGATGGGGACGGGGTTCCATTTGTGGACGACCCAGCCCGACTTTTCCGCATGGCTCAAGATCTTTGAATCGCCTGTCATTGTGCGGGCATGCATCAACACGGTGATTCGGACGGTTGGCGGCACCGCCTTTGGCATGTTCATCTCGGTCACCATGGCCTATCCGCTGGCGAAGAAAAAGTTTCCCAACCGAAAGTTTTATACGGCACTGGTGATCTTCACCATGATGTTCAACGGCGGCATGATCCCGACCTATATCCTGGTGAAGAACCTGCATCTGATGGACACGCTTTGGGCACTTATCCTGCCGTCGGCGGTGTCTCCGTTTAACCTGATTATCATCAAGAATTTCTTTACGAGCATCCCGGAAAGCCTGGAGGAGACGGCGAAAATTGACGGGGCAAACGACATCTACATCCTGTGGAAGGTTGTTCTGCCGCTGTCCATGCCCGTGCTCGCAACGGTCACGCTGTGGCTGATGGTGGGCCAGTGGAACAGCTGGTTTGATGCGGTCATGTACACCTCCGACCGGAGCAACATGGTGCTGCAGCTGTTTTTGCGGGAGATCGTCATCACGCAGACGGCCATGAGCGACCCCACCATGATGACCAACCAGGCCAACGTGGTACAGCCGGCGACCGAGAGCATCCAGTCGGCGGCCATGATGTTTGTCACCATCCCCATCCTGATCGTATATCCCTTCCTGCAAAAGTATTTTGCCAAGGGCGTCATGGTGGGGGCCATCAAAGGGTAAGCAAAGGATTTTATCTAAATAAGGAGGAGATTTGATGTTCAAAAAGACAGTGAGTTGGGTGGTGACGGCGGCCCTGCTGGCGGGGACAGTGACCCTGTCGGGCTGCGGCGAGAAGGCGGTCCAGGAAACCGCGGAAGGGGGCTATACCATCACGTGGGTGGGGAACGCAAACCAGCCCATGGAAAAGGACACGCCGGCAGAACAGTACTTGGAGGAGATGTTCAATGTGAACATCGACACCATCAGCATCCCGGCTTCCAACTATGTGGAAAAGCTGGGCAGCATGATCGCGTCGGGAGAGACGCCCGACATCATGTTCTTGGGAGAGCCGGAGGTGTGGCAGCCGCTGGCACAGCAGGGGGCGCTGGCGGAGGTCCCGGTGGACCGCATCCAGAAGTATGCGCCCAACTATTACCAGTGGGTCACCGAGTTTGAGCCCAACATCTTTGCCATTTCCAACATCGACGGCGTCAACTGGGTGATACCCAAGGTGGCAGGTACCGAGTATAACACCTCGGTCATCTGGCGCGGGGACTGGCTGGAAAAACTTGGGATCACCAAGACGCCCGACACCATTGAGGAGTTTGAAGAGGCCTTCACCAAGATCCGCAACGAGGACCCCGACGGCAACGGCCAGAAGGACACCTATGGCTTCACGGGGCTGGGCGGCCATCCGGTGCGGCAGTTTGACATGATCTTCGGTGCATACGGCATCATGCCGGGGCAGTGGAATGTGGAGGACGGCCAGGTCATCAACGGCACCATCAATGACAAGAGCAAAGAGGTGCTGATGCTCTTAAACGACTGGTATAAAAAGGAACTCATCGACCCCGAGTTCATCACCGATAACCTCACCACCGCATCCCAGAAGTTCGAGTCGGGCCGGCTGGCCATCCGGACGGATGCGGTCTCCAGCTGGATTCCCAGCATGCCGGTCGGCAAGACCAACCTGGAGGCGTGGGCCGAACGGGATCCCAATGCGAAGTTCCAGATTGGCTCCATCCCGGCAGGGCCGGACGGGGACCGCGGCGACTGGCTGTGGGGCCCGCGCAGCAACTTTGTGGGCTTTGGTGCGCAGCTGGAAGATGACCCCGAAAAGCTCAACTACATCCTCCAGATGCTGGATAAGATGGTATCGGATGAAGAGGTCGCGCTGCGGCTGACCTGGGGCGAACTGGGCAAGGAGTATGACTACAACGATCCCGAGGTGGGAGCCTCCAGCGGCCTCAAATACCTGCCGCCGTATGATTCGGATGCGAATGAGCGCGCCAAGGCGGGCATTGGGCAGTTCGGTTTCTTCAATCAGCTCACGCCGCTGGTTGGCTTTGCCATCAACGGCATCAGCGACAAGTACAACCCGCAGGATTACACCGAGCACAACGAAAAGTATGCCAACTACAAGAGCTGCCAGGATGCGCTGCTCCGCCCGGGCCTGGCGTCCACGTCCCAGTATTCGGGCAACCTGGATAAGGTCAAGACGGCGGCATACAGCGAGTTTATCACGGGGGTCCGCTCCTTTGATGAGTGGGAGGCCTTCAAGCAGGAGTGGCTGAGCCAGGGCGGCGAACAGCTGACCAAAGAGGCGCAGGCATTCTACGAGGCCAACTTTAAGAAATAATCAATTCGCATTTTGAAAGAAACAGGGCCGCGGGTGGTTTGCGGCCCTGTTTTCAGAGGCGGGGGGATGGAATTTGTATACCTACCATCGTAAGAAAACGAGCCTAAACGGCACCTGGAGCTTCTATGCCGACCCCATGCGGCGGGGCATGCGGCAGACCTGGTGGCGCAATAAGCGGGCGGCGGATGCGCTGTTTCCCTGCTATGACGAGGGGGCAACCACCGTCACCGTTCCGCATGACTGGAATGCACAGGACGAGCGCCTCGCCTACTACGAGGGGGATGCCTGGTACATGCGGACGTTTGACCGGCCCGCATCCATGGAAACCGGGCGGACGTTTTTGTGCTTCGGGGGCGCGAACTACTACTGCAAGGCATACCTAAACGGCAAGCTGGTGGGGGAGCACAGCGGCGGGTTTACGGCATTTTCCTTTGAGGTGACCGACTTGCTTTTGCCGCACAACGAGCTGTGGGTGCTGGTCAACAACACCCGCACAGAGGACCGCATCCCGGGCATGATCTACGACTGGTGGAACGACGGCGGCCTGTTGCGGGAGGTGTCGCTGGTGCACACGCCCGCGGCATATATCGCAGATTTTGCGGTGACAACCAAGCTCCAAGGGGACCAGGCGGCGCTCACCTTCCATGCGAGTGTCGCGGGGGACTATGAGGGCTCCTGCCGCGTGACGGTGGCGGAGCTGGGCATCGCGGAGCAGATGCGGCCCGCGGGGGACGGCTACCGGTGCACGGTGCCGGTGCCGCGGGAGGAGATTGCGCTGTGGGACTGTGCCAATCCCAAGCGGTATCGCGTGGCATTTGCCATTGACGGGGACAGCATCTGGGACGACGTGGGCCTGCGGGAACTCACGTGGGACAGCGAGCGGCTGTATCTCAACGGAGCGCCGGTATTTTTAAAGGGCATCAACTGTCACGAGGCATACAAGGAGGATGGGCAGGCCGAAAACCATACATACATCGACGAGCTGTTTGACCACTTCACGGATCTGGGGGTCAACTTCATCCGTGCGGCCCACTATCCGCATTGCGAATACTTTGTCCGCAAGGCGGAGGAGCGGGGCCTGCTGCTCCTGTCCGAGATCCCTGTGTATTGGTACATGGAGTGGGAGAAAAGTGACCTGCTGAGCCGCGCGCAGCAGTATCTGCGGGAGATGGTATCGCGGGACAAAAACCGCGCCAGCGTCGCCATCTGGTCGGTGGGCAACGTGATGGCCGACGACGGCCGCCAGGCGGATGCGATTGGGGCACTGGCCCGGTACGCAAAGACGCTGGATGGCACCCGGCCCGTCACCTATGTGTGCAGCACGCGCACCCGCCGCCCCGACGGCACCTATTGTCTCAAGATGCCCGCCCTCCTGTATGCGGATTTGGACATCATAAGCGTCAATACCTATGCGGGCCTGCTGGAGCATGATCCGTCCGAAACGGGGGACACCGTCCGGGCATACCGTGCGCTGGGCAAACCCGTGCTGGTCACCGAGTGCGGCGCGGCGAGCAACCGCGGGCAGGAGACGGGGCCTGACGATGCCTTCAGCGAGGAGCGGCACGTGCACCTGCTGTCCCGACAGGTAACGGCGCTGGAAGGGCTGGTGTGCGGCGTGAGCCCATGGCACTTCTGCGACATGCGGACGCCGCTGTTTTTCAACCAGGGCGCGGTGGGGGAGTGCCGGTATGGGATCACGGATATGGCATGGCGCCCCAAAAAGGCGTATGCGTGGCTAAAAGAATATTATAAAACACATTGACAATTTGACAGAAATGAGGGATGATTATGAAAGTAATGGTATATGATGGCCCGCGCAAGCTGCGGATTGCGGAGGCGGAGCCGCCGGCGCTGGGCGCAGGGCAGGTGCGGGTGAAGAGCATCTGCAGCGGCATCAGCCATGGCACCGAGATGAGCATCTACCGCGGCCTGGTGCCCTTTTTCCACAGCTACAAGGACGAGGAGACGGGCGTGTTTGTGGAGAGCAAGGCGGAAAACGTCTGGACTTACCCCGTCCGCAGCTGCGACCCCGGCGTGTGGTACATGGGATACAGCTGCGTGGGGAAGGTCGTGGAGCTGGGAGCGGGCGTCACGGATCTTGCAGTGGGTGACATCGTGTATACCTGCACGCCCCACCAGTCCGAGGCGGTGGTAAACGCGGCGGATGCGGTGAAGCTGCCCGATGCTGTCCCGCCCGCCCATGCGGTGGTGTTCAACAACCTGCGCACCGCCTTCAACGGTATCTTGGATGCGGAGATCAAGCTGGGGGATACGGTCATCATCTCGGGGCTGGGCGTCCTGGGGCAGCTGGGGGTCCAGATGGCCAAGATGTCGGGCGCGATGCAGGTCATCGGGCTGGACGTGATCGGAAAGCGGCGGGAGGTCGCGCTGGCAAATGGCGCAGATGCCGTCTTTGACCCCTCCGCCAGCGACAACATCGCATATGACGTGCGCAAGTACATCGGCGGCAAGGGCGCGGATGCGGTTTTGGAGATGTCGGGCAACCTGCATGCGCTCCAGGCCGCCATCAAGATGTGCCGGTACAATGGCGTTGTGACGGCGACGGGCTGGTACCAAGGGCCCTGCACGCCTCTTGACCTGTCAGGGGAGTTTCACAACAACCGCATCACCCTTCGCTCATCCCAGACGTGCGGCGTGGCGCCCGCCATTGCGGACATGTGGGACGACCCGCGCAAGACGGCGACATGCGTCAAGATCTTGGAGCGGCTGAAGCTGGATAACCTCATCACCCAGGTGGTGCCCTATGCGGATGTCCGGCAGGCATATGAGCTGGTGGATACGCGGCCTGCGGATGTGATCCAGGTGGTGCTGCAATACGAATAGGAGGGGAAAAACGTGGCAAAAACGGTATTGATTACGGGCGGCAACCGGGGGCTGGGGCTGTGCCTTGCCTCCCAATATTTGGAATTGGAAGACTGCGTTGTGGTCATCGCGCGCAAACGCTCGCCCGAGCTGGATGCGCTGGATGCCCAATATCCGGGAAAGCTGCACTGTTACCAGGCGGACGTGACGGATGAAGCTGCCCTGGCCCGGGTGCGGCAGCAGATGGAAGCGGACGGCATTGACACCATCGACATCCTCATCAACAATGCGGGCGTGTGGCTGGATTTTGCGCGGTATGATTTTGAGGATCCGGCTTGGGATGTGCGCGATGTGGACCGGCAGCTGCTCATCAACGCGGCGGGGCCAGTAAAGGTGCTGCATGCGATGATTGGGCTCATGAAAACGGGGGAGAAGCAGGTGGTTGGTATCTCGTCTGACACCGCGTCGGTGGGCGGGATCGACCGAAAATGCGAGTTTGGATACTGTATGTCCAAGGCGGCGCTCAACATGTCCCTGCGGGTGTTTGAAAACCGGTATGCTGCGGGGGGCTTCCGCGTGTATGCCATCCACCCGGGCTGGATGCGCACCGACATGGGCGGCCCGCAGGCATCGGACGATCCGGCCGATGCTGCGGCGGACATTGTCGCGCTGCTGGCGGGCCCCAAGCCGTCCCAGACCTTTACGGACCGGAAGGGCAACCCCATGGCGTACTAGCAAACAGGCGGCAATTTGCCGCCTGTTTTTCTGCAAGCAGGGCGATCCATGTCCGGGCAGCAATCCCTTGCGTGCACGCCTGGCCATACAAATGCCCCGTTTGCCGGACGTGGTGTGGGCTCTCGGGCGTGCATGAAATGCCGGCAAAAAAATATTGCATTTTTTTACGAGAAATATGCACACACCCCCTTGACAACCGCATAAGATGGTGGTATAATACAATAAAATTTCATAAACGAAACCGTTGAGGCGGAGATAACGGCAATGATGCCTTTACAGAGAGCCTGCGATGCTGAGAATCAGGCAAGAAACAAGTTGTCAAATGGACCGCTGAGGGTGCAGTCAAATGTGA
>CALYAO010000019.1 GCA_944393605.1 uncultured Clostridia bacterium
GTTTGAATAGATACCAAGGAGAGTGTTCATACTATGTAAACGGAAGGAAGTGAACGGCTTGGAAGAAGAGATCACACTGGGCGTCCGCGGGGATGTCAACCTGCTCCGCAACCGGTTTTCAGCCGGTATGGGCAGAAGCCTGCCCATCCATGTCACAGGCTATGACGAATCGGAGGACACCTACTATATCACCATTGCCCTATCGGACGGCCTCAAAGAGACCTATTTGGGGCTGGTCGCCGAATACATCATAGAGCGGTATGAAGGCGGGCTGATCAGCCGCATCCTGACAGAGGAACACAGCTATCTCACCGCAGCCCAGCGGCGGGAGGTGCTGCGGGGCATCTCCCGGCTGGCAGACGACAAGACGGTTGGATACCACGCGCGCAAGACGCTGGTCACCAAGTGCCTTACAGATTACTTCGCGCGGGAATCCGAGATGCTGGTGGACGGCTTCGTCCAGTTCCGCTTAAAGGCATATATCGAGCTGCTGGAAGACCTCGCGGACCGGCTCATCGACGACTATCTGGTGCAAAAGGAATATGAGGAGTTTTTGAGCCTGCTCCAGTACTTCGTCAAATCCCAGCGTGTCCGTCCCCCGCTGGTGCATGTGGTGGTGCTGCCAAGCGGCCGGTATCGGGTCATCGACGACAAGGACCGCGACGTCACAGGCACCTGTATGAGCGAAATGGAAGCGGACGGGGAAGACCTCCGCCACCTGACGCCCGATGACCTTTTGATCAGCATCTTAATCAGCATCGCGCCGCTGTCGGTGGTGGTACACAACAAGCGGTATATCCAAAACATCGAATTGTTCACCACCATTGCCAAGGTCTTTGACGGCAACATCACCTATTGCAACGGATGCAGCATGTGCACCGCGGCAGACAAACGTCCGTCCGCTCCCGGGGCCATACAGCCCACGCTGCTGTAACACATATGCGCCGCCGGTACGTTCTCCAGTGCCGGCGTTTTTTTCTGCCCATTTTTATGAAAACAGGTTGTAAATCACCCCCAAATGGTGTACAATAAAAAGAAATTTGTACCATATATAGAGGAGAGACCAACAGATGAGTATCGCGCGCCTCAAAGAGCTCACCCGACTGCTAACCGACTACGCCTATCAATATTATGTGCTGGACGCGCCCACTGTCAGCGACTACGAGTATGACATGCTGCTGCGGGAGCTCGCCGCGCTGGAAGAACGCTACCCCGACCAGAAGGACCCCGCCTCCCCCACCACGCGCGTGGGCGGAACGGTGCTCGCGGGCTTTGAGACGGTCACACACACCGTCCCCATGCAGAGCCTCACGGATGCCTTCTCGGAGGAGGAGGTCCGTGACTTTGACGAGCGCGTGCACGGGCTCCTGCCGGGCGAAGATGTGACCTATGTGGTGGAGCACAAGATCGACGGCCTGTCCGTGTCGCTGGAGTACGTGGACGGCGTGTTCACGCGGGGTTCCACCCGCGGGGCCGGCGTGACGGGCGAGGATGTGACCCAAAACCTTCGGACCGTGGGCGCCATTCCGCTCCGCCTGCCCGACGCCCTGCCCTACCTGGAGGTGCGCGGGGAGGTATACATCGACCGGCGGGATTTTGAAGCGCTCAACGCCAGGCGTGCGGAGACAGAAGAGCCCTTGTTTGCCAACCCGCGCAATGCCGCAGCAGGCAGCCTCCGCCAGCTGGACCCCGCCATCACGCGGGAGCGGCATTTAAACATCTTTGTATTCAACATCCAGCAGGTGACCGGCCGTTCCTTTCAGACCCACTCGGAGGGCCTCGCCTACCTCAAGGAACAGGGCTTTAAAGTGATCCCGCTCGGGGCGGTCTACCCCACCATCGACGGCGCACTTTCACGGGTGCGGGAGATTGGGGCGCATCGCTCGGAGCTCCCCTTTGACATCGACGGCGCCGTCATCAAGGTGGACAGCCTCGCGCTGCGCGCATCCCTTGGCAGCACCGTGAAATGTCCCCGCTGGGCCATTGCCTTCAAATTCCCGGCAGAACAGCAGAAGACCCGCCTCACCGACATCGTGCTGCAGGTGGGACGCACGGGGGTGCTGACCCCCAACGCCGTGCTGGAACCCGTCCGCGTCGCAGGCTCCACCGTGAGCCGCGCCACGCTGCACAATCTGGACTTCATCCGGGAGAAGGACATCCGCATTGGGGACATGGTCATCATCCGGAAGGCGGGGGACGTGATCCCCGAGGTGGTGGAGGTGGTGAAGGCCGAACGGGACGGCACCGAACGGGAGTTTCACATGCCCGAAAGCTGCCCCGAGTGCGGCGGGGAGATCGTGCGCGCCGAGGGAGAGGCCGCCTATCGGTGTGTGGGCGAAAACTGCCCCGCACAGCTTGCGCGCACCATCATCCACTTCGCCACCCGCGCCGCCATGGACATCGAAGGGCTGGGGCCCGCCATCGTGGACCAGCTGCTCGCGCGCGGCCTCATCCACGACCAGGCGGATCTGTATTTCCTCCGCAAAGAGGACATCGCGGACATGGAAAAAATGGGGGACAAATCGGCGGACAATCTGCTCGCGGCCCTCGCGGCCTCCAAATCCCGCGGGCTAGATCGGCTGCTGTTTGCGCTGGGCATCCGCCACGTGGGCAGCCGGGTTGCGCGCATCTTGGCGGAGGCATTTGGCAGCATGGACACACTCATGGCTGCGCGCCCAGAGGACATCAGCGCGCTGTATGACGTGGGGGACAAGATTGCCGCCAGCGTTGTGCACTATTTTGCGAATCCCCGCTCCCAGGCGCTCATTGCCAAGCTCAAGAAAGCCGGCGTCCTTATGACATTTGCCGCGCAGGCGCCAGGCGGAAAGCTCGATGGTCTCACCTTTGTCATCACGGGTTCCTTTGCAGGCCTCACGCGGGATGCGCTGAAGACTCGAATCGAAGCCGCCGGCGGCAAGGTGAGCGGCAGCGTGTCGGGAAAAACGAGCTATTTGGTCGCGGGGGAAGCGGCAGGCAGCAAACTCGCCAAAGCCCAGTCACTGGGGGTGCCAGTCATCGGGATAGACGCACTGGACGCCATGCTGTAGAAGCTGCCCAAAAAGGTAGCATGCTGGACTTTGTGCCATCATATAACATAGTGAGGACTGTCCCGTCTGCCATTCGGAAAATTTTAGCACGATTGCAAAATATATGGAACCTTTCTATTTACAAAACTGTCAAATTTAAGGTATAATAAAATGGAATTGCACGATAAGAACACATCATTGCGGTACGCGATACCAAGGAGGGCCATATGTGCAAACTGGGGATTATTCGATGCATGCAGACAGAGGACCATTGTCCGGGAACGGGGGATTTTAAAGCGATCCGAGAGAGAACAGGCGCATTTCGCGAGATGGATGGCGAACTTCAAGTGATCGGCTTTATCGGCTGCGGCGGATGCCCCGGAAAAAAGGCCGTTTTCCGGGCGAGGGAGCTGGTTCGGCGCGGTGCGGACACCATTGCGTTTGCATCCTGCATCCAAAAAGGGACCCCGATTGGATATCCCTGCCCATTTGCGCAACAGATGCGAAAGCGGGTTGCAGACGACCTGGGCCCAGATATTCGCATCCTGGACCACACGCATTGACAAAAATGATGACCGCAAAAAAGCAAGGCGCGCGGACCATGTGCGCGGAAAATTGAGAGCAAAGAATTTGCGAGGTGTGTTGATTTGCAAACGCAACTACGAAACAAACCCATCAGCCATAAGCGGCTGCTTCTCATCGCCGGCATCTGCCTTGCCGGACTTTTGGCGATCGCGGCCGTTGGCCTGACCGTCGCCGCATACGCCGGAGACAGCATCCGCGCTGGTGTCTACATTGGAGAGACCTATGTGGGCGGCCTGTCCCGGGAGGAAGCGCAAGAGGCGCTGTCCGATCTGCAGCCGGCGGATGAACGGCTCACCATCTTCAGTGGGGATGCCAAGAAAGAATTTTCCTTGTCCGAGATTGACGCGCATTATCTCGTGGAGGACTCGGTGGAACAGGCATATCAGCAAGGCCGGGAAGGCAATGTGTTCCAGCGGGTGGGAGATCTATTCCGCCTGCGGGCCGAAAACGTACATATTCCGCTTACGGCGGCCTGTGATGAAACGGTGCTGACCGGGTACATCGAGGAGATCGCATCCGCGGTGGATCAGCCGCAAAAGGAGCGGGAAACGTCGCTGGAAGGCAATACGCTGGTGGTCACGCGGGGCCACAGCGGCAAGTGCATCAACGTGCAGGAGAGCAAAGAGACCGTCCTAAACGCCATCAGCAACCGGGATTTTTCGGATATCGAACTGCTGCCGCAAACCGTTGAGCCCCGTCCGCTGGATGCGGACGACATCTACAACGAGGTGTGCGGCGACCCGGTGGACGCGACCTACGAGGTCAAGGATCATCGGCTGACCATCATCCCCGAAAAGCCGGGCATCCAGTTTGACAAGGAGGAGGCGCGCCGCCTGCTGGCCGATGCCCAGGGGGATACCGTTGCCATTCCCGTTGAGGTCGTCCCTGCCAAGGTGACGGCGAAGGACGTGGAAAACAGCCTTTTCTGCGATAAGCTGGGCGGCTATTCCACCAACTACAACGCCGGGGACACCAATCGGTCCTATAACATCTATTTGGCATCCAAATTTATCAACGGCACCGTTTTGGCGCCCGGCGAGACCTTTTCCTACAACGAAATCGTAGGCCCCCGGACGGCGGCGCGCGGTTTCCGGGATGCGGGCGTCTATGTGGGCAACAAGGTGGAACAGGGAATTGGCGGCGGAATCTGCCAGGTATCGTCCACCCTGTTTAACGCCGTTGTGCTTTCGGACCTCAACATCGTATCCCGTACCAACCATTCCATGCCCGTCTCCTATGTGCCGCGCGGGCGGGATGCGACGGTGTCCTATGGGAGCATTGACTTCCAATTCAGCAACAATACAAACTCCCCCATCAAGATTGTGGCGAGTGCAAGCGGCGGAACCAACAGCATCAGCATTTATGGCATCAAGGAAGACAAGGCAAAGAGCATCGAATTTTCGGTGGTGCATACCGGGACGACCGCCCACAAAACCGTGCAAAAGGAGGACCCCACCCTGCCGGTTGGAAAGACCGAGGTGGAACAGGCAGGCCAGGACGGCACGTCCTACACCACGTACAAAGTCACCAAACGAAACGGTTCGGTGGTGAGCCGGGAGGTCTTGACCCGCAGCACCTATGTGACCATAGACCGCATTGAGCGCGTGGGTACCAAGCCCGTGGAGGCAACTCCAACCCCTGAGGCGCCGGCTCCAACAGAGACGCCGCAGACTCCGGCGGAAACCGCTCCGCCGGAGACCCCGCAGCCCTCTGCCACCCCCGAACCCACCGCGCCGCCCTCTGCGCCCGCGTCGGACATGCCCTCTGTGCAGCCCGTCAGCCCGGGTGCAGACGTGCCGGCAGCATAGGAGCGCATATGAAAGCAAAAACCATTTACACCTGCTCAGAATGCGGCTATGAGTCCGCCAAATGGATGGGCAAATGCCCCGCATGCGGCAGCTGGAACACCATGGTGGAGAATGCACCGGCCCCCGTCAAAACCGCATCGCGCGGCGTTGGCGCGGCGGGCAACGTGCCCGTCCGGCTAAAAGACGTATCCTTCACCCGGGAAGACCGCACGCTGAGCGGCATTGCAGAGCTCGACCGCGTTTTGGGGGGCGGCATCGTGCGCGGGTCGCTGGTGCTGGTGGGCGGCGACCCTGGCATCGGGAAATCCACCCTGCTCCTCCAGCTGACCCGGACGCTGGACAAAGCAGAACGGGTCTTTTACGTATCGGGCGAAGAATCCGAAAAACAGATCAAAAGCCGTGCCGACCGGCTGGATGTCACGGCAGATAACCTCATGGTGCTGGCCGAGACGGATATGGATGCGGTCCTGCGGCACGTGCCGACCATCCGGCCCACGGTTCTCATCGTGGATTCGGTGCAGACCATGTACCGGCCGGAGGTCGCCTCCGCTCCGGGCAGCGTCACCCAGGTGCGGGAGGTCACGCTGGCCCTCATGAAACTCGCCAAGGAGCACGGCATTGCGGTGTTCCTGGTGGGCCACGTCACCAAAGACGGCAACATCGCAGGCCCCAAGGTGCTGGAGCACATGGTGGACTGTGTGTTATACTTTGAAGGAGACCGCCACCAGAGTTACCGCATCCTGCGCGCGGTTAAAAACCGGTTCGGCCCCACCAATGAGATCGGCGTGTTTCAGATGGAATCCCGCGGGCTCATCGAGGTGGAGAACCCCTCCCTCATGCTGCTGGAGGGCCGCCCGGCGGATGCGCCCGGTTCGGTCGTGACCTGTACCATGGAAGGGACGCGGCCCGTCTTGGCAGAGATCCAGGCGCTGGTATCCCCGTCGGGCTTTTCGGCGCCCCGCCGCATGGCCCGCGGCATGGATTACAACCGCGTCAACATGCTCATCGCGGTGCTGGAAAAGCGCGTGGGCCTCAATTTGCAAAATCAGGACACCTATGTAAATATCACGGGCGGTCTCCGGGTGGATGAGCCCGCCGCCGACCTGGGGGTTGCCATCGCGGTGGCTTCCAGTTTCCGGGAATTTCCCGTGGGCCATGACGTTGCGGTCATGGGCGAGATTGGCCTCACGGGGGAACTGCGCGCCATCAACCACATTGAGACGCGGCTTTCGGAGGTGCGAAAGCTGGGCTTTGACCGATGTGTCCTGCCCCGCGCAAACCACAAGGGGCTCGCGCCCATAGAGGGGCTCACTCTGCTGCCCGCTGGCAGCGTAACCGAGGCGCTTCAGTATTTGATGTAAACGCCCGCTTTAATTGAATATCCACAACCTTTCGCCGCCGGAAACCCGGCAACAAGACGGTAAGGTTCATATTTTACCTATGGAAACCGCTCTTCGCATGCAACACCCTTCATGATTCTTGTGTATTACGTGGTAGGGATCACGTTTAAAATCAGAAAAAGGAGATTGGTTACTATGAAGAACATTCCCAAGGTCAAAATCGGCATCGTCGCAGTCAGCAGAGACTGCTTTCCCATGAGTCTGTCCGTCAACCGGCGGAAAGCCGTCATCGAGGCGTATGCCGCCAAATACGACGAAACCGACATTTATGAGTGTCCCGTCTGTATCGTAGAGAGCGAAATACATATGAAGCAAGCGCTTGCGGATGTCAAGGCGGCGGGGTGCAACGCGCTGTGTATCTACCTTGGGAACTTCGGCCCCGAGATATCCGAGACCATGCTGGCGCAGCAATTTGACGGGCCTGTGATGTTTGTCGCGGCGGCAGAAGAAAGCATCCAGTGCCTTTCGGATGACAGAGGCGATGCCTATTGCGGCATGCTAAACGCCAGCTATAACCTCCATCTGCGGCACACGAAGGCATACATCCCCGAATATCCGGTCGGGGATGCGGCGGAATGTGCCGATAAGATCCACGAGTTTCTCCCCATTGCGCGCGCCGTGATTGGCTTGCAAAACCTAAAAATCATCTCCTTTGGGCCGCGTCCCCTCAACTTTTTGGCGTGCAACGCGCCCATTTATCCGCTCTATCAGCTGGGGGTCGAAATTGAGGAAAATTCCGAACTGGACCTGTTTGAGGCCTTCGGGCAGCACGCGGAGGATGACAGAATTCCGCAAGTGGTTGCAGATATGGAACGGGAGCTCGGCGCAGGCAACAAAAAGCCGGAGATCCTGCATAAGCTCGCACAGTATGAGCTGACGCTGCTGGATTGGATCGAGGCCCACAAGGGAAGCAAGGAATACGTCGCCATTGCCAGCAAATGCTGGCCGGCCTTCCAGACGCAGTTTGGGTTTGTCCCATGCTATGTCAACAGCCGCCTGACCGGCCGTCACGGGATCCCCGTGGCCTGTGAGGTGGATATCTATGGCGCCTTAAGCGAATATCTCGGCATCTGCGTGTCAGAGGACGCGGTCACGCTGCTGGATATCAACAATTCCGTGCCAAAAGAGATGTATGCGCGGGATATCCAAAGCAAATTTCCCTATACCCAGCAGGATACCTTCATGGGATTCCACTGCGGCAATACCAGCTCGGATAAGCTCTCCGCCTGTGTCATGAAGTATCAGAAGATCATGGCGCGGAGCCTGCCCGTCGAGGTGACCAACGGGACGCTGGAGGGTGACCTGCTCCCCGGGGACATCACCCTGTTCCGGCTGCAGTCCACCGCCGATGCCAAGCTCTGCAGCTATATCGCAACCGGCGAAATCCTGCCCGTTGCAACCCAGTCCTTTGGCTCAACCGGGGTCTTTGCCATCCCCGAAATGGGGCGGTTTTACCGGCATGTTCTGATTGAAAAACACTTCCCGCATCATGGTGCCATCGCGTTTGGGCACCATGGAAAGGCGCTGTTTGAGGTATTCAAATACATTGGGGTACCGGTGGAAGAAATTGGATATAATAGGCCCAAAGCCCTGCCATATCCCACCGAAAATCCGTGGCAGTAAAAGGGGGGTGTCGCCATGTATCTCATCGGCATTGACCTCGGGACATCCGGAACAAAGACGGTTTTATTCGATACAGAAGGCAACGTGGTAAATACTGCCACCTGCGAATATCCCATGCAGCAGCCGCAAAACGGCTGGGCAGAACAGGACCCCGCGGATTGGTATCACGCTGCTGTCCAAACCCTGCGGACGGTCACAGACGGCATTGACAAATCCCAAATCGCCGGGATTGGCATCGCCGGACAGATGCATGGCCTTGTGATGCTGGATGCGGACAACGAGGTGATCCGGCCCGCGATCCTTTGGTGCGACAATCGGACGGCGGCGGAGTGCGAGGAAATCACGCGCCTCGTCGGCAAAGACGACCTGATGCGCATCACCGCAAGCCCCGCGGTTGCCAGCTTTACCGCGGCCAAAATCCTCTGGGTGAAGAAGCACGAACCCGAGAACTTCGCGAAATGCCGCCATATCCTGCTGCCCAAGGATTATGTCCGATTCATGCTGACAGGCGTATATGCCACCGATGTCTCGGATGCCAGCGGCATGCAGCTGATGGACATCCAAAACCGCTGCTGGTCCGACCTCGTACTGCAGCGGCTTGGAATCGAACGCGAGCTCTTGCCCGATTTGTATGAAAGCCCCGATGTGACGGGGTATATCACCCAAGAAGCCGCTGCGCTCACCGGCATCCCCGAACGTGTCCCCGTGGTCGCGGGGGCGGGCGACAATGCCGCTGCCGCCGTCGGAACCGGCGTCGTATGCGACGGAAAGGCGTTTGCCACCATCGGCACCAGCGGCGTTGTGTATGCGCATACCGACAGGATGACGGTGGACGAAGCAGGCAGGGTGCACACCTTTTGCTGTGCCGTTCCCGGCGCCTGGCACGTCATGGGCGTTACACAGGCTGCCGGACTTTCCCTGCGCTGGTTCCGGGACCAATTCTGCCAAATCGAATCCGCATGCGCAGACACAATGCAAACAGATGCCTATGTCCTCATGGATCAGGAAGCGGAACAGTCGCCGGCGGGATGCAATCACCTTGTATTTCTGCCCTATCTGATGGCCGAACGGACGCCCCACCTGGATCCCGACTGCCGCGGCGTGTTTTTTGGATTGTCCGCCATGCACACCAAGGCGGACCTCATCCGGGCGGTCATGGAGGGCGTCATCTATTCGCTGCGTGACTGCTGTGAGGTGCTAAAAGAGCTTGGGGTTCTGCCCGATGATATGGCCGCTTGTGGAGGCGGCGCTGTTTCCCAACTGTGGCGGACCATGATGGCTGACATCTTTCAGATGCCCGTCAAAACGCTCTGCTCCAAGGAAGGGCCCGCGCTTGGCGCGGCCATTTTAGCAGGGGTTGGCGTTGGCATCTATCAGAATGTGCAGGACGGCTGTGACAGAACCATTCATACCAAAGCCGTCATCCTGCCGCATACGGATGACCAGCAGGCCTACGATGCCGCCTATCAGGTCTATCGGGCGCTGTATCCCAGCCTCAAGGATGTCTATAAGATGGCGGCTGCGTCCATGCCGTGATTGGCGGCTCGTTTGCCCGCCGCCAGCTGCGGCAGGGCCCGCAATACAAATTGGAGATTTATGACTTACTTTACCGTTAATAGGAGGATTCTTAAAATGTATCTTGGCGTTGATTTGGGAGGAACCAACATTGCGATCGGCGTTGTGACCGATGCGGGGCAGATTCTGACAAAGGACAGCGTCCCCACCATTCGGACCCGTCCGTATCCCGAGATTGTCGCGGATATGGCAAAGCTGTGTGAGAAGGTGACCGCGGATGCCGGGCTCACGTTAGATGACATCCAGGCCATCGGTATCGGCAGCCCCGGCTCCATCGATAACAAAAACGGCATCGTGGAATATGCCAACAACCTGCAGTTCCACCATGCCGCCATTGCAGAGGAGCTCCGCAAACACATCGACAAGCCCATCAACTTGGAAAATGACGCAAACGCGGCGGCCTATGGCGAATATCGGATCAACGGCGAAGGCGCAAGCAGCTTTATCTTCATCACGCTGGGCACCGGCGTCGGCGGCGGCATCATCATTGACGGCAAGATATACCGCGGCTTCAACGGCGCGGGCGGCGAGCTGGGGCATCTCACGCTGGTACACAAAGGCGAACCCTGCACGTGCGGCAACCTGGGGTGCTGGGAGTCCTATGCGTCGGTTACGGCGCTCATCCGCCAGACCCGCGAAGCCATCATTGCGCACCCCGAGAGCGCCATGAACGAGCTGATTGCAGGCGACCTCGACAAGGTCAGCGGCCGCACCTCGTTCAATGCGGCGCGGCAGGGCGACGTGACCGCTCAGAAGGTCGTGAATCAATATATCGAATATGTCGCATCGGGCCTGCTGGGCGTCGTGAACGTCTTTCAGCCCGAGATCGTTGCTATCGGCGGCGGGATCAGCCGCGAAGGGGATTTCCTGCTGAAGCCCATTCAGGAATATGTGGAAAAATATGGATACAATAAATATATGCCACGTACCACCATCAAGACCGCAACCCTATTTGGGGATGCGGGCATCATTGGCGCCGCGCTGGCTGCACAGTAAACAAAAAAACAGCTGCCGTTCCTCTGTGGCAGCTGTTTTTTTGTTGCCTCCAGGCGGATGGGATCCGAAAAACTGCATATACTACCCATAAACATTGCCGGCAAACGGCACTCTGGAGGAGGAACACCATGGCACAAAAACTTGGCGTCATCGGGACCGGCTTCGCCTGGGACCGTCTACACTACCCCGCTATCAAACAGCTTGGCGACCAGTATGAGATCGCGGCCGTCTGCAACAAAACCATCGACAAGGCACAAGGCTTCGCACAGGGGATTGGCCTCGCGCCCGAAAATGTGTACAGCGACTATCGGGAGCTGCTGGCGCGCCCAGACATCGACGTGGTGGATGTCCTAGTGCCCATCTCCGAAAATTATGAGGTCGCAAAGGACGTCCTGCTGGCAGGCAAAGACCTCATCGCGGAAAAACCCTTCGCATCCACCCCCGAGGCGGCGCAGGAGCTCATTGATCTCAAAAACCGGCAGATGCGCAAAGTCCTGGTGGCGGAAAACTACCGCTATGACGAAGGCAACACCATCATCAAAGACATCATCACCAGCGGGCAGATCGGGGAGGTGTTCAGCTTCCTGTACAGCAAAGGCGCCAACTTTGAGGCAGACATGCTGGGCGATACCTTTGCCGCCAAAGAGTGGCGGCAGCACCCAACCTTCCCCGGCGGGATCTTTTTGGACGGCGGCATCCACGACATCGCCCTAATGCGCTACCTGTTCGGCGAGGTGGCGCAGGTCAGCGCACAGGGGCGCCCTCAAACAGAGTCCTACTGTCCCTACCGGTGCATCACCGCGCTTCTGCGATTTGACAGCGGCATCATTGGGACATACTGCTATGACTCCAAGGGAACGGAGCCCATCAAGCCGCCCGTGGGGCTTCGTATCTACGGCACGCTGGGCAGCATCTACCTGGAAAGCAGCACCTGCGGCACCATTCAAATTTGCTACAACGACGGACGCAGCGAACAAAGGTCCTTTACGCCCGGCCGTGGATACTACAATGAGCTGCTGAATTTCTACCAAGGCGACATCCTGTCCACCCCCGAAAAGGAGCTGGGGGACATCGAGCTGATCCACGACATCCTTGCCGCCATCCAGGAAGACGCCGCACAAGAATGGCTCTAATCACACCCATGGGCAGCACAGCTCACACTGTAACTCCGCTGCAATGCGGTCGCATATGGGCAGACGTGCAAGAAAACACAAAAAAGAGGCATCGTATAAGATGTCTCTTTTTTGATATCATGTTGTCGCGGCGCCAACCGCCTCAATTGGCGCTCAATGCGCCAAATCCTGCCAGTTGGATGGCAGCTTGCCCCGCTTCACTGGTAAGCCACGCAGCCAGCCGGCGCGCCGGCGCATCCTCCGGGGTATCTTTGCGCAGCACGGCATAGTAATATGTAGCCAGCGGATAGGACCCGTCCGCAATGCTGGCTTCACTTGGAAGCACGCCATCTACGGCCAGCAGTTTCAGATTTTCCCTGCCCACAATCATGCCGGTTTGTTCATAGTAGTAATACATGCTGTATCCCAGCGCGAAACTGCCGGGATGTTCCCGCTCATACTGCTGTACATCGGTCAGGATGCTCGCCATGGCCACCGACGTACGTTCCCGCTGGATGTCCGCATGAATGGAAGCATCCCCCAGAAAGAACCGTTCCATCTGCGCATGGCTGCCGCTGTCGTTGTTGCGGCAGAAGGCCGCCAGCGGCGCATCGGGGCCGCCAACCTCCTGCCAGTTTTGATATTGGTTGTCCACGTAGATCTCTCGGATTTGCTCGCTGGTGAGCCCCTCGGCCGCATTGTTTTTCCCCGTGAAGAACACCAGCGCCTCACTCGCAATGGGAATATATTCCAATTCCACCTGTGCCTCCGCCGCCAGGTCTGTCACCGCACTGCTGGGGTCGGGCACCAGGATGATATCCGCCTCCCCCGCGATGAGCCGCTTGTAGGAGTCAATGGTTTTGGAATGCGCGTCAGGCCGCATGGGGTGATTGTAGCCATTTACAAACAACGTATTGTACAGCGCATCCGTGAGGGGCAGCGTGGAGGTGGAGCCGTCGATGCGCGGCATTTCATCTGCCAGGCCAGCCTCCTCTGCCGCCTGTGTCGGGATGGCGGGCTGCACACGGCGCAGGAAATGCTGCACATACCGGGTCAAAAACTCCGCCGCCTGTGCACGGGACACCGCCATCCCTGGCCGGAGGTAGGTGTCATATGCGTCCAGTGCGTCAATTGGTGCATCCTCCCACCATTCCACATCCTCCAACACATCAAAGCCGGCCTGCCGCAGGGCCGCATATGCCTCCCGCGCATAGTCCGCAACCGAGGTACCATCCGCGACATCGGACAGCGCGAGCGCATCCGCGTCAGGGGAAGGCAGTGTCCCAATGGCCCGCGTCAGCCGGCATACCATGGTGACCAGTTCCTGGCGGGTCACCTCCCGATCGGGGAAAAAGTTGGTATCGGGCACCAAAACGCCCAGCTCCTGCAGTGCCGTCACAGAGCCCGCATACCAGCTGTCCGCCGGAACGTCGGCATACCCGCCCGTGCCGCTGCCATCGGGCAGGGAGGCCAGCCGCGCCAGAACCGCCGCCATCTCCGCGCGGGACAGGGTCTTGTCGGGCAAAAACTGCCCCTCAGGTGTCCCTTGCAACACGCCCCGCGCCGCCATCTGCGAAATACCGTATGGGTACCCGCTGCCCTCCTCCAAATCCGAAAAGGCCGCCGGTTCCACCGTGACGGGCTCCCATTCCGTGCCTGCGGGCGCATAGGCGTACACATAGGTGCCTTCCCAGGAGAAGTCACACTGGCTAATCGGCAGGATTTCCCCCGTCTTCGTGTTTCTCGCGACCGTGTTCTGCTCCACCCCGTAATCCGCTGGGTCTTCCACCTGCTGATACGTGATCTCCCATGCCGGCTCCTCGGCTGCCGCCACACCGCACAGGGAAAACACCAAAATCACCGCGAGCAAACTCCCCACATACCGTTTCATACCAACACCCCTCCTTCTGATTTTGTGATCCTACGATCAGTATACCAGAAGCCGGGGCCTTCTGCAAGGCTTTATTGGAACTGCGCCCGGTACAGTCCCGCATAGATGCCGTCCAGCGCAAGCAGCTCCTCATGGGTGCCCTGTTCGCTGATGGCATTCCCCTGGATGACTAAAATGGTATCCGCATTCCGGATGGTGGACAGGCGATGCGCGATGACAAAGCAGGTCTTGCCCGCCATGAGCGTCCGCATGGCGGCCTGGATGGCAAGCTCGGTGCGGGTGTCCACGTTGGAGGTGGCCTCATCTAGGATGAGCATATGCGCATCCAGCAGCATGGCGCGCGCGATGGTGAGCAGCTGCTTCTGTCCCTGGGAAATATTGGTTCCATTCTCACTGAGCAGGGTGTCATACCCCTTGGGCAGCGTCATGATGTACTCATGCAGCATAGCCGCCTTTGCGGCCTGCTCCACCTCCTCCCGCGTGGCATCCTTTTTGCCGTATGCGATGTTTTCAAAGATGGTGCCATGGAACAGCCAGGTATCCTGCAGCACCATCGCATAGGCCTTGCGCAGGCTTTTGCGGGTATAGGAACGGATATCCCGGCCGTCAATCAAAATCTCACCCGACTGCGGGTCATAAAACCGCATCAGCAGGTTCACAATGGTGGTCTTGCCCGCGCCCGTCGGCCCCACGATGGCGATGAGCTTGCCCGGCTTCGCCGTTAGGCAAAGATCCGAGATAACCGTCTTCTGCGGATCATACCCAAAGGTCACATGCCGCATCTCCACCTCGCCGCGCACCTTGTCCAGCGCCACCGCATCGGGCGCATCCGCCGCTTCGGGCGGCTCATCCATCAGCCGGAAGATGCGCTCTGCCGCCGCACAGGCCGACTGCAATTCACTGAGGATGTTTGCGACCTCATTGATGGGGCCCGAGAATTTGCGGGAATACAGAACAAAGGAGGAGAGATTCCCCAAGGTCAAATGCCCGCCAATATACAAAATCGCGCCAAACACGCTCACCAGCGCAAGGGACAGGTTGTTGACACAGTTGACGCTGGGGCCCACCATGCTGCCGTAGTAATCCGCATTGTAGTAGGCATCCACCGCTTCGGTGTTGCGCACGTCAAACCGCGCCGTCATGGTATCCTCCTGGTGGTAGGCCTTGGTGGTCTTATACCCCGAGATGACCTCTTCCACAAAGCCATTGAGCTCCCCCAGTTTGGCCGATCGCTTGCGGAACAGCGGCCGCGTCCGCTTCGTCATGTACCGCGTGAGCAGGATGGAGGATGGGATGGTGATGCCAAACACCAGCAGCAGCCACGGGGAGATGAGCAGCATCATGACAAAGGATCCCACCACCGTAATCACGCTGGCACTCACCTGCAGCAGGTCGTTGGACAGCGAGGCATTCACCGTATCCACATCGTAGGCGAAGCGGCTGATGATGTCCCCGATCTGGTGGTTGTCAAAGAAGCGCACGGGCAGCTCCACCAACCGGTCAAAGATGTCCTGCCGCATACGGTAGACAATGCGCTGGCTAATCTGGATCATGAGCACCGCAAGCGCATATTGCAGCACGGCGGATGCCACGTAAAACCCCGCCATGAGCAGGCAAAAGAGGCCCACCCGCCCAAACTGCACCTCGCCCGGCGTCACGCCGATGGCATCGATGGCCAGGCCCGACAGCATGGGCCCCACCAGCGCGAACAGGTTGGAGGAAAGCGTGAGCACAAAGGCGAGCAGCAGCCCCCATTTCTGCCCCATCAAATACTTCCACAGCCGGAGCAACACCTTGACCCGGTTCTGCGGTTTATCGCCGTTTCCTCTGCTATCCCGCTTGTGCAACCGCTCCACCTCCCATCTGAGATTCGCTGATTTCCCGGTAGCTCGGGCAGGTTTCCAGCAGCTCCGCATGCGTCCCATACCCCAGCTCCCGGCCATGGTCCAGCACGAGGATATGGTCGGCATGCAAAATGGCGCTCACCCGCTGTGCGACCACGACGGTGGTGACATGGGGCAGATGCGCTGCAATGGCCGCACGCAGCGCCGCATCCGTCTTGTAATCCAGCGCGCTGGAGGAATCATCTAGGATCAAAACGTCAGGGCATGCCGCCAGCGCACGTGCGATGAGCACCCGCTGCCGCTGTCCGCCCGACAGGTTGGTCCCCTTGGCGGTCAGCATGTGATCCAGCCCGTCTTCCAGCGCCTCGATGAAGGACCATGCCTGCGCGTATTCCGCCGCCCGCCGGATCTGCTCCCGCGACAGCCCCCGTCCAAAGTCGATGTTGTTTGCGATGGTGTCCGCAAACAGCATGTCATCCTGGAACACCACCCCAAACATGGGATAGAGTTCTTCGGGCGGAATGGTCCGAACATCCCGCCCGCCGATGACGATGTTGCCGCATTTGGGATCATACAGGCGCAGGAGGAGCTTGACCAGCGTACTTTTTCCGCTGCCCGTGGCGCCGATGACGCCCAGCGTTTCGCCGCGTTTGAGAGAAAAGCTGATTTGGTGCAGATTGTCCTCCCGGCCGTGATAGGAAAAACATACGTCCGAGAACCGGACATGCGCCTCTTCCTCTGCCCCATCCCCCGGCTGGGCCGTCAGCTCCTCAGGCGCATCCAGCACCTCGCTGATGCGCCCCGCCGACGCACTGCCCTTGGTGTAAAGCATGAACATCCGCGTGATGGACATCATGGCGTTTAGGATGATGGTAAAATAGGACAAAAACGCGATGAGCACACCGGGCTGGGAGAGGCCGCTGTTGACGCGGAATGCCCCCACCAAGATCACCAGTGTCAGCCCCAGATTGAGCAGCAGGTTCATCATGGGGTTGGTCAGCGCCATGGTGATCCCCGCCTGTTTTTCGCTCTGTACCACCGTACTGTTGGCCTCCGCAAACCGCTCCTTTTCGTATGCGGTTTTGGAGAGCGCTTTGGTCACGCGGATGCCCGTGATGTTCTCCCGCACGGTACGCACCATGCCGTCCACCGACCGCTGCAATTTCCGAAACAGGGGAATGCCCCGCACAGACACCCGCCACACCAGGATGCCAAGCAGCGGCAGGATGCAGACCATCGTGAGGGTCAGGATGGGGTCCAAGGTCAGAGTAAGCAAAATCCCCCCAATGAGCAGGATAGGCGCACGTACCCCCAGCCGCTGCATCATGCCGATCATCTGATGCACGTTGTAGGTATCGGTGGTCATGCGGGATTCGAGCGACGGAATGGTAAAGGCATCCACCTGCCGGCAGGACAGGGAGGAGATCTTGGCAAACAGGTCGTGCCGAATGGCTTGCACGGCGTCCCGCGCAACCCGGGAGGCCATCCGATTTGCAATGATATTGCCCGCCGCCGCAATCGCAGAACACACCACCATGGCAAATCCCCACCACAGGATGGCCGGAATGTTCCCCGTCGGGGCCACCGTGTCCACAATCAAGGCCAAAATCCACGGCAAAAACAGGTCCATGATGGTGCCCACAAACTTAATAAACAGGCCGACCGTCATGCGCAGCACGCGGGGCCGCAGGTATCCCAGAATGCGCCTCACAGCCGGGCCACCTCCTTTTCCGCCCGTTCCAACATGCGCCCCAGCAGAAGGAGCATGCGCGCACTCTCCTCGGGTGAAAAGTCTTCGGTGAGCCGCCTGTTCCAGTCCGCCAGCACGGTTCTAACCTTGGGCAGCACAGCCTCTGCCCGCTCGGTCGGATACACCCGCATCACCCGCCGGTCCCGTTCGTCGGGCAGGCGCATGACGAACCCGTTCTTCTCCAGCGACGCAAGCTGCCGCGTGACGCTGGATTTGTTCACGCAGATATCCCGCGCGAGCTGCTCCTGGGAGATGCCGGGCTGGCGGCATACCCGCAGAATATACACATACTGGTTGCCGCCCAGGCCGTCCTCCGCCAGCCGGCTGCCGCGATAGGTGGTGGCACAGCGGGAGATACGGCTGATGTATTTCATCATGGAATCCACGTAGTTTCCCCCTTCCGTTTGGTTGCATATGCAACTAGTATACCGCACTTTTTTCCATTTGTCAAATGCAAAAAGCGGATTATTCCCCCTCCTGTATGCCGTTTTGCAAGCGATATGCCTGCGGGGATACGCCATACTGCTTTACAAACATCCCATAAAACGCCTGACGGGAACCCACCCCCACCTGCTCATAGAGCTCCCCGATGGGGAGCGTGCTGGTGCGGAGTAGGTAGGCCGCGTTCTGCATGCGGATCCGGCTGAGGTATGCCCCCATGGGCATGCCCGTCTCCTGCCGGAACACCCGCTGCATGTGGGATTTGCTGAGGTGCAGGGCATCCGCCACATCCGCAAGGGTGCGGATGTCCGCATAGTGCGCGATCAGATACTGCTTGATACGGTGCGCCAAGCTATCCTGCAACGCGCGGGCCGTCAGCTGCAGCAGATAAGCCGACCCGTCCCGGATATAGTCCAGTGGTTCCTGGCTGTAGTAGCCGTCCACCACATCCCGCAGAACGGCAGGCAGGAGCCGCAGCCCCGACAGCACCCGATATGCTTCCCCCGGTTCCAACAGTTCCCCCTCATACAGGGGTCGCCGGAATGTGTCGTGCAGTTCCATCCCAACCAGCACGGTCCCCCGCTGCGTAATCCGAAGCTGATGGACGTGGGTGGTGTCCAGCACCAAAAGATCTCCCCTTTTTAAGAATACCGGGACCTCGTCCACCAGATAGACCGCACTGCCCCGCTCCACAAAATTGAGTTCCACCGACGCATGCCGATGGGGAACCATCTCATAGATGCCGTGCCACACGTAGCAGGAAAACAGAGAATCCACGCATACCGCCTCCCATGTCAAAAATCGTCTCATCAATCAGCACAATGTGATGCTATCCAGTATAGCACAAAACAGCGGGATATGCTATAATTTTCCTAACAAAAGATTGGAAATCAACAAGAAGTGGAGGGTATTTTGATGTCGTTTAAAGTTGCATTCATCGGCGCGGGCAGTGTTGGGTTTACCCGCAATCTGCTGTCCGATTTGCTGACCGTGCCCGAATTTCACGATGTAGAAATCGCATTCACGGATATCAACGAGCACAACCTGTCCATGGTGACCCAACTGTGCCAGCGGGACATTGCCCACAACGGGCTGTCCATTCAGATCCAGTCCACGCTGGACCGCCGGGAAGCGCTAAAAGGCGCCAACTATGTCATCAACTGCGTCCGAATCGGCGGCCTGGAGGCCTTCGCGCTGGATGTGGAAATCCCCTTGCGGTATGGGATCGACCAGTGCGTCGGGGATACCCTGTGCGCCGGCGGCATCATGTATGGTCAGCGGGGCATTCCAGCCTGTCTGGACTTCTGCCGGGACATCCGGGAGGTTGCGGCGCCGGGGTGCATCCTGCTCAACTATGCCAATCCCAACGCCATGATCACCTGGGCATGCAACCAATACGGCGGCGTTCCCACCATCGGCCTGTGCCACGGCGTCATCCACGGGCACACGCAGATTGCCAAAGCGTTTGGCCTGGAGCGCAAGGACGTGGACATCATCTGTGCCGGCATCAACCACCAGACGTGGTATCTCTCCATCAAGCACAACGGGGAGGAGCTCACGGGCAAGCTGCTGGATGCCTTCCTCCAGGATCCCGCGATGTGTGAGACCGAAAAGGTGCGGCTGGACATGCTCAAACGCTTCGGCTATTACAGCACTGAGTCCAACGGCCACCTCTCGGAATATGTGGCCTGGTACCGCAAACGGCCCGAAGAGATTCCAAACTGGATCAGCATGGATACCTGGATCAATGGCGAGACGGGCGGATACCTCCGGGTATGCACCGAGGGGCGCAACTGGTTTGACCATGACTTCCCCAACTGGATGAAGGAGGAACCCCGCACCTATACACCCGAAAACCGCGGGTTGGAACATGGCTCTTACATCATCGAATCGCTGGAGACGGGCCGGACGTACCGTGGCCACTTCAACGTGGTGAACAACGGCACCATCACCAACCTGCCCGACGACGCCATCGTGGAGGTGCCGGGATATGTGGACGGCAACGGCATCAGCATCCCCAAGGTGGGGGATCTGCCGCTGGGCTGCGCCGCCATCTGCAACCAGAGCATCGCCGTGCAGCGGCTGGCGGTGGAAGCGGCCGTGCACGGGGACGAATACCTGCTCCGGCAGGCCATGCTGCTGGATCCGCTGACGGGCGCCGTGTGTACGCCGCCCGAGATTGACCAGTTGGTGGACGAGATGTTGATTGAAGAGGCGGAGTGGCTGCCGCAGTACAAGGATGCCATTGCCGCTGCCAATGCACGCAAAAAAGAAGGATTTCGCATTCCAACGCAGAAGAATAACAAGGGCGCGGCGCGAAAGGCCACCGCGACCATTGAAGAGATGGAGCAGGATCGCAGCGCGGTCAACAAGGCGGTTGGCGACACCGACAAGGCCGCCAGCATCCATTAATCAGAATAGGAGCGAATGCCATGACAAGACGGGAGATTGTAATGCATGCCCTGCGGCATGAGGACTGCGGCGCAGTGCCGCATGAGATCAGCCTCACGGGGCTGGCATGGGAACGTTGTACCAAATATTTCGGAACGTCTGACTTGGGAGCACTGTTTCATAACCACATTGTCGCATACGGCGGGCTGTTTGAGGCCACTGAGATCAAGCCAGGCTATGTGCAGGATGAATTTGGTGTCGTCTGGAACCGCACGGGGGCGGACAAGGATATCGGCGTCATTGACGACATCCTGCTGAAAAACCACGAGGATCTGGATACCTACCAATTCCCCGAGCCCAACGAGGCGCTCCTGCGCCAGCACTATCAGAACCTGGTGGATAACGCCGGGGACGCATACCGGTGCATCTCCATCGGTTTTTCCATGTTCGAGCGCGCATGGGCCTTGCGGGGCATGGAAAACCTGCTCATGGACATGCTGCTGGAGCCCGAATGGGTGCATCGGCTGCTGGATAAGATCTGCGAATATGACAGCAAGATGCTGGACATTGCCCTCGAGTATGACATCGACGGCATCCACTTTGGGGATGACTGGGGCCAGCAGAAGGGGCTCATCATGGGGCCCAAGCTGTGGCGGGAATTCATCAAACCCCAGATGGCAAAGCTATACAAAAAGGTGAAAGACCATGGGCTATTCGTGACGCAGCACAGCTGCGGCGACATCCATGAAGTGCTAGAGGACTGCGTGGAGATCGGGCTGGATGCCTATCAGACCGTGCAGCCCGAGATCTATGATCTCGCCAGGCTCAAGGAGCGATTTCGCGGGCGCCTCGCATTCTGGGGCGGCATCTCCACCCAGCGTGCGCTGTCTCAGTTGGGTGCGGCGGACATCGCGCGCATTACAGAAGACACCATCAACCTCATGGCAAAGGGCGGCGGATATATCTGCGCACCCACCCATGCGGTGGAGCACGATGTGCCGCCCGAAAACATCGCGGCCATGCTGGAGGTATTTCGAAAATACGACCCCGATATGCAATAACCTCAAACCGGGCCCGTGCGGCCCGGTTTTTTGATGCCGTGCGGAATGCCTGGTATCGCCGGCAGCAGTCCGCCATATGCCACTGCGCGCAGAAAAAGAAGCCGAACCTTCATAGGTTCGGCTTCGTTCGTCTCTCTCACTTAAAACGCCATGCGCTCCCAGCCTTTTTCACTGACAGGCGGCATCCCCAGCAGCTCACGTCCCAGGTTTACATAATATTTGTAGTTCTCCAGCGACACACCATTGGGGATGCGATGATCCAGGCCGAACACCGTTCCGCCGCCCATGGTGAGATCACACATCTTGTATTCCAATTCCTTGCGGATGTCCTCCTTGGTGCCCCGCAGGACATATTTATCCAAGCCGCCCTTGACGGAAAACCGCTTGCCATACTTCTTGCGCAGCGCCACAATGTCCATGCCCGCGCCAGGCTCACAGGGGTAAAAATTCGTAACGCCACAGTCCAAAAAGGCATCAATGACGGAGTTCATGTCGCCGTCACTGTCCTGGGAGAACATGGTGCACCCCGTGGAGGACACAAAATCCCACACCTTGCGGTAATAGGGCTTCAAAAACTCCGTAATTTGGGACGGGCCGCACAGCGGGCCCGATTTCCCCGCCAAATCCTCGTGCACGAACAGGCAGTCAATTTTAAGCACGTCACTCACCCGTTCAAACGCCTTAATGCAAGTATCCGCCATGGTATCCAGCATGTCATGGAGCAGTTCGGGCTGCTCATAATAGGCGTAACACAGCGCCTCCTCCCCCAACAGCTGGCGGGGCTCATCAAAGCCGCCCGGCATGTTGGCGATGACCAGATATCCCTTGTCCTGCAGCTTTTTGGTCTCCAGCAGCTGCTCCCGGCTTGCCACCCGGTCCTCCGTAAACTCGTACCAGTGCTTGATTTTCAACCAATCATCCATCTCTTCCACCGGGTGGGTCAGCGGCAGCGGCAAGGACGCACTTGCCTTGATGAGCTTGACCTTTCGCCCCATTTCATCGGTAGACAACGTATACTCCGGGGTGTCCTCCAAGACCTTGGGGACAATGCCGGTTTTTGCACCCGTGTGCGCCGGCGCATCCAGCTTTAACACATAATCCCAGCCAAAAGCAGTCAGATCCAGCTCTTCGGGCGTCGCCCCCTGCTGCTTCCACTCCTCATCCAGCCCGACCAACAGGCCAAACAATTCGCAGAACATCTCCTTGCCCGTATATTCAAAATTCATATGCGCAATATACTCTTCCCGGTTCCAAATCATCGTTCCCACAACCTCCTATGATACGATTCGCGGCAATAAATGCCCGTGCCTTTATGTGACATTCGCATGTCCTGTCATCATACAACTCGTTTGATTATACCCGACTTCTCCGTCCCTTGCAAGGCCCAACCGGCAAGAAGCGCAGATTTTACCAAAAATGCGTATTTTGGTACAAATTCCAATCCTGTTTTTCCCATTTTTACACCAAATTTCCCAAAAATGGCTCTTTTCCATCCCGCGCATTGACATCTTGCTTCATTTTCAGTATAATAAAAAAACATTTGGCTAGATAGGAGGCATCGTATGCTAGACAAAATCAGGAAAATCATCCCCGGCTTCCTCGCCTGTGTTGGGCTGACGGTCATCGCGCACCTGCTCGCACTCCTCCTGCCCACCGTAGGTGCCGCCACCTTTGCCATCTTCCTTGGCATCCTCGCAGGCAATACCATATTCCGCAGTGATTGGTTCCTGCCGGGCAGCAAATTCTCAGAATCTGAGCTCCTGGCCTGCTCCATCGTCCTGCTGGGCGCCAACTTAAACCTGTCAGATGTCATATCAGTTGGATGGCAGGGCGTGGTATTTATCCTCATTCAGATGACCTGGACCATCACTGCTGCCTACTTGATTGGGCGCCGGCTGGGGTTTGGCAAGAAATTTTCGTTGCTCATGTGCTCGGGCAACGCCGTGTGCGGCTCGTCCGCCATCGCATCCGTTGCGCCCGTCATCGGTGCGGACAGCAAAGACAAGGGCATCTCCATCACCATCGTAAACGTCACCGGGACCGTTATGATGTTCCTGCTGCCCCTGCTGTCCGCCTGGCTGTATCAGCATGCCACCATGCCCACTTCTGCGCTCCTGGGCGGAACGCTGCAGTCTGTGGGCCAGGTGATCGCCTCCGCGAAATTTGTAAATGACAGCGTCGTGGACATGGCCGCCATCTTCAAAATTATCCGCATTATCCTGCTGGTGGCGGTCGTGTTGGTGTTCTCGCGCATGAACACCGAAGAGGGAAAGCCGCTCTTTGCCCGAACCGCACAGGTCCACACGGGCAAAATCAAAATCAGCATTCCCTGGTTTATCATTGGCTTTTTCCTGCTCAGCATCATCTGCTCTTTCGGCATCATCCCGGCGCCTGTTGCTGCCGGGGCAAAGGCCGTGAGCGGGGAGTTTGAGATCATCGCGCTCGCTGCCATCGGCATGAAGGTGAAGGTGCGGGACCTCGTGCGGGAGGGCCCACGGGCGCTGTTATACGGCGGCCTGGTGGGGACGTCGCAGATTTTGTGTGCCATCCTGCTCATCTGGGTGCTGCTGATTGTACTCTAATATCGCTAATAAAAAAAGACGGCATAAAAGGCCGTCTTTTTTTACTGTATACAAAAGCCACGCAACGATCGCATTGTTTTCGTTCCATTACAGGCCGGGTGCACGTTGTATCCATCCCTGGACACAATTGTCCAGTTGTTTTTATGATGATATGAAACAAAAACAAGCATACCACGTAATTGTGATATGCTTGTTTCTACCTCTTATAGATCATCCATTTTGAGGTACCTTCTGGCCGCTCCGTCGCTAGACCGGCAGCACTTCCTGGATGCCCCACTCTGCAAAGTCCATCCAAAGGGGCAGATTTTTGGCATAGATCTCCGGCAGCTGCTGGGGCGGCAGCGGGTTCTCCCCCAGCCCCACCTCCACGGTATAGGCCGGAACGCCCAGCTCCTCAATCACCCAGTCCTTGTATCCCGAATAGCTTGCCATGCCGTCCGCTTCCTCCAAGCTGTACCCCGTAAGCCGTGCAAACCGCTTGGCGATGCGATGCGCATGCGCCGTGGCCTTGCCCGCATAATCCCAGTAGATGACCTCGCCCTGGCTGTGGTATGCCAGGACAACATGGGGGCTAAGCTCCCGCGTGAACCGCACCATGGCCAGCGTCTCGGGTTCACTCTCCGGCCGCTCCCCGCTGTACCGCGTATGGTTGGGGCCCGTGATGCCCAGCTCCCGCTCTGCCTGCTTGCCCGCCTCAAAGCCCGCATCGTAGTTATGATTGAGATCCACGCCCCGTGCATTGGCCTGCCACCGGGTCGCAAACGCCCGGCTGCCCCCGTTATAGCGCACCAGGCGATCGGCATACACCGACGGGATGCGCCGCGTGAGGCCATGGGTCGCCACCTCCACGCCGTCGGGATTGACCATGGGGATCACGTAGAAGGTCGCGGCCTGATGGAGTTTTGACACCTCCGTTCCGCATAGCGCCCCGTCCGCATCATAGCCCTCGCACACGTCCTTTAGAAACCGCATGAGCAGCGCAGACGTCAGCCACTCCATGCCGTGGAATGCCCCGGCCAGCAGGACCTTGACATCCCCTTCTCCCCATTTCGCACAGTACAGCTCCTGCCGGAGGACGCTCCGCCCGATGGCAAACACGTCCAAACACTTATGTGCCCTGCGCAGCCGATCCAAGTCCGCCCGCAGACTGTCAAACCCATACACGCCGCACGTTTCCGCAAATACACTGCTTTTTCCTGCCATTTGACCACCCCTCATGTCGGGCAAAGGCACGCCGCCCTTGCCTGTCTCCGTTTGATTGCCCTGCTTATTATTCTATGCAAAAGCCGCCCCAGACAGAACCACCCCGCCAAAAATGGTTGACAGACCGGGCCGGATTTGAGATAATACCTAAAAGAACAAACCCCATAAGGAGGAAAGATTCATGGTGATTCTCGCGCCCATGGCGGGCGTAACTGACCTCGCTTTTCGGCTGGTCTGCGCCAAACACGGCGCGGACGGCGTCTATACCGAGATGGTGAGCGCACGCGCGATGCACTACGGTGACAAAAAAACAGCGGCGCTCATCCGCACCCACCCAGAGGAAGCCCCGCTCACCGTGCAGCTCTTCGGCAGTGAGCCCCCCTATATGGCGGAGGCCGCCAAACAGCTGGTAGACCTGGGCGCCCGGCGGCTGGATATCAACATGGGATGCCCCGCACCCAAGATTGTCAACAACGGGGACGGCTCCGCCCTGCTCCGCGACCTTCCGCTCGCGGGCCGCGTCATCGGCGCGGTCACAGCAGCAGTGGATGTGCCCGTATCCGTCAAGATGCGCATGGGCTTTTCCCCCAAGGACATCTGCGCCGTGGAGCTGGCGCATATTGCCCAGGAACAGGGCGCATGCGGCGTCACGGTGCACGGCCGCACGCGGGACCAGTATTACAGCGGAACGGCCAACTGGGACATCATCCGGCAGGTGAAGGCCGCCGTATCCATCCCCGTCACAGGGAACGGGGACATTTTCACGCCGGAGGACGCCCGCGCCATGCTGGATGAGACGGGATGCGATGCCCTGATGATCGGGCGGGGCGCGCTGGGCAACCCCTTTCTGTTCGGCCAGATCAAGGACTACCTCCAGACGGGCACCTACCGGCCCGCAACGGTGGCCGACAAGGCGGCGGCCATGCGGGAGCACCTCACCCACATCGTGGCTTTCAAAGGGGAGCGCATCGGCATCCCCGAAGCCCGAAAACACGCCGCCTGGTACTTAAAGGGCGTCCGCGGCGCAGCACGGCTGCGGGAGCGCGCCTTCCGCGCGACCACACTCGCACAGATGTGCGCCGTGATGGATGACATGGCAGAAACGGAGGACTGACATATGCGGACAGAAGCGGAGATGATGGCACTCATATTGGAAATCGCCCAGGCGGATGCGCGCGTGCGTGCGGTGGGCATGAACGGCTCCCGCGTGAATCCCCATGTGCCGCGGGACCGCTATCAGGACTACGACATCGTATACCTGGTGACGGACATGGCCTCCTTCCTCGCCGACCCCAGCTGGGTGGACGTATTCGGGGAGCGCGTCATGCTGCAAATGCCCGAGGCGGGTACCCTGTTCCCGCCTTCGCTGGGCGGATGGTTTACCTATCTCATGCAGTTTGCCGACGGCAACCGCATTGACCTCATGCTCATCCCCACAGAGGATGCGGCGGCCTATGCGGCAAATGACAGCCTGACGGTGGTGCTCCTGGACAAGGACGGCCTGCTGCCCGCCCTGCCGCCGCCCGACGACAGCGCGCACCATGTCAAGCGCCCGCCCGCCTCCCACTTTGCCGAGTGCTGCAACGAGTTCTTCTGGGTATCCGCCTACGTCGCAAAGGGCCTGTGCCGCAGGGAGCCGCTGTATGCGCTCCACCATCTGTCCCTGATGCGGGAGGAGCTGCTCCGCATGCTGGGCTGGCAGGTGGGCCTTGCGCAGGGCTTTGCGGTGAGCGTCGGCAAATGCGGCAAATACCTAGACCGCTATCTGCCCGCCGAGACCTGGGACGCGCTCCTTGCCACCTACACCACCGCACAGCCCGCCGCATGCCGAAATGCGCTGTTTGGCATGATGGCGCTGTTTCGCAAGGCGGCAAAGCGGGTGGCAGACGGGCTTGGCGCTTGCTACCCACAGGGAGATGACGCGCGCATGACGGCCTATGTGACCCGGCTGCTGGATAATGCGGCGGTGGGCCTGCCGGCTGCGGTGCGTGCCCTGCCGCCCGAGGCATATCCCGGGGCGCTGCAGCTGGCCAGGGAGGGGTTTACCCGCTACGTAGCGCCCGACTGCACTCCCGCGGGCGAGGCGGCGTTCTTCCAATTTTTGGATAGCAAAGAAGAGACCGAAACGCTCCAGTTCTGGGGCGCTACAGACAACGGGCAGCTGGTCGGCATGCTCGCCATGCGGGGATCCCACCTCTGCCTCTTCTTCGTGGCGCCCTCCCATCACCGCCGCGGCATCGGGCGCGCACTATACCGCCACATGGTGGCGCAGACGGGCTGCATAGAGGTGACCGTGCACGCCTCCCCCTATGCACAGGAGGCCTACCGGCACCTCGGATTCACCGAGACTGGACCCATGCAGACGGCGGATGGCATCCGGTATCTCCCCATGGTGCATCGGCTTACATAAAAAAAGAGACGGGCTTTCCCGTCTCTTTTTTTTGACATGGATGGCGTCCGCACTGCGGTCATGTCAACAGCAGCACAATGGCGCCCACGATTCCCACCAGCAAGCACAGCCCGCCGCCGATGCGGGTACTGATGCAAAACAGCCTGGAGGGTTCCCCCGCCGTATTACTCTTCCAGCTCTCGGTGAGCGCATATACGGCCGCGGGACGGATCAACATCACCAACCCCACTACAATCAAAAGCAGCGCCAAAATCACATACATGCCAGTTCCTCCCTCTCTGTTAATCGTGTACCACCATGATATCCCCCTGCAGGATACGGGTGTCACCCTTGGGCAGCAGAATCTCCCCCTCCCGTTTGATCATGACGATTAGCACGCCGGGGTGCCCCACCTCGCTCAGGCATTGATTGACCCATGGATGGCCCTCCGTGATGGGGAATTCGGACAACACCACCTTGTCAGAATTCTTGTATTTCTGACAGCTGACAATGAGCCGGTCTCCTTCCCGAATGAAGGTCTGCCCGTCGGGAATGAGGGTTTCTTGTTCCCGCTCAATGAGCCCGAGCATGGAATCCGCGGGCAGCGCAGCCGCGTGCAGCGGCGCCCATGCCCAGGGGGTCGCAACGGGGTCGGGC
>CALYAO010000020.1 GCA_944393605.1 uncultured Clostridia bacterium
TTTGTTTTGAGTTTTTTGAAACCCTTTCCAATGACGCGGATGCGGATGCCGAAGAGGACGGTGTGATTGCTTTTACGGGGACCACGCTGGACCTGACGGATATCGTGGTTGGCAATATCTTAGTGAACCTATCGCTCAGATATCTCTGTAGTGACGACTGTAAGGGACTTTGCCCTGTTTGCGGGGCGGACCGGAATGTGACGGACTGTCATTGTGACACACAGGAGGTCGACCCGCGTCTGTCAGTACTGAAAAAATTTTATGACGGGCAGGAGTAATGTCCGGAAAGTAGTAGGGGGTGTACGAACATGGCAGTGCCAAAGCGGAAGACATCAAAAGCAAGACGGGATAAGAGAAGGGCGAACTGGAAGCTCGCCGTTCCGGGGATGATCGCTTGCCCGCAGTGCGGAGAGCTCATCCTGCCGCACCGTGTGTGCGGTGCATGCGGCTACTACAAGGGCCGTGAGGTCGTAGCGCAGAAGGAAGCAAAATAAGCAGTGGTAGCGCTGCTGATTGCACAAAAAGAAGGCACCCGAGGTTTAGCGGGTGCTTTCTTTTTGTATTTTGTGCGGTATGTAGACCGCCCGAGTGGGCGGCATGTGGGTTATCTGGCGCTGGGGCCGTTGTTTTCCATCGACGGCGTATTGTTTTGTTTGTTTTGCCCCTTCTTGTTGGTGCCCTGCGGCTGGTTGTTGCGGCTGGTCGGGCAGTCGTTGTTTTGGTTGTTTGCCTGATTGTTCCGGTTGTTTTTTGCCATGTCCTTCCCTCCTTTTTTTGGTGCGTTTCACATACTGGCTCCATGCTCCTCCTGCATTTCATAGCCAAGGGAGGCCACCATGTGCTGGAGCTTGCCGAAGGCGACATCCTCGTCGTCATAGTCCACCGCCACCAGGCCGGTGTCCGCATTTACAGCGACGGATGTGACACCGCGGATGGTGCCGAGTGCATGCTTGAGCTCCTTCACATCGTGGATGCCATCAATGGCCTGTAGGGTAAAATAGGTACTTTTGGCTGACATTTTGTTCCTCACCTCAGCAATAGTTTGTGCGGCGGGCTGCAGAATTATGTATGCCAGATGGGAAAAAACAGCGCCCGACATGTTTTCTCAAACGGACGCCTATGGGCTGCTGTTTTTGGTGCCCGAATGGTCCAAAGATGGTTGCTCCCATCGCGCACGCACGCATAACACACTGGGATTCCACCTCAGCCTCGTAAATGGGTTTCGTTGCGGCATCCAATCCGCAATGGTATCGTATGGGAACCGTGAAAAATCCTTGCTTGCGGCCGCCGTCACCACGTTTTACCGTTCTCTGTTTTAAGCGATCATCTTGCTTGGATCCCATTCACTGGTGCTATGATTTTAGCATATCTTTGTCAGGGGCATTTTGTTCCATTTTTTTGCATTTTTCGCCGTAACAGACATTGTGTTTTCCATTTGCGTTGACAAAATACTGCTACAGTAGTATGATGTTTTCAAATGGCTTTGTAGTTGTTTGGCAGAGGCGGCGGTATGGGCAAAAAATTCTGTATCCCGGTTCCTCTGAGCGCATCAGGACCCCGGTTGGCGGAAAGGGCAAAAGCGATCACGCGCACGGCCGCGGCTTTTATGGCCCCGAACATCTGGAGCTCGCCAAAGCGTGGGCGTGCATGGGAAATGCAATGGGTTTTGTCAATCAGTATGAGTTGGAAACGGACGGGCTGCATGTGCTGGATCTGTCAGCGGATGCCTATACGATTTTGCACTGGCTTGCCCTTTTTGACCCAATACCGCAGGTTTTGTGTATCCACACCGGCCATGCAACGTGGTATCGCATCATGATGTGGGAGAAATTTGAATAGCAGAAACGAATGGATTTTATGAGGAGCAACAGAAAGGTTGGCAGAAATGGGGAATTGGTTTACCATCGATAAAATTGATGCTGATACCTATTGTATCAGTGAATACCGGCATTGGGAGGAGACCCACTGCTATCTGTTAAACGGATCGGAGCACAGCCTGTTAATTGACACGGGCCTGGGGATTTGCAATATCTATGACGAAGTGATCAAACTGACGGATAAGCCGGTAACTGCGATTGCAACACACATCCATTGGGACCATATCGGCGGGCATGGATATTTTCCGGATTTCTATGCACATGCAGAGGAACTGGACTGGCTGAGCGGAGGATTTCCGCAGCCTCTTGCGACCATCAAAACCTATGTGACGGACCGATGTGATCTTCCTGAAGGGTTTGATATCAATGCTTACCGGTTTTTTCAGGGAACACCGACGAAAGTCCTGCATGGCGGTGAAAGGATTGAAATAGGAGGACGATGCATGGAAGTATGGCATACACCTGGGCATTCCCCGGGGCACATGTGCTTTTGGGAACCGGAACGGGGCTTTCTCTTTACCGGGGATCTGGTATACAAGGATACCTTGTTTGCTTACTTTCCCTCCACCGATCCGGAGGCATATCTGCGTTCCTTGGAGACGGTGGCGGCGCTGTCGGTCAAGAGGGTTTTTCCTGCCCATCACTCTTTGGATATCCATCCGGAAATTTTAACGCGGATGCGGGATGCGCTGCGGCAGCTGAAAGCGGATGGAAAGCTGCATCACGGCAGCGGGACTTTTGCATATGGAGACTGGGCAATTCGGCTGTGAGGGCGAAAGGGTTTCCCCATCCGGAAACGGTCTGGCAAAGAGAGGGGAGGTTGCAAATGGAAACGAATCCATACCTGATTGATTTTTATAACAATTACGATGAGGACAGCCGCCTGGCACTGCGGCATGGGTCGGTAGAATTTTTCGCCGCCAAGATGTGATAACAGCTGATTTGAATGGGAGGGATTGAAATGGAGATACGAGAGTTAACGATTTGCAATATAGAGTCGATTAAGAAACTTATGCTTGCAATTTTCTCAAAAGAACCATGGAACGATACATGGACAGAGGAACAGCTTCATCTTTATATTCGTGAATTGATCGATAACAGAAATTCGTTATCCTTTGGAATATATGAGGATGAAGCTTTGATTGGAATGGCATTGGGACATATCAAACATTGGTATGAAGGCACAGAATATTGGATTGAGGAGTTCGGAATCCACCCTGAAATACAGAATAACGGAATTGGAACAAACTTTATCAGACAAATAGAGAAAATCTTGGCAGGAAAAGGCGTTTCTTATGTTGTGCTTCTGACGGAAAAGCATATGCCTGCGTATGAGTTCTACAAAAGAAATGGTTTCCAAGAAAATGAAGGAACGGTTTTTCTTGCGAAAAAAATATGCAAGAAAAAGTAGTGCATCGTTAAATGGGGAATTAACCGCGTCAATTTATTCAGCGGTAAAGCACAAGGCCGGTCAAGAGGTTTTTTCCTGCCCATCACTCTTTGGATATCCATCCGGAAATTTTAACGCGGATGCGGGATGCGCTGCGGCAGCTGAAAGCGGAAGGAAAGCTGCATCACGGCAGCGGGACTTTTGCATATGGAGACTGGGCAATTCAGCTGTGAGGGCGAAAGGGTTTCCCCCATACGGAAACGGTCTGACAAAGATAGGGGAGGTTGCAAATGGAAACGAATCCATACTTGATTGATTTTTATAACAATTACGATGAGGACAGCCGCCTGGCACTGCGGCATGGGTCGGTAGAATTCCTCACCACCATGCGGTATATCGAAAAATATATCAAACCCGGAGACCGGGTGCTGGAGATCGGCGCGGGGACCGGGCGGTATTCCCACGCACTGGCTCGGCAGGGGTATGATGTGGATGCCGTGGAGCTGGTGGAGCACAATATAGCGGTTTTTCAAAAAAATACGCTTCCCGATGAAAACATCACGGTCACGCAGGGAAACGCATTGGATTTATCCGCTTTTCCGGATGAACAGTATGATATTACGCTGCTGCTCGGGCCGCTGTATCATCTTTATACCAAGGAAGATAAGCTGCAGGCGCTGGGTGAGGCGATCCGAGTCACCAAACAAGGAGGCGTCATTTTTGCAGCGTATGTGATCTCTGATGGCTGCCTGTTGGACGAAGGGTTTCACCGCGGGAACATAAGCGTCCGTGCGTATGTGGAAACCGGTCTGCTCCATCCCGAAACCTTTGCTGCTAAATCAGAACCAAAGGATCTGTTTGAGCTCGTCCGCAAAGAAGATGTGGATGATCTCATGTCGGCCCTGCCCGTCACGCGGCTTCACTATGTGGCATCGGACGGCTGTGCGCTGCTCCTGCGGGAAGCGATTGATGCGATGGACGATGACACATTTCGGCTATACATGAACTATCACTTTGCCACTTGTGAACGCGAAGATCTGTTGGGCGTCACCAGTCATGCAATTGATATATTCAAAAAACAGAAATGATATTTGATTGGAGGTGTTTGTATGAAGCGCGGTCTAGACAACGCTCCATGCGAGGCTTGACAGGATAGGCTTGTGTGGAGCGAATCGTTCTATCCCAATGGCCTTGCATTTTAAGTACCAAACAAAAATGTAAAGGAGAATTGAGATGAATGATAAGATCATTGATTTGAACACATGGGACAGGGGCACACTTTTCAAATTCTATATTGAAAAAATGCGTATTGTAATGAGTTTGACAGTGGACATGGATGTAACCCCATTGGTAAGGTTTGCAAAGAAAAACGGCTTAAAATTCTATCCGACTATGATTTGGGCAGTATCAAAAATCGTAAATGCGCATGATGAATTTAAGTACAGTTGGGATGCGGACGGCAATCTCATTCAGTGGGATGTCGTATCCCCGAGTTATGCGCACTTTCACAAAGAGGATGAAAATTTTACGAAAACAGTAACAGCGTTTTCAGACGACCTGTTTGAATTTCATGCCCGATTTTTGAACGACCGCGAAAAGTATCGGGACGTTCGGGCGATAGCGGAAAACCAGCCGCCCAATTTCTTTGATGTGTCTTGCCTGCCGTGGGTCAGATACAAGCATTTCGACGTCCATGTGTTTGACGAAGGGAAATTCCTTGCCCCTGTGATAACCTGGGGCAAGTATGAATCGGAGCGTGGAAAGCTTGTGATGCCTCTTACCATGAATATTCATCATGCAGTCGCAGATGGATTTCATTTGTCAAGATTTTTCAATGAAGTACAGGGGCTGATCGATGCTTTGGAATAGAGGATTGAGAGGTGATGAAGGTGAAGCGTTGCATGGCAGCTGCCGATATCGTTAAATAATTAACATATAATCGGAGGTTTTTCCAATGACGATATCGGAGAAAACAATATATCCTCGTACCGGTGATACACAGACCGTCTATTTAAAGCATGTCATTACGGACGCGAACATCCAAGTCGGTGATTATACCATGTACAACGATTTCGTAAATGACCCAAGAGACTTTCAAACAAACAATGTATTGTATCATTATCCCATCAATCACGACAGGCTGATCATCGGAAAATTCTGCTCCATTGCATGCGGGGCAAAATTCATTTTTACAAGCGCCAACCACAAGCTGGGCTCGCTGTCCACTTATCCCTTTCCGCTGTTTTTTGAAGAGTGGGATCTGGACAAGGCCAATGTAACGGACGCATGGGACAATAAGGGCGATATTGTGATCGGCAATGATGTGTGGATCGGATATGAAGCTGTCGTTATGCAGGGCGTAACCATCGGCGATGGAGCGATCATCGGCGCCCGTGCGGTGGTGACCAAAGATGTTCCGCCCTATACCATTGTCGGCGGCGTTCCGGCGAAACCAATCAGAAAAAGAGTTTCCGATGAGGTGATTGCGCGGCTACTTAAAATCAAGTGGTGGGAATGGCCCGATGAGAAGATCAAGGAGAATATTTCTGCGATTCAAAGCGGGAACATCCATGACCTGAAATAAGGTGACAGTTGGCAATACAGGGGATATTTATCCCCTGTATTGCGCAACGATTGGATACTTTGCAAGGAGGTGCTGTGATGAAGATAGAGATAGGCAAAGAATTTCCGGCGTATTTTCAGCCTTCCTATCCGGAGGAATTTGAACTGTTTTCGCATTTTGAAGTCACTGCGGGAATACCGACCGTCTTATTTGCGATCACGACATGGAAGGAAAACGGCAAGCCAAACGTGTGCTTTCATGCATGGAGCTGCTTTCACGGCGACAAAACCGCGTTCTTTGCCGTGATGGGAAATCTGTATCAGCATACACACACCTATGCCAATATCAAACGGGACAAATGCTTTTGCATCAATTTCCTTCCGCTTGACTGCTATGACAGGCTGGCCGATACGATCAACCAAAACGGCTATGAGGACGATGAATTTGCGGTCGGAGGCTTTACGCTGTCCAATGCAAAAACGATCAATGCGCCGGTCATTGACGAGGCTTTCATCCATATGGAATGCACCTTAAAGGAAATACAAGATCTGAGCGGCGCAGGGATCACGGCAATGATCACAGGACAAGTACAGCATATTTCCGTTGAGAAAGAATATGCGCAAGGATATGAAAAGCGGTACGGCGAGGATGGCTTTATGATGCTGATTCCGGCGCCGCAGGATCTGGTTACGGGTGCGCCGAACCAATCTGCGATAGCGAATGTCATTATGAAAAAATATGATTGAAAGCAAGGCTAAATCAAACAAAGTACCATATTAAGGAGGAGACATTTTGAAACAATTTGCTTTGATATTTATGGCAGCTGTATTGGCTTCGTGTATACTGACTGGCTGTTCAGGTCGAAAGGACTCAGTCAGCAACACGCAGGCAGCATTTAACTTGGCTGACGTAGAGCCTATCTATCTTACGCAATGGCCGGACAATGAGTACACCTCACAAATTCCTGAACCGACACACGGAAAAATAAACTATGTTTATGACCTCTCAGACACCGGAAGGTATGCACTGTTCCTGAAAGACATATCGGAGGATGCGTCGAAAGATTATATAGGGCAACTTAAGGGATACGGCTATACAGAAATGTTTTCAGATGAAAACGCTGTCTCGGCTGGAACGGTTCTTGCAAAAGAAAACTCGATCCTTACCATAGCATATTCCGATGGAATGATGTCCATATTGGTCGCAGAGAACGAATAGCAATTTACCATTGAAACGATCAATATGAAAGAAAATGAGAGACAACCATAGCAAATGAAGATAAAACAGGCGCTTGCCTGCTGTTAACAGTGACAGATACCCGTATGGCAAATGGAATGCATTGAAAATGATGAGAACAACAGTTATGAAAAAAATCATTGAATGGATAAAATCCGAAAGTGTACTCGCCATCTCGGTGCTGCTCGCAGCTATCTCCTGTTTTTTTGTGCCGCCGGACGCCGCATATGCGGACTATATTGATTTCAAAACGATTTCATTGCTGTTTTCACTGATGGCAGTAATGGCAGGATTTCAGAGTATGTTTGTCTTCCGGCGGATAGGCAGAGTTCTGCTTGCCAGGACCAACAATACTGTCCAGCTTTCGGCGGTGACGGTTATGCTTTGCTTTTTCTTGAGCATGTTTGTGACAAATGACGTTGCGCTTATAGCGTTTGTGCCGTTTGCCGTCGATTTGTTTACAATGTGCGACAGGAAAAAGCAGCTGCTGGTAACGGTCGTGCTCCAGACGATAGCGGCAAACCTCGGAAGTATGTTCATTCCGCCGGGAAATCCGCAGAACCTGTACCTATACTCGGTGTCGGGGATGGGAATGGCTGAATTTGTTTCCATTATGCTGCCGTTTACGCTGCTTTCTTTTGCATTGCTGTGCGTTTCGCTCCTATTTGTGAAGAGGGAGTCTGTGGCTCTTCCGAAGCAGGAGGAAGTATATCCGGCAATCAGCGGGAAAAAATTGATGCTATACATCCTGCTTTTCGTTGTGTGTCTCTGTGCAGTTTTGAAGTTGATACCGCATTACTGCGCGCTTGCCGCAGTTGCGGTCTGCCTGCTGCTGTTTGACAGACGTATATTTGCGCGCGTTGATTATGGATTGCTCCTGACTTTTGGGGCGCTCTTTGTCCTTGTGGGAAATCTTGCAAGGATTCCGGCGGTATACGGTTTTGTCTCGTCCCTTACAGATTCGTATCCGTTTGCGGTTTCTGTCGGAGCAAGCCAGATAATCAGCAATGTACCTGCGGCGCTTCTGATCAGCGGTTTTACAGAACATTACGCGGAAATACTAAAAGGGGTCAATATCGGAGGACTTGGCACGATCATCGCCTCTATGGCAAGTCTGATCTCTTACAAGCTTTACGCGCGGTCTGAGGGGGCAAGGAAGGGAAGATACGTGGTAGTGTTTACGTTGTTCAATGCCGCGTTTTTGGCGGCGCTGTGTGTGTTTAACATGCTATTGTATTGATATGGTGTTAAAAAAGCGGCTGGATATGATGTGTTTGTTTGAAGATAAATTGATAAGCACGTTGGATGCCGATGTCAGAATGATAAAAATATCCGACATACAGGCGATGGCATTATCAGATAGGGATTGATCAATCTTATTGGATTTTAAAATTGATGAGGTGAAAAATATGAAACACAAAGTAAAAGTAACAGTAATTGACAAAAAACTGTATCCGGAATTGCAACAGCAATATTGTGCTGATCCGAATTCTGGAATCTGCCCTTGTTACAATGTGGGCGATGAGTTTGTTTTTTACCGCGATGATGATAAAGATGATTTTTGGCATATGGGCTTGAACACACTTGTCAAAACAGACGCAGATCCCAATACTGTTGCGGGCGGGCCGAAAAAGCCGTTCTGTTCCGAGGCATGGGACGCGATTGCTCGATACATTTACACAGGTTTGCAGGGCGGTTCCATCATGAAAGGCTGGATGAAAGAAGAAAATACCATGATTACTTGCTGTTCGGATGGTACCAGACCGGTTATTTTTAAAATAGAACGGATCGATTACGAATAACGTGAGACCAATCCGCATTTGGGGAGGATGCCTGTGCTATGATAGGATTAAAAAGAGGAACGGTCGCGTTAGTTCCTCATCAGGAAGAATGGGAAGAAAATGCTGAAAATACAGTCAGATTATTAAAACAACTTTTGGGAGATACGGCTCTTGATATTCAACATGTCGGCAGTACAGCCATTTTTTCCATCCATGCAAAACCGATTATCGATCTTGCCGTTGCAGTGCATGACCTAAATGACATGTTGCCTTATGTTGCAGTGCTAAAGCAGCATAACATCATTTATCGCGGAGAAGTGGTTGCTGGAGAAGTATTATTTGTCATGGGGGACGATGATATACGAACACATCATATCCACATCGTTCAATGGAATGGGGCGGCATGGAATAACTATATCAATTTTCGAGATTATCTGAACGCATACCCTGAAAAAGCAATGATGTATGATACTTGCAAGCAGAAATTGGCAATGCAGTTTTCAAATGACCGGAAAAGCTATACAGCAGGCAAAGAAGAAATGATACAACGCTTGTTAGCGGAAGCGAGTAGGTGGAAATGAAAATCAACGGCTGCCAATTCCGATTTGTCTGTCTAAAAGAGAAAACCAATTTGAAGTTTCGTTATGAAAAAATGATGCGCATATGAATTTGGAATAGAAGTGACCGAATTTTGTGCGCAGAAAGCATACCGAAGGGGATTGCCGTAACGGCGAAGAGATGGAAGACAAACGCATCTGTACCTATGGCTGCCCTTTCCATCAAGATGGCAGGGGATCTGTTCCAAAACGATGCTGCTCTTTCCAATTGTGGAGGCAGTTAGGGTTGATTGAGATTGGAATATATTGGGAAAACGATTGATGCAGCAATGGTATCACATGACCGAACGGATGCGTGCGGTTCTGGCTGACAGCAAAAAGCTTGAAAATGAGGACTTTTTTAGGTAACATGTTAGAACTGATTTGGCATAGGCTTGCCATGCGTGATCTGGATGTCGGTTGCACATAACCGGCTTATCAATGCCCACAATGAAGCCCGCCGTCCGGTCGAGGACAGCGGGCTTTTCATAACAAATCCTGCTTTACTGTCCCTGAATTCCATATTCTGACAGAACTTCCAGGATGCGAGATGCGGTCTCATCATTGACTTCTATCAACATGCCGGACAGATAGGGCGCAATGTCGCCAACATACTCGCCGCCTTGATAGACTTCAAAACGCGTGCCGCTGTGGAAGATCAGCTGGGCGTATACGGAGCCGTCGCGGCCAATGATGTACGAGTAGCCATAGGGATTTTCCTCATAGTCGCTTGAGAAGGTCATGGTCATGGAGCATTTTTTGCTGCCTGAAATCTCCGGATACAGCTTCCGGATCAGCGCATCCGCCTGGTCGCCGCTCGTGACGGTATCCAGCGCGCCGCCCTTTGCAATCAGCGAAGCGAGAGAAACGGTCTTGCCGGCCAAGGGAGACTCGAAAGGCGTGCCGCCGCGCACAAGCATACGGCCCTCTTCCTCGCAGGTCTCCAGATCTACCTGGAGTGCAATCGAATCATTGCCGGCCGCGAGCGCGGCATTGACCATTCCCAGCAAATCGGAAGCTGCGCCAACCCGATCTGCAGCCGGTGTGGAGACGTCTACGGCGACATTGCCGCCCGATTTCGCATCATACAGCCAGGTTTCGTTTTTCAGCGAATCGCCGCCCTCGTTTGAGGCAATCGCGCCGGTCAGGGCACTCAGCCAGTTAAACTGCACCTGCGTAAGCGAATCGGAAAAATCAGTTGCCCAACCGTCGCTCTGGCTCGGTCTTCCTGCGGTAGAATAATAGGTTTTGCCATTATAGGTAAAGGCCGCATTCGATTGTTTCACCTCATCGAAGCCACGCAGGGGATTGTTGATGTCGAGCAGGCTGTTTTTCCGTACATAGCCGCGCGCCTTGCCGCCCGTTCCCTCATATTCGACGAGAACGAACGGATTTATTTGGCTGACTGCATTTTCCCCCTCCATCTCATGCAGAACGGTAACCGTGTCACCTTCCGACAGGGTGGCAGCTTGGACAGAATCTTCATCCGGGCCGCTGTAGATGTCCACACTGCAGGTCAGCGTGTATTCCAGATCGTCAAAAAAGACGATATAAGGGCGCTGGGTTGGGCCGGGAATTACGCTGCGGCTCACATACGGCAGTTCGGCTTTGTCCAAATCCGGCAAATCGTCTTCGCGGACATACGCGCGGTTACGGCCATATGCCACCTCGATCCAGGAGCCGTCTTCCAGGCAGTAACTGTCAATCTCATCGATTGAAACAGAACCCAAACTGGCGTATTCTTCCCCTGGTCCGGCATAGATATCCGCATAGATATCCACAGTTTTTGTTTCGGGTCGCGCATTGCTTGTTCGGGTCACGGTAAATTCGGTTGGATCGGTACCCGAAAGGGTGTCTCCTTCCAGCTTTCCTGCAAGATCAATGGTGTAAAACCCGCCCGGTCGGTCAATCCAATCGCCGGCTATAAAGCCGTATCCGCCGTCCATCAGCGGATAGACGCGCATTTCATACGACCCTTCCACCGAACTGCTGCTGTCTGGCATATTTGCAAAAGAGAACGTTGCCTGCATGATGTCATCCTGCTCAAAAACATCCAGCGTCAGCCGGCGCGTCACACTGGAAGTTGTATAAGTGCCCTCATAGGTTCCAATGACCTCAGACATATCAGGCGGTGTGTCGGATACCCGTTCGACAGAAAACTCAGTCGGAGAGGGGCCTGAAAGGGTGTCGCCGTCTAATGTTCCCTCCAGATCAAGCAATATGTAAGTGGATGGTTTTTCGATCCACGCATCGGCGTCAAAGCGGAACCCGTCCTCCGTCTGGGAAATGTTCATCGTATACGAGCCTTCCTCCGCATTATCATGTCCGGGCAGATTATAGAAATTAAAGATACCATGGTATCCCTCTCCGTCCTCATAGACAATGAGCGTCAAGGCCGTTTCCCCTTGATTTGCAATATACCAGCCTTCATACACACCAACCAGCTGTTCAAGCGCATGCAGCGACTGATGCAGCCGCATGAAAACGGATACTGCCTCTGCGCGGGTCGTATTTGCCTGTGGATTGAATCGTCCCTCCTGATCGCCCAGCATCAGCCCGGCACGGCGGACCGTATCCGCCCCATCCCGCGCCCAGGATGATATGGCATTTCGGTCTTTGAACGCATCCGCCCATTCATCCTCGGGCAAAGAAACCCCTGCATCATTCAAATACCGGTCCACCATAGCGGCCATCTGCTCACGGGTAATATTGTCATGTGGCCCAAAATGCTCCTCATCGTACCCGGAGGTGATTCCCGCTTCCACTGCCCATGCCACATAGGCGCTGTACCATTCCCCATCAGGTACATCCGAAAAACCGGAACTGGTATATTGTTCGGTATCAACGCCTTCCATCCGGCCCAGCACCGTAACAAACATCGCGCGGGTCAGCTGTCCTTCGGGCTCAAAGCTTGTGTCGCCGGAACCGGACATCAAATCATGGTCAGATACATACAAAACCGCCTCTTGATACCATGCGTCGGGCGAAACATCCGAAAATGGATGATCGGCTGCTTGTATGACTGCCGGGCAGAAAACACCGAGCAAGCAAACCGTTAAGAATACTGACAAAATGCGCTGGGAAATTTTCATATCAGTTCCTCCTGATATTTTGAGAATTTGTATGATTGCTATCAATATTTTATCATTTCTATCTGCTATCGGCAAGTGGGGGATTTGTTTTCATTTTGTTTCAGCAGGATCTCTTTAATTTGAGGAATGGTTTTCCCGCCTGCCCGCAAAGACTTGATATATGCGATACGCGCAACCGTCTCCTCTCGCGGATATCGGCGGGTCAGCCTTTGCGCTTCCTGTGCAAAAGGAAGAAAGCCTTCCTCCGTATAAAACTTCAAGGTGCTGTACCGTGTCTCGGTCAGGCGAACCAGTTCGCCGATTGTAACATATATTGAAAACAGGCCAGCGCTTGTGTAAGCAGGCCTGTTATACGATCAGCGAAAAGCGCCGCTGATCCATGATAGCTGTCCTTTTATGTGCGGTTTCGGACAAATTCGATTGCTTCTTTTCCTGTCATGTAGTCAATGGTCATTTCTAACATACAAAGGGACTGCCATTCCCGATTGATTGTATTTTCAAGATGGGCAGCAGGCTCATTCGGCGCATATTTGATTGCTAATTTTTCAATTGCCTTCCGCTTTTTCAGCTCATCTGTCATGATATGTATCTGTCCAAAGACAATGACACTTCTAAAATAGGTTGTGAACTCCTCTGGAACGATGACATCCTGATGGATCACACAAAAAGACGCACTTGCATTCCTTTGGATAGCGTCTAGTTTATGACCGCTTTTGGCACAATGAAAATAGATTTTTTCCCCATCATATACATAACTGATGGGAACAGCATAGGGATAATGATCATCACCCGATAAAGCCAGAACACTAGATGTCCCTCTGTGCAGAATATCGGCGTTTTCCTGTGGGGATAATGCCTGTTTTTTTCTACGCATTTCTCGAAACATACCATACCTCCCAAATAAACAAAACGCCCATTTTAACTCCTTCAATGGCCGAATGGAGTAAAAATAAGCGTTTTCTCGGCGGAAAATCCATGTTGATAAACATATACCATATATTAACAGAAAAGTCAATACATTTCTGTTCAAAGATGCATACAGAATATTGACAGGTTGATCGGCGAGGTGGAGAAGTATGGTGGGCAGGCGCTCGCAAAACGCAGCGACCCGGTATGTTCATGCGCCGCCAAGTCTGGCGGGCATAGGGGACGGTGGATAGCTCGATTGGACGATTTGCAGGGACATTCCCGCCGCCCTTGCCAGCCAATTTGCAGCGCGAAAAAACGGCATAGCCGAAGCCATGCCGTTTCCCGAACATGCTATGCTGTTTTTAGCGTGTTACGCCAAACGTTTCGATTTGTTTCTGATCGGCTGCCTGTTACTGTGCGATCAGCTCTTCTGCCGTTTCGACAAGTTCCTGGTGCGACAAAGAGCCGCCAATTTGCGTGAGGCTATAGTGGATGCCGTTTTCCTCCCACGAGATTCCCTGCACCTGTGAGATGGATATCTCATTCGCACCATATGAAAATACCAAATCTCCGTTTTCTTCCGCCTTTTTATCTTCTTCCGTCATCGCATAATTGGCGGGAACCGCTTTGTTGGTATAACTTGTGTAGTATAGGTCAATGCCGTCAATCGTGGCGGCAAGCTCACCGCTTTCTATCATCTCAGAAGTATATTGACCAGCGGAAAATGTCACCCTTTCCCCGCCCTTTTCATATTCGAAGGAGAAGGACTTGAACGTTTCCACGCTTTTGTCCGACGCATCCTTTAAATTGTTTTGGACGACCGAACCTGCCTCGAACGTATAGCCGTTTTCAAACCCTGCAAGCAAAATGGGTGCCGTATTATCATTACCTCACCGCTTTGACCGATGATATGATTCCGCAGAAACGAGAAACGATGCGGCAGCTGCTCTGCGATGCACTGCTCAACAGCCTCCCAACCGTGGAATATGTCGGTGAAAGAAGCGGCTTTGATGCGCTGAAAGCGAAGATCACCGACGCATTTCAAGTCGCAGAGCAAAAGGACGAAGCGCAGATCACCTTGCCCGTTGGGTATAACTCGGCGGCGATCATTACGGATTTGCCTGACGCAACCCACTTTATGCTGTCTGGGAATTATGCAGAGAGCGGATATGCCTATTCGGGAAAAATGGATATCCTGGGGAAGGTTTTAACCGCCAAATATATCCTGCCCGTCTTGCGCGGAAGATACGGCGCATACGGCGCGGGCGTGTATTTTGACGCAGCAGGCATGACCTGCTCTGTTGCAGGGCTTTCGGACATTGACCTTGCTGTGGAGGTATGGCAGGGGATGGGGGAGTACCTGCGTACGATTGAGATTACACAGAAGGAGATTGAAGCGATCACCGTTCCGGCGGTAAAAGAATTTGACGAGTATTACAACGATTCGGACTATGGAGCAACGTTGGCATTCAGCGAGAAGACCTCACAGGACATTGCGAGGACGCGGGCAGAAATGCTGTCCGTCACGGCGGCGGATTTGAGAGGGTATGCGGATTTGGTGGACGCCATGGTGGCACAGGGGCATATTTTTGCGGTGACCGGCAAGGACGAAGCGGACAGCACGGCGGTTGATTTCGGCTATTATGCCCATGCCGATACGCTGGAGATTGCGCCGCGGCTGACCAAGACACCGGGCAGCTATATCAGCGGAAAAACCCATGATGCCTTTTGCCCCGATGACTTTTTGACCAGAGCCGAGGCCGCAGAATTGCTTGCGCGCCTCGTGGCGGACCAGCGGCCGGCATCGGGCAGATCCCCCTATCCCGACGTGAACGAACAGGATTGGTATTTTGATTCTGTCGCCTCTCTGTCCGAAAAAGGCATCTTAAACGGCTATGAAGACGGCAGCTTTCGGCCGGACGCACAGATCACGCGTGCAGAATTTGCAGCCGTGCTGGCGCAATTCGTGGACGAAGGCAATGCCTTGCCAGCAGCGGAATATCGTGATGTCACTGCCCGGGACTGGTTCTATGCGCCTGTCATGCACCTGGCAAACAGCGGCTTTTTGACAGGATATGACGACCAGACCATGCGCCCTGACGCTCCGATTACAAGAGCGGAGGCGGTGACTGTCTTAAACCGCATGCTCGGCAGAACCTATGCAGACACAATGCAACATCCGTTTACGGACATTGCGGGCCATTGGGCGTATGAAGCGATCGTCGCAGCATCCAACGATTGAACGCTTGTCATCCGTTCCCCATACGGCTGATGCACGAACGACAGCCTTACAGCAGTGAAGCCGGCGCCAAAACATACAGTTATGTGTGTTTGGCGCCGCTTTCTTGCTCGCATTTCACGTTTGTGCGAAATATGGCGGTTTCCTTCAGTATTTTATATATTCTTTCGAGGGTCTTCACACATTTAGTATATCCCAATCGGATTTTTAAGTTCATCGGCCGTATCTGCGTATGTTCTGCCAAAGAGCGGGGGATGGAAACTGGATGGATAACGGGAGCTCCTTGACAAAATGCAGTGTTCCGGTTTCATGCTTACCGACCGAGCCCCATGGATATACCACGTTGACAAGCTATGTCTCAAAAAGTATAATGTATTTGCATCTCTGGGGCGGTAAAAGACAAATTGGCAATGTGAGGGAATCACGATGAGGAAAGTGGAACAGAATGAAATAAGGGCTGTCGCCGCGTTTATGGCAGAACAGTTTTTGGAAAAAGAAGAGCTGCAGACAATGTTTGATGGTATCGAACCTGTGAAAGCAAAAAAGATTGCGGTTGCATTGATATCTTTTGAATTGATGTACATTGTCCGACATGGCGATATTTGTGTGTATGATGCGGATATCAGCGGTGCGATTGTGGGTATCCAGTATCAATACACCTCGATGTTCCGGCGGCTTCCGATGATACTTCGGGGAAACCGGTATCTGAATAGTATCCCCAAGGAGGAACTTGCTGTGATAAAGAAAAATTCTGCGACTGTCAGCGAAGTTCACAGCAGGAACTGGTTTCAAAAGTATTGCAAAAACCCCTATTATCTTGTTCAGTTTGGCATCGCAAAAGACAAAAGGGGAACCGGGATTGCACGCAAATTGCTTGCGCAGATATTTGACCGGGCAAAGCAACGCGGGAATGAATACATTGTTGTAGAGACGTTGACAGCCTCCAATGTGCCTATGTATGAACACTTTGGGGGTGATGCGCTTCGTGCGGCTGGAAGCGCTCAATTGGTGTAAAACAGCGATCCCCATCGGCGTTGGGATAGGCGTTGTCCTGACGTGGGTGCTATGTGCGGTTTTGCGGGTTTTGAGTGCGGGATTTTCCCGTGTTCGGCGTAAGCATCAGCGTATTGTGATGGGCATTGTCGTGGGCTTGCTTACCGTTCTGCTTGCGGCGCAGGCTCCGGCAAAAAGGGCCTCAAAGGTATCGCCGCTTACGGCGGTGTCCGGCGACACCGGCCAGGTCAAAAATATCCGCCGGGCGGCAAATACAAGGTGGATGAAGATGGAGACGGCGCTCGGTATTCACCATGCAAAACAGAACAAAAAGAACCTGCTTTTGATGTCAGGCTCCTTTGCGGTCTGCATTGTGCTGTTTTTGTGCTTTTCCACACTGATTGACTTTATGAATCACGCGCTTACGCCCCATCGCCCGTATACTGCTGATGTTTCCATCGTAAGCCCCGATAACACCTGTTCTGTTCCAAAAGACATGGCAGCCGAACTGTACGGAAGAGAGGGGATCAAGCGGGTATACGGAAGGATGTTTGCCTACGATATACCGGCCGAGGTCAATGGCGAGGAAAAAAAGGTTATGCTGATCTCGTATGAGGCATACCAGATGAACTGGGTAGATGAGGGACATTGGACGTCGGATCGGGTCGGCTTTGAAAAAGTGGTGAAGGATACAAAGGAAGGCTATGTAATGGTATCATATAAAGAACAGAATACTATCAAGGACGGCGACGTCATATCAACCTCCTTCGGCGACCTGACAGTTGCGGCGACCTTATATGTCTGCCCGTTTACCGGCGATGAGGATACCATCGTGCTGGTTTGCTCTGAGGCGTTCTTTACCAAATTGACCGGAGAGACCAATTATACGATCATAGACATACAGCTCAGTTTCGGCGCTTCGGATGCGGTTGTGGAAGCGATCCGCACATATGCGGGGCAGGACTATACCTTCTCCGACCAGCGGCTGAAAAACCAGGAGGCCAAGGGTGCATACTATTCATTTGTCCTGTTTATCTACGGCTTTCTTGCGATCATTGCCATGATCACGGTGTTTAACATCATGAACAGTGTTTCCATGAGTGTATCAGCCAGGATGAAGCAGTATGGGGCAATGTGTGCGGTTGGTATGGATATGGCACAGATGCAGAAAATGATCTATGCCGAGACCTTTACTTATGCGCTCTCGGGTATGGTTGCAGGTGTGTTATTGGGGATACCGCTTCACTGGTTCGCCTGGCAAAACCTGATCTTCAATCAATGGAACGATCCGTGGCGTTTTCCGCTGCTTGCGTTGCTTGTTATCATTGCGCTGGTGACCGCCTCCTGCATTCTGGCAGTCCGAAATCCGTTGAAACGCATTGAAAATATGTCGGTGGTGGATGTGATTTCGGAGCAATAAAAAGTCTTCTCATCAAAAAACGGGACGCTCAATGTGCGTCCCGTTCGTTTTTTCGTTGTCTTACCAAATCCGGACCCGGTCTTCCGGCGCGACCCACATGCCATCGTCTTCGTCGATGTCAAAGGCCTCATAAAACGCATCGCAGTTGACCACCACGCGGTTGACGCGCAGCTTTTCGGTGCTGTGCACATCCGCCTGTGCCGCATACTGGCAGTATTCCCGGCTGGCGGTTGCCGCCCAACTGTTCGCCATGCTCTTGTAGAGCGTTTCAAAGTCGGGATCCTCAAGACCTGCCACAATTTCTGTAATGCAGGCGGCCGCACCCTGGTCCGCAACATTCTCGCTTAAGGTCAGTGTCCCGTTCATTGGAAACCCGGGAACGCCTTCCTCGCCGTTATAAAAGTCGATCATCTCCTGGCAAAGCTGCTGGAACGCCGCATAGTCCTCTTCGGTCCACCAGTTGGCCGCATTGCCGTTTTCATCAAATTGGGCGCCGTTGTTGTCAAAGGCGTGGGTGATCTCATGGGCGATGACATATCCGATGCCGCCGAGGTTCTGCTCGTAGGAGGCATTCACATCATACATCGGCGCCTGCAAAATGGCTGCCGGGAAGGTGATGTCGTTTTGCTGTGCGCTATAACAGGCGTTCACGGTAAACGGATACATCAGCCACTGGGACTTATCCACCGGCTGACCCTGCAGCGCAATATTTTCTGCCTTCTGCGCCGCTGTGATAGCGAGCATATTGGTAAAGTAGCTGCCGCCCTCCTCGGCGGATTGGATCTTCGCGTTGTCGATGGCGGATTGGAATGTATCCGGATATCCGATTTTAATGCCCATCGTGTCGAGCTTTTTGAGCGCCCGTTCCTTGGTCGTGTCGCTCATCCAGTCAAGGTTTTGGATACGCGCCCGGTATACCTCGATGATATCACGCACCATTTTTTCCACGTCCTGCTTTGCCTGCTCGGAAAAATACCGCTCAGCATACAGTTCACCGATATAATCGGGCATGGTGTTTTGCAATGTGAGCGTTGCCCGCTCTTCGGGCGAGTAGCTGCCCGACACGCCCATGAACTCCTGGTTAAAGGTGTCGCTTGCATCAATAAACTCCTGATTGAATGCGCCGCCCCAGCCAAGCAGAACCGTCAGCTTTGCCCAGGCCTTTAATGTATCTACATGTTCATCCGTAAAGTAATCCGCAAACGCTTCTGTCAGCCCCATGTCAGCAATGATAATCTCGTCCATCGGCTGCAGACCCGAATCAGCAAACACCGCATCCATGTCCACATTTGGGAATAGATCCCGGATCTCTTGCATGGTCCCTATATAGATACTGTCCACATTGCCCGACCCTCCGGGATCCATCATGGATGCGGACAATTCCTTTTCCATTTCCAAGCATGCGTTTGCCATTTTCTCGGCGTCTTCTTCCGTCTCACCGCCCAAGACGAACAGCGTTTTCATATACTTGAGATAGCTGTCAATCTGCTGCTCGGTCCCGTTTTTATATGTATCTTTTGGCAGATTGATGGGAATCGGTGAAAAGACAAGCGTGTATTTTGTGCTGTCTTTGATGTCGATCGTAAGGCCAAAGCCCATAAACTGATAGATAAATAGTTCATTGACCAATGTGCTCTGAATTTCGATGAGATCGTCTATGGTTTCGGCGGTGTCGATCAGCTCCAGATAGGGTGTGAGCGGCGCGATCCCGATTTCGTTTCTGGACTCCATATCGGCCACATTTTCATAAAAATCGGCGATTTTCTGCTCCTTTGTGCCCTTTTCATAGGTTCCGCCGATGATCTCCTGGATGATGGCGTCAACCGCTTCGTTGCTCTTGTCCTGCAGGTCATATAAAGTACCGCTGATGACGCGGCCGGGCTGGATCTGCAGGCTGTTTAGCGTATCTTTGTTGACCGTTGCATAAAAATCGTCCTTCAGATTGGTTCCGAACAGTGAATACACGCGCTCAATGAAAAGTTCCATCTGTTCGGTTGTCACATTTTCGTCAGGTGAAAAGATGCCCTCCGCGGTCCCAGCAACAATCCCTGCGTCAAACACATCGGCAAGCTCTGTCTGGGCCCATTCTGGAATGTCGGTGAACGCTTCGGCCGGGATCGCCACTCTTGCATTGTGCCCGGTCGGTTCGGGCAGCTCGCCGAACGCGCGCTTTAGCATCACCAGCGCCTCGGCACGGGTGACCGTTCTCTCCTCGTGCAGCTGACCATCCTCATAGCCTTTGATGATGTCTGTTTTTTGAACGGTGGGGTTATAGTCGTCCGCCGCCTGCAAAAGCATTGCGGCAACCTCGCCTCTTGTTGCGTCCTGCTCCTGCGCCATGACCGCCGGCGCGCTGCCCAGCATGGCGGCACAGAGCAAAAGCGAAATGATTCTTTTTTTCATGTGCATCGTTTGTTGCTCCTTATTAAACTTATATATGATCAATTGATCAGCATATTATATCACAAATTCATCTATGGAACAATCCCTCTCAAGGTTTTTGACGCAAATTTTACAATCACAAAGACTGGAATTACGGGTTGACGTTTGTACAGGACTGATGCTGTCTCTTGCCCTTTTCTCTGGCAGTATAAAAACACAGGTCTCATCATGTCGTCTCACAATCGCTTGATCTCAGGTTTGCAAATCAGCAAAACGATACCACATGCGAGCAAAATGCCTTGCATGGCCCCAACCGACATAGGCAAAGAGAAAGCAGGATCCAATGTGCCCAGCATCAGCGGGTATTCGGTGAAAAAGCTGCCGTTCCAAAGGCTCAGCGCCTCCGGCAAAGGAAGCGCCATACACACAAACGGGACCGCCATCCCGAGATATACCAGCCATGGCCTGATTCTTCCCAGCAGCCAGCCGATGCCCAAAGCAAACACAAGCGGAGGGAGCAGTGTGACTATAGCAGGAGCCAGCAGATCCCCCCACGCATACCATCCGAAATATCTGCCGTAAAATACGGCGGCTTCTGCGAGGCATATCACCGCCAACAGTACGGTTACCACCAGAACAGCGGCACACTGGGCTGCTGCATACCGGCGAGGGCTCGTTTGTGTTGCATTGGTAAGAATGGCCACGCGCCGTGCTTTCGCGGAAGTGAAGAAGGTCAGGAAAAACAATGCCCCAATCCATAAAAGCGGCAGCATCCGGCTCAGGTAGTCTCCGAAGCTCCATGCGGAGAAAGGCGCGGTATGGGACACACCGAATATGGTTGTGTTGCTCAGTACCTGCCACCCGTAAAACAGCAGTATGAATAGAATCCCGAAGAAAAACTTGTTGAAAATCAGTCTTTTGCACTCATATCGAAATATCTGAATCAAGGGTTACCTCCTCCTCTCCCAGCCCGCAGGCATCCAAAAAGTTCTGATAGGTTAGATACGGGTGATATGGGTCAAGCTCCCGATTGAACAGCACATACAGTATCTGATCCATGGCGTTCTCACCGCCGACCAGCTCTTCCGCCTTTAAAATTTTCAGCGGCATCTCGCAGTATTGGCGCACATGGGTAAGACTGTTCGAAACCGCCAGCCGTTTCTCCTCCGGTAATCTTTCCAGATATTCCGGGTTGCGGACATAGAAATTCAAATAGTAGTCGTCCACTTCCTGCTGCCACTGATCCACGTAATATTGCTTGGCGTAGTCTTCGCCGTACAGCTCTTTGACAATCCGGTAGGTCGTGTAGACGGTCAGACCCTCCGCCGACCAGGGGTCCGTCTCGTTTGCACTGTCAAACATATTGGCAAGCCCCCACCACTGGTGGACAAGCTCATGGATCATAACCTCGCCCGAGACAGCCCCTTTGCTGTTGTCTCTTAAGTTTACAGCCGTGAAATCCGCCTCGTCCAGCAGGCTGGCGCCGTCTGTGGCATATCCGCCGCCGGATACCCGGCTCTGAATGAGCTTGAGCGTATCACCCATACCAAACGAAAGCGGGCCGTAGTGTTCGGTACAGTAATCCACAACCGCACGAACGGCTTCTACAGCCCCGGCAGCTTCCATCACCGACTGGTGCTTGCGTCCGTAGTAGAATTCGATGGTAATGCCGCCTGCTTCGATCTCCTCGCATATGTAATCTCCGGCGTAGAGGATCCCACCCGTGCCGTTGTCCTCATAGCGCCAGGTGGCGGTGCCGTCCTCCCGTTCCGATACGAGCTCCGCCTCGCTTGCACAGAAGGGGATCACAGTCATGCCTTTGGGCAGGGTGATCTCTATCGTGGCAGGGTACATGCCTTCATCGGGCATCACATTCATAAGCCGCGGCGCAAGCGCCGCATTTTCAAGGCAGATATATTCCCCGCTGATTTCCGTGCTGCCCTGCATATTAGACATGTTACAGCTTTCCTGCGGGAAACCGCCGTATTCCACTACAAGTTCCACGTCCTCCTCTGCAGGGATTTCAGCCTCCAGCATGGCTTCGTTAAACTCCTGATAATCCCCGATGGAAAAGGGTACGTCCTCTCCGTTCGCTTTGACTGAAGAGACGGCATACCCCGGGGTGATACCAAAGGCCGCCGTTTGCGCCTGCCCAGAGGCGTTTAGAAACCTATAAGTTGCCCTGCCTGTTACGGTGCCAGCGACGGTATCCGGATACACTTCCGCAGTGCGGCCGGTGCAGACAACTTCTTCGAGATATGGGATCTCTAAAAAGGTCATGGCAGTTTCATCCGGGTTGCTGTGATCGATAATCGGCTGGGCACCATAGGCTACGCCCGAGCAAGCAATCAAGAGTACAGCGATAACAGGGCGGTATGCCCGACGGCTGCTGCGGAGCAAAGAGCCAAGAATGCCCTTCCCATGCTGCCGGATACAGCACCAGGACAATATCCACACTCCGCTGAGCGCTGCAAGCCACGTTAAACGCATATACAAGGCGGAGCGAAAAATGCGGTAGTTGGTAAAATCGTCCGACAGCGCCCATACGCAGGGGTTCAGCCAGCACAGCTGCCAGTTGTCCGACCATATCGTCAGGCTCAGAGCCGCAAAGGCCGCGAACAAGACGATAGACAAATCGGCTCTCTGCGTAAATTGATAACAGGCGGCAGCCGCCAGAATCGAACAAGGCAGGGCAAGCCCCATAAAAAGCAGATAGGCAAGGCAGTAGTTTGTCATGTCCAAT